>NZ_JADYTY010000029.1 GCF_021531495.1 Anaerovibrio lipolyticus
GGACAAAGGAAAAAAGCTTTTGGATTCTTGTTATGAACTGCGGTGTTATAGTGTCTTTGTCGCAAAGGTACAGGAATATTTAGCGGCAAAACAGGACTTATCTCAGGCTATTAAATCTGCTATTCGATATTGTAGAGATAATGAATTAATGAAAGAATATTTTAAAGAACACGAAAGGGAGGTTCTTGATATGGTGACTTTTAAGTGGGATGATAAAAGAGCTAGGGAGATTGCTAAAGAGGAAGGGTTGGAAGAAGGGATGTTAAAAACCCTGTGTGGGTTAGTGAAAGATGGTATACTTTCTAATATGGACGCGGCTAAAAGAGCAGGCATGTCTTTGGAAGAATTTACAAAAGCTATTGCTATGTTATAATAACTGAAAAATTATGCTAAAAATGGCGTATCGGGCTGAATTGGCTTGATACGCTATTTTTGTCGAATTGTCTGCCTTCCGCTAATATCTTAAATATAACAAGTTCATACAATCAGAATAAATATATTTCGTCCATCCTTAATAGGGGTGGATTTTTTTATTGCCAAAATGTCCGGGGGGGGTAGAATTATGTATACTCGCACAATACATTAAGATGCTATCCCTTAGAGCAAGTAAAATGATGAGGGGGTATTCAATGTCTAGAACTGCATCTGATGATAATGGGAGGCAGGAAAGGAAGATTTTATGTGGGATTTGATTGAATTGAAGTCTAATTCAGTCAGGATAGCTTTGAATATTCTTTTGAAGGATAGGTCAACGGGGAAAAATATTACATTTGCCTCTAATACATATAATGGGATGGATTTTGCATCTGAAATTACCAAAAAACTTATTGATGGGGATAAGGTAATTTTTCGCCCAAGAGTTGCCAAGTCACAGAAGGAGCAGGTCAAGCGTACTCGCAAAAAGGCAGAGGTTTTTACGCCATCTTGGATTTGCAATATGATGAACAATCAGTGTGATCAGGAATGGTTTGGACGAGATGATGTCTTTAATAGTGAGCAAAATAAACAATGGGAGACAGTGGAGAAAAGAATAGTTTTTCCGGTAGGGAAAACGTGGAAGGATTATGTTCTGGCAAGGCGATTGGAAATTACCTGCGGTGAAGGTCCTTATTTGGTATCTCGCTATGACACTGTTACTGGTGAAATGATTCCGCTATCACAGCGAATCGGCATATTAGATAGGAAGCTTCGGGTTATTAATGAGAATGTCAAAGCTCATAGAACCTGGAATCAATGGGTATATAGGGCCTTTGAAAGTACCTATGGTTATGAATATCAAGGGGATAACCTCCTGATGGCTAGAATTAACCTACTGGAAACATTTTGTGAATACAGCAGGGCACGATGGGAGTCTGAGCCTAGTCAGGAATCTATCAAGCGAATAGCTAGAATCATTAGCTGGAATATTTGGCAGATGGATGGACTATTGGGGACACTGCCACGGCAAAAGCCTCAGGAGATAGAGGAAAAAGAGATTGGGCAGTTACAGTTATTTACTCCTGAAGAAGTATTTGAAAGCACGCTGACAGCGCCTGCATATAGCTGTCAGGTACGAGATTGGCAAAGAGAAAAGGGCAAGCAGAAGATAGTATGGAAGAGGGATAAGGATATGAAATTTGATTTTGTTATAGGAAATCCACCATATCAGGAGGATATGCGAGATACATCTGACAAACCTATATATAATAAATTTATGGATGCAGCATATGATATTGGTGAAAGAGTGGAATTAATCACTCCAGCGCGATTTTTATTTAATGCGGGGAAAACACCTAAGGAATGGAACGAAAAAATGTTACATGATGAACATTTTAAGATTTTATATTATGAACAAGATGGTAAAAAGATTTTTAGTAATTCAGACATTAAAGGTGGTATTGCTATTAGTTATAGGAATGTGCATATTAAATATGGTGAGATGGGTGTTTTTACCTCATATCCAGAATTGAATGTTATATTTCACAAAGTAGTTAGTAATAAATTATTTAATACATTAGATGAGCATATTATATTGCAAAACAAATGGAATTTAAAAAAACTGTATGTAAGTCATCCAGAATTATTTGCTACGTTTTATAATGGAAAAGGGAAAAAAGTATGTAAAATTGGTAGTTGTGGCAAGGAGAGAAGATTAACGACATCAATATTTAATTTAGAAAATTTATTTGAGGAAAATGATGGCGGGGATAGCTTTAAAATATTGGGATTGGTAAGTAATAAAAGATGTTATAAGTTCATTAAGAAAGAATACATTGATCAAACACATGAAAATATAAATAAATGGAAAGTTATTTTGCCTAAGTCTAATGGTTCAGGATTACTAGGGGAGGTGTTAAGTACACCTATAGTAGGAAAACCATATATAGGATTTACGCAATCTTTTATTAGCGTAGGTGCATTTGAAAGTGAATATGAGGCTGCATCATTATTGAAATATATAAAATCAAAATTCGTTAGAGTATTGTTAGGGGTATTAAAGATCACGCAAGATAATAATTTAGGGACATGGAAGTATGTTCCCTGGCAGGATTTTACATCTTCCTCCGATATAGATTGGTCGCAATCCATTGCAGATATAGATAAACAGCTATACAAAAAATATAATCTTACCCCTGAGGAAATTGATTTTATCGAAACCCATGTAAAGGAGATGGAGTAAATGGAAAGGCCTAATATTGCCACAATAAGAGGTGTTACACCTATGATATATGCTTACACCACTCCTGAGATTGTTCGTCATAATGGCTGGACTAAAATTGGTTATACGGAACAGGATGTGGAAACCCGCATCAAACAGCAGACCCACACGGCAGATGTTCAGTGGCATCTGGAATGGAAAGGCAATGCCATTTTTGATGATGGCACAGGGGATAGATTTACGGACAAGGATTTTCATAGTTATTTGCGAAAATTTGGAACCAAGCAGGAAGAAGGCAAAAACAACGAATGGTTCCAAATAACAGGTGCAGAATCACAACAGAAATTCTGGACATTTCGCTCTAGTCGTGGCATATTGGAAACATTGGGCAAAGTTATTCCCTATCAACTGCGACAGGAGCAGAAAGAGGCGGTGGCCAAGACCATTGCTTACAGGAATAGTCACCATAAGGGAGAGTTCCTCTGGAATGCCAAGCCTCGTTTTGGTAAGACACTGGCTGTATATGATTTTTGTAAAAAAATTCAGGCTCAAACGGTGCTGATTTTAACCCAACGTCCAGCCATAGCCAATAGCTGGTTTGATGATTATGCTAAATTCTTAGGCCCAGAGTCAGGCTATCGTTTTGTCAGTCAAGTTGAGGCCTTGAAGGATAGAGCTGGCGTATTGTCTAGACAGGAATATACCAATTTGATTACATCTCAGGAAGATGAAGAGATGGACAGATGTATAGAATTTGTCAGCCTGCAGGATATGAAGGGATCCAAATATTTTAGCCCTCAAGGAATTGATAAACTTCGGGAAGTTGCTGAAATGAACTGGGATGTATTGGTTATAGATGAGGCTCATGAAGGAGTGGACACATTTAAAACCGGTATAGCCTTTGACCGTATCAAACGGAATTTTACACTACATTTATCTGGCACGCCTTTCAAGGCCTTGGCCAACAATAAATTTTCTCAGGATGCTATTTATAATTGGACTTATGCTGATGAGCAAAAAGCAAAGCGGGATTGGGATGTGACATCAGAGGAAGAAAATCCCTATGCTATTTTGCCTAAGCTGAATATGTTTACATATCAGATGTCGGAAATAGTTAAGGATGAGCTGCAGCAGGGGATTGTGATTCAGGGAGAAACGGCAGAATATGCTTTTGATTTGAATGAGTTCTTTGCTACAGAGCAAGGGAAATTTAAGCATGAATCATCAGTAGATAAATTTTTGGATGCTATGACAAAGCAACTAAGATTCCCATTTTCCACTCCGAAATTGCGGCATGAATTAAAGCATACCTTTTGGCTGTTGGATAGGGTGGATAGTGCCAAGGCCTTGGCAGAAAAGCTAAAAACACATCCTGTATTTGGTGAATATGAGATAGTCTTGGCGGCTGGAGATGGTAAAACTGATGATGATAAAGAAACAAAGAAATCATATGATAAGGTAGTAAAGGCTATTAAGGAGAATGATAGAACTATTACCTTGTCTGTAGGTCAACTGACTACTGGAATTACCATTCCAGAATGGACTGCTGTATTGATGTTAAGCAATGTAAAAAGTCCTGCCCTGTATATGCAGGCTGCTTTTCGTGCCCAGAATCCATGTATGTTTCATAATGGGACTTCCTATGGGCGCAAGGAAAATGCCTATGTATTTGACTTTGATCCTGCTAGGACGCTGAACATTTTTGAGCAATTTGCCAATGATTTAAGTACGGATACTGCATCAGGTAGAGGAGATATAGAAACCAGAAAAGCGAATATTAGGGAATTATTGAATTTCTTTCCAGTTATTGGTGAGGATGAGCAGGGTGAGCTGATAGAGCTGGATGCTGAAAAGGTGTTGACCATTCCAAGAAAAATCCGGGCGGTAGAGGTAGTCAAGCGTGGCTTTATGAGCAATTATCTCTTCCAAAATATTTCGCAGGTCTTTGGTGCACCTGCGGAGGTCATAGATATTATTAGTGGTTTGCAACCTGTTAAGGAAGCTAAGGATAAGGCAACATTAACTGATAAACTCGAAGATGATATATTCCTGAATGAGGCTGGAGATGTGGATATTCCAGAAGAAATTGTTGTAGGTAAGACTCAGGATGTATTTGGTGATAAAATCTTCGGTAACAAAATTGATATAGGCGGTGCAACAGAGACTATTATTACGAAACCAGATAAAGCGCAAACAGCGCTAGAAAAATTAAAAAAAGATACGCATAAACAAATAACAGATAGTATTATTGCAACTGCTAAGGCGGAATATGGTTCAGAAATGAAGCAAGCCGTTAAGGGTAGAATGGTTAGGCAGATTAATGATTCAGTAGATAGACTGATTGAGAAGTCTTATAACGATTTTGCTATTAATAAAAATATTATCGAGCAGGAACGGCAGGAGCAATTGAAAGCCGGTGTTACTACAGGTCAGACTGCAATAGAAATCAACAAAGAGTTTGATGAAAAAATTGCCGAAGCGAAGGCTGATTTTCAAACTAACCTTCAGGAGGGCATGGCAAAGCTGGTGGAGGATTCCAAGCAGGATGTGATAAATGCTGTTGAAACCAGTAAGCAGGAGCAGCAAAAGAACTCTATAGAGGGGGATATTAGAGATCATTTAAGAGGTTTTTCCAGAACGATACCAGCCTTTTTGATGGCTTATGGTACTGGAGAGATTACATTAGAAAATTTTGATAGTATTGTACCAGAGGATGTGTTCAAGGAGGTTACTGGCATATCCTTGGAACAATTTATATTTCTTAGGGATGGGGGGAGCTATATAGATCCTGAAACTGGAGAAAATAAAAATTTTGTGGGACAGTTATTTGACCCTATTGTATTTGATGATTCCGTAAAGGAGTTTATGAATAAAAAGAGTCAATTAGCAGATTATTTTTCAGAGGAGAATAAGGAGGATATATTTGATTATATCCCACCGCAAAAGACAAACCAGATTTTTACACCTAAAAAAGTAGTTAAGGATATGGTAGATATGTTGGAGCAGGAAAATCCTGGCTGTTTTGATACTCCAGATAAAACTTTTATGGATTTGTACATGAAATCGGGAATGTACATTGCGGAGATTGTTAAAAGATTGTATCGAAGCTCTGAAATGCAGCGGCTTTATCCGGATAAGGATGCCCGCTTGAAACATATTTTTGAGAAGCAGGTTTATGGTTTGGCACCTACGGAAATAATTTATAGAATTGCTACGGCATATATTCTAGGGTTTTCTACTGAAGGAAAAATAAAAAAGCATAATTTCAAACAGATAGATGCCCTGGTTTATGCGAAGGATGGTACATTGCAAGCAATCCTAGATGAGGCATATCAGAAATGAGATAAACTAAATAGCAAAAAAGCCCTGGTACGCGTGGAGCGTATCAGGGCTTTGGTTTGTTATGGGATTATTTTACAGCATCATAGCCCAGCTGCAAAGCTTTCATATTGGCCTCAATGGTATGAGGTGGTACACGGTGAGATACTGCGGTACGGACAGTATCCAAATCTACCAGATTCAGAACCTTGGTCAATACACCAAGGGCTACAATGTTGGCAAAAAGGGATTTGCCAGCCTGCTCAATGGCAATTTTGGTAATAGGCACCTGAATAATATTGCCAAACTTAGGTGGCTCAGGCACCAAATCAGTATCCAGAATCAAGATACCATCACTATGTAAATCACCATAGTATTTATCAGCAGCCTTCTGTGTCATAGCCAGTACCACATCAGGAGTCTTTACATGGGGATGAAAGATAGGATGGCTATCATCAATAATAACCTCAGATTTGGAAGCACCGCCACGAGCCTCTGGTCCATAGGACTGGGACTGTACAGCCTCCATACCTGCAGAAACAGCAGCCTCTGCATAGATAATAGCAGCGGTAATTACACCCTGGCCACCGGAGCCGGACAATCTAATCTGCTTTCTCATTTTCCAGCACCTCCTGCAACCTCAATAACATGCTCATAGGCAGTAGCATAATCTACCTCAGTATCCTGATAAAGCAGGCCAATAGGGAATTTATCGCCAACCTTTTTATCTTCGGGCAGCTTATCCCAAGCAGCTTTCATTACAGCATTATCCCGCATCCACTTCATCAGCTCTACAGGATCGGACATCTTGTTTTTGCGGCCATAGGCAGTAGGACACTGTACCATAGCCTCGATAAAGGAAAAGCCCTTGTTATCAAAGCCATTGGCAATCATATCAGTAAGATGCTGTACATGGTAAGCGGTGGAACGAGCTACATAGGTAGCTCCAGCAGCTTCGGCCAGCTTGCAGGCATCAAAGGTAGGATCTACAGCACCATAAGGAGCAGTAGTAGCCTTTTTGCCAGTTGGAGTCATAGGGGAAGCCTGACCACCAGTCATACCGTAAATATTGTTGTTAAAAAGCACAACAGTCAAATCCACATTTCTGCGGCAGCCATGAATGAAATGGTTGCCACCAATAGCGGTGCAGTCACCATCACCAGTAATGACAACAACATTCAGCTCTGGATTGGCCAGCTTGATGCCAGTAGCAAAAGGAATAGCACGACCATGAGCGGTGTGCAGTGTATCAAAATCCATATAGCCGGAGGCTCTGGAGGAGCAGCCGATACCGGAAACAATGATGGTTTTATCTCTATCCAGACCTTTTTTCTCAATGGCCTGAACAATGGCCTTGGTTGCTATACCATTGCCACAGCCTGGACACCAGAGATGTGGCAGGCGGTTCTGGCGAAAATACTGTTCAAAGGATCTTTCCATTATTTATTACCTCCTGCAAGGTTTTCAATGCCCTCAAGAATTTCTTCAGGCTCGAAGATGGTCATATCATATTTAGCACACAGCTCTACTGGACACTGACCAGCAGCTGCCCGCTCAACTTCATTGACAATCTGACCATAGTTCAGCTCAGTCACTAAGATACCCTTTACCTTGGCTGCCAAAGCCTTGATAGCCTTATCAGCAAATGGCCAAATGGTAATCAAACGAACCATGCCAACCTTGATGCCCTTTTTGCGAGCTTCAAGAACAGCCTCATAGGCAGTACGGGCAGTACCACCAAAGGCAACTACGGCATATTCAGCATCCTCCATGCAGTATTCCTCTACATGGGTGATTTCGTCCTGAGCAATAGCAATCTTCTTGTGGAGGCGATCAATTGCCTCGCGGGTAACTTTTGGATTGCCTACTGGGAAGCCGGTTTCGTCATGAATCAGACCAGTTACATGGATATGATAGCCGTTGCCGAAATCAGCTACATTTGGCACCAAATCCTCAGCAGGAGCATAAGGCTGATAGCCCTCAGCTCTGGTCTTACTAGGCTGACGGCGTGGGTAAATTTCCAGCTCGCTGGCCTCTGGCAGCTCAACCTTTTCCCGGAGATGGCCTACGATTTCGTCCATCAGGAGAATAACAGGAGTACGGAAGCGTTCGGAATAATTAACAGCCATAACAGCAGTATCAAAAGCCTCACGAACACTCCAAGGAGACAGGGCAATCATAGGATGATCACCGTGGGTACCCCAGCGAGCCTGCATAACATCACCCTGAGATGGGGCGGTTGGCTGGCCTGTGGAAGGACCAACACGCTGCACATTAACAATAACAACAGGAATCTCAGCCGCAGCAGCATAGCCAATCAGCTCCTGCTTCAGGGAGATGCCTGGGCCGGAGGAGGCGGTGAGAGCCTTTTTGCCTGCCAGAGAGGCACCAAGTACCACACCCATAGAAGCAATTTCATCTTCCATCTGTACGAATTTGCCACCAACCTTAGGCAGCATCTTGGCCATGCCTTCGGCTATTTCTGTGGAGGGGGTAATAGGGTAACCACCAAAGAAACGGACACCAGCAGCCAGTGCACCCTCGGCACAGGCTTCATTACCCTGCATCAATCTAGCTTTACTCATTTTGCCACCTTCTTATCTACAAAAATTGCATAATCAGGGCAGCGCAGCTCGCACTGGCCACAGGCTATGCAGTCATCAGCCTTCAGAATAACCACTTTGCCCAGCTCGGAAAGACCGAGAACCTGCTTGGGACAAAAGGCTACACATATACCACAGCCCTTGCAGCGTGGCAGTTTGAGCGTAATCTCAGAATTCATATCTGACCCTCCAATACAATACACAGTAAGTTCTTTACATCACAAAAGGTATTATATCATTTTGTAGAGGACTTGTGTAGTATTTTTTTATTATATTACTCAAGGAATACAAAATATACTGTATAAGGCATAGTAAATTCGTTTTCTTTTAATTGAATTGCTTTTCCCAGACTGAAAAAGGCTAATTGGTACTTTATGACCATAAATTGTAGGATGTTTTTGGAATTAAAGCTAAATTGTCTATTATTATAGGAAAGAAAATGCATTCAGTTCAGATTTTGGTATGATTTAGCAGAAATGAGGATTGTTCTATTCTGATTAAAAAAGCAATCTTCACTTTTCTATCTTTATAGATATAAATCATGTCTACGAGTGAAACCAGAATGTCTCTGGTCATTTACTGATAATTATGATATTGCCAATATTAGTTTGATATGGTATAAATAAAACAGTGAAGCGAAAGTAGTGCATACGATGACAGTAGTTCATAAAGAATTTTTTTAGAAGGGAAAATCTGGTCACGGCAGTATTGTTGGCCAGATTTTTTATTTTTGATTATAAAGGTGTACCTTTTCTTGACACCCTATTCTGCTAATCTGGCAGAATTGGAGGCTGTAGGGGAAAATGGCCCGGTTTCTAACAGCGAGGTAAAGGAGCTGACGTATTGGCTGGAACTTTTGCCAGACCTTTAAAAAATATATTTACATTACTACTAAATCGTAATATATGAATATAGGATTTTAAAATTAAGAAAGGCGGGGTTGGCTATGAAAAAGTATATTATTGTAGGAGGCGTAGCAGGTGGATCTACTGCCGGTAGATACAGCCAACAAAAAGGTTTCCATCAGAAATTCCAAGGGGGAATATGAGGAAAGCTATGATGCATTGGTTTTGTCTCCTGGAGCTAAGGCTCTTAGGCCACCAATTCCTGGTATTGATAATAAGCATATTTTAACGCTTAGGAATGTGCCGGATGCAGATGCTTTGCGGGATTTATCTCTGCACTATCCAGAGGGTAAGGCTGTGGTTATTGGCGGCGGTTTTGTAGGCATCGAGGTGGCAGAGAAAGTGGCTCAGGGGGCTGTTGTTATTGATATTCGCAGTAAGGCTCTGCATTATGGAAAAGCTCTTGGCCTAGGTACTTTGTTCCCTTGTACAATAGACACTGATAATATATAATATAATGTACGAAAACGTATTGTAAAATAAGGAAATACTGGACGGGAGCAGATAACAGGATGAAGCAAATGGGATTTTTGGGGCCTTTGGGAACTCATAGCGAAGCAGCAGCGATATATTTAAAGGGTATGGTGCCAGAGAAATATGAGCTGGTGTCCTGTGCCAATATATATGAGGCCATTCATCAGGTGGAACAAGGACAGCTGGATTCCTGTCTGGTGCCAGTGGAAAACTCCATTGAAGGCTCAATAAATATAACTCTGGATACTTTGGCAGGCAGTGACAATCTGCAGGTGGTACGAGAGCTTATTTGGCATGTACACAATAATCTTATGATGCGGTCGGATACGGGGGAGGATGTACCTGTCAAAAGGATACTTTCTCACTCTCAGCCCTTATCCCAGTGTCGGGAATTCATCCGTTGCAATTATCCCTTAGCAGAGCAGGAAGCTGTGGCTAGTACAGCTATGGCGGCTAAGCTGGTGGCAGAAGCGGAGCCAACAGATGGCTGGGCGGCTATTTGTACCCGCAGGGGCGGCGAGCTGAATGGTTTGAAGCTGGTGGCAGAGAATATAGAGGATTTGCCTAATAATTCAACCAGATTTTATCAGCTGATTCGCAGGGATAGCAAGGAAAATACCGACTATGGTCAGCCGGAAAAATCCCTTATCATATGTCAGATAGACGGTAAGGATGCTGGACGTTTATGTGAGATTTTGACGGAATTGGCAGATAGACAGGTGAATTTGACTAGAATTGAGTCTAGGCCTGCTCGAACTGGTCTGGGAGAGTATATATTCTTCCTGGATGTGGAAATGCCAGAACATAGATGGCAGCTGGAGGAGGCTTTGGCAGGCATTCGTCAAAGGAGTATCTGGCTGCGGCAGCCGGGGGAATTTCCAACCATTAATGCTGATAACTAAGGGCAATAAGGCGGTGCGATTATATGGATAGCAAAGAATATATAGATAGCAGGGATGTTACCAAGGAAGATATTGATAAGGCTTGGCAGAAGATTGATTGTCGCAAGCTGTTGGCTCATACAAGCCATGATTTGCGCTCATCCTTGAATAATGTGCTGGGGTTGACTGAGTTGGCCAAATCTCAGCTGGATGATAGAGAGTATGTGGAGTATTGTCTGGAAAAGGTGGGGGATACCACTCATTTTCTCTTGAATATTGTTAACGATATACTTTACATTGTTAGTCCAGCCAAAGAAAATATGACAGCTAAGGATACAACCATTAATATAAGGGAGCTATTTGAAACGGTTGGCAGTGTTATTCGACCTATGGCTCATGAGAAAAAGCTCCATTTTCATACTCGGATAGATGATAATGTGGCTGTTTATGTAAAGTCTGATCGGGGACGTATTAGACAGATTTTGCAGAATCTCCTATCCAATGCTGTAAAATTTACCCCTCGCTATGGCAAAATAGATTTCCAGCTTCATCAGCTGGCAGAGCATGATAACAAGGCCAGAATGGAATTTGTGGTGCGGGATACTGGTATTGGTATTGCCCCAGAGGTGCAGGAACATATCTTTTTGCCTATGACCAAGGAATATCGAGGCAGCACGACCGTATATGGCGGTGTAGGTCTGGGGTTGGCCATTTGCTATAAGCTGACAGATTATCTTGGTGGACGACTTGAGTTCAAGAGCAACAAAGGTCAGGGTACGGAGTTTAAATTGTATTTGGATTTGGAGCTGGACAAGGAAATGCCAGAAGTAGCTCAGATACCAGAAAATCAAGGCTATAACTTTGCAGGAAAAACTGTTCTCTTAGTTGAGGATGATGAAATTAACAGTGAAATTGCCAGGAATCTTCTTTCCCGCAGGGGCTTGCTGGTGGACACAGCAGAAAATGGCCGGGTAGCATTGAGCAAATTTATGATGAATGCCCCGGGTACCTATGATTTGATTTTGATGGATGTAAGGATGCCGTTGATGGATGGTTTGGAAGCTACCCGCAGGATTCGTGCTTCTGGCAAATCTGATGCTAAGAGGATTCCTATTGTAGCCGTGACTGCCAATGCTTATGAAAAAGATGAGCAGTGTTCTATGGAGGCAGGAATGGATGCTCATTTAACCAAGCCCGTGGAGACTGGGGTTTTGTATGAAACCGTTCAGCGAGCCTTGGATGGGGAATTGTAAAAGAGAAAATGAAAAGCCTATCTACGACAGCAGAAGTGTGTCAGATAGGCTTTTATTATGGGATTGTATTGGTGCTGTAAGATTACAAGGGAATGTAAAACAAAAAAGACTGGAACTATGTTCCAGCCTAAATTATCAATTGGTGACGCGTAAGGGATTCGAACCCTTGAAGCCGCCGTGAGAGGGCGGAGTCTTAACCACTTGACCAACGCGCCAATGACAATAATAATAATACAGCATTATTGTTATTATGTCAAGAAAAATTTTATTTTTACTGAACTTTTTCTAAACCAAGCTGCAGGCGGCGGAAGGATTCCTCACGGCCCAGGATATAAAGCAGCTCAGTTACGCCGCCAGGAGTAACCTTCTGGCCAGAAAGAGCGATACGGGCAGGCCACATAAAGGTGCCCATCTTGATACCGGATTCAGCCACACCTGGCTGCAATACAGCATCAATTCCCTCTGGAGTCCAGTCCTGAACCTTTTCCAGAATCTGCATGACAACTGGGAGAATCTCAGCAGCCTTTTCTGGATTTACCTTGTTACGCTTGTTGGTAAACAGCTCTACATCATAATCAGTCAGCTGGCTGAAGAAGCCAATCTGCTCTGGAACCTGATTGTAACGGCTAACACGGGTGCGGAGCAGGCCAGCCAGATACTGCCATTTGTCCTGACCAAGCTGTTCAGCCAGTTCTCCAGCGAAGCTCTTGGCACCAGCAGCAAAATCCTCATCACTCATGGCCTTGAAATACTCACCATTTACCCAATCCAGCTTGTTGTAGTCAAAAACAGCTGGGGATTTGCTAAGGCCATCCAGAGAGAAACGTTCAATCAGCTCATCCATAGTGAAGATTTCCTGCTCGGATTTTGGACTCCAGCCCAGAAGTGCTACATAGTTGGTAATAGCTTCTGGCAGATACCCCATATCTACCAGCTGGCTAAAGCCGGTGGCACCGTGGCGCTTGGACAGTTTGGATACAGAGCCATCCTCATTCTTGCCCATAACAGGTGGCAGATGAATGAAGGCAGGTGGCTCCCAGCCAAAGAACTGATACAGCAGGACATGCTTTGGTGTGGAGGTAATAAATTCTGTACCACGAATAACATGGGTAATATGCATCAGATGGTCGTCAATAACATTGGCGAAATTATAGGTAGGCATACCATCCTGCTTTAGAATAACCTGATCCTCCAGCTCCTCATTCTTGAAGCTGATATGGCCATGTACCGCATCAGTAAAGGTGGTTTCCCCAGTCAAAGGCATTTTCTGGCGGATAACATAGGAACGACCTTCAGCTAAATATTTATCAATGGTTTCCTGTGGCAGATCACGGCAGGCTCTGTTGTAGCCACCAAAAGCCTTGGTATCCCCAGCTTTCTGAGCCTCATGCTGCTGTTCACTGCAATCAGTGCAGAAGCAACGGTAAGCGTGTCCCTTGGCAATAAGCTCCTCAGCATACTTCTTGTATATATCCAGACGCTGGCTCTGGATATATGGACCGCAGTCTCCACCAATATCTGGTCCCTCGTTAGGAACGATATGAGCAGCTGCCAAAGTGCGATTGATGAAGTCTACCGCATCGGCGACAAAACGCTTCTGGTCAGTGTCCTCAATGCGCAGGAGAAAATCTCCCTTGTTGGCTTTGGCAAAAAGATAAGCGTACAAAGCAGTACGCAAATTGCCGATATGCATATAGCCAGTAGGGCTTGGTGCAAAACGGGTACGAATACGGTCTGTCATTTTGACTCTCCTCTTTCTTTTATATAGTAAGTTTCAGTTAATTTCCTTATAAAAGTTTAATCAAAATCCACAGCTATGTCAAGCAACCATCATGGACAAGGTGATTGGATAAGATTTATAGGGAGAAATGGTTGGAAATTGGGAACTGGCTATATTTTTGACCTTATAAGAAATACATATATTGGCTATTTTGTCTATAGTCAAAAGTGGCTATAATCATAAATAAAAATCAACAAAACAACAGATAGAAAGCAGGTATTAATATGAGTGAAAATCAGGCAAGCAGATATGAATTAAATAAGCAGCTGGCTCAGATGCTGAAGGGTGGCGTCATTATGGATGTTACTACTCCAGAGCAGGCAAAAATTGCCGAGGCAGCCGGAGCTTGCGCTGTTATGGCCTTGGAGAGGATTCCAGCAGATATCAGAGCAGCCGGGGGCGTGTCCCGTATGAGTGATCCTAAGATGATCAAGGGCATTCAGGAGGCTGTTTCCATTCCTGTTATGGCTAAATGCCGTATTGGTCATTTTGTAGAGGCGCAGATTTTGGAGGCCATTGAGATAGATTACATTGATGAGAGTGAGGTTCTCTCTCCTGCTGATAATGTATATCATATTGACAAGCATCAGTTTAAGGTGCCATTTGTCTGCGGAGCCAGGGATTTGGGAGAGGCTCTCCGCCGCATCGCCGAAGGTGCTTCTATGATTCGTACCAAGGGTGAGCCAGGTACCGGTGATGTGGTACAGGCTGTCCAGCATATGCGGAAGATTAATGGCCAGATTGCCAAGGTTGCTTCCTTGCAGACTGATGAGCTGTTTGAGGCTGCCAAGGAGCTGCAGGTGCCATATGATTTGGTACAGTATGTTCATGATAATCGTCGTTTGCCAGTAGTAAACTTTGCCGCTGGCGGTGTAGCCACTCCAGCTGATGCTGCTCTGATGATGCAGCTGGGGGCTGAAGGTGTATTTGTAGGCTCTGGTATTTTCAAGTCCGGCAATCCTGAGAAGCGGGCTGCAGCCATTGTTCAGTCTGTAACCAACTATAAAGATGCAGATTTGATTGCCCGTCTGTCTGAGGATTTGGGGGAAGCTATGGTAGGTATCAATGAGGATGAAATTAGCATCCTCATGGCAGAGCGTGGCAAATAAGTTCCACGCAGCTAATTTGGAGGTTTTATTTTATGAAGATAGGTGTGCTGGCGGTTCAAGGAGCCTTTATTGAACATGAAAAGGTGCTTAGTGAGCTGGGGGCAGAATGTGTAGAACTGCGGAAGGCTGAGGATTTGCAGGCGGATTTTGAAGGTTTGGTATTGCCTGGGGGGGAAAGTACCGTGCAGGGAAAGCTCTTGCGGGATAGCAATATGTTTGCCAATCTGCAGCAGCGGATTGCAGATGGCTTGCCAGTGCTGGCTACCTGTGCAGGTATGATACTTTTGGCCGAAAAGCTGGAGGGGGATACCGTTAGTCATTTTGCTACCATGCCTATAGCGGTTAAAAGAAATGCTTATGGCAGACAATTAGGAAGCTTTCATAGAGATGAAAACTTTAAGGGGCTTGGCAAAATCCCCATGACCTTTATTCGCGCCCCTTATGTAGTTGAGGCAGGAGAAGGTACAGAGATTTTGGCCAAGGTAGACGGACATATTGTGGCTGCCCGCTACAAGAATCAACTGGCTTTGGCCTTTCACCCAGAGCTGGACAAGGACAGACATATCCATAAATTATTCTTGGATATGATAGGCAAAACAGCATAAAACAAAAACTCTTTTTCCTTGCTGACAGGCATGAGAAAAAGAGTTTTTTAATGTATAGAAAAAAATAACCGCCCTCTGCGTCCAAACAAAGGCGGTTATCTCTGAAATAATGTGTTAACCATCTAGCGAGGATGACAAGCCGCCTGCTGGTGGTCTTTTTCTTATGCTCGTTATATAACAGGTACATATTTTTTGCAAGCATTACAAAAGCCTAATATGATATACTGTATTTATGAATGTAGGAGGTGTGGGATGTGAAAAAATGTAGTTTGGAGGATCTTTTAAAAACTTATAGGCAAAAGACTTATACTGAGCAATATGCTCATATAATGAAACTTATCGATAGCGGACAGATAAAGCCTATTGCTTCGGCTGGAACCAATGGAAAAAAGCCTGCCCTGCCCTTAAAATTTTGGTGGCTTCAGGAGCAGGATTTTTCGGACTTAAAGCAAGAACTTTTATACAATCTTTCCCCCATGATTTCTCACGATTATTATGTGAAAAATTTAGCTGTATATGCCAAGGAACGGAAGGCTGTACAGCAGATGAGCCAATATTTCAAGACGCAACCAGATTTGACCATCCCTATATCCCTTAATGAACGCAGCTATGCTATCTGGAAGCAGGAAAAGTTTTGGCAAAAGGATGGGGGCAAAACCATATTGAAGCACTGCGGTTTGTCTGAGGATAAACTAAATTTTTATACCACCTCAGAGCCTTTTGCTTATTATACGGTTCACAAGCAAGTCACTCAGACAGTGCTGATTATTGAGAATAAAGATACTTTTTACAGTATGCGTCGTCATTTCCTTGCCGGAAAGAGGACAATTTTTGGTCAGCCTATAGGTACCTTGATTTATGGGGCTGGCAAAAGGGTATGGAGTACATTTAAGGAGTTTCAGCTTAGTGCGGAGCCATATTTGCTGGATGAAAGGAATAACTTCGTATATTTTGGTGATTTGGATTATGAGGGTATCCTTATCTATGAAAAACTAGCTCAGTCCTTTAGGGAATACAGAGAAATAAAGCCCTTTGTGCCTGCCTATGAGGCTATGCTGGCTAAGGAAGGCGAAATAGCCAAGCTGCCTTGTGCCAAGGATGGACAAAACCACAATATAGACAATATCTTCTTTAGCTATTTCAGTATATCCTGTCGCAACACTATGGTGGAGATACTGGAAGCTGGCAGATATATACCACAGGAATGCCTTAATATTATGGATTTTTGAATTAAAATAGGAGCTTTATATGCAGTATGATTTTTTAGCTCAATTTGCCCGCCGGATAAAAAATATTGCCAAATATGCGGTGTTGTTAAAGAATAGCGGACAAAAGGCCATTTGGAAAAATTATGGTTTTGTGGATGAATCCCAGCAGATTACGGTATTGCTAGCTGTAATGCTGTTTATTATGGAAAAATCCCTGCGCTACGAAAATTGCACCATAGATGATATAGGCAGTTTTTTAGATGACTTGAATAACCAATATTTTCAGCAGGATATGTCCTTGGAGGATTGCCAGATTTTAGGAGATTTTGTAATCAATACAGTTCTGTCTAATGATGGCATCCCAATGTATTATCAGTCCTATGATTTTGTCACCAGGGCTAGCGAGAAATTCAATGTGAATTATGTTAGCAACAAGATTATTTATGACGAACATGAAATGCGTCGTACCTCCTATGAATTAACAGATATGGGCTATGACTTTATTTTAGGCACTCTGGAAATAGAGGAAAATATGAAGTTCACAGTTCAGGATATGCTGTACAGAATGCATATGGATAAACAAAGCTATGATAAGGCACTGGATGATATTAGGCAGATGTTCGCCAGAATCAGGGGGCAGGTTCAGCGGGTTCAGGATGCTATGCAAAGAATACGGCGCAATCCTCACAACTACAATATAGAGGATTATGGCACCATTCAGCAGGTGGATTTGGAAACCATTGGGGAAATTAGAAAAAAACTGCAACTATACAGTGGAAAGATTAAGGTGGATATTGTAGGTATAGAAAATAGTGATAGCAACGACAAGGTGGTAAACAAACATACTTTGGAAACTTTGCAAAAGATAGATAGCTATCTGAATTTGGCCCTGGATGAGTATCAGAAGCTTACTAACAGTCACTATGATTTGAATTTCCTCTACGCTGAAGCCTTGGAGAATATGGCTTCCTTGGATACGGTGCAACGGTTTAGCCTGCGGACTGAGGTTTTTGATCCTATTATGCGGGATATTCGGGTATTGGACAAAATAGATTATTTTCTCCGGCCTTTATTTAACAAGAAAATAGACAAGGATCTTAATATGCATAAAATGCTGGTGCCTCAACGGGGCAGAGGCCGCTGGGAGGATGAGCCAGATACGGAGATTATGGATTTTGATCAGGAGGCTTGGGAGCAGGAGCAGGAACGTAAAAGGCAGGCTCGCAATCGTCTTTATCAGGATAGTATAGCCTGTATTATAAAGGCGGCTTATCCTAATGGACATATAACCTTAAGTGAGTTGAGTCAGCTTCTGGAAGAAAGAATCATAGTCAAGGAAGCAATGATTCCTACTTTGGGGATATTCAAGGAGATTATGATAGAGCTGATTCGCAGGGAACAAATAGATATTGCTCTTCTTCGCCAGGAACGGCAAAGCTTTATACAGGAAGAAGGGGACAATTTCAGCCTGAGCAGATGTATTTTAAAGGTGCTGGATGAAAATCCTCAGTGGCAGCATATTGACAAAATTTATATAGTTAAGCTTCCCATTAAGGAACCGGTGGTATTTGAGGACATATTAACGGAGCAGGGCAGAAGATGTAAGATTTTGTGTTCCGAAGTAAATATAATCTTGGAGGGAGAAGAATAAGATGGCTTATGACTTAAATGATATCAAGCTGAGTCAGGAAATATTTTATTATTTGCTGGAACACAAACAGCTTAACGATAGAGATGATGGCAGACTCTATAAGGGATTTGTGGAGAATGAATTAGTGCGGGGATTGACCAAATCCCAGGCAGAAATTGCCAAGGTTATTATTGCCCAATACAACCGAACTATTTATATCATTCCCCAGGAGGATAACAATTTTTTAGGCTATACCAAGCAGGAGCTAAAAAAAGAATTATGCAAGGGGGGAGCCTTGGACAAGGATTATTATCTGGCTCAATTTGTGATAATTGTCTTTTTGATGGAATTTTATGATGGTCAAGGTCAAAGCAGCAAAATTAGGGAATATATCAAAATTGGCGAATTGCAAAACAAGATTGAAGAATATTTGCAAAGCGGCGCTAGACAATATGATGAGGAACAGCAAAATGCCAATGGACTAATGTTTTCCCGCATGCTGGAGGCTTATAGTGCTTTGCGCTCTAGTGAGAAACTGAATCGGCAAAAGACTACCAAGGAAGGTTTTTTGTACAATATTTTCAAATTTCTGGAGGAACAGGGCTTGGTGCAGTATATCGAGCGGGAAGAAACAGTATGGCCTACGGAAAAGCTGGATGTATTTATGGATTTTAATATTCTCAATCAGGAAAATTTCCGCAGGGTTTTGTCAGTAATGTCAGGGATAGAGGAGCAGGCTGATGAGTAAGATTAATGCTATAAGGTTTGTGAATATAAACTACAATAACAATATGAATAAAATCAGCGATGAGTGTATGTACCTTAACGGAGACAATACTTTGATTACCATGGACAATGGCGTGGGTAAAACCGTTATGGTACAGCTGATTACTGCTCTGTTTGTGCAGAAACGATATCGTCAGGTGAAAAACAGGCCTTTTGAGAGCTACTTTACCACTAATAAGCCTTCATTTATCATGGTAGAATGGGCTTTGGATGGACAGGCTGGTTATGTACTGACAGGTATGATGGTGCGCCAGAGTCAGCATACGGAGGCTGAGGAAGATACTGCTTTGGATATTGTTAATTTTGTAGCAGAGTACAAGGCACAATGCCCTTTTGATATTCATCATCTGCAGGTTGTCAATCGTACTGATAAGGAGCTGATCCTTAATAGTTACAGCAACTGCAAAAAGCTATTTGAAGATTTGCGCAGGGAAAATAAGGGCAGATTTGCTTACTATGATATGAATAATTATGCCCAGTCTAAACAGTATTTTCAAAACCTGCGGGAACATGGCATAGAATATAGGGAATGGCAAAGTATTATTCGGGAAGTCAATAAAGACGAATCCGGCTTATCCCAGTATTTTGACGGCTGTAGCAATGAAAAGGAATTAATAGAGAAAAAATTCTTGCCAATTATTGAAGAAAAGCTGAATAATGAAGGGGATAAGATTCAGGAATTTAGGGAGATAACTGGTAAGTATATACATTCTTACTATAATAACAATGAAAAAATTCGTCATAAGGAAAATATTTTGTATCTCCAACAGCAGGCAAAGGCAGTAGAAAAGGCTGCCCTTACTATGTCAGAGGCGGAGGAAGCCGAGGCAGAGCAATTAGCTGTTTTGCAAGGTGCTTATGGCAAAATGGAATCCCTGAGAAATGAAATGCAGACAGAGATTCAGCAGGTACAGGAAGATATAGATACTCTACAAGAAAATATACTGCAACTGGATAAGGAAAGAATTTCCGCAGAATATTATGCCCTGCAGGATAAATTATCAACTTGCCAAAAGCTTATGGGAGAATATAAAGAGCAATTAGACGAAATTGATGAGGAGATAGCTAGTTGGAAGCAGAGACAGCATATCCAGGAATGTGCCTATGAACAGAATCAAATTGATAAAGTCCTTGGTCAGATAATTGAACTGGAGGCCCAGAGAGAGGTTCTGAGCCGGCAGGAATTGGATAATAAGCCAGAGATAGACTATCTGGGATATTGTCTCAAAAAACAATATAGTCAATTGCTCAAAAAGCTGGAAGATGATAGTGCGGAGAGGCAGCAGGAGGCAGAACAGCTCCAGGCGGAAATCCGGCGGTTAAAGCATATCTGTCAGGCTACCCAGTTGGAATTGGACAAACTGCATAAATTATCTGGTGAGCTGAAAGCTAGGAAAAACACCTATGACAAGGAGGAGCAGCAATACAATCAGCGTTATGCCACAAGGTTGCAGAGAAATCTCATGGGTTTATATGATGATGGCATGTTGGATATTCTGGGGGAGGAGTTGGCCGATAAGCTGACCGCTCTGACCAAAAATATAGCTGATAATAGTGAGGCCATTGCCAAGACAGAGGAAGCGGCTCAGAACTATGAAAGAGAAATACAATCCATTCAGACTAAGCAAATGCAAAATCATCGGGATATAGACCATGGTGAAATGCAGCTGCAGGAACTAAATAAACAGCTGGCCCAACGTCAGGATATGCTGAAATATGCAGATTTGCCAGAAAAAGAAATTTATAATGGTCAGCTGATTCAGACCAAGTTGGTGGAAAAGGTGCAGCGGCTGCAGGGAGATATTCGCCGGGGGGAAATGGCTCAGGAAGCTCTGCGCAAAGAACTACATGTATTGGAAACTGGTAGATCCGTGGAGCTGGGAGACGAGCTTCTGGATATGTTCCGAGAGCTGGATATTACCATTGTTCAAGGTATGGAATGGTTGAAGCAAAATGGTAATACTCAGCAGCAAAATACCCAGCTGGTAAAAAAATTACCTTTCCTACCTTATGCCTTGCTGATGAGTCGTCATGAGTTCCAAAGACTGCAAAAAGCCAAGGCCAATGGTGGTGCTTGTACTTCTTTTCCCATACCTATAGTTTTGCGGGAAGAGCTGGCAGGAGAGCTAGAGCATTATGATTGGGAAAAGCTGCCTTTCTATATGCTGTTTAATGAGGAACTGTTGGATGATGCCAAACTTAAAGATATGCAGGTGAGTCTAAAGCAAAAACTGTCCCGCAAGGAAGAAGAGATTGACCATCGCCGTCAGGAGCAGGATAAATATGCAGGGCTTCTGGGGGTTCTAAAAAATCAGACTGTAACCAAGGCAATTATGGACAAGGCTAAGGAAGAGCTGGGGGAATTTTCCCTAGTCAAGGAAGCATTAGCCAACCAACTGACAGAGTCTAAACATAATCAGATAGAAAACAAGAAACTATACCTGAAGCTTCAGGAACAACAAAATAAAAATCAGAAGCAACTGGAAACTATGTCCCGCCAGCAGGACGATTTGGCTCTGTTAGTGGGGAGTTATAGAGATTATCAGGAAGCTTTGCAGGCTATTGAGGCCAATGGACAGGCTATCTTGGCTCAGGAGAAAAAAATCCAGCAGGGCCAGGATAAAATAAATGGCTGTGAGGAAAAAGCCAAGTGGATAACCCAGAAGATAATAGAGCTTAATCAACAGGTTGATGAGCACAATAAAAAAGCGGCTAACTTCCAAAGTTATGGCTCTTGTGAAAGGCCGGAGGCCATGAAGGGGCTGCCAGAAGATATAGAGCATTTTACTGCCCGCTATGAAGTATTGACGAAAGGCTGCAGGGGAGAAATGGAAAATATTGTCTCTCAGCTGGAAAAGGCCCAGAGCAGTGTCAGCCAGATGGAAAATCACATGAAGGTTATAGCCAAAGAATATAATCTGGCGAAGGAAGATTGGCAAAATGTTGTTTATAGCGAAATAGAGCTGCTGGAAGCCAAGGATAAGTTAAAGCAATTGTGCCAAGACAGGGAGGTAAAACAGCAAAAATATTATCAGGAGGACAAAAATAGTGTTAAAGTCCAGCAACAGATGGAAAATACATTGCAGACACTGCAACGGGAATGCAATACTAGGGAGCCACTGTCTAGGGAGTCCATCAAGTCTAAAGAATATGCCTATGAACGGAACTTGCTTCTCAACAGAAAAGAAAAAAGCACAACAGACCTACATAATCATCAGCAAAGGCTGGCTATTTATGAAGGTGGTCTGGATGTTATGGCAAATTACAGGGCAGAAAATGCTATTTGGGATACCATGGAATGGCCGGATTTTGCCAGTATGTCTCGTGAGAAGTTAAGAGCATATTTAAGGGAATTGCAGGTCCGCTACGATGGACAGCAAAAGATTGTTCAAGACTGTCTGGACAATATGAGGAAGCAAATTCAGAAGCTTTTGCGAGATGAAAGATTGTCTGAGGGCTTTTTTCAGAAGCAGCTGCTGACCTTGGAAGGCGTATCCATGACAGGACATGCAGTTCAAAGCCAGTTAGAAAGGATTCTCAAGGCCTATGAGCTTACTCTGCAAAAGCTGGAGCTGGATTTGGCCAGAGTAGAAGCAGAGCAGAAAAATCTAGAGAATTTGCTGTTGGACTATGTGAAAAATGTTCACGAAGAACTGGGTAAAATGGATAGAAACTCATCTATCAATATTCGTGGCAAATCTATAAAAATGTTGCGGATAGATTTGATGGATTGGGAGCAGGAATTAGAATATTATAAAGGCCTTATGGAGGCGTATCTTGGGGAGCTTACTAAGAGTGGTCTAGAAATTCTGGAACAGAAGCAGTCTCTCAAGGAATTATTAGGACAGGGGGTTACAACCAAAAATCTATACGATCAGATTGTAGGCTTGCAAAATATCAGTATTCATCTATATAAGATAGAGCATGATAGAGAAATCAGGATTAGCTGGCGGGATGTAGCCAAAAATTCCGGCGGCGAGGGGTTTTTATCTGCTTTCGTTATTCTCAGCAGTTTGTTATATTATATGCGCCGGGATGAAACTGATATTTTTGCCGATAGAAATGAAGGTAAGGTTTTGTTAATGGACAATCCTTTTGCTAAAACCTATTCGGCTCATTTGCTAAAGCCATTAATGGAGGTAGCCCGCAAGAATAATACGCAGCTGATTTGCCTAACTGGTTTGGGGGGAGATAATATCTACAATCGCTTTGACAATATTTATATGTTGAAGCTGGTAAATCGAAGCCTTAGCAATGTGCGTTACCTTAGCAGTCAGCATGTAAATGGAGCTGAACCTAGAATTATCGAAATGGATCATTTGCAGGTAGCAGATGAGGAAAGTGAAATCTGGTTGTTTTGATTTGCGAGATATGTAAGAAATATAGATATTAAAAGAACCTGCAGCAAGGAGCCTTTTGCTGCAGGTTTTTAATTTTAGATAGCCTATTTGATATCATCATAGAAGGTGGCGATGGTACCTTCTGTGCGTTTGCTTTCGTACATGGCCTTATCCGCCTGCTGATACAAATGGTCAAGTGTATTCCCCCCCAAGTATTTTTAGACACGAAAAAACACCGACCGCAATAAACCCTGTAGCATGTTGCAATCAGGCTTATAATAAAGTAACTAAATATGCATATCAGGTACTTATTGATTGTGCTGGCCATGCATATTTAGTTACTGGACGGTGTTGGCATATATGTTAATGGTTGATTTGTTTTGTAATATGGCGGAGAGAGAGGGATTCGAACCCTCGGTGGCTATGAACCACACCTGATTTCGAGTCAGGCACCTTCGACCTCTCGGACATCTCTCCCTTTGATACGGCAGATAGATTATTCGCCATAAATATTAATAAGACAAATAACCTATTAATAAAGATTATAATATAAATTTAATAAAAATAAAAGCAAAATAGTCAAAAAAGCTAAAATTTATCCAGTAATTCTTACCTAAATACTAGGCATTAATGAAAAGATTAGGCTGATTCAGGGGTTTTTAGCCCTTGCAGCATGATAGTGAGACGTGAGTAATGGTTTTAGATATTGACATTAATTCTCGCTTATTCTATAATATGAACGAAATATAATATAACAAAAAATACATCATATAATAGCGTTCTATAACGAAAAAGATATAATGGAGGCAGAATTATGAGTGAAAAGACTTTTCCTTTGAACAAGGCTCAATTAGAGCAGGTTATTGCCAAGTATCCAACTCCTTTCCATATTTATGATGAAAAGGCAATTCGCAACAATATTCGCAAGCTGCAGCAGGCCTTTAGCTGGACTCCTAGCTTCAAGGAGCATTTTGCGGTTAAGGCTACCCCGAATCCTCGCTTGATTCAGCTTTTGGCCGAGGAGGGAGCTGGTACAGATTGCAGCTCTTTGCCAGAGCTTTTGCTGTCCCAGGCCGCTGGCGTTACTGGGGAGGATATTATGTTGACCTCTAATGATACTCCGGCAGATGAGTTCCAGAAGGCCATTGAGCTGGGAGCTATTATTAATTTGGATGATATTTCCCATATTGAATATTTGGCACAGCATGCTGGTATGCCACAGTGTCTTTCCTTCCGTTACAATCCAGGCAATCTTATTGAAGGAAATGATATTATTGGCAAGCCTACTGAGGCTAAATATGGTGTTACCTATGATCAGATTTTTGATGCCTATAAGATGGCTCAGGCCAAGGGTGTGAAGCGATTTGGCCTCCATACCATGGTTATTTCCAACGAGCGTCGCACCGAGGGCTTTATTTATACAGCCAAGCTTATGTTCAATCTGGCTGTGGAAATTAAGAATCGTCTGGGCATTGAACTGGAATTTGTAAATCTGGGCGGCGGTGTAGGTATACCATATCGTCCAGAGGAGGAGCCAGTAGATTTGGAGGCTGTAGGCAAGGGAATTCAGCAGGCATATAAGGATATTCTTGGTCCTGCTGGCTTGACTAATATGGGTATCAAAATGGAAAGCGGTCGAGCTATTACCGGCCCTGCTGGTTGGCTGGTATCTACCGTGCTTCATGAGAAGAAAACCTACAAGGATTACATTGGCCTGGATTCCTGTATGGCAAATCTCATGCGTCCAGCACTCTATGGGGCATATCATCATATTACTATTTCTGGCAAGGAAAATGCTCTTTGCGATCATGTATATGATGTAACTGGTTCTCTCTGTGAGAATAATGATAAGTTTGCCATTGACCGCAAGCTGCCAAAGATTGAGATTGGGGATAGAATTATTATTCACGATGCAGGGGCTCATGGTCATGCTATGGGGTTCCAGTATAATGGCAAGCTGAGAAGTGCAGAACTGTTGCTGCGTCAGGATGGTTCTGTGGAGCTTATTCGTCGGGCAGAGACTAATGCAGATTACTTTGCTACCCTGACTGGCTTTGATGGAGCTATAATGAAATAAGGAATACATGAGAGCTGTCAGTTTATGGCAGCTCTTTTCTGATACAAAATTTTAGCTTCCTTCTAGGTGTGTTTAGCAGAAGGCTCCTTTGCCGCAAGACTGAAAAAATTGGGCCTTATTTCTATCTTGAATGTCTTGCGGGGGGGGGACAACTATGCTATCATAATGTATATGTGGATAAGTATATATGTATATTACAATGGTAGTTTTTAGAGGGGAGCAGCATTTATGTCAAGGATGAGTTTTGCAAAAAGATTGGCTGTAATGTTGACAGTAGGCGGCTTTTTGATGGGGACAGCTGGAAACTCCTATGGAGCAAGTAGAGTTAATCTGGATAGAAATGACACTGTTTACAATAATGTGTCAGAGTATTTTGAGCCGGTTAAGTCAGATTATCAGTATCAGGATGATGCTGTTAAGATAGGTTATATTGTTGTAGGCGACGATGAGATGCTATTAGATGACCAGACTATGGGGTATATTCGTCGGATGCTGAATGCTAAATTTCCCGGTACAAGATACCCTACCAAAAGAATTACAGATGAACATATGAAATATGAAATGGGCCGCAGAAACTTTGGCGATAAGTATGTGGTTACTGAGGCACATGATGTGTTGATGAAGGAATTTGAGAAGCTGGAAAATATGTATGAGCGCATTCCTGTATACGGTCAAAAAGATACTACGCAATCGCAGGGTAATTATACCGCCTATTATGGCAGCAATGCATCTGCTGGAGAATATAGCACTACACATTCAGCAAAAAGCCAGGGAGAAAATGATTCTTTGGGTAATGATAATAGTTATAATTTCACAAAGCATCTTTCGACCTTGCCTAAGGAAGATTACGTAAAATTTGCTAGAGAACTACAAGCTCAAGGCATGTCAGATTATGATTATCTTCTGATGTTTAACATTCATTCTGTAAATCAGCAAGTAAAGAAAAAATTCATTAGCGCAAGCATGTGGAGTGATTTCCGGATTACTGTACGTGCTATAAATGTTAATACTGGTGAATATATAGATAGGGCAGAATATCTCAAACGAGGATATTCTGGTAGTGATGGTTTGTTCAACTCACCTAGCTGGCGCAGAGGTATGCGTCGAGCCATTGTTGATGGCATGGTAGAATGTTTTGACAATATTCCTATTGGCAAGTATTCTGTATGTGATAATCCTTACTGTCCACGGCGTCAGGAGGAGCTCCGTACACAGGAAGTCTTTGGCAAAATTAATCGCCACTGTGTTAAGCATTGTCATGATAAGACCGTATGTTATGACCATATGGTAGATTATACTCACGATGCTGATTTGCCAGGTGGATATATTGACCACTCCCACGAACATATAGATTAAATATAAAACAGCAGTCCGCGGACTGCTGTTTTTTGCAAGGAGAATAGCTTGTTTAATGCCTGTTATGGCTATGACAAGATGAATAGTAACTAATTGTATAAATTCTGATTTGTAGAGCCAAAGACTTATTTGCATAACGGCATACATATACTCTTTACTGAGGCATGACATATACCCTTACAGGCAC
>NZ_JADYTY010000002.1 GCF_021531495.1 Anaerovibrio lipolyticus
ATGATTCGAAACCAACTCCTGGCAGATGAACGTATGGCGAAACTCATGAAGCACTATGATGTAATCTACTAAACTTTTTTACACAAAGTTCTTGACACACCCTATCTCAATGTTATTATCCTTAAATTTATGTGCCATTTTCAAAATGTTATCAGCTGACATTAACCTGCTTTTAGAAGCGTTAGCAATATATGTTGGTGTTAATTCTACATCATTTTTTTCAGCGGTAGTAGCAAGCACAAGTGCAGAACCAGCCGCAATGCAAGCCATACGATCTTTTTCATCCATCTTTGCTTGTTTCTCTCTATCTAATTCAACTTATTATTGCAATTCGGGTATTTTTTAGTAATTTTCGACAGCAGCAAATCGAAATTTAGACATACCAAAAGGAGCATACTTGCCTTTTAGACATAGTATGCTCCCTGCTACGAAATATTATTATCTTCGTAATTTTTTCTGTTGTATGCAAATTATCCCTTATTACTTAAGACTTTTAGCAACAAAATCCAGTTCATCTGGAGTATAGCGACCTGTTGCACGCAATTTATCTATGGTTGTAAAACCATCTAAAATCATATCTCTTAAATTCCCAAGTCTGCCTCTGCGCTCTCCTTCAAGTCTGCCTTTAGTTACGGCTTCTTCCCACAGACCTAAACTTAAATTACACATATCGCTCACCTCCTGATCGATTTCCACAGTCATAGGAAGCTGAAATTCTTCCTGTAATTTTTGTTTCTTGGCTTTTACATCCATCTTGCTTAGCAATGTATCCAGCATACCAATAAGCTGATTATGACTGCACTCAGGATTTCCGCTGAGATGGACAACAACCACGCCTACATAGTCATAGGTATAATCAACATTGAGATGATTACTACCTTGATAAAGAATTTCTGGTTTTAGAGAATATGATACAATAGAGTCCTTTTTGTCTTCTGGACAGTCCATGCATATCCAAATACTATAGACCTTTTTCATATTGTCATATTGCGCTGAATCGGAACCATTATTGGTAAATTCAGTGTTTAATTGTGCCGAAAGCAGTCTAGCAATATAAAATATGCCTCGATTGACAATACTATAACCAGGATTGCTTTTACGCTGAGCTTCAATATTGATAATAATCTTGGTATTTTCACCATCGGGCAAATTTACTTCAAAACGCAAATCATATACAATACGTCCCTCGCCAGAAATATCATCCTCCAACTGCTTATTAACAATCTTTGGATTAGTCAGCCCAGGATCTACAAAGGTCTGACCAAGCATAACACTGTTGCCGTCAATACAGCTTTCTATTTGCTGCAACGATAGCCTAGACAGCTCGTGAACCGTGAATTTGAGAACCCGTGCCAATATAGGCTTATTCGCCAACACCTTTTTGATGCTCTTGTCATATTGAATGAAAAGATTTTCCTTTTCAATGTCCGAAGCAAGTGCTGTAGGAGTATCAACCAAATTCACCACTTCCTTATACTTACATTACAATAATTATATCATTTTCCAAACATACAGTCAATCCAATACCAGTCTTGATATTTCTCACCTCTTTCAGAAATTATGTTTGTAGGTATATTCTATCATATTTACAAAAAACATACAATCGAACAGCGAGAAAAATCATTAGCATTTTTATTTTGTCCACTGTATGAAGTCGGAACCTACAATAACTCCCAAAATGACGAAGTAATTTATGCTGATGATGAGATTCCCCAGTATGAGGGTGTTCCTGCTGACGGAATGCAACACGGAACACCTACAGCCTCTCAGCCCTTGTGCCCCAAGTCCTCCTAGTCGCCTAAGAATAAGATAGAAGAAATACCCAAACCTCCTACAGAAGAGGAGTCATATGGACGATACACTTCTCAAAGCTATCTCAACCATAGGCTTCCCCATTGCCGTGTCCTGCTATCTGCTGGTAAATCTCCAGACCACCCTAGAGCGATTCTCCACCAGATTAGACGACCTGATTGTGGAACTGCGAAAGGGATACTATACAGCCACAGTCCAGCCATAAATAAAAGAAATAGGCAATAGATTCATAACAAAATCTATTGCCTATTTTTGTACTTTCTAGAGTAGTACACTAGAAAGTATGCCAATTTCCTTAATGCAAAAAGGTATTTGCAGCTAGATTGGTTAGCTCTGCCAGCTTTTCTGGCCATACACCTATAAGGATAGTGGCCAGGACACTGAGTACAACTGCGGCTCTGGTAGTGCCGGAGATATTCAGCTTGCTGCCATCCCATTTGCCTAGATACATAGCCTTGGCTACCAGCAAATAATAATATACGGAAATCATGGACATTACGAAGCCTACAAAGGCCAGCCACAAATATCCCTGGTCTACAACCGCTGTAAAGAGATACAGCTTGCCAGCAAAGCCTGCTGTTGGCGGTATGCCTGCCATAGATAGCAGGGAAATAGTCATTACCGCTGCCAGCACAGGTGCAGACTGGGCCAGGCCATTCATCATCCGATGGGTGGTACTGCCCTTCTGAGCCTCCACCACTGCCAGCACCGCAAATGCGCCTACATTGGCAAATACATATAAGACAGCATAGAACATGGTAGCCTTCATGCCGGCTGTATCTGCAGCAATAATCCCCACCATCATGTATCCTGCCTGAGCAATGGAGGAATAAGCCAGCATACGC
Organism: Anaerovibrio lipolyticus; assembly: GCF_021531495.1. GTDB lineage: Bacteria > Bacillota > Negativicutes > Selenomonadales > Selenomonadaceae > Anaerovibrio. The sequence continues at coordinate 2,658 of NZ_JADYTY010000002.1, forward strand.
TTAACATCCTTCTGCTTCATAGCCATAATATTGCCAAAAATCATGCAGATAGCACAAAGCACAGCCAGCAAAGGCAGCCAGTACATTCCCAGCATGGGGAATGCCACATACAGTGCCCGCATAAAGGCGGCAATACCTGCTGCCTTGGAGCCCATAGCCAGCATAGCCGTAATGGGAGTTGGTGCCCCCTGATAAACATCCGGCGCCCACATATGGAAGGGTATAATGGATAGCTTAAAGAAGAAGCCAATCAGGACCATGGTAATCCCGGCAATCCCCAATGGGAAGAACAAATGAGGATTACGGCACACCTCAAAGAACTGAATACTGCCAGTAGCGCCATAAACCAGACTAATACCATAAAGCATAGTAGCTGTGGATACAGAGCCAATAATCAAATACTTTACTGCCGCCTCGCTGGAATCCTTGGAGCTCATTCTGGCACCTGTCAGAATGTAGAAGGAAATGGTCATCAGCTCCAGACCAATAAACATGGTAAGGAAATCCGTAGCAGAAGCCAGCACACACATCCCCAGCAGTGCCATTAACAGCAGAGCATAAAACTCACCCTTGTACCGCAGCACAGACTGAACATAATCACTGGCAAACAGCATGGTAAATACTGTGGCCAAAATAAACATCTGCTTGAAAAACAGTGCATAATTATCCACAAAATACATGCCCTGATAAAAAAATTTGTCAGCAATAACAGCCATGGCTTCTGGCTCCATAGGATTCAAAGGCCCCTGATACAGGGTAAACATATAGAGGAACCAGCCTGTCAGGGCAAAAATCAACACAGCTCCAATAGATTTGTGGGATTCCTTAGCTGGCAGGACCAAATCCATGACAATGGCAAAAAGGCCCAGACAAAGAATAAATATTTCTGTACTAATCACCGCAAAATTCATTATCTGACACCTCCTAACATGGCTGATGCATCAGAAAGCTGATCCAACAGCGGCACCAGCTGTTCTGTGCCAGAGCCTACCATCCCCATCAAAAGCTGTGGGAATATACCAAAGCCCACCAGGGCCACACCTAGGATAATCAAAGGCATCATAGCCACACCCTTGGCATCCTGGAAGTAATCAAAGCGCTGATCCCTTGGGCCAAAGAGAATTTTGGCCAACATTCTCAGGGTATAAAGGGCGGTAAAGATAATGCCAGAAATAGCAATTACCGCAAAAACCGGATATACCCCAAAGGAGCCAACAAAGATCGTAAACTCTGGCATAAAGCCAATCAGGCCAGGCAAGCCCAGAGAGGCCATACCTGCCAGCATAAAGCCAGCAGCTACCCTTGGCATCTGATGGGCCAAGCCCCGCAGCTCGTGAACGCTTCTTAAATGTGTTCTTTCATAAACATAGCCAATCATGGCAAAGAACAAAGCACTCATAACACCATGAGCCACCATATTGGCCACAGCACCGCTGACAGATACCACATTAAGAGCAGCAAAGCCCAACAGCACATAGCCCATATGGGACACTGAGGAATAACCAATAACATACTTCAAATCATGCTGAGCCAAAGCAATATAGGCTGCATACATAACATTAATAATAGCCAGCCCCGCAATCAAAGGCGCCCAGAATTTTGCTCCCAAAGGCAATACCAACAGTCCCAGACGAATCAAGCCATAGCCACCGATTTTTTTCAATACACCAGCGTGAATCATAGAAACCGCTGTTGGCGCACCAGCATAACCATCTGGAGACCAGCTATGGAATGGGAACATGGACAGCAGAGAGCCAAAGCCTATCAAGAGCAGCAGGAAGGCAAAAATCTGAAACTCCTCGCTGAAATGTCCAGCCTGAGCTGCAGCCGCCAAGGCCTGCATATCAAAGGTACGCATCTCTGGTGGAAAGGCCTGCAAGTACAAAGCCACCACGCCAACCAGCATAAAGGCAGAACCCATCAACAGATAAATGGTCAGCTTCATACCAGCATATTCCTTGCTAACCCGCTTGGTGGAACCCCAAATAATAACCATGATATAAATAGGAATAACCACAACCTCATAGCACAGCAGGAAGATAAACAAATCCCTGGCAATAAAGGTACCAGTTACACCAGCAATGAGAATCATCAGGAGAATATAGAACTCCTTGGGGCGCTCCGTAATACTCCAGGAGCTAAACACAGCTGCCAAGCCTATCAAATCTGTCAAAAGCAGCATAGGCAGGGAAATACCATCAACTCCCAGAGCATAATGTACCCCCAAATCCTTTATCCAAGGTACATCCTCCGTAAACTGCATTCCCCCAACCGACATATCATAGCTAAAGAATGCATAAACTGTCAGCACCAGAGCCACAGTCATAGCTGCTGCACAGATTACCCGCACAGATTCCTTTGCCTGAGCAGATACAAAGCAAAGCAATAAAGCAGCTGAAATAGGTGCCAGCAGAACCGTTGTCAACAATGGAAAGTTCTCCATCAGAAAGCACCTCCCAGCATAGCCATCAGCTTAGAAGCATAATATACTCCATAAGCCAGCAAAACAATCACACCAAAGAGATATACACCGGCATAGCTCTGAACCTGGCCATTTTCTGCCGGACTAAGCATCTCACTAACAGCCCGTACCAAGCCGCCAAGAGCATTGACAATGCCATCCACAATATGTACATCAATCCAATACAGTACCTTGGCAATACCATCCACAAAGAATTTTATCAAGGCTGCATAGATTTCATCAATATAGAATTTGTGGAAGCTGAGCTGATACAGCACACCCCATTTTTCAGCAAGGGCATCTGCATTCCAGCTTTTGGCCACATAAACCTTCCAAGCCAAGGCAAGAGCAATTACTGCCAACAGGGTGGAAGTACCAGCAATCATCAGATTCATGCCCTCATGAGCTGGTACACCGAAGCGCACCCAATCATCAAAGCCTGCCATGTGAGCCCAGATACCACTAACTACAGACAGTACAGACAGCACAATCAACGGCACCCGCATAAACCAGCCCACCTCATGGGCATGATCATAGGCCTCCTGATTGGCTGGCTGTCCCATAAAGGCCACAAACAGCAGACGAGCCATATAGAAGGCTGTCATAAAGGCTGTAATGGTTGCCAGAATATACAAGGCTGGACTTACCTGAGCCGCTGCTGCCAGAATCTCATCCTTGGAAAAGAAACCAGCAAAAGGCGGAATACCAGAAATAGCCAATACGCCAATGGTCATAGCTGCAAAGGTTACAGGCATCTTCTTCCTCAGACCGCCCATCTTAAAAATATCTGCCTCCTCTGCCATAGCATGCATAACAGCACCAGCACTAAGGAACAGCATAGCCTTGAAAAAGGCATGAGTCATCAAATGGAAAAAGGACGAGGTAAGAGAGCCTACCCCTAAGGCCAGCATCATATAGCCCAGCTGGCTAATGGTGGAATATGCCAAAATTCTCTTAATAGGCCGCTGAGTAATGGCAATGCTGGCGGCAAAAATAGCTGTAAAACCACCTAACCAGGCAATTACCGTCATAACAGCAGGCAGCTGGCTAAAGAGAAAGAAGGCTCTGCCTACCAGATAAACACCAGCTACAACCATGGTAGCTGCGTGAATCAAAGCAGATACCGGAGTTGGTCCCTCCATAGCATCTGGCAGCCACACATGGAGAGGGAACTGGCCGGATTTGCCAATAGGGCCTACGAACAACAGCAGGGCAATGATGGTCAGAAAACCTGCGCCACCATGCATAACATATATAGGCACCAGCTGCTGCAGTTCCATAAAGTCCAAGGTGCCAAAGGTCAGCTGCAAAAGCAGAATGCCCAAAAGCAGGCCAAAGTCACCTACGCGGGTAGTCATAAAGGCCTTTTTGGCTGCTTCTCTAGCAGAAATCTTGTAATAGTAGAAGCCAATCAAAAGGTAGGAGCACAAACCCACCAGCTCCCAGAAGAAATACATCTGCAGGAAGTTTACAGCCAGCACCAGGCCCAGCATAGAACCAGCAAACAGGGAAAGGAAGGCAAAGAAACGGCCATAGCCAGGATCTCCCTCCATATAACCACAGGAATAAATCTGCACCAGCATGGATACAGTAGTAACCACCATCAGCATCATAGCCGTAAGTGGATCAATAAGAACACCCATGGAGATGTTGACACTGCCAATATGGAACCAGGAAAGCTTCTGGACAAATGGCGCATCAACTGTAATATTGCCAGCCACTACAGCCAAGGTTACCCCTACCGCCAGCAAAAAGCTGATAGTGCTCATGCTTACAGCAATAGCAGCAGACAGCTTGCCATAGGAACGGGTTACCATGCCGATAATCACAAAGGAGATTGCTGGCAGCAAGGGAATCAGCCAAGCGTGTTCAAGGGCAAATTCATTAAACATTCAAGCTCCTCCTATCCCTTCATCCGATTCAGCTCATCAACATTAATGGTATTCCTGTCACGATAAATCCTAAAGGCCAAGGCAATACCTATAGCCACCTCGGCTACACCAACCACAATGGCAAAAAGAGCCATTAGCTGGCCTGTTAAATCGTGAACAGGCATAAACCTGTTAAAGGCCACCAGATTAATATTCACAGCATTCAGCATCAGCTCAATGCCCATCAAAACAGCAATAATATTTCGCTTGGAAAGCACTCCAAACATGCCAATGGCAAATAGCATAGCAGCCAAAAGCAGATAGTGGGTTAAACCAATGCTCATGACTCCTCATCTCCCTTCGCCAATATAATAGCTCCCAGCAAAGCAGCCAAAAGCAAAACAGCAGCAATTTCAAAGGGCAGGATATAGCTGTTCAGCATCATATCTGCCAAATCCCCTACTGTATCCTCCGAAACAAAGCCTCCCTGGCTGGAACTGGTAACAAAGGTAGATACCAGGCCCATAACGGCTATAAAGGTGCCAGACAAGGCAGCAGCCCATATCTTTCGACCATTAAAGGGATTGGAAGGTACACCCTCCCCCTTGTGAGTCAGCATAACACCCATAACAATCAGGACAGCCACACCGCCAGAGTAGGTCATAAACTCTACTGCCCCCAAGAAATCTGCTTCCAAAGTGATGTACATAATACCTACCCCGATAAAGCAGGCCGTCATCAAAAGAGCACTATGTACCAGATTATTGCTAAGCACAACCCCTAGAGCTGTTCCTAGAATAACCACAGCCAGAAGGCAAAATACAACAAGGCTAGCTAATTCACTCATTGCCATCCCTCCTGTTCTTTGCTTCCTCTACTGCATCATAAATCAAATCTTCCTTGAAATAAGTAGCAGATTCATAATTTTGATCCCATTTCAGAGCCTTGAAATTACATGCTTCAATGCACAAATCACAATACATACAACGGCCAATATCATGAACATAGGAAGTCATATGACGCTTTTTGTTTTCGTCCATCTCCACTGTCAGCTTTAGAGCTGCATTGGGACAGTTCATAGCACAAACCTTGCAGCCTATGCATTTTTCCACATCCAGCATCAAATGACCGCCCCGGAAGCGTTCAGTCATTGGCAGCTTTTCCTCAGGATAATAGACGGTTTCCTTTTTGCCAAAAAAGTGGCCCCAGGTAACCTTCAATCCTGTTACAAGTCCTTTGCCCCACATATTTGAAGCCTCCTATCATAACAACCATTTAAAGATATAAATGCCAAAGCCTGTCAGTAAAAGATTTACCAAGGCCAATGGCAGCAGCACCTTCCAGCCAAAGCTCAAAATAGTATCCATTCTGGTTCTAGGGAAGGTCCAGCCAATCCACTGATAAATCAAGACCATCAAAAAGGCCTTAATCCAGAACCACAGCTGACCTGGCAGGAAATCTGGCCCCTGCCATCCCCCCAGAAACAGGGTAGCTGTAAGAATACCAATGGACAATAGATTGGCAAACTCTGCCAGGAAGAACAAGGCCCAGCGCATACCAGTATACTCTGTAAAAGGTCCGGCAATAATCTCTGACTCACCCTCTACCATATTAAATGGAGGACGATTGCTCTCCACCAAACAGGTTACCATAAAAATCAAAAAGGCTATAGGCTGCAGGAAGATGAACCAGATATTGCTCTGAGCCTCTACAATGGCACTCATCTTCAAGGAGCCGGTAATCATCACAATACCCATGAGAGCAATAACCATAGGCACCTCATAGGAAAGCATCTGTGCTACAGTACGCATACCGCCCAGCATAGCATATTTGCTATTAGAGGCATAACCACCCATCAGGAAGGGCAGTACCGACTGAGAGGAAATAGCAATCAGTAAAAACAGTCCAATATTTACATCTGCAAAAATAACTCCATCATCAAAGGGATATAGGGCATAAACCATAGCTGCTGGAATAAAAATCAGGATTGGGGATAAAACCCACATCCATCTATCAACCCCATGAGGAATAATATCCTCCTTGGTCAAAAGCTTCAGCATATCCGCTGTAGACTGCAGCAATCCCCAGGGGCCAACCCTATTTGGCCCGATACGCACCTGAATCCAGGCACAAACCTTTCGCTCACCCAGCGTAAATACCAGGGCAGAAACTGCCACCAGCATAAACAGGATGCCGATACAAATCAGTGTCATAATCAGATTTACTATTAGCTCGCTGCCAATAATAGGCAGCATCAGCTCCTTGAGGCTTTGGCCTGCAAGGTATAATATTCCGTTATGCATTTTTCCACCTGCCTATCAAAATCAACAGTCAACCTCACCCATTAACGGGTCAATCGTAGCAAAGGCCGTAACCGCATCAGCCAGCACCATGCCCTTGCACATATGGTCCAAAGCCTGCAAATTAATGAAGGATGGACGACGAATATGAACTCTATAGGGCTTGTTGGTGCCATCACTGACAATATAGAAGCCCAGCTCACCCCGGGTATTCTCCACCCGATGATAAGCATCACCCTTTGGTGGCTTCAACATCTTGGGCACCTTGGCCATAAAAGGTCCCTCTGGCATATTATCCAGACACTGACGGATAATCTTGGCACTTTCCACAATCTCCTGAAGGCGAATGATATATCTATCCCAGTTATCTCCAGTTTTGCCTACTGGAATATCAAAATCCAGCTTGCCATAAATACCATATTTGTCAATTTTGCGAATATCGTAATCCCAGCCGCTGGCTCTTATATTGGGGCCAGACATGCCAAAACGCAGGGCATCCTCCTTGCTAATAATGGAAGTCCCCTGCATACGCTTCTGGAAAATCTCATTGCCCGTAAACAATCTATCGTACTCATCCAGCATTTCCGGTACATAATTGATAAATTCCTCAGTTTTTTGCAAAAATTCATCCTGAGCATCTGCAATTACACCGCCAATGCGAATATAATGACAGGTCATACGGGCACCGCAAATAATATTGAACAAATCCAGAATCTTTTCTCTATCACGGAAAGCATAAATCATACCGGTAGCAGAGCCTAAATCATTGGTTAAAGAACCGATAAATACATGATGGCTGGCAATACGATTCAGCTCACAGCAGATTGTGCGAATGTACTGTGCCCTCTCTGGTACCTCAATACCTGCCAGCTTTTCCACAGCCATACAGAAGCCCAGATTGTTGTTCATGGAGGATACATAATCCAGTCTGTCGGTAAAAGGCACACACTGCTGATAGGTACGGGACTCCATCAGCTTTTCAATACCTCTATGAAGATAGCCCATAACAGGCTTGGCTCCTACAATATTCTCTCCATCCAGCTCCACCTGTACCTGGAGTACACCGTGGGTACTAGGATGCTGAGGGCCCATATTTAGGACAAACTTTTCGGTTGTAGCCATTTCAGCACTCCCCCTTCAATCTTTGGCTGCAAAGGCACAAAATCCTTTCTCAACGGATAAGCCGTATAATCCTCTGGCATGAGAATCCGGCGCAAATCTGGATGATGCAGGAATTCCACTCCCATCAAATCAAAGATTTCCCGCTCCTCAAACTCTGTACCAGGCCATACCTGAGTCATGGACTCTACCACTGGCTTTTCTCTATCCAATTTGCATTTTACTGTAACCCATTTGTCAAACCGTCTGGAATACAGCATATAGACCATCTCAATATATTCCTTGTAATCTACAGAGGTAATATTGGCCATACGGTCAAAGGCCCAAATAGGATTTTCCTGCAGCTCTTTCATAAGAGCCAGCAAATCCTCAGTACCTACATAAATATGAGGCTCAGGCTGCTCACTATCAAATTCAACACTGGCATACTGCTGCTGCAGCTCCTCCAGATATTTTATCTCCAAATAGCTTCCCATATTATTCCACCTTCCCAGGGGCTATAGGACGAATCATATTTTCCAGATTCTCCCTGCTCATATTCATTCTTTCCTCAGAGCCTGCCGCTGTCTCTGGATGCTGAATACGCTTCTTCAGCTTCAGCATGGCATCAATTAAGGCCTCTGGTCTAGGAGGACAGCCTGGCAGATATACATCCACCGGCATAATCTGATCCAATCCCGTTACCACTGAATAGGAATCTGCAAAGGGGCCGCCCCCAATATTGCAATTTCCCATAGCAATAACATATTTCGGGTTTGGCATTTCCTCGTAAAGACGAATCAAAGGAGGCGTCATTTTCCAGGTCAAAGTACCAGCTACAATGAGCAAATCAGACTGTCTAGGACAGGAGCGGAAAACCTCATAGCCAAATCTTGCCAAATCAAATCTGGAGGCCGCCGCGCACATCATCTCAATAGAGCAGCAGGCCAAGCCAGAGGATAATGGCCAGATGGAATTGGCTCGTCCCCATTTAAATAAAGCATCCACGCTGGTTACAATTACGTTGTTTTTCAGCTCAGGAGGCACAAGATCTACTATTTCCATGACAAGGCTCCCTTCTTCCAGGCATACCACAGACCAATAGTCAGAATACCTACAAATACCAGCATTTCACACAGGGCAAATAAGCCTAGCTGGCCGTATTTTACTGCCCAAGGGTATAAAAATACTGTTTCCACATCAAAAAGCAAAAATACCAAGGCATACATAAAATACCCTATATGAAATCTAACCTTGGTTTTGCCAATGGTGTCCACACCACACTCATAGGGTATCTGCTTTTCAGCAGTAGGCTGTCTTGGCTGCAAAATTGGTGCCACAATCAGCGGAAAAACTGGAAAGGCAAAGGCTAAAACAAACATGATACCCAATGCTACATAACCATCCATAATATTCCCTCCCTAAAATCATATAAGAAATTTATTTAATACCTATAATATGGACACTTGCACTTATGTATTATACTATTGACTGACATTATTTTAAAATACTTTTAATTTATGGTAAAATGTACTAAATCACATGAATATTTATAATACTTTTGAAAAAGAGCAATTATAAAACAGGAGCAGTAACAAAATTACCACTCCTGTCAATAATACTCTATGAATCTTCCGGCCCATGTAGGCCGAACATACCGCTTTCCTTGCGCTTCATACTGGCAAGGCCTTTATATATGGTTGTAATGTCAACTTCATTATCTGTAGACTCCATATACTTTTCCAGCTTTCTCTTTACCCTTTGCAGGGCATTGTCAATGGATTTAATATGACGATGCAAATCCTTGGCTATTTCCTGATAGGATTTGCCATCCAGATAATACATGAGAACCTTCCATTCCAAATCGCTGAGAATCTCCAATACCTTGCCTTCAATGACAACGAACTCCTCCTGGCTGATAATCAGTTCCTCTGGATCTGCTACCTGGATACCGGATAAAACATCCAGCAGGGTTCTGTCTGAGTCCTCATCGTATATAGGCTTGTTCAAGGACACATAGGAATTAAGAGGTATATGCTTCTGACGGGTAGCAGTCTTAATAGCTGTAATAATCTGTCTATTAACACACAGTTCCGCAAAGGCATGAAAGGATGCTGTCTTATCCAAGCGAAAATCACGAATCGCCTTGTACAGGCCAATCATGCCTTCCTGAATAATATCCTCTTTGTCTGCCCCAATGAGAAAATAAGATCTAGCCTTGGCTCTGACAAATTTTCTATATTTACTTATCAGATAATACATGGCGATATCGTCTTCATTATCCTTGATTTGTGCAATTATTTCTTCATCAGTGAGTCCACCAAAGAGCTTCTCTGCTGCTTCCTCGCTGATCAGGCCATTCTCCATCCGCCATTTCCTCCATATATCATGAGTTGCCGGGACAATGCCCTGACGATTGATTCAAATCTGATTATACCGCCCTTAGGCAGTGTGAGTCAAGTCATCACACCACCTAGAGGAGCTTTTTGCTTATTTTGATTTCCGCAGAGCATCCAATTTGGCCAGAGTTTCTGCATCTATACGGGAACCGATTTCATTTCTGGAGATGGGCAAAACCACCTTGCCCAAATACTTGTCCTTGATTTCTTTTTTGGCTCTTTTCACCATGCGATGAAATTCCCCAGAAGGATGGCGATAGGCTCCTGCCCCCAAAATCACAGCTTGCTCTGCTCCATCTGAGGTAACTACATGAACCTCGCGCCCCATGCGCACAGAATCATAGGCCAGTCGCTCAATATAGCTATCCGCTGTTTCTCCCTTGCCAGTGTAAACTACCTCTAAATGCTTGTTTACCTGCTCCACACGTTCATCGTCTGCCGTAAATAAAGCATCGAAAACCACGGTCATATCGTACTTCTCGTAGGCTCCATATTCTGCCAGCATATGCACCAGCTTGTCCCTGGCCTCTGACAAATCATTGCGCAGAGCTGTAAGCTCAGGCCAGAGATTGATAACATTGTAGCCATCTACTATATAATGCTCCCTTGGCTTTTTTCTCATACAAATCCCCTTTTCCTTACATCTCTGCCAAATATTAATTCATAGCCTTACGGCGCTGTTTCATAGCCTCATACATTAAAATGGAGCCTGCCACAGAGGCATTCAGGGAATTTATTTTGCCTACCATAGGGATACGAACAACAAAATCGCACTGTTCCTTTACCAGACGGCCTACCCCTTGTCCCTCACTGCCAATAATCAAAAGCAGTGGGCCAGTTAAATCGGTGTCATAATAATCCTTGCCATCCATATCCGCAGCAGCCACCCATAGGCCCTCCTGCTTCAACTTTTTGATGGTCTGCACCAGATTGCCAACTCTGGCTACTGGCACGTGCTCCACAGCTCCGGCAGAGGTTTTGGCTACCGTAGCGGAAAGTGGACAGCTTCTGTGCTTGGGAATAAACACCCCATGCACACCGGCTGCATCTGCTGTACGCAGAATAGCGCCAAGATTGTGGGGATCCTCCAGCTCATCCAAAAGGACAATAAACGGAGGCTCATTTCTATCCTTGGCCACCTGCAAAATATCCTCCAGCTCTGCATACTGTACTGGAGCTACCTGAGCCAGTACACCCTGATGGCGAATACCTCTGGCAATACTATCCAGCTTGCTGCGGTCCCAATAGTGTATATTGACACCCTTTTCCTTGGCTACAGCAATAATTTCCTTAATAGAGCCTTCGGTGCTGCCGTTGGCAATCATCAGCTTGTTGACACTGCGGCTGCCCTTCAAGGCTTCCATAACAGCATTCCGCCCAGCCACCATATCCTCTGGCAGTTCCACCACATCCAAAGGGGCAGATTTTGCCACCTTCCCCCCAGTACGCCTATCCTTCTGAGGGCGATTTTTCTTGGCCATATACTCCAGCTTACTCCCCTTGTGCTCGTTTTCAGCTATAGACCTCTTATCCTTCTTTTTTCTATCATCCATAATTTTTGTATCCCTCTTCACAATATAATATTTATGTATTTTTTATTTAATACATCATTCAGCCATGAAGATAACATAGTAGCTAATGTAACCTAGCTTTTCTGTTGCCGTAAAAGCAACAAATTAAGCTTGTAATAATTTGTCTTTTTTACAGTATTTACAATAATATGTTCCTTGGGTATTTTGCTAAACCTAGCCATAATGGTATTTCTGCTTTTGCCCAGTTGTTTTTCAAGCTGGGCAACAGTCAAGCCCTGACCATATAAAATACTGGCTTGAAATAAAAGCACATACATCTTGGAAGTTATATCATCATCAGTTATATCTTCCAAGACTTTGACATTGGCAACAAATTGCTTTAGCTTGCGTTCCAACAATCTCTGTGTATCTATAACCGCCTGATATACAAATTCTAAAAATTCAATAACAAAGGGTGTTAAATCTCCTCGATTTAATTCTGCATCAGCATTGGCAAACATCTTATAATACTTCTTTGTATTTTTCTTTACAGCTACTGATAGTCTTAGACATACCGTATAATGCAGATTTTTAGACAATCCATAAGAAGCCATAAACCTAGCTGTGCGTCCATTGCCATCATAAAACGGATGAATATAGGCAAACATATAATGAAATATTGCATTTTTTATCAGCACAGGAATATCATGAGCATTGAATACTTCCAAAGCAGTTTCCATATATCCTATAACCTTTTCTTCTGGATACATGCCTCTATGAATTGTCTTGCCTGTACCTGAATCAATATCCACGGGGTTACGCCGAAAAATTTCTCCATCAAGTTCATTAGATGGGTTATCTTCTATAACCTCTTTGTGAGCAAATTCATCATAAAATGCCCTTACTGCTTTAGCATTTTCAAAATTTATCTCGTTTTCAGACAACAGCATTTTATACTTATTCATGGTGCTTACAAAACGATTTTTATTGCTTATGTTTTCCATAGCCTCACGCAATTCGCGCCTTGTACTGTGATTTCCTTCTATATCATTGCTGGCTTTCACCTCATCAATAATACAGAGCAGACAGAACTGCTTCAGTACAACATCAGGAGTCTTATTAAGCAATACCAATAGCTTCTGATTCTCTGCATATATTTTTTCCAACAAAACAACTAATTCTTCTGTATAGCATAAAAAAGCAGTGTAAGCGTATCTATGATTAAACTGCTTTATTTCAAAATCAAAATGCTTAGTAAATAATGCCTGAAAACGTTGCTCATATTCCTGCAAATATATTTTTTCATCTTTGTAATATATATTTTGCAACTTTTGGTATTGCACAATATCACCGCCCTAGCTAAACACATCTTATCAAAAATCGCCTTTTTTGATAAGATGTTCATGTATCTTGTCAAAAATCGCTTTTTTTGACAAGATAATTTGCAAGCAATCCATGCTTCAAAAATACGACATTATTCTGTACGCATTTTTATCATCTCAGCAAATTTGCCACAGGTCATGGCTCCCTCTGGACAATGGCCAGTAGCAACACAGGATGCACCGGCATTCTTAAACAGCAGAGGGGCTGCCTCCTTGGCCTGTTCCAGCATCTTGTAAGCCAGCTCCCGAATCTCCCACTGGGCACGATTACAGCACCGCAGATTAAAGAAATGCATCAAAGAGCGAGCGTTCATGGTAACTACAATCTTGGTTTCTGTAGCATTGGCTAATACATAACGGGCATCCTCCCGAGGAACGCCCATCTCAGCCAATTCATCATAAGTACTGCGAATATTGTCCATCAAGGCCTCAAATTTAGCCTTGGCCTCTGGCTTTTCTTCGATTGTTGGAGGCAGGATATATTCAAAATCATGCTCCGCCACATAGCGCTGGGACTGCTGGCTATAGGAAGCCAAACGATGTCTTACCAGCTGATGGGTCAGCACTCTGGATACTCCCTCAATACCAAAGGTAAAGGTAACATGCTCCATAGTAGAAGCATGGCCCATCTGCACAATCTTGGCTACCAGCTTGGCAACCTGCTCATCACTCATTTTCTCAGCCAGCTCCTCTGCCCCAGAAGCAGAATAGCACAATCTAGCTGCCATAGCCACCACTCGCTCCGGCTGTGGCGTATGCTCCAATAATTTAACCTTTATCAAAAAATAACCTCCCCTAAACAACATTTTATTCTTTCTCTCTATATAGGCTCAATATTTTCCTAGCCCGAAGCTGGATAAATTGAGACATTTTTTCCAGCGTAGCATTTGCTACATTATATTTAGGATGCTTGCGAAATTGGAAATTTAGTAATTTTCTAATACCTGGTATATGATCCGGCCTTATAAACAACTTTACCGCTGTATCAAAATTCATATATTTTCCTGATAAACTGGATATATATGCCTCTAAGTTTTCCATATCATTTTTGGCAGCTCCATATAACAAGGAAAATCCATTATCAAATATAGGGGCAGGCCGTAAATAAGCCCCTGTATTATTATCTGTTAAATAGCCAAAATTTCCCAGATGCCTATCCTTATTGCAAATCAAGGCATCGTAAATCATTAAATCCCCATATTTTTCCCGACCATATATTTCTGCCATTTTATCCTGTACTAAAATATTAGCTAAATTTGCTCTTTTCATCGCCAAGCCCTTAGCTCGGAAAAAATCATAGGCCACAGTATAGCCCACATCCTCACTGGTAAACAGCTTGCATTTACAAACTATTTCTTTTTCCCCATTGCGATGATGAAACATCTCCAAATCATAGGGTATATGCTCAAATCCCATCACCTCTGCCACCTGGACTGCATAATACTCCATAGTGGCCTGAGAGCGACCATCGGTATATTTAATAAAATCATCACCCTTAATGAGATAAATACCGTCTAAACGATTTGACCAGCATTTTTTCAACGCCCCGCTGGAGGTATATTCTGGCGAGGTAACCACACCGCTTATCTTCTCACTGTAGCCAGTAAATGCCACATAGGCCAAAACCTCATTAAAGGAATGGTGATATAGATTAAAATCCTGCCAAGCTATAGGATAAGCAGCATTGGTAATCCACAAAGCATCATTAAGAGACAGGGCATGGGAAATATCCACATAGGCCAAGGGATTTTCATCATCCCCTATGGTTTGCATTAGCTTATCCACAAACTGCCTATTTTTCGGTGCCTTACGCTTGCCTATCCATTGCAGCAAATTTTCTGGAGAGCTATCCTGCTGTAGAGAATAGGGCAACAGGGCTTGTTTTTCCTGATTCATATATTTTATTTGCAAGGAATAATCATAAGCCTCCAAGCCACCTACCTGAATTTTTTCTCGCATTAAGTCAAATTTCAATAGCGTAATATCTTTGTTTTGTAAAATATATGTACCTGCTAAATCTTTATTTCCCATTATATTCACCTGCCTTTGGTAATGCCCCTTGGAATGTATTTACCGATTGCTTAACAAAATCAAATCAACTTATTTTCCTTGCAGAAATGATAAATGCCATCATCATCACAGTTGCCACAGGTTGCCCAGGCGATTTTTTTCAAATCCTCAGAGCCGTTGCCCATTGCTACACAGTAATCAAGAGCCTGGAACATTTCCAAATCATTGTTGCCATCGCCAAAGGCCATAGCTTCTGATGTTTTCAAGCCGAAATATTCCAGTACCTTAGTTACCCCACGGCCTTTGCCTCCATCAGCCGGCACAATATCAAAGGCTCTATCCCACCAAGCCGCAATTTTCGCATTTTCTGTATTTTTAATCATATTAGGACGCTCTGGCACCCGTCCCGCTGCCATAATCTGATACACATCATCCTGTAATACCTGCTGAAAATCTGGCGCTGGCTTCAAATCTATACCGCCCATAATATAATATTCATGCAAGTCCTCATCTACCCAGTTGGCTGCCATTCTATCTACAGTGGCAACTACCATAGGCCGATTTATTTCCTGACTGTTCTTGGCTATCTGCAATACATCCTGCTTGTGAAGAGGATTGTTGAAAAGGATTTCCCCAGCACCGGTATAGCAATAAGAGCCACTATATGTAAGATAAACATCAAAGGTTACACCATCTACCTGAGGCATCTGCATTGGTGCCCGCCCAGAGGCAATACATACCTTAATCCCCTTAGCCTGCAATCCCTTCAACATCTCTACAGTCTTAGCAGACATTCCATCAGCCTTATAATCTATCAAAGTTCCGTCTACATCAAAAAACACAATCTTTATTTGTTCCATATAGCACCTGCTTTCTATTGTGAGAATCATTTAATTAAATTATCCAATTATACTAATCATCTAATTATACTATAGAAAGATATTTTATTCACGAAAAATCAGACCGTCTGCCTGCAAAATAAAATTTGAAAGACAGACGGCCATACAATTTATTTTTCCTTGCGAGGAGAGTTATTGCGTTTTGCACTTACCTGAGCCATCATTTCCTGGGAAATAGCCTGAAAAGCCGCTTCGGCAATTTCGTAAAGCCGTTGGTTATTTTCCTGCAAATAAAGTGTGCCCAACAAAGCCTCAAAGCCAGTACTGGAATGGTACTGAGCTACAGAAGCACTTTTGCTAACACGGCTGCGGCAATTCCTGCCCCGCTTGTAAATAGCAATTTCCTCCTCTGTCAGCATAGGCTCAATGGCTCGATAGGCCTTATCCTGCCAGATAGCAGAAACTATCTGAGCACTAAACTGATTCAGCACCTGCACCTTGCTTTGCTCATAGGAAAGGAGCCTTCCCCGCACAAAAAGATGGAAATAGGCATCCCCTATATAGGCTAGCACCAAAGGATGCAGAGTTCTAGGATTTACCTCCTGATAACGCTGCAACGCGCCTCCTGTGCCATCTGGCACAAACATCATATCTACCAGCTTCTGAAAATGTTCAAAGGTCATAACAGCACCTTATGCCTTTTTCCATTTGGTCCCAGCAGCAGAATCCTCCAGAATAATGCCTTGAGCCTTTAGGCCATCACGGATTTCATCAGCTCTAGCCCAATTCTTGGCCTTCTTTGCCTCTGCTCTTTCTGCAATAAGAGCCTCAATTTCCTCTGGAGAAATTCCGTCTTTTCCATCATCCTCAGTAGGCATTTCCAGACTGCCCTCAAAAATACCAATAACCTCAGCCATTTCATTGTAAACATCCATAAGCTGACCGAAATGCTTCTTGTCAAAATCACCCTTGTGATTAATGACACTATTGGCATAGGTGTTGATTTCCTTGGCCAAAGTAAACATATAGCCAATAGCCAGGGCTGTATTGAAATCATCATCCATAGCCTCATAAAAATCAGCTAGAGCCTTTTGAGCATTTTCAGCCAAAAGAACATCATTCTCTGTATTGCCCTCTCTAGCCTCCAACAGCTCCTGACCGTTGTCGTAGGCGGTTTTCAAACGCAGTAACCCAGCCTGAGCTTCCTTGATACGCTCCTCGCTGAAATCCAAAGGACTTCTATAATGAGTGCGGAGAATAAAGAAGCGCACAACCTCCCCGGGATACAGCTTCAAAATATCCGGTACAGTAATGAAATTATTCAAAGACTTGCTCATTTTCTCATTATCAATGGTAATAAAGCCATTGTGGAGCCAATACTGGGCAAAGCTGTGGTAATTGCCACAGCAGCACTGAGACTGAGCGATTTCATTTTCATGATGTGGGAAAATCAAATCACTGCCGCCACCGTGAAAGTCAAAGGTTTCCCCTAAATACTTCAAAGACATGGTGGAGCACTCAATATGCCAGCCTGGACGGCCCTTACCCCAAGGGCTTTCCCAGAACGGCTCTCCTGGCTTGGCAGATTTCCACAGGGCAAAATCCATAGGATTTGCTTTACGCTGGTCAACCTCTACTCTAGCTCCTGCCTGCATATCCTCCAGCTTACGACCGCTAAGCTTGCCATATTCAGGGAATTTTTCCACGCTGAAGTACACATCCCCTTCCAGCTCATAGGCATAGCCATTATCTATCAGCTTCTGTACCATAGCAATAATATCAGAAATATGCTCCGTAACCTTTGGATAAAGGTCTGCTCTCTGCACATTCAGCTTATCCATAGCCTCAAAATAACTCTTGATATAACGCTCACTTATAACGGAGCAATCCACGCCCTCTGTATTAGCAGCTTTGATAATCTTGTCATCCATATCCGTAAAATTCTGAATATGCTTAACCTCAAAGCCCTTTTTGCGGAAATATCTCTTGATAACATCCCAAGTTACAAAAGGACGGGCATTGCCAATATGAGGGTGATTATAGGGAGTAACACCGCAGACATACATCCCTACCTTGCCTGGCTCCTGAGGTACAAATTCCTGTTTTTTTCTAGTTAATGTATTATATACTTTAAGCATTTTTATCCTCCAATTCCTTTTCCAGCTCATTAACGCGCTTTTCCATTTTGTCCAGCTTTTCCGCCAAATCTGTAATCAAATCCCGCACTGGATCTGGCAGCTCATCATGATTCAAATCCACATCCTGCTCATCTGCCATTTCCTGTACATCCTCATCATTGTCTAAAAGCTTCATCATTTCATCAGTATAGACAGGCTCGCCTACCCTTTTGCCATGCATTACCACGACTCGGCCGGGAATACCTACAACAGTGGCATAGGCCGGTACAGCTTTAAGCACCACGGAACCAGCTCCGATTTTGGCATGATCCCCTACGGAAAAGGAGCCCAATACCTTGGCACCAGAAGCAACAACTACATTGTTCCCCAAGGTAGGATGTCTTTTGCCCTTCTCCTTGCCTGTACCACCTAGAGTAACGCCCTGATAAAGGGTAACATTCTTCCCTAGCTCCGCAGTTTCACCAATAACAATGCCTGTGCCGTGGTCGATAAACAAACCCTCACCAATGGTGGCACCAGGATGAATTTCAATACCTGTCAGGAACCGTCCCAGATTGGAAATCAATCTAGGCAGCAGTACCCAGCCCTTGAGATACAGAGCATGGGATATGCGGTGCAGCCAGATGGCATGAAGTCCTGAATAACAGCAAATGACCTCAATAACGCTGCGGGCTGCCGGGTCTCGCTCGAAAACTACCCGAATATCTTTTTTGATACGGGCTCTAAGTCTTTTAAAAAACATTTTGCCTCCAACTCCATACACACTGTTTCCTAACCTTTGACAACAAAAAACCGCCTCAGCTAAGAGGCGGCTATCAGTCGCGGTTCCACTCTAATTCCAGCAATATTTTCCACACTGGTCTGGCAAATTCCACCATAACCTAGAAAAACTGCTTCTCAATGGTTTTTAACGCATCCCTGCGTCAGAGCCTAACTTCCCGCCAAATTGGCAATAATTCAGCCCTGCAGCTCCCAGGTGCACTTTCCCTCATCGTAGCTCAGATTCCTTACAGCCTGTACATCTCCTATCTTGAATTAGTCAAGTCCAGAAGCTGTCTCCGAGAACCCTCTCTGTCAGCTCGTACAACGTACTCTGCCTGTTCACAGCCTTTAATATATGATATTTAGTATTGTATCAAAAAATTTATGTTCATGCAAGGTGGAAGAATTGTTTTACCTTTCAATTCCTGCTACAGCATAAGAAGAGATACCCTGACCGCTGCCAGTAAAGCCCAAATGCTCCTCTGTAGTGGCCTTTACATTTATCTGGTCTATATCCACACGGAGAACTCTAGCTATGTTTTCCCGCATCTGAGGAATATGAGGCAGCATCTTCGGCTTCTGTGCCACAATGGTAGCATCCACATTGCCTACTACATAGCCCTTTGCTGCCAAGAGATTGCCAACCTCCTCCAGCAGTTTTAAGCTGTCTGCTCCCTTGTAGCGAGGATCTGTATCTGGAAAATGTTTGCCTATATCTCCCAGTGCTGCTGCTCCCAGCAAAGCATCTGAAATAGCGTGCAAGAGCACATCTGCATCAGAATGGCCTAAAAGACCTTTTTCGTAGGGTATATCCACACCACCAATAATCAGCTTGCGATTCTCCACCAGCTGATGAACATCATAGCCCATGCCAAATCTTGTCATAAATTTGCCTCCCTATCTATCAATCATCTTCCCGCAGAAACTTTACCTTGATTTCCTCCACAAAGGCCTTTAAGGTATTTTCCAAGCTTTCTTCCTGTGGATTTTCCTTGGCTGTTTCATGCAAAAAGGCCTTGGCCACTACAATATCCTCTGGCGTAGTAATTTTGATATTGCGATAATCGCTATTTACAATATAAACAGGATAGCCGCAGCGCTCTACCAAGCTGGCATCATCAGTGCCCAAAAAACCATCCTTTACTGCCAGTTCATTGGCCTTTACCAGAATATCCCGACGAAACCCCTGGGGAGTCTGAACTTCCCACAAGGTGCTTCTATCTGGAGTTTCCAGTACCTCCTGCTTTTCATTGCAGATTTTAATGGTATTTTTGGCAGGCACCGCGGCAATAGCCCCACCTTTTTCTCTCGCTGTTTTTATAGTTTCCTGTATAACCTCTGTGGAAATCAGAGGCCTGGCTGCATCATGCACCAGAATAATATCATCATCAGAAGGATTTTCTATGGATTGAATACCATTCCACACCGAATACTGGCGCTCACTGCCGCCAGCCACTACCTGCCAAGGCTTCAAGCTGGGAATCCTTTTTAGGATTCCTTTGACAAACTGTACCTCGCCCTCACCTACAACCACAACCAGATTATCCACCTGAGAGCAATCAGAAAACCGCAGCAATGTCCGTACCAAAATTGGAATCCCAGACAACTCCATAAAAACCTTATTCATGCCAGCCTGCATTCTCTTCCCCCGACCAGCAGCAGGAAAAATAACACTAACCATAATCCCACAACAACTCCCTTCCTATATAGTTAGATTTTACCAATGATTCAAGATTATGTCCACTAGGAAGCACTGATACACAAAATAAATATGGGGCTGGCGACTAATTTCTTAGTATGTCAGCCCCTTTTTATGGTTGATAATTTGCGACAATCCTCTGTATGCAAATATCACCATATTCTAAAAATAAAGCTTTCAATAAACTACGATTAAACTACGATTTTGCCTTTTACGCAATCCATTTTGGCAAGAATATTAGCCAGAGTAACCAGTTCCTCTTCCGTAAAGCTGATTCCCTTCCCCATGCGCTGATGATCCTTGGACCAGGAACGAATTTCAAACTTAGCCTCTCCATCATTCCAGGCAACTTTGTTCAGTTCTTTTTTCCAACCATTTGACATGGTGCTTATAACCCCCTCCTTTTTTTCAACATTATAAGTAATCCCACTTTCTCCTACAATTGGCCTAAACCCCATTTTCTTTTACCTCCTAATAATATGTTTTAAGCTTTATTTCATGGTTATAATATAACATGTTACATATCGCCTGTAAATCGCTCTAAATTTATTATTATTGTTTTTTAGGACATTTTTCTTTATAAAATAATGTATAAAATACCCCTAAAATCTGCAATCCCTTTTGCTAGCAAGTTGAACGCTTATTTATCTCCAAACGCCCTATCACCTTAGCTTTAGACATATGGAGTGTCAATCTAATTTTTACACAACAAAAAGGACATAACCCCAAAAAGGATTATGTCCCTAAAAACATATTATTCACCAACAGGCTTGGCAAAAATCATTCTACCAGCCGAGGTCTGCAAAGCAGATGTTACCTCAACCTCAATGGCTTTATTCAGATGATAGCGGCCATTCTCAATAACAATCATGGTGCCATCATCCAGATAGGCAATTCCCTGTCCCTGTTCCTTGCCTTCCTTGACTACTGTTACATGCATATTTTCGCCTGGAATAACCACCGGCTTTACTGCATTGGACAAATCATTAATGTTCAATACAGGCACCCCCTGCAGCTCAGAAACCTTATTCAGATTGTAATCATTAGTTACAATCTTGCCTCCCAGCTGCTGGCCCAAACGTATCAGCTTGGAATCAACCTCGGTAATATCTTCAAAATCATGATTGATTATCTCTACCTGCAAGCCACTTTCTGTGCGAATTTTTTGCAGAATATCCAAGCCTCTGCGGCCTCGTACTCTTTTCAAAGCATCTGCAGAATCTGCAATATGCTGCAGCTCTTCCAGTACAAACACAGGAATTAACAACTTGCCATCCAAAAAGCCTGTACCACAAATATCTGCAATACGGCCATCTATAATGACGCTGGTATCCAACAGCTTACAGCCTACCAGACTGTCATAGCTGCCATAGCCTCCTGCTGGCATAGCCAGAGCCACGGGAACAGGCTGGGCTACAGGCTGGACAGTGCCATCCTCCCCCAGTTTTTCCCTTGGCTTTTTCTTCAGCTTCATCATTCTGCCAAAAAGCTCACCAATTTCCTTTTGCTTGCGTACAACAATATGAATGCCCAGATAACCAAATA
This sequence comes from Anaerovibrio lipolyticus, assembly GCF_021531495.1. Classification (GTDB taxonomy): domain Bacteria; phylum Bacillota; class Negativicutes; order Selenomonadales; family Selenomonadaceae; genus Anaerovibrio. The sequence goes on from NZ_JADYTY010000002.1 coordinate 24,673, forward strand.
CAATGCTGAACAGCACTGGCAGATAGTTACCAATTACAGGAATATTGACAAAGGTTCCACCTAACAAATTCGCAATTATAAGTCCAATGGCCAAACCAACAACGCCAGCAATAACATCCTGCAAAGGCATCTTGCTGAGCTGTCCTTCAACCCAGATAGAAAATTTCTGCAGCTTGGCAACAAAATATGGAGATACCAGATAACCTGCAATACCACCGACAACCATACCGATGCCTATCAGGATAACATTGGCCATAGTCAGCTTGTACAGTCCCATATCAGTCTTTAGTACCTCGGTACTAATCAGCTCTGTCAATACAGGACTAGCCAAATGCAGTATCACACCACCTATTACTGCCAGCAACACAGTAACAAAGAAACGTATAACTCTTATTAGCATTATTTCACCTCCTTTTGCAACGTAAAATATATAGTATCAGAATGAAAATATCCTGTATACTGTCTATTTGCTCCTTTAGTCCCACAATCAGTTAAAGTGTTTATTTGACAAACCATTAGCATAAAAACAGCCTGTCGCACAAACAGGCTGCCAATATTCTTTGTAGAGACTATAGACTAATTATCCTTCTTATCAATCTGCTCCATCAGCCATTCCTCAGCCTGCTCCACAGAGCCAGCCAAGGCATAAGACAACTCACTGAGGAAAATCTGTCTTGCCAGGTCCAAAAGCCGCTTCTCGCCACCGGAAATCCGCTTGCGCCTATCCTGAAGAATCAGGTTGCGAATTACCGCTGCCACCTCCAGAATATCTCCAGACTTCAATCTGTTAAGATTAATATGGAATCTCTTGTTCCAGCTGCCTACAGGCTTCTCACCAGGCTGCTGCAATACCTCAGCCACCTGCTCTATAGTTTCTGGCGGGGAAATCTGCCTCAGGCCGATACCCTCTGTATTGTCCGTGGGAATCATAATCCTAATACCGCCTATTGGCAGCTGGAGAATGAAATACTGCTTTACAGTGCCCATAATCTCACATTCTTCAATACCTGTGATTTCTCCTGCGCCGTGCATAGGATAAACCACCTGATCACCAACCTGCAACAAACACACCCCCTCTTATCAATTAACCACACAATTAAATTATAGCACAAATTAATTCATAAGAAAAGTAGTAATTTTATCATATATATAGAATCATGTCAATATATTATCTAAATTCAACTGTTATTCTCTAGGCATGGCATATCGCAAGGCTTCGGTAAGATCACCTGCGCCATACAGCTTCATGCCAGTCAAAGCCTTTTCTCCCTTTAGTTGTTCATAGTTCTTTCTTGGCAGTACAGCACTGGTAAAGCCCAATCTGGCGGCCTCTCTAAGTCTGCCCTCTGCCTGGCTTACCGCCCGGACTTCTCCAGACAGCCCCACCTCTCCAAAAACTATAGTCTGAGGCCGTAAGCGGCGGTTAGCAAAGCTGGAGGCCATAGCCACACAAATTCCCAAGTCTGCTGCCGGCTCATCTATGCGAATACCACCAGCAACCTTGACAAAAACATCACAGGCACCAATGGCCAAATGAACCCTTTTCTCCAACACCGCCAACAACAGCTGCAATCTCTTGATGTCCACAGAATCCGAAGTTCGTCTAGGAGGCACATAGGGAGTCTGAGCCACCAGAGCCTGCACCTCCACCAGCAGAGGCCTGGTTCCCTCCAAAGTAGGCACAATAATACTGCCTGCCTCATCAGTCCGCTCAGACAAAAACAATTTGGAGGCATCTGGTACATCTATCAGGCCTGTTTCCCTCATTTCGAAAATACCGATTTCATTGGTACTGCCAAAACGATTTTTCACCGCCCGCAACAATCTGTATTCTGAATTGCTGCCGCCTTCAAAATACAAAACCGTATCCACAATATGCTCCAAAACTCTAGGTCCAGCCAAGGTGCCGTCCTTGGTTACATGTCCCACCACAAAGGCAGCAATACCATTGGTTTTGGCTACCCGCAGAATTTCTACCGCACATTCCCGTACCTGGCTGACACTGCCGGGAGCACTTTGAATATCTGGCCGAAAAATGGTCTGAATGGAATCCACCACCAGCAAATCAGGCTTTAGCTTCTCTACATGGTGCTCAATGTTTTCCAGATTGGTTTCGCTTACCACCAGCAAATCATTGTGAACAGCCTCCAGTCTATCGGCTCGCATTCTCACCTGACGAACACTTTCCTCACCAGTTACATAGAGAACCTTTTTCCCTAGAGCCGCTTCATTGGCACACACCTTCAAGGTAAGACTGGATTTGCCAATACCTGGATCACCTACAATCAATACCATAGAGCCGGGAATAATCCCCCCTCCCAGTACCCTGTCCAGCTCCTGAGAGCCTGTGGTCATTCTAGGCAAATCCTCCACAGTTACCTCACTGATAGGGCAGGGGGTGCTGGACTGGGACAACCCCAAATTCAATCCCCGAGAAACATTCCGTTCCTCCTTGACAATCTCCTCCACCAAGGTATTCCACTGACCACAGCCGGGACATTTCCCCAGCCATTTGGGAGTATCATAGCCACAGTTCTGGCATACATACATTGTCTTTTTCTTTGCCATGCTTTTTTATCTCCATTTCCGCCAGCACTGCTTTAAAAGCTTGATAGTCCATCTCCCCAGCCATACTACAGCAATGGCAAAATTCAGAAAAAAATTGCCAAGGCTATACCAAAAGCTTTGCCGTCCCAGTCTGTTGTATTTTGCCATTTGCCACACCTGTCCCTTTCTTTAATAAAGGCTTAGGAAGCTCTTTTCAGGAAAATTGCGCCAAGGTGCTGAACAAAGCCCGCAGCAGCTTGGTTCTAGGCTCAGGAGGCATATTCTCATAGGCAGACTTGGCAGTCTGCAAAAGCAAAGTACACTCTCTGGTACTAATCATTTCATGCTGTATCAAATAACGCAGCATGGCCTTGATTTCCACAAAATCCGTATCCTGGTCCAGCTTCTCCAGCATTTCCTGATAAATAATATTCTTCAAAGGCACCCGTACTACTCTGATAAAGCCTCCCAAACCACGGCGGGATTCTACAGAAAACCCCTTGTCATGGGTAAATCTGGTATTTAGCACATAGCTAATCTGAGAGGGGGCACAGGAAATTTCATCGGCTATATCTGTCCGACGAAGTTCCACCTGCCCTGTCTGCTGTTCCGCCAATCTGGTCAAAATATAATCTTCAATTAAATCTGCTATATTGCTCATAATAACACCCTGTTTCTTTTAATTTGCTTGACAATTTGACCTTTACTTATATTATATTTGACATTTTGACATTCAGCAAGCATTTTTTCTATTTTTAAGAAAAAGAGCCATGATATCTGCCCAAAATGGCATTATCATGACTCTCCCTAGTATTAGCACAACATCCCACCCCTAGAGGTTGGGAACATAGGACACCTGGTTATACTTTTTTGTTAGCAGAATGAATCTGCTCCTTGGCCTGATTCATAGCCTGCATTACGCCGCCCACATCGTTGTGAATGGCATTGATAGCAGAATTCATATTAGCCAGTACATGGTCAAACATCTGCACAGCATAACGCTCAGCATCTTCTTTCAGCTGCTTTACATAAGCCTCGTTTTCCTCCCGCTGCTGCTTCACATAGGCATCGGTTTCTTCTCTCTGCTGCTGTACCCAGGCAGTCGTCTCATCCTGAAGCTTCTTGACACTTTCCTCAGTCTGATTCTTAACATTCATAGCTTCCTCTTTGGCCTGAATTACCAGGACATTTTCATCCACGGTTTTCTGGGCAAAAAGCTTAGCCTTATCAATAATCTCCTGAGCTTCCTTATTGGCTCTTTCAATAATCTGGTCTGCTTCATTCTGAGCCACACTAATAATTTCATCCCTGCGATGGCACACTTCCAGAGCCTCGCTTACCTCCCGGGGAATCTCGTTACGAAGATTATCCATCAAATGAAAAAGCTCATCATCCTTGACCAGTACCTTTTCCAAAAGAGGAACTCTATGTGCCCCAGACACATAATTCTCAATTTCGTCTATTGCCGCATCAATTTTCAGCATAGCTTCTTCATTCATAGATAATACCACCCTTTATTCTAAAATCAAATTCTACTCTTCAAATATCTATATACATTGTGAGGTACCAGTTTGGAACAATTCCCGCCAAATCTGATAATCTCCCGCACCACAGAGGAACTAAAGCTATTGTACTCCGGCTTCCCTAACAGGAACATGGTATCCAGCTCCGGATGCATGGCCTTGATAATCTGAGCCTGCCCCTGCTCATATTCATAATCTGTTACTGAGCGAAGGCCCCGAACTATCACCTGAATATCTTCCTTGATCATATAATCAGCCAACAGGCCGTCAAAGGAGATTACTTTGATATTATCAAGATGATCTGTGGCCTGCGCCAGCAGGTCAATACGCTCCTCCACAGACAAAAGAGGCTTCTTGCGGATATTGTTAAAAACCCCTATATAAACCTCATCAAAAATATGGGAAGCTCTCTGAAATATATCAATATGTCCAAGGGTAACCGGATCAAAGCTGCCCGGACAGATGGCTCTTTTCATATGCAATCAACCTTCCTCTACAGGCAGATGATAAAAATTTATCTGAGTTGTTTTGCCATATTGCTGCTTTTTGACCAGTTGCAGACTAGTGGTAGCTGGCAATTCCGGCTCATCGCCGCCGTACTCCATGATCACAATGGCATCTGGAGCCAGCAATTGGCTATTCTCCAACTGCTCCAAAGCCCTGTGGGCCAATCCCTGATGATAGGGTGGATCACAGAATACCAGGTCAAATTGCTGGCCTGCCGTCTCCAATCTGCGAAGCTGGGCAAAAACATCTCCTTTGAGAATCTGGCACTTATCTGCCAAGCGGGTATGCTTGGCGTTATCCGCAATAATCTCTGTGGTAGCCTTGTCTATAAAGGTACAGCTATCCGCTCCCCTGCTTAGAGCCTCCAGCCCCAAACCTCCAGTACCAGCAAAAATATCCAGCACTCTGCCGCAGGCATCACTGCCTAGAATACTAAATAGGGATTCTTTTACCCGGTCAGATGTAGGACGGGTACTCATTCCCTTGGGAGTTTTCAAATTGCAGCCCTTGGCCGAGCCTGTAATAATACGCATAATCAACCTCAAATTTAAATTTCACACTCTATTTTAACATATTTGAAGCTAATGGTGAATAGAAAATTAATACAATTTTTCTAAGACATCATCATCAATCTTAAAGGTATGCTCGGGAGCAGGATAGCTGCCAGCCTTAACCTCTCTATCATAGGCCTGGAAGGCTTCCTTCATAGCTCCCCCCAGCTCTGCAAAGTGCTTCACAAATTTTGGTGTATATTCGCTAAACAGCCCCAACATATCCTGATAAACCAAAATCTGTCCGTCACAGCCAGCTCCCGCACCAATACCGATGGTAGGAATATCCAGCTTCTTGGTAATCATATCCGCCAGCTTGGCAGGAATACATTCCAGAACCACGGCAAAAGCACCAGCCTCCTGAATAGCCAAAGCATCCTCAATCAGTTTCTGAGCACCGGCCTCGGTTTTACCCTGAACACGATTGCCACCTAATGCGTTAACAGACTGAGGAGTAAGGCCCAAATGTGCCATAACAGGAATACCTGCATCTGTAATAGCCTTAATCTGAGGACATACTGCAGCGCCTCCTTCTAGCTTAACAGCATTGGCCCGGCCTTCCTTCATCAAACGGCCTGCATTCATTACGGCCTGCTCTACAGACACCTGATAAGACATAAATGGCATATCAATAACCACCATAGTATTATGACAAGCTCTGGCTACAGCATGGCCAAAGGTAATCATATCCTCCATAGTAACGGAAATGGTATCAGGCAGTCCCAACATAACATTTCCCAGAGAGTCCCCTACCAGAATACCATTAATACCAGCTTCCTCCTCCAGCTTGGCGGTGGAGTAATCATAGCAGGTAAGCATGGAAATCTTCTCACCCTGCTGCTTCATCTTCAAAAAGGTTGCTACTGTATTCTTCATAATATATCTTCCTTTCTTATCAAAATCGACTCAATTTCTATACCCTTTGAGTCTGCTATATTCCTCTGCCAATAATTGGCTATAGCTGTTATCCAGCAAATCTCTCATGGCTTTTTCCTGATAATCAGCTTTGCCCTTTTTAGCAACTTCCATCAGTCTTTCTGACAAAAGCAGGTACAGCAGTCTATCCTTTGGCTTTTCCAGCACAGATAAGTGCTTGGCCACTGTGGAAACATCTCCTCGCTGTACTGGTCCTGTCAGTGCCTTAACAGGCCCTACCTGAGCCACATGCTTGGCATTACCCAGAAAAATCTTCTTCAAAGCATCCATAGCTGTTTCTGGCTGAAACCCACATTCCATCAGCATAGCCTGAGCCTCAGCAAAAAGAGCTACTACCTGATTGCTGACAATGGAAGCTGCAGCATGATACTTGGGCTTGCATTTAGAATCAATAACCTGCACCTTAAGGCCTGTACTTCTTAGCCATTTCAGCATATCATCCAGCCTGGAAGCTGTTCCCTCTAAGGCAAAAAAAACATCCGTTAATTCCCTGTAGGAGTGATATTTATCACTTACAGCAAATAACGGATGAACTGAGTATCCACAGGCTCCCCGAGCCTCTATATCAGGAAAAGTCTCACCGGCAGCTGCAGCACCGCTAGCGTGACACAGTATCTTCCCTCGAATCGATTCTTGGCACAATTCCCTATATATCTGAGGAATTATTCCATCCGGAACAGTCAAAAACAATATATCACAAGCCTCCAGCAGCTTTGCTGGTACATCATAAACCCGGCTGTTGGTGAACTCCGCTGCCTCCTGGGCAGATTGAATATTGCGGCTATAGTAACCTGCAACTTCTACACCATGTTCACAAAAATACTTGCCTAGGGTAAAACCTACCCTGCCTGCTCCAATAAAACCAATTTTCATATATATCACCACCTTCATACCCGGATGAATTGGCGATTCAAGAAAAAGATAGTACAGTTCCTGCACAGCCAAGGCTGTAATGAATACCGTCCATCGTTGTCATATTAACACATACTATTGCAAAAGTAAAGTACAAGGCAAACAAGAAAAAACACCCCCATGCATAGTACATAGAGATGTTTCCAGAAAAATTATGCTTCTACCTTAGGAATGCGCTTATCCATACCCTTAATATGGCCCTGAAGCCATACAGCCAGAAAATCAATAATCTCCAAGAGACCTGCCTGCTGATTTTCATCAATATTCTTTAAATCATAGGATTCCAACTTTTCGATAAACTGGGTATGCTGATGCATCTGGCTAAATCGCTTGCCATAGTTTATGCTCTTCATATACTCTTCTTCATGACCAAAATGGTACTTGGTATAATCCTTCAGTTCCTCAAGAACATCTGCAATTTCATCATATTTGTCCATCTTGAACTGATTTGTCAGCAATTCATAGGCTCTATTGGCAATTTCAAAAAGCTTGGCATGCTCTTCATCAATCATGGGAATGCCAGTATGATATTCTTCTGTAAATTCGTATTTCATAAAAAAACCTCCCCAATCAGATTTATATCTTCATACCCTTATTATACACAAATTTGAGCAAAAATCCATTATTCTGGTAAACATTTTTTCAAAAAATTTCCTTGACATCCTCTCATCTTATCTGTATAATATTCATTGTTGTGATTGAGCAACGGAACTTCATATAGGGGTATCGCCAAGTTGGTAAGGCACTGGATTCTGAATCCAGCATTCGTAGGTTCGAGTCCTGCTACCCCTGCCATTGAGTATTAACCGCTTCTTTGGAAGCGGTTTTTTTGTGTCCAAGAAAACAGGGAGCACTCCCAGCACAAACCAGAAATACTCCCCTAAAATATATTATTCTATTTTAGAACCGCTTAGGCTGAACAAACAAGGCCTTAATGGTAATATTAACCTTCTTAACCACCATGCCTGTCATATACTCCACATCCTTGCGAACCTGAGTCTGCAGCTTCTGTACCAAAGTAGGAATATGCTTGCCGTAGGTAATAACTACCTCACAGCCAATAACGATACCAGCTGATTCAAAACCTACTTCCCCATCCCCTTTGTAGACATGCTCTATCTTTACATCAGCTACCTTGGTAATATTCTCTCCGTCTACCAGCAGCTTGCGAACAATAGCCTTCAAGGCCCAGTCATCAATAATCAGCTTGCCATAATAGCTGAATACGGGACGTACAATGGATTTTTCTCCTAGAGTCCGCCGTCTATCCCCATCTCCTCGCTTCTTCTTCAAGAAAGAGTTTATAGGATCTACCAGATAACCAGAAAAATGTGGCTTCAATTCGATGGTTGGTACAGGAATAATATGCTTGCCCTCCCGCAATCTATGGAAGCGAGCCTTCTCCATTTCAGACTGAGTAGCAATTTCCTCAATATGCACAAAATGGGAAATCTCTGGCAGTTTCAGCGCTTTGGCTATTTTTCGTGCCATATTCTCGGATGTACCCAGAATAAGAATCCGCACGGGCTTAGTTTCTTCAATTGCTTTGCGTACTTCCTCTGCATGACCTGGCAGCACAAAGATAGCTCGCTTCACAGCCAGTACCTTATTCTGCTCCCGCTTGGCAGATTTACCGGCAATTATTTTGCCGTCCTTTATCAGCAGGCCATCATCAATAATGGCATCTGCCTGGTTGTTATGGGCAACCAAAAGAGCACGATGACTTTTTCCGGTGCCACTTGGCCCCACTAAAGCTATAACCTCCATAGTACCCTCCATTTTCTATATCCAGAAATCCAATCTTGTCTATTTGCAGCATCTTGCTAGAAGAACCCCTTTATAGCTCAGGCTCTCTGTATAGTTCCTCAGCATAGCAATCCTCTACTACAAATTCTCCTATCTGCCGAGGCCATCTGCCTGGTATGCCGTGAAAATCAGAGCCGCCAGTTACCAGCAAATGATATTTTTCTGCCAGCTCCAGATACCGCTTGGTATCCTCCTCATCATGCTTAGGATAAATAGCTTCAATGCCCTCAATACCGTTTTTCAACAGCTCCTCCACCAAAGCATCATTATGTATCAGCTTAGGATGGGCCAACACCGGCGTACCACCGCTATTCTTTATCAAATCAATGATTTCCTCTGCCTCCAAACGATAATGAGACACATAGGCAGGCTTGCCCTTTTCCAGCAACTGCTCAAAGGTATCCTTGACACTGGCACAATATCCCTTCCGCACCATAACCTGAGCAATATGAGAACGGCTAATGGAGGTACTGCCATCGGCAATCTCCAATACATCTGTCTCAGATATATCATAACCCAAATTCTGCAGCTTTTCCACCATAGTAGAAAATCTCATCCACCGGGCTTCTACCACATCGTTTAACCGCTCCACCAATTCCCTATTATAAATATCAACATTATAACCAAGAATATGAATCTCGCTGGTATCATGATGGGCACTAAATTCTATACCAGGAATAATTTTGATACCTGCATTAGGATACAGTCCTGTTTCATACAGCTGACAAAGTCCATCTACTGTATCATGATCAGTAATTGCTATAAAATTAAGACCTGCTTCTTTCGCTGCCTGAACCAGCTCCTCCGGCGTTAACAAACCATCAGAACAGCTGGTGTGCATATGCAAATCGCTTGACATTAATCATACCTCGCTAACAAGGAAAAATATATTTTACACTCACTACTTATTCGCCAAAAAACCAAAAAATCCTGCTTTATTCATAAATATATTTATTCTGTAATAAAAATACGCTCTATATTCACTGTTTTTTTAGTGGCAGTATCAATATCCATTACTACAGCAGAATACACAGCCGGCCCCTCTGCCACATTAAATCGGGCTGGCATACAGGTGGTAAACTTCTTAATAATAATCTCTGGCTCTACCCCCAGTACGGAATGCCAAGGGCCTACCATACCCAAATCTGTAATATAGCCGGTACCCTTAGGCAATATTCTGGCATCAGAAGTCTGAATATGAGTATGAGTGCCAACTACCGCCTGCACCCTGCCATCCAGATAAAAGCCCATAGCCATTTTCTCTGAGGTAGTCTCTGCATGGAAATCCAAAACAAAAATATCTGCCTCATTGCCGATTTCCGACAAAATATCCTCAATTTTCTGGAAAGGACAATCCATATCCGGCATAAAGGCCCGGCCAGAAAGGTTGATTACAGCCACGTTGGCGCTGCGGAAAGGATAAATACACCAGCCCTTCCCTGGCGCTCCCTGTGGATAGTTGGCAGGTCGTACCAGATAAGGCTCTTGGTCAATAAAGCCATATACCTCTCGATTATCCCATATATGATTGCCAGAGGTAATAACATCGGCTCCTCCCCGCAACAACTCATCCATAGATTTGCGGCTGATTCCCTTGCCACCAGCAGAATTTTCGCCATTCACAATAACCATGTCCACATTATATTTTTGACGCAGTTCTTTTGTATATCTATCAAAGGCTTTGCGGCCAGTACGTCCTACCACATCGCCTACAAGCATAATCTTCATCCTAATCTCCTTGTCAATATACCATAACCCGCCCTTCCTCACGGATGCCTACCATATTTTCCCCAATGTGATTTTCCCGCAGGAAACGAATACGATAATCTATCATTTCAGACTGAGCCTCTACAGCATCTTCATCCAGATTTCTCACTCCATCTGTCAGAAGCAAATCGGCAAAATTTTCTCTTACCAAGGTAACCAGCATGTCTATTTCGGTCTTGGTAAGGCTGTCCAGATCTCTAAATATATGCAAGGCTCTTGTTTCATAAAAGAAAGCCATTCTGGCTCCCTGTATTCCTTCAAGCTCATGATAAAGTCTCAAGCTGTCTGTCAACAGTTGATTTACCTTGGTCATCCTCTCCTCAGAGGGCTTCTGACTCAGGGTAAAATCCAGCCATATTCCCTCCTCTTTGCTGTCCAATGTAACCTTCCCCATTTCTGGGAAGCAAATCAGCAGGGAGGCTACCAGCTGGATGCTGTCCATAGATGCCTCACTAGTGGTTTTACGATTTTTCTTAAATTTCATAATTGGTACCTCCTCTCACAGATATTATGAGAGAATTTTTGCCCAGTGTCTTAAAAAAAACAGGCTGCCGCCCCAGGACGACAGCCCAATTTATTTGTCAAAATTATTTTGCGTAATCAACTACGCGGGTTTCACGAATAATAGTGGCCTTAATCTGACCTGGATACTCCAGCTCAGACTCAATCTTCTTGACAATATCGTGTGCCAGAATAACAGCACCTGCATCATCAACCTTGTCAGGCTTAACCATAACTCGAATCTCACGACCTGCCTGAATAGCAAAGCAACGCTCTACACCGCTAAAGCCCTCAGCAATCTCCTCCAAACGGGTAAGACGCTTCAAATAGGACTCCAGGCTTTCGCGACGGGCACCAGGACGAGCAGCGGATACAGCATCAGCTGCTGCCACCAATACTGCTTCCACAGTATTTGGCTCCGCATCCCCATGATGGGCCATAATAGCATTGATAACATCCTTGGACTCACGATACTTCTTGGCAATATCTGCACCGATGGTTACATGAGTACCCTCAACCTCGTTGTCAATGGATTTACCAATATCATGAATGAGTCCGGCACGCTTGGCCAGCATAACATCTACGCCCAACTCAGCAGCCATCATACCTGCCAAATGGGATACCTCTACAGAGTGATTCAATACATTCTGACCATAGCTGGTACGATATCTCAAACGGCCCAACAGCTTAATCAGCTCTGGATGAAGGCCATGAACACCGGTATCAAAAGTAGCCTGCTCACCAGCCTCCTTGATGCGCTGATCCACTTCGCGACGAGCCTTCTTCACCATTTCCTCAATGCTGGTAGGATGAATACGGCCATCAGCAATCAGCTTCTCCAAGGCAATTCTGGCCACCTCACGGCGTACAGGATCAAAGCCGGAGAGAATAACAGCCTCTGGAGTATCATCAATAATCAGGTCAATACCTGTCATGGTTTCCAGAGCCCGAATATTACGGCCCTCACGACCAATGATTCTGCCCTTCATTTCATCGTTAGGCAGAGCAACTACAGATACAGTAGTTTCTGCTACATGGTCAGCAGCACAACGCTGAATAGCCATAGAAATAATATTTCTAGCCTTTTTGTCAGCCTCATCCTTAACTTGCTGCTCATATTCCTTGATTTTCATTGCCTTCTCATGCTGCAGCTCCTCATCAATTTCAGCTAACAGCATAGTCTTGGCTTCTTCAGTGGTCAAATTGGAAATACGCTCCAGCTCAGCCTTCTGCTTCTCGTGAAGCTCATCAATAGCAGCCTGGCTCTTTTCCAGCTTTGCTTCCTTGAAGGCAAGGTTTTCTTCCTTTTTCTCCAAAGAATCCAGTTTCCGGTCCAGATTCTCCTCCTTGGACACCAGACGGCGCTCCTGACGCTGCAATTCATTACGGCGGTCACGGGTTTCACGATCTAATTCCTGACGAAGACGATGTACATCTTCCTTTGCTTCTAATAGCTTTTCCTTTTTTGCAGCCTCGCCCTTGGACTCAGCAGCCTTCACAATACGACGAGCTTCTTCCTCAGCAGAACCAATCTGCTTTTCGGCAGTCTGCTTGCGCATCATATAGCCTCCGGCACCACCTACTGTCAAAGCGGCAATTGCTGCAAGTATAATCTCAATGATAATAACACACCTCCTTCTTTTATTATTCTGCCATTTCATGGCGTTTATTATCATTCATCAGCTGTATTCTCATACAACCATACCATTATATTTTACGAATTATCCGTCGTAAAGTCAAGGGAATATATTCCACTATGCATAGTCATTCCCTAAATAAAATAACATTCCCCTGCCAACTGACAAGAGAATGTTATCTATCAAAGCTTATTATTTCTTTACCATACGGTTAATAGCACTAAAGAGAGCCATCACGGAAGCGGTAATAATATCTGTATCCATACCAGCACCCCAGGTAATCTTGCCATCTGTGCCAGTTACACCAATATAGGCCATAGCACGAGAGGTGGAACCAATTTCCAGAGCGTGCTCGCTATAGGTCAAATCTGTATATCTTACATCAGTGTTTTCCTGAATAGCATTGCTAATAGCATCCAGACGACCATTACCCTTGGCCTTAAATACAGTTGGCTTGCCGTTGATTTCCAGCTCCACATAGCCGGAGCGAGTGCCATCTACTTCCTTTTTCAAGCTGAAATCAATGAGGTTATACGGAGTAGAAACATTTACATAATTATCATGGAATATCTGATAGATTTCATCTCCCAGCAGTTCCTTATGCTTGTGGTCGGATACATCCTTAACACAGTAGCCGAAATCCTCCCGCATCTTCTTTGGCATGGAAATACCATATTTCTGCTCCATAATATAGGCTACACCGCCCTTGCCAGACTGGCTATTGATGCGGATAACATCTGCTTCATATTCACGACCTACATCATGAGGATCTATTGGCAGATATGGTACAGTCCAATGATCTGGATCCTGCTCCTCACGCCACTTCATGCCCTTGGCAATAGCATCCTGATGGGAACCAGAGAAAGCTGCAAATACCAGGGCACCTGCATATGGCTGACGCTCATGGACATGCATTCTAGTAACCTTTTCATAAAGCTCCACCAACTCATGAATATTGGAGAAATCCAGCTTAGGATCTACGCCTAATACATACATATTCATGGCAATGGTTACAATATCAGCATTACCAGTACGCTCGCCATTACCAAAGAGAGTACCCTCGATACGGTCAGCACCAGCCAGCAGGCCCATCTCGGAATCAGCTACGCCACAGCCTCTATCATTATGAGGATGGAGGGAAAGCTCCACCGCATCACGATATTTCAGGTTCTGGGAAATATAAGCTACCTGCATGGCATAAATATGAGGCATGGACATTTCCACAGTAACAGGAATGTTGATAATAGCCTTGCGGTCTGGAGTTGGCTTCCATACATCCAGCACGGCATTACATACCTCTAAAGCGTACTCTGGCTCAGTACCGGTAAAGCTCTCTGGAGAATACTCGAAGCGATAGTTAGCTCCAGCCTCCTCAGTGAGCTTCTGCAAAAGCTTGGCACCATCAATGGCAATCTGCTTGATTTCTTCCTTGTTCTTGCGGAATACCTGCTGACGCTGGGCAAAGGAGGTGGAATTGTATACATGAACAATGGCGTTCTTAACACCCTTTAGAGCATCAAAGGTCTTTTTTATAATATGCTCTCTAGCCTGAGTCAATACCTGAACAGTTACATCATCTGGAATCAGATTTTCATCCACCAAACGGCGCAGGAAGGTATATTCAGTTTCAGAGGCTGCTGGGAAGCCAACCTCAATCTCCTTGAAGCCAATCTTAACCAGCATCTTGAAGAACTCTATCTTCTCATCAAGACTCATAGGTATAACCAGAGCCTGATTGCCATCTCGCAGGTCAACAGAGCACCAGGTTGGGGCCTTGTCTGGGAACTGCTTCTGAGCCCAGCTCATATCAATAGTTGGGGGCATAAAATAACCAGGCTGATACTTTTTTACATTTTCCATCATCAATCTCTCCCTTGCTTGATTACGCAAAAACTATCTACGGAGACGATGGCAACAAAAAAGCTCCGTCTCCTTTTACAGAGACGAAGCTTAAAACTCCGTGGTACCACTCATATTCACACATTGCTGTGTGCACTCATTTACGGATACTGACATATCCTCCTGTTGTAACGGCCAGTTCCCGGCACCGCCTACACCAAAGGTTCAGGGTGCTGCTCCAGGGCCAGTTCACATTGCATTGCCTGCTGTCTCGCACCAACCGACAGCTCTCTGAAGGGTACTGCAATACTACTACTCCCCATCTTTGCATTTGCTTATTAACTTGTGTATTTAAGAGTATATCAAATCATTTGCTTGATTTCAAGTAAAAATTATTTTTTGTTGAATACCAGCTGGCCATTTTCCACTGTCATAGCCACAGTATCACCTTCGCTAACATCACCCTTGATAATGGATTTACTCAGCTCAGTTTCTACAGTATGGCTTAACAGACGACGGAGTGGACGGGCACCAAAGGCTGGATCAAAGCCCTGCTCTGCCAAGAGATTCAAAGCCTTGTCGTCCCAAGTAAGATGCATCTTTATCTGCTTTTCCAGACGGTCATTAAGCTGCTGCAGCAGGAGAGCGGCAATATTCTTTACCTGCTCCTTGGCCAAGCCCTTGAATACCACAATATCATCTACACGGTTCAAGAACTCTGGACGGAAATATTCCTTTAGAATTTCCTTAACAGCCTTCTCTGCTTCTTCTGGAGCCTTGTTCAAAATCTCATGGGAACCCAGATTAGAGGTCATGATAATAACTGTATTCTTGAAGTTTACCACTCTGCCCTTGCCATCGGTAAGACGACCATCATCCAGTATCTGCAGCAGGACATTAAACACATCTCTATGAGCTTTTTCGATTTCATCCAGCAGAATAACGCTATATGGATGACGGCGAACAGCCTCTGTCAGCTGGCCACCCTCGTCATAGCCCACATATCCCGGAGGCGCACCAATCAAACGGGATACAGAGTGTTTCTCCATGTACTCACTCATATCAATACGAATCATGCTGCGTTCATCATCAAAGAGAGCCTCTGCCAGAGTCTTGGCCAGCTCAGTTTTACCAACACCAGTAGGACCAAGGAAGATAAAGGAACCAATTGGCCGTTCTGGAGCCTTGATACCTGCTCTAGCTCGCAAAATAGCCTCACTGACTACCTTAACAGCCTCATCCTGACCAATTACCCGCTCATGGAGCACATCCTCCAAATGAAGCAGCTTCTCCCTTTCACCGGTAAGCATCTTGGTAACAGGAATGCCAGTCCAACGGCTTACTACCTTGGCAATATCCTCCTCACCAACTTCTTCCTTCAAAAGCTGGCTGTCAGCGCCCTTGGCAGCAATGGATTCCTCCTCAGCCTGCAGCTTCTTCTGCAGCTCTGGAAGACGACCATATTTCAATTCAGACAGCTTGTTCAGATCGTAATCTCTTTCTGCACTTTCCATCTGACTGCGAACATTATCCATTTCCTTCTTGATGCCACGAACTCGCAAAATTGCCTGCTTCTCAGAATCCCACTGAGCTTGCAATTCCTTCTGCTGAGCCTGCAAGCCTTCCTTTTCCTTGCGAATGCTAGCCAGCTTTTCCTGACCGGCTGCATCAGTTTCCTTCTGGAGAGCCTGCTCCTCAATTTCCAGCTGAAGAATCTTACGGCGCACCTCATCTAGTGGTGCAGGCATGGATTCAATTTCAGTTCTCAGCTTGGCAGCAGCCTCATCTACCAAATCAATAGCCTTATCTGGCAGGAAACGGTCAGAAATGTATCGGTCAGACAGCACTGCTGCAGATACCAGAGCCGCATCACGAATCCGTACACCATGATGTACTTCATAACGCTCCTTCAAGCCACGGAGAATGGAAATAGTATCCTCTACAGATGGTTCACCAACCATAACCGGCTGGAAACGACGCTCCAAGGCAGCATCCTTTTCAATGTACTTGCGGTACTCATTCAAAGTAGTAGCACCAATACAGCGCAGCTCACCACGAGCCATCATTGGCTTCAGCAGGTTGCCGGCATCCATAGCACCGTCAGTAGCACCAGCACCTACCACAGTATGTACCTCATCAATAAACAGCAAAATCTGTCCATCAGATTTTACTACCTCGTTGAGAACGGATTTCAATCTCTCCTCAAACTCACCCCGATACTTGGCACCAGCCACCAAAGCACCCATATCCAAGGAGAACAAGGTCTTGTTCTTCAAAGACTCAGGTACATCGCCAGCCACAATTCTCCGAGCCAATCCCTCTACAATAGCGGTTTTACCAACACCTGGCTCACCAATCAACACAGGGTTATTTTTGGTACGGCGGGACAAAATCTCAATGGTTCTCCTAATTTCATCATCACGGCCAATAACTGGATCCAGCTTGCCCTGACGAGCCACCTGTGTCAAATCACGGCCGTATTTTTCCAGAGCTTTGTAGCCATCCTCTGGGTTGGCAGAGTTTACATTTTGCTTTCTGTTTTTCTTAATGGAGTTGGCTATACCATTCTTGGTCAAGCCAAAAGCACGACAAATATCTCTAGCCTCGTCACTGCCATCCTCCACAATAGCCAACAGCAAATGCTCAGTACTGATATAATCATCCTTCATGCTGTTAGCCAGCTGCTCAGATTTACCAATAACTCTGCTCAGCTCCACGCTCATGGACAATCTATCCTGTCCCTTGACACTAGGAATCTTCCGCAGCTCCTGCTCCACTCTTTCCTTCAGCATACCCAGGTCAACATTAGCTTCCTGGAAGATTGTTTCCAGCAGCCCCTCTGGTTCCTGAGCCAAGGCCAGCAACACATGCAAGCTGGTGATTTCCTGATGATAGTGCAAAGCCGCATTCTGTTGGGCAGCCTGCAATGTATTCAAAACTCTCTGAGTATATTTTTCCTGTTCCATAATCTCTCCACCTTTCACAATGAGATGATTTCATTTAACATGATTTTATTCTTTTGATTTTTATTATAAACAAAAAAGACAAAAAGTCAAGATTTGTTTTTGACTTTTTGTCTTTTAACTTTTTCACGGTAATTCTACAGCAAAGGTAGTACCCTTGCCCAGCTGACTTTCCACATAAATAAAGCCTTTGTGACCATCTATTATATCCTTGGCGATAGCCAAGCCCAAGCCACTGCCTCCCATAGCTCTGGAACGAGCCTTATCTACCCGGTAGAAGCGTTCAAATATCTTGGCCTTATCCTCTTCATTAAGGCCGATACCATTATCTGCTACACTGAAACGGATTTTTTTGTTTTTCAAAATCTGAGCGGAAACCTTGATACAGCCATTTTCCGGCGTATACTTCACGGCATTATCCACCAGAATGAGTATCAGCTGCTTGATTTTTTGCTCATCACCATGACAGACAATTCCCTCTGGTACATTATCCTGAATTTCAATATGTTTTTTCTCTGCCACAGGCTGCATATTCCGCACCACCTGATGCAAGGAGCCACTAAGGTCAAAATCCTGCAGATTCAGCTTTTCTGCATTGTTATCATTGCGAGCAATTACCAGCAAATCTCCTACCAGCTTGCTCATTTTCTTAACCTCATCCTTTACATCCGCAATAACCTGCTTTAGGAACGGGGACTCTATGGATGGATCATTATACAACAAATCCGCCGAGGACATAATCACACTAAGAGGTGTCCGCAGTTCGTGGGAGGCATCTGCCGTAAACTGCCTTTGCTTTTCATAAGCATTTTGCATAGGCCGTATCACACAGCCAGATAAATAATATCCTAAAATACCCGCCAATATAAGAGCCACAAGAGCCAACATTAAAAGAAAATAGGCATATTTGGTAGCCCCTCGATAGAGTGCACTAATATCTTTACCTAGGTATACCACACCGATAATTCGATCATTAAAAGTGATATAAGAGGCAGTGATAATCATTACCTTATCATCACTAAGCTCAAAGGTGGCCACATCATAAAATGGCACCTGGCCGTCCTGAATCAGGGCCAACACATCATCCTCCAGCCACTGAGGTGCCTTGGAATAATATTGCAAATCCCCATGCAAATCAAAGGCATAGAAAAACATCCTCTCTCTATACCCCAAGTCTTCTGGCATATCGTCCTTTTGCATCAGCAAGGCATCAGCATCAGCTATATCCTTGACCACTCCTAATAGTTCCCTAGCCTGCTCCGAACTAACTGCCCACAACATTCCTCTATAGCCCATAAAGATCATCACCGCAAAAATACAGAACATCATGGAGGTATAGAGAATTGCCAGTCGCCAACGGCTTTGATAAAACATGTTGGTAAGCTTACATTTATTTAATCTCCAGTTTATAGCCAACACCCCTTATCGTATTAATCAGGAATTTCCCCTCAGCAGCCTCCAGCTTTTTTCGCAGCAGCTTCACATAGGAGTCTATATTGTTGGAGCTAACCTCAGATTCCAGTCCCCAGATACGGTCCAAAATAATATCTCTTGGCACCACAATCCCCACATTCTGTACCAGCAAATCAAAAATCTGAAATTCTCTAGGGGAAAGCTGAATAATGCTATCCTTGTGGCGCAAAACTTTAGAGGTTCTATCCAAGGAAAACTCTCCCAGCTCCATAACATCCAGCTGAATCTTCTGGCTGCTGCGGCGCCCCAAGGCCCTTAACCTGGCCATAAGCTCATCAAATTCAAAGGGCTTTACCAGATAGTCATCAGCGCCAGCATCCAGCCCGGCAACCCTATCCTCCACGGCATCCCTGGCTGTCAAAAGCATAATAGCCTTTTGATAGCCATTGGCCCGCAGTTTTTTACATACCTCCACACCGGACATCTTGGGCATCATCCAGTCCAAGATTATCACATCATATTCATCGTAGGAAGCATAATCATATGCCTGCTCCCCATCCTTTACCCATTCTGTAGCAAGCTGATTTTGTTCCAGCATGTACTGAATCAGCTTACCTAACTTGAGATCATCCTCAGCCAGCAAAACCCGCATAGCCAGGCCTCCTTTAAAATTGCGTAATTTTCTAATATTATACTCATTATAGATGAAAAAAGACTAAAAAAACAGCTTGGAAGAAAAAATCTTCCAAGCTGTTAGCAAACAAATTTTAGTGGTTTATGCTGTCACGAAGCACAACATCATGAGATCCACCCTCTACAATACTGGTAGAAGAAACCAAGGTCAGGCGAGCCTTCTTCTGCAGCTCAGGAATGCTGAGAGCACCGCAGTTGCACATGGTGGAACGAATCTTGCTCAGAGTAATGCCCACATTATCCTTCAAGCTGCCAGCATATGGTACATAGGAGTCAACGCCCTCCTCAAAGGACAGCTTCTTGGCACCGCCCAGGTCATAACGCTGCCAGTTACGGGCACGGTTAGAGCCTTCGCCCCAATACTCCTTGTAATAGGTGCCGTTAATCTTAACCACATCAGTTGGGCTTTCATCAAAGCGGGAGAAATAACGTCCCAGCATCATGAAGTCCGCACCCATAGCCAATGCCAAGGTCATATGATAGTCATGAACTATACCGCCATCAGAGCATACAGGAATGTAGATACCAGTAGCCTCATAGTATTCATCACGAGCTGCACATACATCAATCAGAGCAGTAGCCTGTCCACGGCCAATACCCTTGGTCTCACGAGTGATGCAGATAGAGCCGCCGCCAATACCTACCTTGATAAAGTCAGCGCCAGCCTTGGCCAGGAACATAAAGCCCTCACGGTCTACAACATTACCAGCACCAACCTTTACATCCTCACCAAAATTCTCATGGATGTACTTCAAGGTAATTCTCTGCCACTCAGAGAAACCCTCAGAGGAGTCAATGCACAGCACATCAGCGCCAGCCTTCAACAGAGCAGGTACACGCTCCGCATAGTCACGGGTGTTAATACCAGCACCAACAATATAACGCTTGTTGCTGTCAATCAGCTCCAGCTCATGCTCCTTGTTATCGGTATAATCCTTGCGGAATACCATATAACGAAGACGCTGATTCTCATCCACCAATGGCAGCATATTCAGCTTGTTTTCCCAAATCATATCGTTAGCCTCTGGAAGAGTGGTATCTGCACTAGCATAAACCAGCTTTTCAAATGGAGTCATAAATTCCTTGGCTGGAGTATCTGGACTCATACGAGTTACACGATAATCACGGCTGGTAACAATACCCAACAGCTTGCCGGTAGGAGTACCGTCTTCAGTTACAGCCATAGTAGAGTGGCCAGTCTTTTCTTTCAGTGCCAAAATCTCAGCAATAGTTGTTTCAGGAGTAATGTTGGAATCGCTGTCTACGAAGCCGGACTTGAAGTTCTTTACCCGTGCTACCATAGCTGCCTCTTCCTCAATACTCTGGGAACCATAGATAAAGGAAACGCCGCCCTCACGAGCCAATGCTACTGCCATGCGGTCATCAGATACAGACTGCATGATGGCGGAGGTCATTGGAATGTTCATGGAAATCTTTGGTTCCTCACCCTTTTTAAACTTTACCAATGGAGTCTTCAAGGAAACATTTGCCGGAATGCACTGATCAGAAGAATAACCAGGTACCAGAAGGTACTCGCCAAAGGTATGAGATGGTTCACTGAAATAGAATGCCAACTTAATCCCTACTTTCTGTAAAAATCAAAATGAATGCCCAAGGGGCCTTGCTAACCGAATCATATCTAAAGATATTGTTTTAATGTTAGTACAAAGAAGCCAATTTGTCAAACATTTTTCATTAGCAACTTCGATATTACTTATATGTATTTTATCCTCACATCATAACTCAATGATTAAAATATTTTAACATCTGTACAAGTACATCTGATTTGTCTGAATTTTCTCCTACATCTTTTAACCGTTGATTAAAACTTATAAACCCATTTGCTGCATAGAAATCGTAGAGCTTGGGCTGATTATTACACTCTATATATACTGTTTTTCCTCCAATAAGATGTTCCACACACCTTAACCCTCTCCAAGGCCATACCCAATAAATCATTACCTGATACATTTATTGGCAAATATTCAGCAAAATTCTTCCCCAGTTGCGCAATCAATGGCATAGAAATCATATACCGCTGTAAATCCTCATCATATTGAGAAAACTTACCTATTTTCTTCTGCATAGTTTTACTAAGTACAGAACCTAATACCGAAATAAATTTATTGGCAATGGTATAATACCCTGCCAAATATGCATCATTCTCCTGATGCACAAAAACAAGATAGGTAATTGCTATACGCTGTTTAGCAAATTGAATGGCCTTATTTCGAGCAAAATTCTCTACATCACTATTTAATGGACATACAAAAGAGGAGAGGATTTTGCTACATTCATCCTCTCCCAAACTTTCCAGCATATCCAATATATTAATCTGAACATACTCAGCCATGTTTTCTTACAGCTCCTAAAAAATTCTTTATTTCATTTTTTTGCAAATCCCTACTAGGAATAACTTTGCGAGAAATATGACTAGATAGCTTTTCCGCTCTTTCTAACGCATGAACAAAGGAATCTGCCCTACGAGCATCGTCTATAACAATATTGTGAAAAATACTTTGTGTTGCCATATTCATCCCTCCATACATTCTTACTTTAAGTATATTATAACACAGGAATATATCTCCTTCAATTAGCTTTACCTTCTGCTTTTATGAAAATCAAAAGCCCCCGTGAGCGGAGTCACAGGGGCAAAAGAAAATCAAATTACTCTACAGTTACGGACTTGGCCAGATTACGTGGCTTGTCTACATCGCAGCCACGGGTAATAGCAGTATAATATGCCAACAGCTGCAATGGCAGTACAGTCAGCAATGGAATAATCAGTTCATCAGTATTTGGCACATAGATAACATGGTCAGTATATTTCTTCAGCTCAGTATCACCCTGAGCAGCAATACCGATAACCACAGCATCACGAGCCTTTACTTCCTTGATATTGCTGAGAGTCTTTTCATAAACACTCTTCTGGGTAGCCAGGGCAATAACAGGCACACCACTGGTAATCAAGGCCAAAGTACCGTGCTTCAGCTCACCAGCTGCATAGGCCTCAGCATGAATATAGGAAACCTCTTTCAGCTTCAAGGAGCCCTCCAAAGCTACATAATAATCCAAGGCACGTCCCAGGAAGAAGGCGTCGTTATTATAGCCATACTGCTGAGCAAAGGCCATAATAGGCTCCACATCCTCCAGAGTCTCGCTAATCTGGCTAGGAATATTCTTCAACTGAGTCAAAAGCTGAGTCATACGCTCAGTATCCACAGTCTCCCGGAGGCCAGCCATATAGGCACCCAGCAGGAACATAACAATCAGCTGAGTAGTATAAGCCTTGGTAGAAGCTACAGCAATCTCAGGGCCTGCACAGGTATAAATCACCTGATCTGCCTCACGAGCAATGGAAGAGCCAACTACATTGGTTACAGCCATCGTCTTGGAGCCCAGACGCTTTGCTTCCTTCAAGGCAGCCAAGGTATCAATAGTCTCACCGGACTGGCTGACTACGATGGTCAAAGTGCTATCATCAATAATTGGCTTTCTGTAGCGGAACTCAGAAGCAATATCCACCTCTACAGGGATACGAGCCAGATTCTCAATATAATACTTGCCTACCAAGCCTGCATGATAAGCAGTACCACAGGCAATAATAAATACTCTGGAGAAGGAATTTACATATTCCTTGGTCCACTTCAGCTCATCCAACACTACAGCACTATTATCATGGGCAATACGGCCGGCAAGAGTATCTCTTACAGCCTTTGGCTGCTCGTGAATCTCCTTCAACATGAAGTGCTCATAGCCACCCTTTTCAGCTGCCTCAGCATTCCAATTAACCTCAAATACCTTCTTGGTAATAGGCTCGCCACGACGGTTGGTAATCCAAACAGAATCCTTCTTTACTACAGCAATTTCACCATCGTTAATAATATATGTACGACGGGTGCGGGCAATAATAGCAGGGATATCGGAGGCAATAAAGTTCTCTCCCTCACCCAAGCCAATAACCAACGGATTATCCTGCTTGGTGCAAATCAAGGTATCAGGATCATGCTTGGACATGAAAACGATAGAATAGGAACCCTCAATCTGCTTCAAAACCTTGCGAACAGCAGCCTCGAAATCACCATCATAAGCCTCTTCCAACAAATGAGGCAGCACCTCAGTATCAGTTTCAGACTTGAATACATGGCCTTTCTCAATCAACTGCTCCTTAAGCACCAGATAGTTCTCAATAATACCATTGTGTACTACCGCAAAATCCCCACTACAATCAGTATGAGGATGGGAATTCCAATCAGATGGAGCACCATGAGTTGCCCAACGGGTATGACCAATACCCATGCAGCCTACAGGCACATTGCCATCAATCTTCTTCTCCAGCTCTGCCAGACGGCCTACGCTTTTCTCCACACGAATTTTGTCAGCTTCATCATTGTATACAGCAATACCAGCAGAGTCATAACCTCTATACTCCAGCTTGTTCAGACCTTCCAACAAAAACTTTGATGCCTGCTTGTCGCCTACATAACCAACAATACCACACATAATATACCTCCGTATCTGCCAGTATCACAATACTGGCACAGGATAGAAAGTCCCTTTAACATCTACTACAACAATCTATCCGGAAGTCCTGTCTACCCGCGCCATCTGCTTTGTACCATCAGTTACCTGTGGCTTTGACATAGGCTTTCGATGGGGCACCACCGAGAGGCATCCGCTGAAAATTCGACAACCTCTTTCCTCGTCAGCCTGACCATATATCAGGCTCATGCGCTAAATATTGTGAAAACTTCTATATAAAAGACAATCACCATATTTTTTCTCCTGTCAACATAATCTCCCCAGGACTAGAAAGAATAATCTACAGGAAATGGTTTTCTAAAGCAAAGCTTATCCGAAAACTCTCCATTATTCTAATTTATTCATGCGCAATAGTCAATAGCATTTGCTAGCAAAATCAAAATTATTTTTGAAACGAAAATAAATATTTTCAAAATAACAGTTGACAAAAGGCTTTTTACTTGTTATGATATAGCCATAGTTTTGAAACAACAATTTATACTGTTATTTCAAAAGCGTTATTTTCTCAATTCTAATTCTATTTTCTTATGAAAAGCAACAGAAAATCTCGTTGCTAAGTAAAAACTGTTGAACTAAAAGTCATTTTCATTTATGATTAAGGAGGAACTTATTATGAAAGCAAAGGCTGTAAGACTTCACGGTGCTAACGATCTCCGTCTGGAGGAGTTTGAACTGCCTGAGATTACTGATGATGAAATCCTGGTAAAGGTGGTATCTGATAGCATCTGTATGTCCACCTACAAATGCGCTATTCTGGGCACTGAACACAAGCGTGTACATGAGGATGTAGCAGAGCATCCTGCTATTATGGGCCATGAATTTGCTGGTGATATTGTGAAGGTGGGTAAAAACCATCAGCACCAGTTCAAGGCAGGTATGAAATTTACCCTGCAGCCAGCTCTGAACTACAAGGGAACCATGTGGAGCCCTGGCTATTCCTATGAATTCTTCGGTGGCGACACCACCTATTGCATTATCCCAGCAGAGGTTATGGAACTGGGCTGCTTGCTGGAATACAAGGGCAAAGCTTATTATGAGGCTTCCTTGGCAGAGCCTATGTCCTGCAGCATTGGTGCTTTCAACGCAGCTTATCATACCCAGATGGGTGTGTACACTCATGAAATGGGTATCAAAAAAGATGGCAAGCTGGCCATTATGGCTGGTGCTGGCCCTATGGGATTAGGTGCTCTCACCTATGCCCTCCATCGGGATGTGCGTCCATCCATGATTGTAGTTACTGATATCAATCAAGATAGATTGGACCGAGCTGCTCATCTCTTCCCACCAGAGGACGCTAAGGCAGATGGTATTGAACTGCACTTTGTAAACACTGCCAAAATGGCAGATCCTGTAGCAGAGCTTAGAGAGCTTTCCGGTGGCACTGGCTATGACGATGTACTTTGCTATGCACCAGTATCTGCTGTTGTAACTCAGTCCAGCGGTATTCTGGGCAGAGACGGCTGTCTGAACTTCTTTGCCGGCCCTACCGACAAATTATTCAGTGCCACTATGAATTTCTATGATGTACACTACAATTCCACTCATGTTATGGGCACTACTGGCGGCAATACCGCTGATATGATTGAATCCCTGGAGCTGACTGCTGCCAAGAGAATCAATCCTGCTGTTATGGTAACCCACATTGGCGGTCTGGATGCTGCAGCAGAAACCACTCTGAACCTGCCAAAGATTCCAGGTGGCAAGAAGCTGATTTACACCCATCTGGAAATGCCTTTAATAGCACTCACTGACCTGCGGGCTCAGGGTGAAGCAAAAAATGACCAGCGTTATCTGGCTTTGGCAGATATTGTAGAAGCCAACAAGGGCCTATGGTGCCCAGAGGCTGAGGAATACCTGCTGGCTAATTTCATAAAAGAATAATATGTCAGAAAGCCTCCCCTAGGTTTTCTGACCTTACGGGAGGTTTTGTATTATGGATTCAATGGAATTACGAAGAAATGCTATTGTGTCATTGATTAACGAAAGAGGCTCTGTTTCCTTTGGGGATTTGAAGGAAAGCTTTCCCCAGGTTTCAGAAATGACTCTCCGCACTGATTTAAAGGCTCTGGATAAAGCAGGCTCAATTGTCCGTATTCACGGTGGAGCCAAATCTGTGGGCACTGTCCAATCTGTTATCAGCAAGGATGATTTTCTCAACAAGAGATCTATCCTGAATATAGATGAAAAACAGATTATAGCTCAAAAAGCCATTCAACTGCTGCAGCCTGAGGAAACCATCTTTTTGGATTCTGGCAGCACCGCCACCATGATGGCAGCAGCCATACCTGATGAACCACGGCTGATTTATACCTCTGGCCTAACCTGTGCCATTGAGCTGGCCAATCTGGCCAAGCCCCGTATCTGTCTGCCAGGAGGAGTGCTGAACCGTTATAGTCATAGTGTATGTGGTGTTTCAGCCATCAGTGAGCTGGAAAGGATTCACTTTAAGCAGGCCTTTATTGGTGTTACCAGCTTTAGCTATGACACAGGCTTTACCTGTAGTATTGACGAGGAAGCCCGGCTAAAACAGCTGGCCATAGAGCATGCTCAGGAGGTTATTCTCCTTATGGACTCCAGCAAGCTGCAAAAGCACAGCACCTTTACCTTTGCCCATCTGGATAATGTGGATATTATCGTATCTGACAGCAAGCTGCCCCAGGATTTTTTGACCTGCTGCCAGCAACATAATGTAAGGGTTATCTAAATACCATTTCTTCGTTCTTCCTATGTAATCGTCTTTAATTATATTTTAGGAGGAGCCACCATGAAAAATTCTATTCAAAAATTTGGCAAGTTCCTTTCTTCTATGGTTATGCCAAATATTGGCGCCTTGATTGCCTTTGGTTTTCTGGCCGCTTTGTTTATTGATACCGGCTGGCTGCCTAACAAGCAGCTAAGCACTTTGGTAGGCCCAATGCTTACCTATTTAATACCTGTGTTGATTGCCTCCACCGGTGGTTATCTGGTGGCTGGGGAAAGAGGACGGGTAATCGGCGCCATTGCCGTAGTTGGTGCAATTCTCAGCGATTTGAATATTACCATGCTGATGGGTGCTATGATTATGGGCCCTCTGGCTGGATTGGTTATCAAAACCTTTGACAGTTTTATGGAAGATCGCATGCCAGCCGGCTTTGAAATGCTGATTAACAATTTCTCCATCGGTATCCTGGGCATGCTGCTGGCCATCTTCGGCTATTGGGCTGTCGGCCCTGTAATGGCTGCCATTTTGGCAATACTCTCCGTAGGTGTAGATACCTTGGTACAGCACAATTTGCTGCCATTAATTGCTGTATTCATTGAACCAGCCAAGGTTCTCTTCTTGAACAACGCTATTAATCATGGTATCTTTACCCCTTTGGCTACGGCTCAGGTTCTGGAGCATGGCAAATCCATTCTCTATATGCTGGAGGCCAATCCTGGCCCTGGTCTTGGCGTGCTTCTTGCCTATATGTTCTTCTGCAAGGACAAAACCACCAAGGATTCTGCACCAAGTGCCGTAATTATTCACCTGTTCGGCGGTATTCACGAAATCTATTTCCCATATGTTCTGATGAACCCTATGGTTATCATTGCTCCTATTGTAGGTAATATTGCTGCTATTTTCTGGTTTACCATGACTGGTGCCGGTCTTGCTGGCCCTGCCTCCCCTGGTTCCATTATCGCCTTTTTGATGATGGCTCCTGGCTCCGATACCTTGATTGTCCTAACTGGCGTATTAATCGCCGCCGGTGTATCCTTTGCCATTGCTACGCCTATTATCAAAATGGCAGGCAGCAAATCCTTGGAGGATGCCCATAAGGAGGTAGCTGCTAGAAAGGCTCAGGCCAAGGGCGAAGCTCCTAGCTTTACTGGTTTGGAAAAGACCAATGTAAAGAAAATCATTTTTGCCTGCGATGCAGGTATGGGCTCCTCCGCTATGGGAGCTACCAAATTCCGTAACCGCATCAAAGCACAGCGCCCTGAAATTGTGGTGAAGAATACCTCTGTAGATAATATTCCTGCCGATTGCGATATTGCTGTAGTACAAACTACCTTGGCAGATAGAGCCAAAAAGTCTGCCCCTCAGGCTCAGTTGGTAACTATTGGCAATTTCCTGGCAGATCCTGCCCTTGATGCTCTCTATGTACAGCTAACCACTGGTGATGCTCCTGTCATAGAGGTACAGCCTACCGTAGCAGAGGAAGTATCTCATAATGAAAACAATTCTATTATTGTAAAAGAAGGAATTGTACTGGGACAGCTGCCAGAAACTAAGGAAGAGGCTATTGCCAAGGCTGGTGAGCTGCTGGTAAAGCTGGGCTATGTAGATGAATCCTATATTCCAGCCATGCTGGAGCGGGAAAAGCTGGTATCCACCTATATGGGTATGGGTGTTGCTATTCCTCACGGCACCAGCCAGGCCAAGGGCACTGTCAAGAAAAGCGGCATTGTCTGCCTCCAGTACCCACAGGGTGTTTACTTTGGCAGCGAAAAGGCCCAGCTAATCTTTGGTATTGCAGGTGTAGGCGACGAACATCTTGAGATTCTAGCCAATATTTGCACCATGCTGGAGGACGAAAAGGTTCTTGAAGAACTCAAAACCACTAAGGATGTAGATTGGGTTCTGTCCCATCTTTCCTAATTACGATGTAAGCCAGGACGATGCAATCCCATATAGATTGCACCAGCCTGTCTGACATAAATTTTTCCTTATATAGATACGCCTTCCTCGGGTATCTAACCAATCCCTAATATGTCTATTTTAGACAACTAACAATCCCTATAAGAGCAAAAGCCAGTCGACTTCCCCGACTGGCTTTTTGCTATGAAGATTCCTTGACCAGTTCTTAAAAAATGTATATACTATATATATACAAGGAGGTGTTTACTATGGTTACAGCTGTTTCACGCTGGGGAAATGGTCATGCTGTACGTCTTTCAAAAAATGTTATGTCACAGGCGCATATTTCCCCCAATGATACTTTGAATATTGAGGCTTCTGAGAATTGTATTGTGCTACGAAAGGTTCCAAAGACTAAAGCAGAACGCTTTATGGAGCTCTTCGGCAATTATAAGGGAGATTGGAGTTGCAAAGAAATAGACACTGGCAATGAGCTTGGAAAGGAGATTGCAGAATGAGTCAATCTTTTCCATGTACAGGCGATATCATTCTCATTGATTTTAATCCCCAAAGTGGCATAGAAATTATGAAAAGGCGTCCTGCACTTGTAGTTTCCAATAATGCCTTTAACAAACTTACAGGCTTGGCATTAGTCTGCCCTATTACCTCAACCCAAAGAGATTATCCATTGCACGTAATATTAGATGAAAGAACCAACACCCACGGAGATATAGTTTGCGAGCAAGTCAAATCCTTGGACTACAAAGCACGCAACTGGCACTATCTTGAATCTGTTCCTGATTATATATTGGATAAGGTACTATTTAATCTAAATGCCATTATAGGAAAATAAGCAATCTCACTATGCTTTGAAATAATTCTTCCCAAAACAAAACCCAGTAAAATTAGAAATTGCATCTAATTTTACTGGGTTTTTCTATTTCTTAATATTTATACCATGCCTTGCGCTTTTTCTCCACCCGGCGGGCCAAAATAATAGACTGCTTCAGCAGGCTGCGCAGCATCTCCAGATTCTCCTCATCCTCACTCATGCCCTCCAGCCTTTTTAGCTCATCCATTACTTGCTGTCCATAGAAAACTCATACGCAGCCTCCCCAGCCAAATCTCTGCCCAACAGATAATCCAAGGACACACCATAAAAATCCGCAAAATCCAACAATGCCCCCAGCGGAGCGCTTGTCATGCTCTATCAGCGACATAGCCGCAGTAGTATATTTCCTATTAAACCCACGCTGCAGCCGCAGCTCCCGAAATCTAGTCATATCCTTAACACCTTCACCTACAAATAGCCGCTATGGTTTTCATAATAATAACAAAATCCATAGCCACATTATGTCTACACACATAATCCTTGTAATAACCTATCTTGATTGGCAATACCACATCAATATATTCACGTTCAGGATTCTTAGACTTCCCCAATATTTCACTTTCAGCACGAAACTCTATAGAGGCATTGTCTGTTATACCAGGCTTTACAGATAGGACAATATTTCTATCTTCCTCGCTGTATTCCTCAATATACCTTGGCACCTCAGGCCTAGGCCCCACCAAACTCATATCGCCCAACAGCACATTAAATAACTGAGGCAGCTCATCCAGTTTGTATTTGCGCAAAAAATTCCCTACAGCAGTTATCCTTGCATCCCTGCCTACGGTTATTTGCTTTCCATGCCTCTCTGCATTCTCAATCATGGTACGAAATTTGTATATACGAAAAATCTTTCCATACCTCCCCACTCGTTCTTGACGAAAGAAAACCGCCCCCGACGAGTCATACTTTATAAGAATTGCAATTATCACAAAGACAGGAGCCAAAACCACTATCCCAGGTATAGTAAATACTAAATCAAAAATTCTTTTTGCCATATCTCACCATTAATTCAAACATTTGTGAACTGACTCTATAATATAATCAATCTCATCATCCGTTAATCTGGTATGCAAAGGCAATGTTACCTCATTGGCAAACTGAGCATAAGCATGAGGAAAATCTGCTATATCAAATCCAAGTTCCTTATAGGCAGTCATCATAGGCAAAGGCTTGTAATGCACATTGGTAGCTACTCCCAGCTGAGCCATAGCTTCAATGAATTTATTTCTCTCCTCTATGCTCTTGTTTTGCAAACGCATCATATACAGATGTCCGCTGCTTAAATGAGTTTTGCCACTATGCTCCAACACCTCTACAGGCAAATCCTTCAAACCAGCATTGTAGCGACTGATAATTTCCTGACGCCTCTGCAGCAATCCTTTATATCTATCCAGCTGTACCAATCCCATAGCAGACATAATATCTGTCATATTGCATTTGTAATAACAGCCCTGTATATCATATTCCCATGCCCCCAGCTTGGTTTTGGCCAAGGCATCCTTATTTTGTCCATGCAGAGACAGCAGCTGATACTGCTTGTACAAGGTATCATCCTCAATTCCGTCAATATGCCGCCAAGTGGCACAACCACCCTCTGCGGTAGTAAAATTCTTGACAGCATGAAAGGAAAAACTACTAAAATCTGCAATAGAGCCAGCCATCTGTCCATGCCATTGAGCACCTAAAGCATGGGCACAGTCTGCCATAACAGCAACTCTCCCCATAGCCCTCTGAATATCATTGTTTGGTGAAAAAATATTTTTCTTACTCTCAACAATGGCGAAAATTCTATCATAATCACACACAATACCAGCAATATCCACAGGAATAACAGCTTTGGTGCGAGGAGTAATAGCTGCTTCCAAAGCATCATAATCCATTTCATAGGAATCCTTGGCTGTATCAACTAATATAGGTGTAGCTCCCACATGCACAATAGGACTAGCACTAGCAGTATATGTATAGGCGCTGGTAATAACCTCATCACCAGGCCCAATCCCCAGCACCCGCAAATTAAGCTCCAAGGCTGCTGTAGCAGAATTCAGACACACTGCCCCTGCACTATGACAGAACTCAGCCAATCGCTTCTCCAGTTCCTTGGTACGAGGCCCCGTAGTAATCCAGCCACTTCTCATGGCAGCCGCAACTTCCTGAATCTCAGCCTCCGTTATATCAGGTGGAGAAAAAGGTATTTTCATCATTTATATCGCTCACCTTTCTAGCACTTGATTCATAATATCAATAAATTTCAATGGTAACACATCATAGTTAAAATACTTCAATACAGCTTCATGACCTCTTTGTCCCATGTCATGCCGCTCTCCGTCTGTCATGTGAATTAATTCCTTAATTCCACGCATTAAATCTTCCGCATTTTCAGGCTTAACATTAATACCACAAGAATAATCCTTTATATAATTATTCGGAGCATTAACAGCATACAATATTGGCTTACCTGACATCATGGCATCAAACAATTTATTCATACATATACCAAAGGAAAACATTGTATTGTCTACTGCTCCCACATATATAGCATCAAACATCTTTGTCAATATCGGTATACTTTTTTTGCTAATTGGTGGCAAAAAATAAATACTGTTATTTAAATCACTTGCCATCTTCATTAGCTGTTTCTTATAAATACCATCACCAACAAATACAACTGAAATGCTATCATCCTGCAATTTTCTAATAGCTTCGATAAGATGTTCTAAGCAATATGATTTGGTATGACTACCGAAAAATCCTATTACAAACTGGTGATTATTGTGCAAATAATTTAACAACTTTGCGTGCTCATTTGGTAAAGGCTCAGCATCAACCCATTCAGATAATACAATACCATTAGGTACATGAAAAAATTTATTTTTCTCCATACCATGTTCTACAAAGTATTCCTTAGCACAGGGCAGTAAGGACACAACCCCATCTGAATTTCGACAGAAGCTATTTTCCCCCCACTGCATCAGTTGTACAAATGGGTGCTTTCTTGACATGCCACCAACCTCTATCAAAGTAGCAGGCCACATATCATGTACCTCATGAATCAGCTTGGCATGAGCTAGCCTAGCAATCCTCTGACAGGCAAAAGTATCTATGGGATAAGTAGAGGAAGCAATAACAATATCAGGCTTATACCTATCCACCAAATACTGCGCATTGAACCAAAGCTTTCCCACAAACCTAAACATAGTCAAGGCACGAGCCGCACCATTCCCATGATAAGCACCTGTTTTTACCCAGCAATACTCAATGCCCTCAATATTTTGCTCCTGAAAATCTCTTGTCACTTCAGGATTGTTTTTTCGCAAATGAGAAAAATCTCCCGCCACAATCGTTACATTATGCCCCATCTTTACCCATTCGCGAGCAAGATAATACGGACGAAATTCCATGCCCATATCCACTGAGCCAGCATAATGATTCACCAATAAAATATTCATACAACAATCACTTATCCATCAAAAACTCTACTATTTTATTTCCAGCATGACCATCACCATATAGCTCATGCTTAAACTCCATAGCACCACCACGAAGCCTTGCTTCTGCTGACAATATTTTCTCTTCATCTGCTCCTGCCAGACAGTTATAACCATGCTTTACCAACTCTACCCACTCAGTTTCATCTCGTAGAGTGATACATGGCTTCTGAAAGAAAAACGCTTCCTTCTGCACTCCACCACTATCTGTCAACACAGCATCACAATGACTTTCCAGATACAACATGTCAAAATATCCCACCGGCTCTATAGTTACAATATTTTTTAACTGTATATTATGAGCAGCCAAAATTTTCTTGGTACGTGGATGCAACGGCAAAACTACCTTTTTATACAAAGATATCTTCTCTAATGCTCTCATGATAGCTGATATTCTTACTTCGCTATCTGTATTCTCTGCTCTATGAACTGTAGCCAAATAAAAGCTGCCTAATGAATCCACAAGTTGACGTATACCATCTGAAGCTTTATTCTGCCTGCGATAGAATAAAGAGGCATCCAACATCACATCACCAATATTCACCATATTTACAGCAAAATTATCATAACCCTCCTGGCTAAGGTTATCCATAGCCGTGTCAGTAGGGCAAAACAGATATGAAGATACTCTATCTGTCAAAATTCTGTTAATTTCCTCTGGCATATTCATATTGAAAGAACGAAGTCCTGCCTCTACATGAGCTACAGGTATATGCAGCTTGGCTGCTGCCAAAGCACCTGCCAAAGTACTATCCGTATCCCCATATACCAGCACTACATTTGGATTTTCATCCAGCAAAACCTGCTCTATTTTCTCCAGCATCCGCCCAGTATTGACACCATGAGTTCCTCCACCAACATGAAGATTATAGGCAGGTCTAGGAATACTCATTTCCTCAAAGAACACATCAGACATATTGACATCATAATGCTGACCAGTATGTACTATAATCTCCTCTATCTGCATCTGATGCACCTTATTCCATTCACCAATAGCCCGGGAAACCACTGCAGCTTTGATAAACTGCGGCCTAGCACCAACGATGGTTATTATCTTATACATAATGTCACCCTTTTCTCAAATTGCATATTATTGGCAAACATATCATTTAATTTATGGATACATTGCGTAGAAAATGTTATAATTAACTTATAAAATATGTTTACTCCACTGCTTTAAAATAAAATAATATTTCATTCCTTATAGACAATCTCACGGTTGTACTCATCAAACATCAAACCACCATAATGTGTATAATCTTGCCACTGGTAAAAGTAAGGAACTAAAGAACCTCTGCCAACCGCTAAATGAATACAGCATATTTTCCAATAAATATAAAGATTTCCGTAAACAAAACCTGACCATTGACGAATCAGTTAGGGAAGCAACCCATTATTGTTTAGAAAATAATATTATGTATGACTACCTAAAGAACAACGAAAGTGAGGTAATATCTATGTTTGGCTTTGAATGGAACGAAAAGGAAGAACGTGAAGCCCTGCTCGAAGCTGGTGAAGCCCGCGGCGAGGCCCGTGGTGAGACTCGCGGTAGATTGTTGGCACTAAAGGATCTAGTCCTTGATGGAACAGTATCACTAAAAACCGCCTCTCAGAAGGCTGGCATGTCCATAGATTCTTTCAAAAAAGCTGTAATGCTATAGACATCTCATCGCCCTGCACTATGCAGGGCGATTTTTCTCTTCTAACTCAATGCACAATCTATGAAACTTATCTTATTCATACAATATACAACGAGTTCATAATAAGATACACTCTATACCATGCTAATTAATTATTTTTGTATTGTGGCAATATTTTACTTCATTCATTTATACAATACCTAAATTTTTTTAATATTTTTATTAAAAAATTCTTTTTTCTAACTGAACATTCTAATGGTATTTCGACTACGCAACCGTCTATTTGAGCAGCATTTGGCAATAATGCAAAATCACATGTCAACATAGAATATCCACTCCTAGCATATATCCCATTTTTATTTAAAAATTTTATTAATTTTTGCGCTAGCAATTTTTCTTTCGCAATTATAACAAGCTTATATGCATTTTCTTTACCACGTTTAGCTTTTAAAAACCTCATGCCTGGAATTTCTATAGATTGGATAATATTATTACGTATCTTATTCTTAACTATCATATACTTACCTAAAGACTTGGCACATATATGACTTAGTATCGGCTGTTCAAAATCTTCAATACCATCTTCTTTGATGTCAAACACTTTATTAGTAAATAACACTAACAAAGATAATAATTTTCTTAGCAAAACACTAACATTATCATATATTTTGACTCGATTAATATAAAATTCATAGTAAAACAACTTGTGTAACCATTTATGACGTGTATAGTGTATAGAAGAACACATTTCACTCATCCAGTAAAATGCCCCCATAGGACCTGCTGTTGGTTTACCTGGTGAAAAAGAATAAAATCCTGCATCTCCAAAAGTTCCTACATATCGACCATTAAACTTTGCCCCCATAGCTTGTGCTCCATCGTCTATCATGAACCAATTATTTTTCTTACATATTGTTTCCAATGATTCATAATCTGCTGGATTTCCATACATACTTACCACTAAAACAGCAGAAATATCATATTGTTTTCCTATTCTTTCAATAGAAGAAATATTTGCATTCAAATCATCTAAGTTAATATCATAAAATATTGGTTCTATATTTAATAATCTTAACGGTATCAAAACTGTCTCACACACATATACTGGTATTAAGATTTTTCCTTTTATATTGCTATATTTCAAAATATGATATAATGCATATCTACCTTTAGAAGCATACCTCCATTTTTTTCCATACAAACTATACAAATCTACATAATCCATAGGTTCCCACGTGAAACACTCTGGTCTGAATATATCTATTTTTTTTAAATTTTTCATAAGTCATTGCCCATAATGAATTAATTAGTAAAAATATACTGAAAATAATAGTCCCTCATTGAAATACAGTTTAAACATTCCTCGTCTATTTTCTTTAAATATTCCAAAGAAAAATTTGTCAAATTCTTTGGATGTGAAATAAAAGTGATTGTATCTAATTCTGATTTTTTCATTAACTCAAACATGTGTTCTAAATCAAACACACCATCAATTGAAAACATTGCTCTTCGCTCAAATAGTTTTCGCAATAGCACAAATTTA
This sequence comes from Anaerovibrio lipolyticus, assembly GCF_021531495.1. Lineage (GTDB taxonomy): Bacteria > Bacillota > Negativicutes > Selenomonadales > Selenomonadaceae > Anaerovibrio. The sequence goes on from NZ_JADYTY010000002.1 coordinate 60,973, forward strand.
CTAACAGTCATACCATGTCCATCACCATAAGATGTAATCTGCTTCTTATTTGTCTTTGCTATCCATCTTTTATACAACTTATTTATAGGATTAGTCTTGAAAGTAGTTATTGGTATTTCAACAAATTCTCCATCTGTTTTTTCTACGGTAATCTCTTTAGAAAAATTATAATATTCTTTGTTAGGAGCATTGCGAAAATCAAAAAAATGACTTGATGACTTTTGATACATTCCTGAGGCTACAGAGCTATCAATTCTAATATCATATTCTTTAAAGGTGTTATATAATTCACTAAAAGGCTGTACACACCATCCACCAGCTCTATAAGCAAGCACTTTATAATTTGCATCCTCTGATTTTGCTATTGAATATAATATTTCTAATCCCTTTGCAAATATAGAACTTTGTTCTTCTTCAGAAAAAGTTTGCAACCTGTACCTTTTAAAATCAACAATGCCTTTATCTGTATCAAGCCAATGAGGATGTATATGTAATTCTATTCTGTGACCACAGGAAAGCACCCACTTTAACTGATTAATAATTCTATCGTATGCGGCATTATCTCCTTGACGTCGCAAATAGTCCAAAAAAAGAACATCAACAAAGAAAGTACCTTTCATTGAATGCCTATCCATTTCTTTTACTAGTTCTGATGTTGGAATCAACAATGAATTATCTATGGTACCAAACTTTACAAAAAACACCTCATAATCATATGTCAGTAATATGTTCTTCATCTATTGCATCTACTTCCCATCTATGTGTTCTAATGAAATTTATAAATTTATAAATCATATATTTATGGGGCTTATAAATATACTTCCAAAGCAATCCTTTGTGTAAATTTCCACCAAATCTCTCTTTAAATCTCTGTATTCCATGTAACTTGGCAGAAACATGATCTGACAATCTAGCTCCTACAAAATCATATTGAGTAAGGCCATTTTCCTTATAATACAGCATAGCTTGCCAATGCAATAAATTTAATGCGCCAGGAAATGTCTTTGTACAACTACCACCAAAAAGATAATATGCTGATTTTTTATCATGCACTATTACTGCACACCCCTGCAAAATATCACCTTGATAAGCAGCAATGAAATCCATTTTATCTGCTAATCCCTTTTTCATAGCTTCAAACTTTTCTAGGCTAATAAAACCATGACAAGATCTTTCTTGTGTTTCCTTTATAATTTCATATATCTGCTCTATGTGAGTTTTATTTATCTTGATTTCTATCCCATTTTTAATGGCTTTTCTTATAACATTTCTGTGCTTTGAATGCACTCCTTTCCATAATTCATCTTCTGTATTAGTTAGATCACATATGTAACTGCCAAAATATGTATATATTGCATTTTCTGGGTAATAATCAAAAATTGCATATGCCGGATTTTGACAAATAAAATCAACATTATGAACTTCACCTAACAACTTAATAGCATTATTTAAAAAACTGTATTTTTCTTCTAATCTACCATAATCTAAACACACTACAGAAGTTTGAAACTCAGCCAAGCAAAATGTTAACTTCTTTTTTAAAATAAACGCTATATAAAATACAATATTGTTATCATTATCTAAGCCATAAATATATCCATAATCCTGCCCCTTGGCTTTCAAAAATTCTTTAGTTGCAAACGCCACCAAATCATTAGTTTTTACTTGACACTCTCTAGAAACTACTATGTTCACAACATCGCCTCAATATTAATTCATAAGACTTGAATACAAAGCAAACAACCTTTGCTCATCCTCTTCCCAATTGTACTTTTCTCTCACTGCTTTTAATGCATTGATTCCCAATTTATCGCTATCTACAGGCTTTGCAAAACACTCCCCTAGACTTCCACTATCATTTGAATTGAATACTAGCCCACAATCATATTCTGACACTATCCTCTTTAATGGGTAGCAATCGCTGACAATAACTGGTTTTCCTAATACCATATATTGAAACAGCTTATGCGGTACTGTATAATTTCCATGTTCTGAAGCATATTGTGGTATTATTCCCATATCGCTTGCCGCAATATATGATGGCACCTGTGAAAATGGTATTCGTCCTAAAAATCTTACTTCCTCTTCAACTCCACACGACTTCACTAATGCTTTCAACGACCTTTCACAATGATCATCTTTGCCGCCTACTATCAACAATATTGCATTAGTTTTTTTCTTCAATATTTGTGGCATAGCTTTAATAACGGTATCAAGCCCCCGATGAAAATCTACGCCCCCAATATACGAAATTACAAATTTTCCCTTATAATTATTAGCAATGGCAGTATCTATACTCATTTTGCCAAAATAATTCATACTCTCAGTATTAGATACAACATATACTTTTTCAGGAGAAATCTTGCAATCTCTTACGATACGCGTTTTAGCTTCATCTACAACTGCTATAACAGCATCTGCTTCTTGTAGTATCTGCTTCTCATAGGCTACCCATCTAGAATATCTGTCAACAGAATACCTTCTAATAATGCTCTTTATAGAGTTATCCATAACATATGATTTGATAGCAGCTGGATAATTTTCATGCAGATCTGCAATTACTTTCATATTAAATTGCTTTGCTAACAATACTCCAACTTTTACCAGTCTTAAATCATGGACATGAATAACATCAAAATGCTTATCTGAAATATACTCCTGACACTTATTTAAAACCCATTTATTAACAAAATTTATTGAACCCCAAAAATAATGAAACCCTGTCCATAGATAGCTATATGACCATTCATGTGGTCTATAAATTGTTAGATTTCCTTCTGTAGTAATTTCTGCCTGATTTCCATCATTAGCAGCCATTATCGTTATGCTATATCCTTTTTTTAAAAGAGAGCTTACTTCTTTTTCAACCCTTATATCTGGATACTTTAGATACAATAACATAAAAATATTTTTTTTCACTTTTGCATCACCATATATTTAACCCATCTTTGAATATTTTCTAAAATTAAAATTCATTCATATATCTCTATCTTCTTATCAAATTTTTTTCTAAACAAGAAGAACATCGTATATGATAATCTTGTAGTTATAGGCAAATTATATAAATATTTCCCAACAATGGGTATCCTATAAAGAATTGACGATACAGGCGTTCCTTCTGTTGGAAGCCATTCTACTAATTCAAACCCAACACTGGCACATAAGGTTATAAAATGCAAAGGATCCCACCCATTAATATGGTGCATTGCTTTGTTATAATTTTCTAGCATTTTTTTAGAATGTTTACGTGCCCTCTTTTGAGAAAAAAACATTAAATTAATGGCATAATTAACATTAACAATATTGGGTAATCCTATCAGCAAATATCCATTTTCTTTTAGCATTTTATTAATATTTGATAGATATATTCCTGGATTATGAACGTGTTCTATGACTTGCGAACTAAATACCAAATCATATTTGTTAGGCGGGAATCCAAAATTATCTAACATTATAAAATCAATCTTATGTTCCCCCTCCGAGAAAGTAATTATGGCTTTCTCTAATTCATTACGTGATATATCTACCGCATCGACATGACAATTGTATTTTGATGCAAATAAATTACTAATTCCTCCCATACCACATCCATAATCTAATACATAGCTATTTTTATTTAAATCATCTGGTAATAAAGATTGCATTTGCATATGTCTATCTCTTTTATTTGTGAATACATGATTATAATAATCTGTTACGATTTTCTTCATTTCTTCTCTAGTATAATATTTTCCATCATGATAAATTTTCTGCACAGCAATTAACACCTTTCTTGTAAAATAATAAATATTAAAAGTTATTTAATATTCCCCACATGCCACGCGTATCAATTACACACTTTCCTTCAAATCTACTTCTAGGAATACAACAAAAATCTTTGTGGTCTACTAATCCCAATATTATATTGCTATCCTTTAATGCCTTATCCAAACTAACCAATTGTGCATTTTCACTACACAAACATACTGGCAATTCTTCTATATATGGTTCTACAATCTGAAGCTTATACCCCATACTAACCAAGCTTTCTGCAATCTTCAACGCAGGACTCTCTCTCAAGTCATCTACATTAGCCTTGAAACTCAAGCCTAGTACCGCAATAACAGCACTATCAACATTGTTTACAGCATCCTTGATTTTGTCTAACACATATTGCGGTTTACTATCATTGATAACACGTGCCTGCTTTATTAACTTTGCCTCCTCAGGAACAGAATCAACAATAAACCACGGATCTACTGCGATACAATGTCCTCCAACTCCTGGACCTGGATTTAAAATATTTACACGAGGATGTCTATTAGCAAGTTTTATCAATTCCCATACGTTAATGCCCAACTTATCGCAAATAACAGAAAGTTCATTTGCAAAAGCAATATTCACATCCCGAAAAGAATTTTCTGTAAGCTTTGACATCTCTGCTGTGCGAGAATCTGTCAAAACTATTTCTCCTTGACAAATTTCTGAATATACATCTCTCGCTAACTCAGATGATTTTTGATTAATACCACCTACTATTCTGTCATTATGAACAATTTCATACAAAATTCTACCTGGCAAAACACGTTCCGGACAATGAGCAAAGAATACCTCATTAACACCTGTCTCACTGCTTTTATGCCCATCAGAAGTTGTGTAGTATAAGTCTTTTCTATTAGCACAAATCCAATTGGCTATTTTTTCAGTTGTTCCCACCGGACTGGTAGATTCCAATATTACTAAAGAGCCCGCCTTTAAATATGGTGCTATAGACTCTGCAGCGGCTCTTACATAAGACAAATCTGCTTCATGATGTTCTTTAAACGGAGTAGGAACAGCTAATATATATACATTTGCTTCTACCGGTGTAGTCGAAAATGTCAACTTTCCTTTTTTTATAGAATCTGCTATTAATTCCTTTAAATCCGGTTCATATATATGCAAAACACATCTTTTTAAATCGTCGATAACTTCCTGTTTTACATCAACTCCCACTACATTTATTCCTTTATTAGAAAATGTGCCCGCTGTTGGCAAGCCTATATACCCTAGACCTACAATGCAAATTGTCATACTTACACCTCGTAATCTTTGATACAACGCCATCATCTTTTACCTATAAATTTCTGATGATTTTTATTATTGGCTTTATTCTTTCACTCATCGCCCAACTCTTTCTTTCAGAAACAATATTCTCTCTATAATTTTCCCATATAGTACGCCTTTTCATTTGTTTTAATATTTCACATAATTTCTCTATATCTGAATACAAACATGAACAACCAAATTTCTTTTTTTCTATTAAATCTTTTGCATCTCCTTTAGGTAAACATGCTATCATCGGTGTTGCTAAATTTATAAATTCGTAGATCTTAGATGGTACACAAGCACCTAAATAATCCGAGGTTAATGATACACATCCACAATCCATTTTTTCGCAAACAAATCTACAGTATTCATCATATTTCATAAAATCATAAAAATGTACATTCTTGTTGCCTCGGAACATACTAACAGGACTATATTTACTGCTATTGCCTACAAAATGAACATGAACACCTTTTACTTCCAAAGCTGCTTTTGCAAATATTTCTGGTCTTTGTAATTCTCCAAAATTACCACCATATACTATATTTAAAGTACCATCATAATTTTTCTCTTTTTTAGCATGCATGTCTTCTATATAACCAAAGTATCCATTTGTTATATTTAATTTTATATTAGAATATTTATGATGTAATGATTCTTTTAGCGTATTTGATGACGTAATTATCAGATCAGAATTACTAATATACTTTTTCTCATTTTCTTCCCGACTTACATGAAATTTTTTGTCTATTTTTTTATTACAAACAATGGTGTAGTCTATTGGATCATGTAAATTTACAATAAATTTACATCCATTAATTTTTTTCAACAGACTTCCAACCTTAATAGAAGCTAGTTCTCCACCACTTGTACAAAACAAAACATCTTCAGATTTTACCCTTGTTCTTAAGTAAGTTACGACGTTACGGCACCAATAATCTAAATAGTCCTCCAGTACACCGATCCTTTCTAAACACATACCGATTCTAAGATTAATAGTATAGGGAAAATATATGACATTAATTCCGTCAATTGATGTTTTATAATAGCTATTATTCCTATAATCAACGGTTAATACCTCAACATCAAATCCATTCTGTTTTAGTAGTTCTACATATTTTTTTCTTACAATAGTTCCGCCTGTATGCATAGGAAAGTATGACCTTGTTATGTAGTAGATTTTCATATATCTCTCCATTTCTATAAAGAAACATATAGTATGAAATAGATAAACTATTTATACTAGCATTACTTGCTCTCAAAAACTAAAGATACTTCATAATATTAACTATAAGTTCTAGAAAATTGATTCTAAAATAATTTGCGTATTTATCAAAATTTTCATTTTATTACCAAGCTATATTCTGTAATAAGTATATTCATACGCGAATTCATTTAATTATTCCTAACTTTTTATAAAAATCTGTTAATGCCCTCTTATAACAAATATGTATCTGCTCTCTCTCAATCGTTGAATACTTATTTTCAAAACTTGAATGAAATTCAAAAAGTCTACCTTTCAATCCTATTATATCGGGACATATCTTATACAACATAGTTTTTATTTTTTCTTTAATGTAAGTTTTTCCTATATATCTTTTAGATGGATATTTATTACTATTCTTTAGTAATTTAATCACATACTCTCCTGCACGTATATGATTTAGTCCATCATCACTTCCTATAATATCAGCACATATTTTCGAACGTTTTTCTTTTAGAGCTTCAAAATCCTTTATAAAACCATTTGCATAAAACTCATCTATATAGCATTGAACTTCATTGGTTGATTTTGCAATTGGACTTCCTGTAAATATTGTAGATCTGTCAAAATCTCCACCTTTAGGATTGATATAAAATGCTTCCTTGCCTAATAGCCAAGCCTCCATAAATGTTGTACTCTCATAACCAATCCATAAATCTGACACATTAATTATATCAGCTATATTTTCTTCATCGTATATAATAATAGTGTTGCGATACTTCTCTAAACCATAAAATTCAACCATAGATATATCCTTAACAGCTGGATGGACCTTTAAAACAAATAATATGTCCTCATTGTTTTTTATTATATTCCTCAACACATCGTTCATCATTTTTTTTGCTTCTTCATGAAATGAAGCCTCTTCACAAAAATATGTAATGCATTCTGGAGAAAATCCCCACCAGGATGGGATACCTACGATTCTTTTATATTCTCCACACGAATATTTACGTAAAAAATCTTCTTTATCCATAAAATTCATAAATTTATAACGATCAAATCCTGCTGCTCCCGGTATACTTATATTAGGATTACGGCTATTCCCTATATATTTTAAAACATAAGAAAATGATCGATAATTCCACATCATTTCTAAATCAGCTAGTATTTCATGCTTTTTGTTCCATCCCCAATAAAATTGTTCCGTCCATGATTCGATATAATCTCCCTCACCCTCATATTCTACGACTTTAATTCCCAATTTTTTAGCATATTTTACAATCTTTACATTATAATCTGATCCTTTAATACCACAGATCAACGCTTTCGGTTGATATTTTTCTAGCATATACACAAAATCTCTTACACAACCACGAACAATATTCAACTTATATTTAATCTCCAAATACGATAATACAGGCTCTACTATATCCACATCTCTGCCTGAACTGCTAAATGATAAATGCATGATATCACATGCCATAATCAAATATCCTCCCATTACATTAAAGTTACTAAATTGACAAATAGAATATTATAAGTTTTTATACTCTGACAAATATTATTAATTCCTTGCTTGCCAAGAATTCGAATATCTACTAGAAAATTTATTCAGTTCGGGAGTTCCCCCCCCGATTTTTCTAATGATTATTACCCATTCGTAGAATGTCTCTGGCATTTTATGAGTATATTTACCTTTGCGCATATCCCCTCTATACGGAAAATATCGTTCTTCTTCTACAGAAACAAATTCCTTCACCTGTTCCAGCATAGATCTTACATCCGTAAAGTAATTAGGATGTCCCTTTCTTCTAGCGGCCTCTTCTGCTATGTATGCCTGTTCATCATCCAGATTATATTTATTTCCTTTGCCTGAAATCAGAATCTTGCCACCATCCTTCACAACTCGAAGCATCTCCATAAGTGCAGCTTCCTGATAACAAGCATCAAACACGCCAACACACACAACCTTGTCAAAGAAACCATCTTCGAAATATAGATTTTCTCCTTCGGCAACCATAAATCTATCCGTATGCAACGGATATTTTTGCTTACAAACCTTTATCATTTGCTCTGATATATCAATACCGTAGTATTCGCTTCTTTGAGAAATATAATCAAAAAATCTCCCCAGACCACAACCATAGTCCAAAACCTTTTCCTTTGGTTGCAAATCCATATTATTCAAAAATTCAGCTATAGTATCAACACCACTAGTACTGTAATCACCAGGCACTTTTCCGTCTACCGTACTGATATCACTGCTCTTTTCAGCTTCATCAGTCATTTTTTTCCAATACTTAACGTAATCATCATTCCAATACTTAATCCTATCAATTTTATCATTTTTCAAATTTTCCATATGTTACCCCTTTTTCAAATCAAAACTAATTCAATAAAGTCTTATTCCATTTGTCAATTTTTTTATCATAATTAAGTATTTCGACTTTTCCATATGCGTTATTTGTAGCAACGCCAATTTTGTCTATATACGGATATGGTACACTGTCAGCATCAAATGTATATACCCAAACATTTTTCTTATAGAAATCAAAATTATCCCATAAATACCTTCCATCATTCAGTTTTAATGCCAAATAAGGCTGTGGCCCGAAAATATCATTTTGAGTTGCTACCTTTAATACTATTCGTCCATCCTCATTTTTAATGTCAGCCTGCATACCTATATCACTGTACTGTAAACCACAACAGCACCTCATTGCAGTAATGGCATCAGAATATAAATATTCAACATCTTTAAACTTGGCAGCTGATTTTTCTATGAGTGCTCTTATTCTATTTACATCAAATTCCATATTTTTATAATCATGATCCGTAAAAGCCAATATTGCTGTTCCCGTTTGCTGTGCACAAGCAAAGGCCTCATCCACATCCTGTTGATTTATTTCACGTAATCTGGCATACATATTCAAGCATCTAGTAATCCATCTGCGACATTCTCCCTTTTTTTGATAATCATCATGGGAGGGATGATATGGCTTCCATTCAACAGGTGCATGGCGCCAATCCCCAAATCGTCCATATGCTACCCTGGGCTGATTATCTATTACATTTGCCACTGCTTGATTTGCATAATCAAAGGGTATCCATTGTTCAAGAAACCAGTTTGAATCTGGTCTTTCTGTATGAAAACCGGGTCTATATACCGTTGGAAACCAGCTTCTATCTATAATTTTTCTTGTCAAAATATCATCAAGTGTGTTTCTTCCCCAATATGAAATACCACTTTCATGGAAATTGCCAGAATGTGGTACGGGATGATGGTGAAATTGCACTATATCTCCTAAATTTTGCTTTTTAATTAATGACATATATTTATCAAAAATCTTGTGATGACCACTATCTCTTCTCCTAGGATTATCTCCCGTAAACCCTACATGATCCATACAGAACCAATTATATATCCAACCATGACCACTTGAATCCAACAGCTTATTTCTGAACTCTGGAGTGGTTATATGCTCAATATTGTGAAATAGTATTTCCCAATCACCGTTTATAGCAAATTTATTAGGATCGATGAGATTATATACACCTTTTGTATTATCTCCAAAATCCAATTCCTTTTTTAATAATTTTTTATAATTCGATTCCGTAGGCATTAATTTTATGCCAAATTCCTTCTCCAATAAATCAAATATTGCTTCATGACTTTCATATAAAGGCCCCTCAGTATCAATACAATGTACTACATAAACTATAGGTTTCACATCTAACATCTCCATAAAACATAAACACAATTATCCAATCAATTCATTAAGTATTTAATATTTCTTTAGCTCGTAGAAATATCTTCCTCATATTATCATCTCTGCTTACTAGATACTCTGCAATTATCTGCATTAGTTCAAAATCACCTTCATTATCTAAATCCAACACAGCAGTATCTTTCATAAAAATAACTCCATTCTGTGCATCTTTCGCACGTTTATTTGATCCTAAAAACGCAGGTGTATACGCATATAACGACGCATTCATATCATAAATAACAGGTGCCTGCTGTCTGGCAACAAAATCAGATTTTATAACTACATGAGAAAATCCTTCTTCATCTATTGTAACCATATTAAAATACGGATTTCTTCTTGCATTTGTCACTGAATATACAATGTCATATTTTCCTTCAGTATATTTTTTTATTAAATTTTCAATATCATGAACAGTACGCAAAGGAGATGTTATGTCACAATCAATAACTACATCGTATTCCATATGATTCTCTGTGCACATAGTCTGCCAAGTATCTCTTATAACATCGATCTTTGCAACATAATCTCCAGCTAACTCTTCTTTTCTATCAATGCAACTAATACCCAAATCTAATCTTTCAATTAATCTAATCATGTCGACACTATCTGTGTTCAAAGCAATATCAATACAATTTTCTGAATGCTTTTCCTTATATAACTCTATAGCAGCTACGGTATAATACAACAATGGGACACCTAAAAACTCTCTAAAGTTCTTACCTTTTATTCCCTTTGAACCTGCCCTACCACATACAGTAAACAAGATATTCATTATAAAATCCCCTTTGCTATTTTTAGCACATCAAACGCATGCAAAATAGTATTCTGATTATTATCTTCGTCAGCCAAATTCAAAAAATATCCTAACTCTCTAAGCTGATAACTATCCCTTTCTTCCTGCAAAGAAATCACTTTACCTGATTTCAAAAACCGTATTTCGCTCTTTGTGAAATCACCAACAATAACTTCATCATCACAATACAATTCTATTTCTCTTTTGGTATAGCGCCCAAAATAATCCAGCGAGAGACTAACTAGCATACTCTTATAAGCTGCAATATAAATTGCTATATCATCACTGGTTATTTCTAAATCAGAATACTTACCACTATACATATTCACGCGTTCTGGCATACCAAATAATTCAGTTAGATAATCCCATTCATGAATAAGCTCTAAACCTATATCGCCGCCACTTTGTTTGCTAGCGCTGTAACATTTTCTGTAATCTATCATGGGACGCCATTCTGGCAAATAACTAGAACAGATTGCCCTAGCACTATATATTTTCTTACTACTAACCAATTTTTTTAAAAATTTAAATACCTTAGTGTAACGTAATGGTGCTGCCACGTAGCAAATTGTATCCTGAGGAATTTCCAATAATGATAAATCTATATTTGCATTGGAAAACACTGGCTTTTCTATAAATATCTTTTTCGCTTTAGAAACCACATTTTTTAGTGTTTCATAATGGAGTGATGTCGGATTAGTTATAAAAATCACATCATACTGTTCATCTATATCTTCATAACTTGTCATTTGCTTATGTATAAGTTTGCAAATTCCTGTTTCGAGCTTGCGTGCAGTTCCTCTCAGTGCATGGATCTCAAATAATTTATGTTTTTCATGAAGCAATTTTGTTATATTCCTCAAATGACGGGTTCCAATGGAACCTAATCCTATAAACAGTATCTTCATATCAATCTGCCTCAATTTCATCAATTAACTTCAATATTTCTTTATCCTGCGTGAATGAATATCTTGGTAGGTCACTTTCATTAATAGTAGCAAAAAAATTGCGAATTTCGTCAGCATATGCATTCTCAATTATATTGCTACTGTATCCTTCTATATGCTCCGCTTGCATATCATCATACAAATTAATAGTATCCATATTTCCAGATTTCAGATTTTTGCAAATCAATCCATGAGGAGTTCCATTCCATTTTAGGAATATATCTTCTCCAAAAACAGATAATTCCCGCACTGCTTCCCTAGAAATAACATCAACAGCCAATACACCTTTATGTCCAGTTTCATGCTCTATCAACAATAAATAATTATCTGCATAATCAATAGGCAACTTGGAAGACTTACTTTTGACAACATCATATTTAACAATCCTGCCGAATGCATTTACTATCCATGGCAACTCTATGGCAAACAGTTCTCTACAACCATTAGTAGCTTTTTTACTGATAAAAAATTCTTCTAATACATCCCACGGATGCCAATCTGGCAAATATTGACCTACATGGTAAGTATAATTGACAGAACAATCAGCTTCTTTTATACAGCGAGCAATATATTGTATTTCTTTTCTATATAGCATGGTCGATGACAAAAATAACACCTTATTATTCCGCTTAGCTAAAGCGATATTTTTTTCATAATCTGTATCTACAAGGTTTAGTTCTGTAAAAACATGTATCCCATGTTCCAGGCAAGTAGTTATTAAACTTGTATGCGCTAAAGGGGAAGTTGCGATAAATGCTGCATCAATTAATTTTTCATCAAGTAATATACTTAAATCTGAAACACATACTACCCCATATTCATTTTTTACTTCTATACATCGCTTCTCATTAGAGTCCACGCCATAAATTTCAACATTTTCACCTAAAATATTTTTTATTAACCTAATACGTCTTTTTCCCATGGAGCCAAGTCCAATCACTGCAATCTTCATGAGTAGCACCTCTATTTTTGTTTATACGATCATAGCTTTCCAAATTCCATTTGTGCCCTTTCAAAATCATCCAATCTACCTATATCTAGCCAATATTCCCTTACTGGGTATATACCTGCCTTTTTACCCTCACCTATGATTTCTGAGAACAACTCTGGCATATCAAAAAATTCTTCCTTGTTAACCTTTGCTACAACTTCGGGATTTAGTACATAAATACCCGCATTAACAAAATATGTCTGTTCTGGCTTTTCTTCTATACTGATAATTCTATCTTCTTCACAATTAATAACACCATATGGCACTTGATAACTATACTCACGCACAGCCATTGTCGCTGCTGCATTAGTGTTTCTATGTGCATCAACCAGTTCACCAAAATCTAACTTTGTCAATAAATCTCCATTCATAACAATAACAGGTTCTACAGGCTTCTCAGGCAGAAAATACAATGCCCCTGCTGTGCCCATTCTTTTCTTCTCATGAATATATTTGATTTCAATACCAAGCTTGCTTCCATCACCAAAATATTCTTCAATCATTTGTGCTTTGTAATTGACTGCTAAGTAAAATCTATGGAAACCGCTATCTATAAAGCTTTCTAAAATATTCTCTAATATTGGTTTATTTCCTATTTTCAACAGTGGCTTCGGACAATCATCGGTAAGTGGTCTAAGCCTTGTTCCCAAACCGCCAACCATTAAAACTACTATATTATCACGTTGTACACAAAACGATAAATCATCTTGAGCAATAACATCTATTAATTTCCCACTTGCATCAACTACTGGCAAATATCGAAGTTTATTTGCCTTCATGCATTTCAATATGCTAGATTTATCAATATTAAATTGTATAGTCTTTGGATATATATTCATTACAGATTTTATTGGTGCTGACAGAATAACATCTTTTAAAATACCACGGCGAATATCTCCATCCGTAATCGTTCCTAATAAATGATTTTGCGAATCTACTACAAACAGAATTTGCTTAGCTGTAATATCCAATAAACGTAGAGCTTCTTTTATACTACTGTCGGGACTTATACACAACTCTTCATAATTCATATAATCAAACCTCTCTTGCAGGTACACCATAAGCCTTGCAATTATCTGGTATATCCTTCACTACTACCGCACCTGCCCCAATAATCACATTGCTGCCAATATGGACTCCCTGTATTACAATTGCACCTGTACCAATATGAGTGCAATCATCTATGGTTACACCACCGCTGATAGTTACACCGGGAGCAATATGCACATGACTACCAATGCTGACATCATGGTCAATGGAGGCTCGCGTATTAACAATGCTATTGTCTCCTATAAATGCACCAGCATTAACAATGCATCCTGGTAACAGTTGTACTCCGTTTGCTAAAACGGCATTTGACGACACAATAGCAGATGGATGTATTACATTGGAAAACAAATATGCTTTATTCTTAAAATACTCGTATATATTCTTTCGCTTATTCATTGAGCCAACAGAACCCATCCCATTTACTAACTCTATTTCATCTGTGTTATAAGAAAAAACGACTTCATCTCCACCTAACACCGGTACTCCATTAACTAAACTTCCCCATTTTTTCTTATCAAAATCTGTTAACCCGATCACCTTTCGTTCACTACTCAGTAATGCATCAAGTAGAACCTTAGCATGTCCACCAGCACCTAAAATTATCACAGGCTTCATAACGCAATCAACTCATCTTCTTCATAATCTCTCTCAGCCCTCTGTCCTAACATCTGCCAATATTTCATAGGACTTATACCATTTCCTGGTCTTTTAACAGCTAAATTATCCCTTGTAAATATTTCACCTTTTTTTATTCTACAGGCAGCAATAAGACTTTTTCTAACTATAACAATATTAGACTGCTCCTTACTTCCCGGAATTTTTATACCATTTCCAATGGCTTGCTCTATCTGCCTGATACCATCTACCATCGCTTTCAACTCATCTGGTTCCAGCGAAGCCTTATGGTCCGGCCCTGGCAGATTTTTATCCAAGGTAAAATGCTTTTCAATAATTTTTGCTCCCTTTGCCACAGCGGCTAAAGGAATAGCAATTCCCTTGGTATGATCTGAATACCCAACCTGTAAACCAAAAGCATTTGCCATAGTTTCCATAGCATCCAAATTAACCTCATCAAATGATGCAGGATATTCGGTCGTACAATGTAGCAATTGAACTTTTTCTTTTAACAATCCCACATTCTGAGCTTCTATGTACGCTCTTGTTAAGTCTGCTAAATCAACTAGTTCCTTGTCATGCAAATAGCCAAAGGCCAACACTGATAAAGCATCTTCTATATCCCTTAGCGTACTCATACCTGTAGAAAGAATTACTGGCAAGCCCGTTCTTGCTACAGATAACAAAAATGGTGCATTAGTAATCTCTCCAGAAGGTATTTTTATCAAAGGAAGTCTGCATTGCTGTACCAAAAATGCCAAACTCTCCTCTTCAAAGGGAGTAGAAAGAAAATCTATACCCTTTTGCTTGCATAAATCTATTAGATGTGGATAGACATCCAATGGCAATTCCAGCTTTTTTAGCATTTCAAATTGACTTTCTGCAGCATCCGTAGTCTTATTTTGGTAATCAGCCTTGGACGCTTTCAGACTGGCAAGCTTTTCAGCTTTGAAGGTCTGAAATTTTATGGCATCTACCCCTGCCTCAGCAGCCACCTCAATTAGCTGCTTAGCCAGTTCGACATCACCATTATGATTAACACCTGCTTCTGCAATAATATAGGTTTTGCCCATATTCAAACCTCATTTCAAATCATAAAACTTCTTTTGACATATATTTGACAGTTCTGCTTGCTTTAACATATCTTTCATTGTAACTGCAATTTTTCCATCAGTATGTGGGATTTCCATAGATTGTATTTTCTGCAAAAATTTACTGTCTCTCAATGATTGAATAGCTGATAATAATTGTTGTTTATCCTCATTACAATCAATAACTGAAAGATATCTCTTTCTTCCCTTTTGTCGGTCACCAATATTAATTGTTGGAACATGCAACACTGGAGCCTCCAGCAATCCACTGGAAGAATTTCCCACCACTGCTGCACATAGCTTCATTGCACTTAAATATCTAAGCTGCCCCAATGATTTAACTAACAGAACACGTTCCTTATTCTTCTTTGCATAAGCTTCTATTTGTTCATTTATAATTCGCCCACCAGCATCACTATTAGCTTGTGTAAAAATTAGTTTATACTCTGGAAACTCATCAAAAACAGCAAATAGTGTTTTCAAAGCTTCAACAGGAGATTTACCCGTCAGCGTCTCTGGATGATATGTAACTAAAAAAAACTTTTTACCTAATGAAAAATTTATCTGTTTCTCTAAATCCTGCAAACTAAGCAATTTCAGTCGTACGATATTGTCTATTCCTACGGCTCCAACTTCAAAGATACTTTCTGGATTCTCACCTAGTTGAATGACTCTATCTCGATATTCCGGCTCAGACACAAAATGAATTTGAGACATTTTAGTTATGGAATGACGAATAGCTTCGTCAATAGCGCCTTCTGTGCTTTCTCCACCATGAATATGTGCAATAGGTATTCTTAATATCATAGCTGTCTGGGCAGCAGCCAAGGCCTCAAACCTATCCCCTAGCAATACCATAATATCTGGTTGCAATCTTGCTAAGGCATCAGCAAAGCCAATAGTTCCTAAGCCTACTGACTTGGCAATACCTACAGGGGAATCACTGGACAACAGCATTTCAACCTTTGCATTTATTGCAAATCCATCAGCTTCGATATTTTTATAGGTAAGTCCAAACTCTGGCGATAAATGCTGACCTGTAGCGATGATTTGTAATTCCAATTCATCATCGGCCTGTATTTCCTTCATAAGCCAATAAAGCAGCCCATATTCAGCTCTTGTTCCTGTAACTACACATATTTTTCGTTTAGTCATTCTATATCGACTCCAATAGACTCCTCCAAAACCTTTTTTATATTTTCCGCTACATAATGTATTTCTTCTTCCGTAATTTGGGTGCTGGATGGAATATTCAATATTCGTTCCGCATAATATGGTGCCTTTTCTAGCTTGTATGTTATCTCGTGGATATATGGCAGCTGCTCGTTAATAAGCCCCCATATAGCTCTGGTTTGAACACCTTTTTCCTCCAGCTTCGTAATAATCTCCTTCATAGTGGCTTTTACCTTATCTCGATTTATTTCCAAGGAATAAAACCACATGTTGGAATCAATATCACTGCGAAAACCTATCATATGGCCTAATTCAAAACCATCGAAAAGCTGGCAATATAATTTATAATTTTTTTGCTTGCGACGAATAAACTCTGGCAACTCCTCCAACTGAGCTACACCTAAAGCTGCCTGAAGATTGGTCATCCTGTAGTTATAACCTACTTCATTATGTATATAATAATGAACATCATCCTTGGCCTGGGTAGACAAATAACGTATATGATCTACAACCTTGGTATCATTGGCAGTTACAGCACCGCCACCACCAGTAGTTATTATTTTGTTTCCATTAAAGGAATAACAACCAAAATCTCCAATAGTACCAGCATATTTACTAGCTAATGGACCATCCATATATTTAGTACCTAATGCTTCAGTTGCATCTTCAATTACTTTAAGATTATACTTATGAGCTATGCTCATAAGTGCAGTCATATCTGCCATATTGCCAAATACATGAACAATCACAACAGCTTTTACTGGATTCCCCTTATATGTTAGTTGTTTTCCATCAAAGGCGCACTCCTGCTGGCAAAAATCCTGTAATTTTGTGGCATCCATACAGAAACTATCATCACAATCTATGAATACCGGCGTTGCAAACTGATACTTTACTGGATTAACAGCCGCTATAAAGGTCAAAGGTGGCACCAATACTACATCACCTGGCTTAATACCAGCCTCAACCATAGCCAGATGCAAGGCAGCAGTACCACTTTGACAGGCCGCCACATTATCAGTATGCAAAAACTGTGCTAAAGATTTCTCCAGCTTATTAATATAGGCTCCACCAGTAGAAACCCATCCCTGTTCAATAGCATCATCTACATACTTTCGCTCATTGCCCTCAAAATTTGGAATTGATAACGGTACAAATCTGCCCATATCTCCAGCCTCCATTTACTACATTTTACTATCCAATGATTTGCCTGTTTCTATATGCTCAAAATTTGGCAAATAATCTGACATAATAGATACAACCTCATCCTTGGTAGTATCAGATTTTTCAAATGCTGCATTTAACTTCTTAAATAAAATTTCAATACGAGATACATCTGGTATCTCCTTATTAGTAACCACGCCTAGGGATTTCATTATGGTGAGATTCACTGTTTCCTTATCCGTATAAAATTCTTCAAAAGCCTTCTCTCCAGAAGTATTAGAACCTGAATAATGTACTGGGTACAAATTACTTCCATGTTTCAGCTCTACAGCCTTATTAATGGCCTCCTCATCACTATCGCACAGCAATACCTGATAACCATGAGCTTCCAAGAAGGCAGTAGCAATTTTATCAAAAGTCATCATCTGAGCTTCTTCCAGCCTTGGGAAAAAAATTTCTCTATTTTCCCCTAAAATACAAGCCAGCATACAAATCTGACCGCTTTCTTCTGGTGAAACAAAATACCGCTTAACATCAGATGGAGCACTAAGCGGCTGCAGTTTCTGCAATCTTGCTATAAAACCAGCTGGCAAAGATCCATTGGAAAATGCTACATTGGCAAATCGTGCTGTTTTTACTGGGAATTTATCAGAATATGCAAAAATCACATCTTCCATGATCCGCTTGCTGGCCCCCATAATATTAACTGGATTGGCAGCCTTATCTGTGGATACACAGAAATACTCCTCTGGTGGTAGCTCTGACAACAAATCCAACAGCTTTTTCGCCTGCAAAACATTATTTTGCAACAGTGCCTCTATAGAATATATATCCTTCTCTGAACGCACATGCTTGTGAGCTGAGAAATTGGCCACGATATCAAAACCGCCACGATTTCTAAACATCTTCTCAAATACCCCAGAAGCAAAATTCATAGGATATGGTACATAATCCTCCGGCACATACAGTCCTTTAGTCGAGCGCAAATCCCGAGTAAGCTCAGCCAAGCCATTTTCATTTATATCAACCACCACAAGGGAAGCAGGACGAAATGGCAATATAGCCTTTATAAAAGACGAACCAATGGATCCAGCTCCTCCGATAACAAGCACCGATCTATCCTTTATTTTTTTGGATAATTCGACCTTATTGTGAGCAATGTCCGCAATAAACATTGATTCTTCTCTCTTAGTAACATAAGTATTAATAAATTGATCTAGACTAAACATATAATTTCCTCGTCTTATACCTTGAAAGCTTGGCCATCCTTAAACTCTATCTTATAATCACATTCCGCCAAGGTACTCAATCTATGAGCTATAGCTATAATTGTTATCTGCCCTTTTAGCTTTAATATGGTATCTGTAATAGATTTTTCAGTATCATTATCCAATGCCGAAGTAGCTTCATCTAAGATTAGCAGCTCTGGCTTTTGATATAATGCTCTGGCTATGCCTATACGTTGGCGCTGTCCTCCGGATAACTTTACACCACGTTCACCTACAAAGGTATCTATACCATCTGGCAAGGTAAGAACAAAATCTGATAACTCAGCCATTGACATGACTCGATTCAATAAAACCATATCTATATCATCTTTATTCTCGCCTAATGCAATATTTTCAGCTACAGAACCATCTATCAAATATATATCCTGAGGTACATAGGCTAAATTAGCTTGCCAACTACGAATATTTTTATTAATATCCATCCCGTCACACAAAATCTGTCCACTAGATGGTTTCAACAACCCCAATAAAATATCTATAAACGTTGTTTTACCTGCCCCTGAAGGCCCCATAATCCCAATAAATTTACCTTTAGGAATACGAAATGACACATCTTCAAGAATATATTTTTGAGACTGGTTATACCTAAAAAATAAATTCTTTACTTCTAAAAGTTTGATAAAGGAAATATGTTGCTCTGAATGCTTTTTGCATGTTTTTCTATTACTACTTAATTTTTCCCTAATTTGTACTAAATCAGGATATATCTCATTGAAGAATGGCATTTGATTTTTTACAGCATTGTAAAAACCAACTATACGATTTGCACTTGGCATTAATCTAAAAGCAGCCAAAGCTAGAACTCCTAATACTGGCACAATGGATTGAGGATTTATTTCTATGATAACCTTATATATAATCAATAATAATAAGCTGCAAATTACAAGGCATTCAATTATTATGCGTGGCATTTCTGCCAAAAAGTAATACCTCTGCCTTGCTTTTGCATATCTTGAATAATCATTGCTAAATGCCTCTAAAAAGAACTCTTCCTTCCTCATTACCTTGGTTTCTTTTATAGCTCCCAATCCCTGATTAATCCATTTTATATAGGATGCTGAAGCTTCATTATCAATCTCGCCTTGTCTGACCATTTCTTTTCTGAACAATTTAAGTATTGACATTACAACAAAGGCCATTATTCCAGCAACAATTGTTGCTGTAAATGGATCAACTACTACGAGCATAATCCATATTGCAATTGCAGTTAATATCTCTGTACACAAGTTCAAGATTGGTACAAGCATCTGACTAAATATAGCACTAGCACCTTGATTGACATTCCTCAACAAAACCGCTGTATTTACCTCAACTAATCTACTATATGGCTCATTTAAATAATGAGCCATTAATTCTTTGGAATATAAAATCTGATTTCTTTCTGCAAATCTACGTTGAATATGTATTTCAAAAGCAATATATATATTTTTCATAATGTATAGAACAATCAATACAACCGCACAAGCTATTATGAGTTCTGTATGATTTTCTATCCCAAAAGGTCTTATTATTTCTGCCACTTCCTTATGATCAGCTAAATAATCAATCTGCCCTATAAGTGAGATCAAAGGTAAAATGGCACCTATACCTACAGCTTCTAAAACAGCCCCAATTATCATAATTGCAAACAAAACGGCAAATTCTTTTTTTTGTTTTGTTGTGAAAATGGAAATGTATTTAAATATATCTCTCATAAATATCCTTAGATTTTATACATAAACTATAATTCTTTTAATGCTTTACAAATTTTGGCAACAATATTTTCTTCAACCCAAGCGCCCATAGGTAAGCTCATTACTTCTCCTGCTACCTTCTCTGCTACTGGTACGCTGCCGGTGCCCTGATGGAGATAGTCAAACATTGGCTGCTGATTCAATGGTATTGGATAGTGTACGGCTGTTGGTATGCCTGCTTCTTTTAGCTTGGCCTGCAGTTCTTCTCTGTTCTGCACCCGTACAGTGTACTGGGCATATACTGAAGTATTATGTGGCTCAATATATGGAGTTATAATGCCTGGTACATCAGCCAAAAGTTCAGTGTATTTTGCGCCTACTTCAGCCCGTAGCTTTACTTCTTCCTCTAAAATGGTCATCTTGGCTAGCAAAACTGCTGCCTGCATGGTATCCAATCTACTGTTCAAGCCCATGCGTACATGATGATATCGTCTATCCTGACCATGCTTGTGAATCATATCCATAGCTTTGGCTAATTCATCATCATTGGTAAATACAGCTCCGCCATCACCATAGCAGCCCAGTGGCTTGGTTGGGAAGAAGCTGGTACAGCCAATGGTAGAGAGTCCACAGGAGCGTCTTCCCTTGTAGGTAGCTCCAAAACTCTGGGCACCGTCCTCTACTACTGGCATATTATATTTTTCAGCAATGGCATTAATAGCATCAAAATTTGCACACTGACCATATAGGCTTACTGGCATAATAGCCTTGGTTTTGTCTGTAATAGCAGCTTCTATTTTGCTGGCATCCAGATTGTATGTTTTTTCGTCAATATCTACAAATACAGGGGTTGCTCCCAATCTGGCAATAACCTCACCAGTGGCTACATAAGTAAAAGCTGTAGTTATTACCTCATCCCCTGCCTTTATCCCTAATGCCATAAGGGCAATCAACAGGGCATCTGTACCATTAGCACAAGTAATGCAATGTTTTACCCCTACATAATCAGCCAGCTTGGCTTCCAGCTCCTGCACCTCTGGGCCTAAAATATATTTACCATGAGCCAAAACCTGAGCCAACCTTCTGTCCAGCTCTGGTTTTATTTTCTCCTGCTGTGTCTGCAAATCTATAAAAGGTATCATCCTATCCTACCGCCTTATATCTTGTTTTATTTCTTCAACTGCACATCTATGCCACATCTTGGACATTTCAACTCTACTGCATCTGCTGGCACTGTAGTATCGCCACAAGCACACATATAGCCATGAATACGGGCTGGATTGCCATATACCATAGCATAATCCGGCACATCTTTGGTTACTGTAGAACCAGCACCTACAAAGGCATTCTTTCCCAAGGTAGTACCGCAAACAATGGTGGCATTAGCACCAATACTGGCACCACGGCCTACCAAGGTTTTCTTGTAGTCTGCTGAGGTATTGCGGGGATATTCACATCTTGGGGTTCTTACATTGGTAAAAACCATACTAGGGCCACAGAATACATAATCCTCCAGCTCCACCCCCTCGTAGACACTAACATTGTTCTGTATCTTTACATGATTACCGATTTTGACATCATTGCCTACAAAGACATTCTGGCCAAGATTACAGCCCTCTCCGATTTCTGCTCCCTTGGAAATATGAGAAAAATGCCAGATTCTGGTTTTTTTGCCAATTTTTGTCCCCTCATCCACATAGGATGATTCATGAACAAAGTAGTCCTTTTCTTCATTATTCATGGTCAAATCTCCCTACAAAATCCAATGTACTGCATTCTTTCAATGGTAATTTCACAGCCTGGCCCTCGGCGGCAGACTTGTAAATCGCCAAGACCATTTCCAGCGCATCCCGCCCAGCCTTGGCATCCACATAAGGCTGGCGATCCTTTTCTATAGCTTCTACCACATCCGCAAAAAGGCTGGTATGTCCATTGCCATATACATTGCTGGCAGCCTCTTCCAAGCCCTTGTTGCTTCTATCCTCGTCTGTTTCATCAGCAAAATCCCACACATCAATATTGTTGGTGGATTTGCCCCCCAGCTTGACAGTGCCACACTGTCCAAAAACATATAAAGTTTCCTCCAAGTTCTGAGGATATACATTGGTTGTTCCCTCTATGGTAGCCACGGCACCATTGGCAAAATTTACCACAGCCATGCCTACATCCTCAGCCTCCAGATAATGATGGAATTGCTGCTTGGTCTGTCCATAGACAGATACCACCTCACTACCCATCATCCAACGCAATAAATCAATGCCATGAATACACTGATTCATCAAGGCGCCGCCATCCTGAGCCCAGGTGCCCCGCCAAGGAGCCTGTGTATAATAGTCCTTATTGCGATTCCAGCGGACATGGATGCTGCCATGAGAAAGCTTGCCAAATCTGCCAGCTTCTACAGCTTTCCGCAGCTTCTGTACGGCAATATTAAATCTGTTCTGATGACAGGCAGATACCTTCACATGGTTGGCTTCTGCTCTACGAATAATTTCATCTGCATCTGCAATGCTCATAGCCATAGGCTTTTCAATAATCAGATTGATGCCCTGATCTATACAGTAAAGAGCAATTTCAGCATGACTGCCACTCTCTGTGGCAATACTAATAAGTTGAATTTCTGGATGTTCCTCTATCATCTGGCGATAGTCTGTGTAGCGAAGGATTTCCTTATTCTCTGCCAAGCCCTGCTTGGAAAGCAGCTCTTCCATTTTACTAGGCAGTACATCGCATACTGCCACCAGCTCCAACTGGTTATTGATAACGGCCTTGATATGATTGATGGCTATTCGGCCACAGCCAATAAGTGCATATTTCATCTTTTACAAAACCTCTATATTTTCACGCTTGCTAATATTCTTCATCACATTCTTGGTGTCAAAAATAGCCTTGGCATATTTCTGCACCATTTCATAATCTACATTGGTGTGAGCTGTGGTAATAACCACAATATCTGCCTTTGCCAGCGCCTCTGGACTCAGCTCCTTCAAACCCTGATATGTTTCTCCCTTATATCTGTACTGAGGCACCCAAGGATCGTAATAGCTAAGATCTGCGCCTCGCTTCTGGAATTCTTCAATAACTCTCAGAGCTGGACTTTCCCGATAATCATCAATATCCTGCTTGTAGGCTACTCCCAAAATCAGTACCTTGGCACCATTAATAGACTTCTGGAAGCGATTCAACACCTCGCCACAGCGGCTAACAGTATATTCAGGCATCCGATCATTAATCATGCCGGAAGCCTCTATCAGAGAGGTATGGAAGCCATATTCTCTAGCTTTCCAGCTAAGGTAATATGGATCCAGAGGAATACAGTGTCCGCCTAGGCCAGGGCCTGGATAAAAGGCCTGAAAACCATATGGCTTGGTCTTGGCTGCATCTACTACCTCCCACATGCTGATACCCAGCTTATGACAAAGCATGGTCAGCTCATTAACCAAGGCAATATTAATATTGCGATAGGTATTCTCCAGTATTTTTTCCATCTCTGCCACAGCAGGAGAGGATACCTCATATATATCACTGTCCAATACCTGACGGTACATCTCTGCAATGACATGAGTAGCTTCCTTGCCAATACCACCTACTACCTTGGGGGTATTCTTGGTTTTGTAAATAAGATTGCCTGGATCTACTCTCTCTGGTGAAAAGCCTAACAGGAAATCCTCCCCGCATTTCAAGCCAGAACCCTTTTCTAAAATTGGCTTCAACAAATCCTCTGTGGTACCTGGATAGGTGGTGGATTCCAACACTACAATAGTGTCCTTGGTTAGATGCTTGGCAATAGCTTCTGCACTGCCTTTGACAAAACTAATATCTGGCTGCTGATGGGCATCCAATGGGGTAGGCACACAGATAGCAATAAAGTCTACATCCTTGACAAAGCTAAAATCTGTAGTAGCTGAAAGCATGCCAGATTCTACCAATGCCTGCAAATCCTCATTAACCACATCCCCTATATAGTTGTGACCTGCGTTAACCATATCTACCTTTTGCTTCTGCACATCAAAGCCTATGGTTTTGAATCCAGCTCTGGCCTTTTCCACAGCCAGAGGCAGACCTACATAGCCCAGTCCTACCACACCTACAGTTGCCTTATGGCTGACGATTTTTTCTTTCAGCTTTGTCAATGTATCCATTCTCTCACCTATTCTTATCCAAATTTTCTAATGCCTTGCTATTGTACGTTGGTATCAAATCCTTGATGGTATGAAGGATGATATAATTGTCTTTTTCATGTTCCAAAGAGGATATTCTTTGCATAATCTCGTCTGTTACAATACTGCCTAAAGGGGCTTCAAAAATCCGCTCATGGCAAGTCTTGCGGGTTCCCTCCTCGGCGGTTAACAGCTCCTCATAGAGCTTTTCTCCCGGACGCAGTCCCGTAAAGACAAATTTAATATCCTTGTCCGGTATAAGGCCATGAAGTTCCACCAAATCCCGAGCCATATCCAGTATCTTCACTGGCTCACCCATGTCCAACAGGAATACCTCCCCACCCTGAGAGAAGGTGCCTGCCTGCAAAACCAGCTGAGCCGCTTCTGGTATGGTCATAAAATACCGCACCATCTCAGGATCTGTAATGGTTATAGGCCCGCCCTTGGCAATCTGCTTCTTGAACAGAGGCACTACACTTCCCCGACTGCCTAATACATTGCCGAATCTCACAATGGCAAATCTAGTCTGACTGTGGAGATTCATATTCTGTATCACCATTTCGGCCAATCGCTTGCTGGCTCCCATAACACTGGTAGGATTCACAGCCTTGTCGGTAGAAATCATAACAAAGGATTCGGCGCCGTATTTGTCCGCTGCCATAGCCACATGCTGGGTGCCAAAAATATTATTTTTTACTGCCTCCACAGGCTGAGCCTCCATCAGAGGCACATGCTTGTGAGCTGCAGCATGAAATACCAGCTGAGGACGATAGGTGCAGAATACTTCATCTATTCGCTCTGCATCCCGAATATCTGCAATAATCGGAATATATCGCTGAGCCCCAAATTTTTCGATTAGCTCCTGATGTATCTCATAGATACTATTCTCACCTCTGCCCAAAAGTAGTAACTTAGCTGGCTTGGCTAAGGAAATCTGCCGGCACAGCTCGGAGCCAATGGAGCCACCGGCTCCTGTAACCAAAACCACCTTGTTTTCTATATATCTGCTAATGGCAGCCATATCCAACTTGATGCTATCTCTGCGCAGCAAATCCTCTAGCTCAATATTACGCAGCTGTTGGACAGATACCTGACCATCTATCAGCTCATATAGACCAGGCAATATCTTGACATGACAGCCTAGGCCACGACATTTGCTGGCAACCTTTTTGATAATACTGCCTTTGACTGATGGCATAGCTATGACAATTTCCTTGATTTCATTTTCGTTTACCAAGGTATCCAAGGCATCTGTATTGCCCAGTACACTATAGCCCAGGATTTTCTTACCTACCTTAGAAGCATCATCATCCACAAAACCTAAAAGTTTTTTGCCCTCGCCACGCTGTACCAGTTCTCTGGCAATCATGACACCAGCATCCCCGGCGCCTATAATAAGCATTTTCCGCAACTGGGCCTCGCTGGCCTCAGACTGACTCATCATCAAAAGCATCCTTACTGACAACCTGGAGAAGCAGATTAGGCCTACATCCAAAATATAGGAGATAATATAAATGCTTCTAGGCAGGTCTACCTGTGTATAAAGACCTAATAGAGCTATAATCACATTGGCCACTGTACAGGCACCAATAATGGCAAACATATCTCGTACAGTTGCATAGCGCCATATTCTGTTGTAAATCCCACACAGATAAAACAGTACCAGCTTGATAACTACCGCCACTGGCAGCACCGATAGCAGCACAGCAAAATAACGGCTGCCTGTATTACCATCCAGCCGTAACAGCAGTGCTACAAAGGGCACCACAGCCAATACAGCAGCATCAAACAACATCAAAAGAATAAATTTTTTCAATATATACACTCCATCCCATGACGGACTTATCAAGCTATGGAAAACTTGACTACTATTTTTTTACACCTATTCATTATAATATCACATTGCTCACTTAACAACAATAAATATCAACAAAATTCCCTAAAAAACAACCTGCAAGCACAACTTTCAAGCATAAATTTACTCTTATGAAAAAAGCTAGTAATACTATATATTTTTTGTCATGATACACCTGCTATGCAAAAAATGCCGCCCCGATATGGGACGGCATTTGCATAGGTATATGGAGAAGTTATGATTTTACTTCTCTTTTATTTGCTTATTTCAGCAGGTTGCTCATGGTTTCAGCTACATTTTCCTTGGTGAAACCGAACTTCTTGAAGAGAAGCTCTGCTGGTGCGGAGGCACCGAAGCCCTTCATGGTTACGGTTGCACCATCCAGGCCTACATACTTGCCCCAACCGAAATCGGAAGCAGCCTCTACAGCTACACGAGCACGAACAGCCTTTGGCAATACCTGCTCCTTGTATTCATCAGACTGAGCCTCAAAGAGCTCCACACATGGCATGGATACTACTCGAACATCCTTACCCTGCTGAGCCAGAATTTCCTTGGCCTCCAAGGAGATACCAACCTCAGAACCGGAAGCAATGATAATACCATCTGGAACATCCTTCTTGGCATCAGCAATTACATAACCGCCCTTGAGAGCGCCTTCCTTGCTGCTTGGGATAATAGCCAGATTCTGACGGGTGAGAGCCAAAGCTGTTGGGCAGGTAGTATCTGCTACAGCAGTGTACCAAGCAGCAGCAGTCTCTACAGCATCTGCTGGACGGAATACCTGCAGATTTGGCAAGGCGCGAAGCATAGACAACTGCTCAATAGGTTCATGAGTTGGGCCATCCTCACCTACACCAATGGAATCGTGAGTCAGTACATAAGTGATAGGCAAGCCCATCAGAGCAGCCAGACGCATCATTGGCTTTACATAGTCAGAGAATACGAAGAAGGTTGCTACATAGGCAGTTACGCCGCCGTGAAGAGCCATACCGTTGCCGATAGCACCCATAGCCAGCTCACGGACACCGAAATGCATATTGCGGCCGCTTCTATCATCCTTGCTGAAGAAAGTCTCACCCTTCATCTCAGTCTTGTTGGATGGAGCCAGGTCAGCACTACCGCCCATAAGGCTAGGTACAATATCCTTCAACTTGTTAATGATATTGCCGGAGAGAGCACGGCTGGCAGTTGGCTTCTCAGCAGGTGCCCAGAAGGACTCATCATTCAGAACAGCCTTGATAGCTTCCTTGTCATAGAACTTGGCATGAAGAGCTGCATCCTCAGGGAACTTAGCCTGCCACTCAGCATACATAGCTTCCCACTTATCCTCAGCCTCCTGGCCCTTGGCAGCCTTAGCTGCATAGTCAGCATAAACCTCATCAGGTACGGTGAATGGATCATAGGTCCAGCCCAGATTCTCCTTGGTAGCCTTCAGGTTCTCCTCACCCAGTGGCTCGCCGTGAGCGCTGGCAGAACCCTGCTTAGCAGGACAGCCATAACCAATCTGAGTGTGAACAGTAATAAAGGAAGGACGAGTCTTGTCTGCCTTAGCTTCCTCAATAGCCTTGCCAATAGCAACCAGATCAGTGCCATCTGCTACATCAATAGTCTGGAAACCAAAGGCCTCCATGCGCTTCTGAACATCCTCAGTGAAGGCAATATCAGTGGAACCCTCAATAGAAATACGATTGCTATCATAGATAATAATCAGCTTGGACAGACCAAGAGTACCTGCCAGAGAGAAGGCCTCGGAGGAAATACCCTCCATCATGCAGCCGTCACCGCCCAGAGCAAAGGTATAATGATCATATACAGGATAGCCTGGCTTGTTGAACTTCTCAGCCAGATGTGCCTCAGCAATAGCCATACCTACAGCCATGCCCATACCAGCACCCAGAGGACCAGTAGTTGCCTCAACACCTATGGTATGACCATATTCAGGATGGCCAGGAGTCAGAGAATCCAGCTGACGGAAGTTCTTCAGATCCTCCATAGTCAGGCCATAGCCAAAGAGATGCAGCAGGGAATACAGCATAGCAGAACCATGACCGCCAGACAGGATGAAACGATCTCTGTTCAACCACTTTGGATTCTTTGGATTGTGATTCATATGGTTGCCCCACAGCTCATAGGCAATTGGAGCACAGCCCATTGGCAGACCTGGATGACCGGACTTAGCCTTCTGAATCATTTCTGCTGCCAGAATACGGATAGCGTTTACACTGGTGTTTTCGATTTTGCTCAAAGATAACACTCCTTCTCTTATATAGAAAATCCCTTAGGAACAGCTGCCCCAAAGCAATGGTTAATCCTTCCAGAATATTCTTGCCTCAGAGCTGCAAATCACAACAAAATATTAGATATTATTTGGAAGCAATAACATCAATCTCCACCAAAGCATCCTTTGGCAGCTTGCTTACCTCTACACATACACGAGCTGGGCAGTTTTCTGTAAAATACTGACCATAAATCTCGTTAACAGTGCCAAAATCCTTGATATCTGCCAGATAAACAGTGGTCTTGACTACATCAGATAGCTGATAACCAGCAGCCTCCACAATACCCTTCAGATTGTTCAACACCTGAGTAGCCTGCTCCTTGATGCCGCCCTCCACCATAGCACCAGTAGCTGGTACCAGAGGAATCTGACCGGAAACAAACAGCATCCCGCCAGCAGTCTGAACAGCCTGAGAATATGGCCCAATAGCTCCTGGACCTTTATCTGTAGAAATAATCTTGTTCATAAACAAAACAACCTCCCTTATACTATGCCTTGGCATAATTACAGCTTTATTATACATGCGTGCACGTGAACGCACAAGCATTTCTCAAATCTTTTTTGCAATATTATTTTCTACCTGCTTACCATTATAAAGCTGTGCACCTGCACAAGCAAGCAAAATCTTTGTATAATCATGATTTCGCTAAATCCGGTCTAAGATTCTGTGCTCGTCCTCTATAGATATGCTTGATTTCTTTTTGCTTTTTATCTGTATCTACCAGAAGCAATACCCTGATACACATGGTCAAGGCTCCCTCCACATCCATCTGGCGGGCATCAAATAAAGGCACCATATCAAACCCCGGCAGGGCTCTGGCTCCCTTGGCAGGAAAGGCTGCCGTTATATCCTCTGTGGCAGAAAAAATAGCCGCTCCAATATCCTCAGTGGCTATTTCATTAGCCTCCAGCATGGCAGTTACTACCTCCTGGGTAGCAGTTATAACAGCCTCAGCTGTATTTTCCTCAACAGTAATAGCTCCTCTGATTCCTCGCAACTACTTTTTCCTCCTGTCAGCTTTTATTATATTCCACAACAGCTTGCTGCACAACACCATAGCAGCCAAATAGCCCAACACTCCCAAAAGAGGTATTTCCATAATCTTTGGTGTCATTTGGGTGGTGCAGATGGTGCTGGAGCCCAGCAAAAGGGCAGCACTGATAATAGCCATAATCATCTTGTTTATCATGGCATCCAACTGCCGCAATGGCTCCTGAGAACCCGTCATATCCAGATTTACCTTGGTCTGACCACTAAGAGTCATTTTCAAAATATCCGATATCTGCTCTGGCAGCTGCATGGATTTTTTTACCAGGGTATATCCCTCACGCTTGGCCTTGTTTATCTGATTACGCCAGCTAAAATCCTTTTCCAGACTGATACGCAGTCCCTGCCCGAAAATCTCAGAGAAATTGACCTTGGGACAGCAACGAGTCATAACTCCTTCCATAATCAGCATACCTCTGCCAAACATGCTAAAACCATGCGGCACCGAGATATTGTTGCCCTGCAGTACTTTGAGAATCTGTCGTACCAGCTCACCTGCCTTGACGTGCTCAAAGTCCAAATCCCCATACTGGTTCATCAGCATGGCCACATCATCATAAAGCTGGACATGATCTACCTTGCCTCTTGGCACGCCTAGAGCCAATATAGCTTCCTTCATCTCATAGACATCGCCAGTTACCAATGCCATAATGGCCTTGCGAAAGCTGGCTCTATCCTTGGCAGAAAGCCTGCCCATCATGCCCAGATCCAGCCAAAGGATTTTGCCATCCTTTACCCAGATATTGCCGGGGTGAGGATCTGCATGAAAAAAACCGTCCTCCACAATCTGCTTTACATAGTTGACGCCTAACAGCTTGCCTATCCGCTCCATATCTACCCCAGCCTCAGCTAAGGCATCTGCATCATCCAAGGGAATGCCATCCATGCATTCCATAACCAGAATACGAGGGGTGGTTAGCTGCCTATCCACTTTGGGACAAAGTATATTTTCATCATCCTTATTGAGATGGGCAAATTCCTCAATGTGGTCAGCCTCCAGAATAAAGTCAATCTCCTGCTTGGCAACCTCCCACATTTCGTCTACAATGCTTTCGAAGTCCACAACACTTTCTGAATCATGAACTACATTTACCACAGAAACAGCCTTTTTCAGCAGACTGATGTCCTTGGCCATAACATCGTAGATACCAGGCCGCTGTACCTTGACAACCACCCTGCTGCCATCCAGCAGCACCGCTCTATGAACCTGAGCTATGGAGGCTGAGCCCATAGCTTCAGAATCTATATAGGAAAAAATCTGATCCCAGTTCTGCTGATACTCCCTATTGATAATCTCCTTGACCACAGAAAATTCCATAGGGCGCACATCAGATTGAAGCTTGGTAAGCTCATTCCGATATTCTGTAGGCAAAAAATCAGGACGCATACTGATAATCTGTCCCAGCTTCACGAAGGTCGGGCCCAAATCTTCCAATACCTGTCTAACCTTGACTGGGGTAATTCCCTGCAGCAGTTCCCGCTGTCGAAGAACATTGATAATCTCCTTAAGCCGTCCTGCTGAGGACATTTCCGCTGCGTCAGAGCTATTATCTTCATTTTTATTCCATAGCCTGTACAGCATAATATCTCCCCTTAACAGCTGCTATCAGCTGGACAATACCTCTACACCTGTCTCGGTAACGTAGATTGTTTTTTCCCACTGAGCTGACAAGGAATGATCCTTGGTGCGAACTGTCCAGCCATCCTTTTTGTCTACTGTTACCTTGAAACGGCCTGCATTAATCATTGGCTCCACGGTGAATACCATGCCTGGCACAATCAGCATGCCAGTGCCTGGCATACCTACATGGGCAATATATGGATCCTCATGGAAGTCCTTGCCTACGCCGTGGCCGCCTAGCTCTGTAACTACGGAGCAGCCGTTGGCCTTGGCATGAGCATTAACTGCCGCACCAATATCTCCCACATAGCCCCAAGGATGAACTGCCTCGATGCCTACCAGCATACATTCCTTGGCAATCTCCACCAAGCGCTGTGCCTCTGGTGCCACCTTGCCTACTGTGTACATTCTGGAGGCATCTGCATAATAGCCATCCAAAATAGTTGTAATATCTATATTGAGAATATCTCCCTCTTTGAGAATGGTTTTCTTGGATGGAATACCATGACAAACCACATCATTTAGAGATATACAAATGCTCTTGGGGAAGCCCTCATAGTTCAGACAGGCTGGAATAGCACCGTTGCCTTCAATAAATTTCCGGACTGCTGTGTCAATGGATTCGGTATCAATACCCTCCCGCACCATACTGCCAGCCAGGTCAAGGGCTGCGTCGTTAATAACACCAGCCTTGCGGATACCTTCAATATCTGCAGCATTTTTGATAATCTTATGAGGTGGTCGAACCTGTCCTTTGAAAAAATCAAATTTCATCCCATCCAGCTTTTCATCAAAGGCCAAATGACATTTTTTGTACTTCAGGCCGCTGCCACACCAGCATAAATCATTTCTATTCATACAATAAATAGCTTCCTTTCAATTACACTCTCTAGAGGGACATATACTGTCCTTCTAGCAACTGCTACCAGAGAAGATTGTCAACTTTTGTTAATATCGCATCTTCGCTATAAATAACAGTACATATATAATTATAAGGAAATTTGCAAAATAGTCCACCCTTATTTTAA
This sequence comes from Anaerovibrio lipolyticus, assembly GCF_021531495.1. Classification (GTDB taxonomy): domain Bacteria; phylum Bacillota; class Negativicutes; order Selenomonadales; family Selenomonadaceae; genus Anaerovibrio. The sequence continues at coordinate 93,796 of NZ_JADYTY010000002.1, forward strand.
GGTTATTATCTATTTTTCTAAAGTCTACCCATCTGTATATTATAACAAAACATATGTATCTATAACAATCATGAGAAAGCTTTTTAGTATATTCTTGACTATACATACTTCTCGGGTTACAATGAAAAGAAAAATCAAAGGTCGTGTTATTATGTTACCAACGCTAAGACAGCGTTGTCTGGTTGTTCTTTATCTAGTGATAGCAGTGATTTTCACTAGCTTTCTTTCCTTTGTCAGAGATGCATCTACTGGTATTCCTGTGCTGAACTATCATCAGATTAATGATAGGGATCACAATGCCCTGACTGTACCTGTCAGTGAGTTCGAACGGGAAATGGCCTACCTAAAGGCTGAGGGCTATACCTCCATTACACCGGAGCAGCTGTCCAACCATTTGAAATACGGCAGTCCCTTGCCGCCCAAGCCTGTGATGATTACCTTTGATGACGGTTATCGGGATAATTACACCAATGCCTTCCCTATATTAAAGAAGTATGGTTTTACGGCTTCTATTTTCCTTATATCTGATTTTATGGATCGCTTTGAGAATTATCTTACATGGGAGCAGGTACAGGAAATGAGCGAAGCTGGCATAAATATGGAGAGCCACACCCTCAGCCATGTGGAGCTGGCTGGACTGCCTCACGATGAGCTGTACAATCAGCTAATGGGGGGCAAGCTGGCTACTGAGTGGAAAACCTTAAAGTTTGTCAAATATATGGCTTATCCATGCGGTACTATGGATGAGGCTTCTATGGCAGCCGTAAAGGACTGTGGCTATGATGGTGGTTTTACCGTTCGTTATGATTTGGTTCATTCCTGGGATGATCCATACGAAATACCTCGTGTGCCTATCTTTGGCAATTTCGAAGGTTCCTTTATGAGATTTAAGCTGCGACTTCATGGTGCCCCATTATTTGGACGTCTGGAGCGACTTAGAAAATATCTTTTGAATAACGGGCATAGCACCTTGGCTACCCTGTTTTATCTACCATAGAAAATATATTAACGATATTAATACCACATTTTTACAGAGGTGATATTTTTGCTTTTTTATGTTGGTTTTATGTTATTCATGGCTATAACCTTTTATATGGCTATGAAGCGAATTATGCGTCGTGACAATTATATTAACAGCTTGATTAAGGCCTTTCTGGAGGAAGGCACTTTATCCAAAAAGGAGCTGTTGGACAAAATGTATGATTACGGCTGTCAGGATTTCCGCCTAAAGCGGATTATTGAAAAATATCATGCTACCCGACAGGACTACGAGGATATTTTTGATAAACTGTTCCACTGGGCAAACTTCCGCAAACGCCGCCGTTATATCCCTATCAACTCATTTTTCTTTGTCAGCTCCCTGGAAACAATCCTAAAGCATAAGGATATAGACAGCAAAAAACTAACACAAAAAATGATGAACCATTTCCATTTTTAAGTAAAAAAATCCGCTATTCATGCGCATGAATAGCGGATTTTATATACATAGGATATTAGACCTGTTTATAAAAATAACTGGTATAAAAAAGCACAAGAAAAAAACGGCATATTATTTTGCTAATATACCGCCTAAAGCCTTATTCTATCTAGGTTTTGGTGGAGACGAGGGGGATCGAACCCCTGACCTCTTGAATGCCATTCAAGCGCTCTCCCAGCTGAGCTACGCCCCCATGCACAATTGATATTATACGTGATATGTACTTATGTGTCAAGAAAATTTATTGATATTTTCTATAACTTCCTGTAAAAATTTTCTTTAGACAGGAAATTTCTACTTATGTTTTTCCTGCAGCTGTTTGATTAAATGCACAGCCCCTATGCCCAAACCTGTAGCCTTGGCTATTTCCTCCAGTTCATAGCCATCAGCCAGCATATCCCTAGCGGCCTTGGTAGCAACCTCTGTATCCAGGCCTTGACCTTCATCAGTATAAGGCAATTGTTCACCCTTACCAGCATTGCTTACAGTCTGAGCAACATTGGCATTACCTCCCGCGCTAACTAGACCATCCAGATTGCCAGTCTGAATATCCACTGCCTGCTGCAGAGCATCAGACTGCTGTACTGACTGCATGGTATTGGACTGAGCCTCATACTGTGCCTCCAGCTTCATAGAGGCCTCACGAATATACTCCCAGGCCTTTTCATCTGAAGGAGTCATGTCATAGCTATCCTCAATATTATTAGCGGTCGCTGTTTCCCTGCCAGTATATACAGCAGCTGGAGTCTTTTCCTCCATATCAAGGTTTGTAGCTGACATTTTAACATCCATGTTGCCCATAGACTGCAGCATATCAATTTTTTGCTGCAAAAGCTCAGCCTTATAGTCAGCCTCCCTAAGCATACGCTCCAAGCGATCCACATGCTCTGTCATGCGATTAATAATCTCATCGGCTGATTGCTCCAGCTCATATCTGAGTCTGCCTGTGGCCGCCTCCAATACTTCGGGATCATCCTCGCTTTTATTCAAATGCTGTCTAGCCAGCAGTACAATAACTGCCCCCAGAATAATAATAAACCCCAATATCTCTGTGGTCATGCGCAACTCCATCCTGATAACAAATTAGCAGCTTATGTCTATACTGCGTCCTCTATATTGGTCCACAGCCATAGGCGGTTCCTCTGGAGCTTCCAAGGCTTCCTGCTCCTCCATAATCTCCTTAGGAGATTTGCGACGACCTCTAGCCTGCTGTCTACGGCCCTGCTTTCGGTCTGGATTATCCTTAATTTTCTCTCCCTCAGCCTCATCCTTGGTACGTACCTGGTTCTGCTGACGCTCAATAAGCTTTTTGTGCTGTTCCGCCTTAAAATCCTGCTGCAAAGCAGCCTGCTGATTAAGATTGTGCTGTATTTCCCCCACATCATTGGCATGTGGGACAGCCATACGCATATTCATTGGTGCAAAATCCATAAGTCTTCGCCTCAAATCTTAAATCAATAAGCACCTACCATGATAAAATCATCCTTAACATACTGGGTACAATGAGATTCCTTAACCTGAACATTCTTAACAATGGAGTTAATGCTCAGTCGTACACCTGGATACATGGTATCTGCCACACATACTCGGCCATGCTTCATATTCTGCATCTCCGCATCAATTTCCCTCAACCGCTTTTCACTGCGCTCCACCTTCCCTGCTAATGGGAACTGAGAACAAACCAAACTGTTCAGCTGCTCCACTTTATTAGGCGGCAAAAGCTTTACATCTATTTTTTCCAAGGTTGATAAGGTCTTATTCAGCATTTCCAGACGCTTTTGGGCCTCATTGTATTCCTTAAGTGCCTGCTGATATTCCTTTTGCAGCATAGGATTAACACCTACGCTCAAACGGGTAATAACATTTGCTTCATTACCTATGCATCTAGCTCGAATTTCCTCACCAGCCGCTAGGTTGCCACCAGTAATCTGTCCCTTGCCTTCATCCATAATGAGACGGCGACCTGCCCGTATAGTGGAATGCATAGCCACATCCTGAATGAAAATATCTCCACCAGCTTCGATATCAGCATTCTCAGCAAAGGAAGCATGAAAATCCCCTCTTGCCTTAATAAAGCCTCGGTTCATACCTCGAACGCCACCCTTGATAAATATATTGGCGCCTTCTACATTGGCTGCACTAACCATACCCATGATCTCAATATCTCCGGCTGCCTTTACCACAAAGCCAGCTTCCACATTGCCGCTAATAGTAACAGATCCATCAAAATCAATATTGCCGGTTTCCATGCAGACATCCCCTTTGATTTCCAAACGAGGATCCACATCTATCTTGCTGCCCTTGTCTACAATCTGGCCATCCATATCTGCCACTACAAAATTTTCGTCCTTGATAATGGTGTTCTTGCCAGCAGGCACAGGCTTGGGCTTACCATTTCTGGCCATAATCCTATTGCCAAATACATTTGTACCGGGAATTCCTTTGGTATGAGGTATTCTCTCCGCCAATACCTGGCCCTTGTTAGCCCGCAGGAACATATTTAGATTCTTATAATCTGCCCTATCATGCTCATCTACGACTGGTACGCCCTTTTCGCCTACATTAAACTTACGGATAATCTGAGCATCCTGCCCATTCTGAGGAGCCTCTCCCTTGGCCACCTCCGTAGGACGACCGGTATGACTTGCTTTCTTAACGGCCTCATCATTAATACCATATCTGACATTTTTTACCTGCAACGCTTCATATATCATTTCTGCCGTAGGAATAGACTGCTTACCAGCCACATTAAATCTTATGGCAGCAGACAATTTATCTGAAGCAATCTCTACAATAACCTTGCCATATTCTACATGCTCCTGCAAGGCTTCCTGATCTACTTCTTCATCAGCAGCCTGACTGGAATAGCCCTGTGGCAAAGTAAAATCCTTGCCCAAATAAACAGGAACGCCGTCATTTTTTCTCAGTGCATCAGTCATAGCCATGAGGTCATAATCCAAAACACTAAAATCCTTTAAAACCCGACGCATATCAGAAACCTCAAACATCAGGCCAGTCCCATCCTTGGGGTATACGGTTAGATAGATACCATCTGCACAGAATTCCAACAGATAGCCTTCTTTCTCGCCACCTACTTTTGCTATAATCTTACGTTCATCCATGTACAGCCCCCCTGGCTATTCTTCAATACTAGATGCCAGTATCTGATATATGTAAAATGTATCAGAGTTCATTCATATTAGCCAAAAATCCCCTTAGCTTGAATATAGCCTTGGTATGCAACTGGCAAATACGCGCTTCTGATAAATGCATTATCAAGCTTATTTCCTTCATGGTCAATTCATCATAATAATATAAAGACACCACTAGCTTTTCTTTTTCGGTCAGCTCATCCAATGCCCCCATGAGAGTTTCCTTTAGCTCTACGTATTCGGCACTGCTGTGAGGATCCATATCCTGAGCCCCTGCGGCCTCAGATTTCATATATTCCCCCAGAGGTATAATAGTTGCTGCATTTATCTGCTGCTCCAGATGATGTACCTGCTCCACAGTCATATCTAATTCCTGAGCCAGCTCCTCATCTGTTACCCCGTGGCCTAGTCTACCCTCCAGCTTGTTTACCGCAGTCTCATATCTACGGATTTTTTGTCTGAGGGAAACGGATATCCAATCCCTGGAACGCAAATCATCCTTCATGGCCCCGCTGATACGCAGGCCGGCATAAGTCTCAAATTTGTTTCCTCGCCGGATATCATATCTGGCCACTGCGTCCATCAGACCAAAATATCCGCTGATTATCAAATCATCCCTGTCCACATGGGCCGGCAGACTCATGGCCATACGGCCAGCTATAATATTTACCAGAGGCAGATAGTGCTCCACCAGCTGATTGCGAATTTCCAGAGTTGGATTCTGGGAATAGACCTGCCAAAGATTATTTATATCCTCAGCTGATTTATGATCATTCTGCACTATGCCTCACCACCATTGCTTGTATCACCTGATTACGATTCACTGCTGCCTGTTACCTTGCGGAGAGAATCTGTATCCAGAGGTGCAAATCCTTCCTGATTACTCCTCTCCGGCTGTGGCTCAGTAACAGCATCCTTATCCTGAGCATCCCCCGCTGCTTCGGCTTCTGCCTCAGATTGCTCCTGCTTTTCCTTCTGCTTCAAATCCGTCATAGCCTGCTCTGTTTCCTTAATAAGAGAGCCATAACCTATCTTTTCAAACAGAAAAGCACCGATATAAACCAATACACCGGTGGCTAAAAAAATGCAAGCTGTCCGCATGAGAATAACCGATATGCGGACATCACTCAGCAATCCGGCAGCTATAGCCGTCAAACCTGCTATAGCTGCAAATACCAGGGCCGCCGTAAGCTTACAAATATCTATCATGTTAGATTTCCTTATCACCTTTGTCTATGGTTTTTACCTTATAGACACCATTGGCCAAATCAATCTGCACAGTTCGTCCATAGTTACCGCCTGTATCCTCTCCCACAACAGGAATGGATAAACTAGCCAATATTTCCTTGGAGGCTGCGGCATTACGCAGACCAACTCTCATAATATCGGAAGCATTGGCAAAAGCAAACATCTGGGCACCGCCAGCCAGCTTGGCAACCAATCTGGACTTGACAGCTCCCATGCTAATAAGCTCCTGTAGCATATCTTTGATTCCCGTATCGGCAAATTTTGCTCTATTCTCATTGGAACGGGATTTGCTGCTATCAGGCAGCATAATGTGCAGTAGACCACCAATTTTTGTCTGAGGATCGTACAGGGAAATGCCTATACATGAACCCAGACCATAACTTATTAAGATATCAGGTGCACGGCCAACCTTATAGTCAGCCATCCCCACCTTTACTAAATCTGGCATATAGTTACACTCCCACTGCTTGTAATATTATCTCCAACGAACCTGGATCTGGTACGAGGAAAAAATGACCCTTGATACCATCATCCTCAGTTTTGAATTCAGTTTCAATAACCAAGGCATGGTCACCCATCTGGCCAAGCTGTACCAGCACAACGCTAAGAATAGCCCCTGCCATATCCATAGCCAAAGCTGGAATAGATGGCAGCAGGGAAATATTCGTAAAATTAAACAGCGCATTAAGGTAGGCACCAGAAAGAATATTGCCTATCTCCATCAAGGCTGATTCATCCATAAAGTCCAGCTTCTGGGTGTCGCCATGCTTTTTGCCCATAAGCATATCCACCAGATAGAAGGCGCTATCCCTTGGCAGCAAGAACAAAATATTGCTAGGCGCCTTGCCATATACCCGCAGGAATACGCCTACCACCATTGTATCAGGACCGCCTACCAGCTCTGGAACCTCTTCCAAAGGTACAATAGATACCCTTGGCACGTCCATATCTATACGACGATTGATAATCTGTGACAACGCTGTAGCAGAATTTCCTGCACCTACATTGCCTATTTCTCGTAGTGCATCCATCTGCACCGGAGAAAGACTTGCGATATCATCTGACATTTCCTTTATCCCACCAATCTATACAATCTGAAAGACTTATTCCTCACCACTCAGTCCTATAATTTCGCTGATATTGAGCTGGATAATCAATCTGCCATCCACTTTGCCGATACCGGAAATAAACTTAGAGCTGGAATCCGTACCAGAGGTAATAGCTCTAGTGGTATCAATATCTGCTGCACTAATAGTACGCACCTCTGTTACTGCATCCACCAGCATACCTACAGAAACTTCATCGTACTGTACAATAACAATTCTAGTATTAGCAGTATATGGTGTATCCTCCAAGCCCAAACGCTTTTTCAAATCAATAACCGGCAATACGCTGCCACGAAGATTGATTACACCCTTTATGAAATCAGGCGCAAAAGGAACACGGGTAATATCGGTTAATCCCTTGATTTCCTGCACGTTTAAAATACTGAAGCCATATTCTTCATTTCTCAGCTTAAAGGCAACTACCTGTACATCATCGTCAGTCATTACCTTATCATCCTTAGCCATCTTCTGTACCCCCTTCGATTACATCAATGCGCTGACATCCAGAATCATAGCCACATGGCCATCACCCAGAACAGTAGCACCTGCCAACATCTTCAGGCCGGACAAAAGCTTGCCTAAAGTCTTAATAACGATTTCCTGCTGGCCAATAAGATTATCTACCACAATACCAATCTTGTGGTCACCAACATGAACAACAACCACAAAGATATCATCCTCTTCATTGGACTTACCCTGTGGTACACTCAGTACCTCATTAAGGCGAGCAATTGGTATAATCTGTCCACGCAGAACAATAACTTCCTTGTTCTGTACGGTCTTAATGTCATTAGGAGTAATATTGATGGTGCTATCAATGGAGCCCAAAGGAATAGCATACATCTCATCCTGAACCTTAACCAGCATAGCCTGAATAATAGCCAAGGTCAGAGGCAGCTTAATCTTGAAAACAGAACCCTCATCAATCTTGGTTTCTACATCTACATGGCCGCCCAGGGACTCAATCTTGCTGCGTACTACATCCATGCCTACACCGCGTCCGGATACGTCAGTAATGGTTTCAGCAGTAGAGAAGCCTGGCAGGAAAATCAAACGCACTGCATCAGCATCTGGCAAAGCATCAGCTTCCTCACGGCTAATCATACCCTTTTCTACAGCCTTGTTACGAATCTTATCAGCATTAATACCTGCACCATCATCCGTAACCATGATAACTACATTGTTGCCCTCGTGACGAGCAATCAGGCCAACCTCACCGGTTCTTGGCTTACCCTTGGCCTCACGATCATCAGGATGCTCTACACCATGATCCAGAGAGTTTCTCAGCAAATGCATCAGTGGATCACCGATTTCATCAATTACGGTACGATCCAGCTCTGTATCCTCACCCTCAATAGTCAGGTTAATATCCTTATTCAATTCCTTGGCCAAATCTCTAACCATACGTGGGAAGCGGTTGAATACCTGGCTAACAGGCACCATTCTTACCTTCATAACTACGGACTGCAAGTCAGTAGTTACTCTATCCATCTGCTCCAAGGTCTCTGTCAGCTCAGTAAGACGATGAGTCATACCAATCTGCTCCAAACGTACCTTGTTAGTAACCAGCTCTCCTACCAGATTCATAAGGGTATCCAGTTTTTCAATATCAACACGAACAGACTGTCCACCTACATGATTCTTTTTATCGTGCTTACTATTGCCATTAGCTGCTGGATGCTTATCTGCTGCCTTGGCAACAGGATCTGCCTTTGGTGCTGGAGTGGAAGCCTTGGCAACAGCAGCTCCAGCCTTTGGTTCTTCAGCATTCTTTGGTGCATCCAAAACAATTTCGGTAGCTTTTACTGCACTGATTTCGGAAATAGCAGCAACCCCTTCTTCTATTTTATGAGCATCTGCATCAGTTACCAGACAAACATCAAAGCTATGGTCAAATTTTTCCTGCTCCAAATCCTGAGCTGGTGGCACAGACTTAATAACATCGCCCAGCTCGTCCAGAACATTCATAACCATGTAGGAACGAGCGGATTTCAAAAGACAAGTATCCGCAATCTCCACATGTACCCAGAACGGAATCAAGCCACTATTCTTGGCCTCTCTAATAACCAACATATCTGTATCATTCAGCTCGCATCCCTCTGGCAGCTGGGACTTAACAGGTTTTGCCGCCGGCTCAACAGGAGTTCCTGGCAGCTTCACACCAGTTTCTGCCTCAGCCTGTGCCACAGACTCTCCTTTAGCGATGGCATTAACCATACGAACCAGCTCAGATACATCAACTGCATCCTCACCGTCTCCGTTGGCTATATTATCAACCATTTCCTGCAATGCATCTACACATTTGAAGATTACATCAATAATTTCCTCGCTAACCTTCAGCTGTTCCTTGCGGAGCATATCCAAAAGATTCTCCATATCATGAGTCAGCTCGGCAGTCTTGGTATAGCCCATAGTAGCAGACATACCCTTCAAGGTGTGAGCATTACGGAAAATCTCATTAAGGACTGATAAATCCTCAGGATCATTTTCCAGGCTCAGCAGACCATCATTCAGAGACTGCAAATGTTCCCGTGATTCATCCAAAAACATTTCCATGTACTGATTTGTTTCCATTTCTATTCCCCCTGATTTGATTAATTCCTAACTCTTTTTATAATCGCATCTGCTATCTGCCCTATTGGCAGAACCTCATCTGCAATGCCAGCCTCCACTACAGATTTTGGCATACCATATACAACACAGGTTTCCTCAGCCTCAGCTATAACATAACCCCCAGCCTTCTTTATCTTTTTCATTCCAGCAGCACCATCGCATCCCATACCTGTAAGGATAACTGATACCACCTCAGAACCATATTTTACCACAGAATCAAACATTATATCCACCGCTGGCCTATGGGAAGCCAAAGGCGGATCCTGATTCAGAGAAATCTCTCTTTTTGCAGCATTTCCTCTAACTGTAAGATGATATCCACCTGGTGCAATATAAACATGACCTGGCAAAATAAGATCTCCCTGCTCTGCTTCCTTAACCGTAACATGAGACAGAGAATTCAATCTCTCGGCCAATGATTTGGTAAAGCCTGGCGGCATATGCTGCACAACTACCATGCCACATGGCATATTAGCTGGCAACCTTGGTATTACCTGCTGCAGGGCTCTTGGTCCTCCTGTTGAGGTTCCTAGAGCCACAAGCTTGGTAGAATTACCTCCAGCCGAACTGCTATAGAAGGATGTAGCAGGCTTCTGCTTCATTAGAGGATTCTCATGCTTGGCCAACATACTGGTATATCCATGAGATGTAGATAGACCTGTAGGTTTGCTTATCTGAGAGGATTGATTTCCATAACCTTTCCTCTCAAATATATTAATTCGCTTTAAATTCGGCGCTTCCTGCTTTTTCTGAAAAATATTCTGGATATTTTTTGTTTTTCTTACTCCAACAGAGGCAACACTGCGACATTTTTCAATAATATCGTCCTCTATGCTATCTATTTTGGAGATTGAGCCTCCTGCCTTGCAAAGAAAATCCACTGCTCCTAGTTCCAAGGCCCTAATGGTTTCATCCGCATCCTTCTTGGTAAGACTGCTGAACATCAGCACGGGCACAGGGCAGTCCTTCATAATGACCTGCAAAGCCTGCAATCCATCCATTACAGGCATGTTAATATCCAGCGTCAACAGATCTGGTTTTTCTTTGGCAACCAGCTCTACAGCTTCCTTACCATTTCTGGCAATACCTACTACCTGAAAATCTGGTGTTTTGGTAAAAAGGTCTGATATTACCTTTCTCATAAAGGCAGAGTCATCTGCTATAACCACGCGAATCATTTGCCTGCCTCCTCTCACTTAGTGCCAATTCCCTTGGCCAGACTTTGTCTTTGTATTTCAAAAATAAACTTTACCAGCTTATTCTGATGTACCTTGCTCATATCCAAGAATTTTACACCTATCTGATAAGTAGGTGTGATTGCATTTTTGATAGGAACACATCGCATTATCTGACCGGTAATCCGCAGCATTCCCACTCCCGGAATGCTGGTCAGCTCTACTACTGCCTTACTGCCTACAGGCAGCTCCTTGTCATTGGTAAGGGCAATGCCACCGCCGCTGATATCAGTAATGCGGGTGATAATCATATCTTCCATGGCACCATATTCATTAAGGGGCCGCAAAATTACTGTATAGTCTGCTGATACACGAACAAATTCCCTATTCTGAATCTTTTGTACCTCAGCAGGCATAGTAACAATCCAAACAGGGATATTCCCTTCCCTAGCCTTATCCAAGTAATGGGTACTAAACTTGTAAAAGCATCCATCACCAGGAGTTTTGCCCATCATAGCTTCTCCCGGTCTAGGAATAATTGGTACTCCTTTTTCGTTCATGGGCATAGCTGCCAATATTTTACCATTTTTGATTTCTTCTACACGACTGCTTACACCTTCCGGTGCTTCCTCTGGATAGAACTCCAGTCGCGAACCAATCTTTATTACCTTGTCTGCAGCTAATTTTGTGCCTTTAAAACCACTCATTGGTATCCCCTCATAGTAAATTAGTATAAAGCAACCAAATTCATCTTTTGGTTACTGAAAAATCTCGCCTTTTCTTCTATTTTATCTAAAAACACATATTATTGCAAAAATATTAACGAACGTTATGAAAAAATTTTCGTAAAAACCCCTGCCAGCCCATTTTCACCTGCTGTTCTCTGCCTGTCAGCAAGGAATCAGCCAAGGAGGCTATACATTTAGAAGCCAAAGAATCTGGATATGCAGCCATAATAGGAACTTGTTTCCTAACAGAGCGCATCATATTGTTATCGTCTAAAATAAATCCCAAAGATTCCAATTTCATATGGAGAAATTTATCTGCTGTACAAATAAGCTTGTTGGCCGTTTCATGACTTTCCATAAGGTCAAAAACACGATTTACCACCAGTCTGATAGGCTGCTGGGCTCCCAAACTGCAATATGCCTTCAAAACCGCATAGCCATCTGTCAAGGAGGTTGGCTCTGGCGTAGTAACCAAAACTACCTCGTCAGAGGCCATAATAAAGTCCAAAACATTTTTACCTACACCAGCGCCAGTATCCACCAAAATAATATCTGCCCAATCATCACAACCAGCCAGTTTATTAAAAATAACCTGCCTTTGAATAGTAGACAGCTCCCCGGCATGCTCCATCCCAGAGCCGCCAGATATATAGCTGACTCCGTAAGGCCCCCGTATCAGCACGTCCTCCAGCTCTACACCTTCATTAACCAAAGACATCATGGTCTGACGAGAACTGGTCCCCAGCAGTACGTCCACGTTGGCTGTGCCAAGATCTGCATCCACCACTACCACACGTTTGCCCTTTTTTCCCATAGCAATGGCTAGATTCACCGTAAGATTGGTTTTGCCTACGCCTCCCTTGCCACTGGTAATAGCAATAACTCTGGCTCCCTGACTAACTGGCTGATAAGCCATGCTCTGAGAACTTCCCTGCAATCTCCCGGAGTCCATTGTATCTTCTTTTGTAATTTTCCCCTCTACAAGCATTCTCAGCCTGGTAGCCTGATCATCCATACCCTCTTACCTCAGCAACAACTCCGCTAATTTTTCAATACTAGCAGGCTCAATATCATCAGGCACACTCTGACCGTTAGTCAAATAGGACAAAGCTGCCTTACGTCTATGCAAAATATTCAAGATTATGCCATGAGTCTTGGTTTCATCCACCTTGGTAAAAATCACCCTGTCTGGCTTGCACAAGGAGAAATTATCCAAAAGCTCCAATCCATCACTGGTCTTAGTGGTAGCACTCATAACCAGATGCTTTTCAATATCAGCATCTATATTCAACAGTTCGCTAAGCTCCTTCATCTGGTAAGCATTGTACTGACTTCTACCAGCTGTATCCAGTAAAATAAGCTGCTTGTCCCGATGCTTTTCAATAGCCTCCTGAAGTGCCTGTGGATTGTAAACAATTTCCAAAGGCAAGCCCAGAATATCAGAATAAGTTTTCAGCTGCTCCACAGCAGAAATACGATAGGTATCTGCTGTAATCAAAGCCACCTTGGCCCCTTCTTCCAGAACAAATTTAGCAGCAATCTTGGCTAGAGTTGTAGTTTTGCCTACACCAGTAGGACCTATCAAAGCCACAATCTTTGGCTTGTCGGAATACAGAGTAATGCCATTGGCGATTCGAATTGCCTTGCGAACATATTTCTCCAAGGCTTTCAATGCCTTGATAGAATTCTGAGGCGCCAAGATCTCTGTGCCGTTCAACTTGGAAATCATATCCTCCAAAACATGCTGACTGATTCCCTGAGCCTCCATAGCTCGCTGCAAATTAGGTATGCCACCTGCTTCATCCCTGTTGCGGCTCATTTCCACCAGCATAGATTTCATTTCCTCCAGCTGGTTCTGCAAATCCAAAATTTCCTGTTCCTTAACATCCAAATCAGTAGCATCTTCAGAAGCCGTCACCGTATCCCTATCCTGTGACAATGATTCTGGCGCCACTTTCATAGGCTCAGCCAACTCCTCCTTGACCACTGGCTGTTCTACCCCAGAATTCACATCAACAGCTGGTTGCACAGGGACAACTTGCTTATTAACAACTGGTTGATCTGACAACTGCTGTGGCAATGTTCCAGAAGCACTTTCCCCTGATTCGACCTGCTCCTGCGCTTTATTGACACTAGCTAGCACCTCACCAAAGGTGGGACTAGGGGTATTCTGTGCCATAGCATGACTAATAGCCTCTATGGTGCCTGCCGTCTGATACTGGCTTACCATATTTCGTGGCGTAAAATTCCCTGTAGGCTGTGGCTCTGGTGCAGAATTTCTGCTGGCTCTAGCTGCCGCTGCCGCCTGCAATACCGCCTCTGAGGCAGCACCAGTATCCATAGCAGGCTTCTGCTCCTTTACTACTGGCTCGTCCTCAATAGCTGCAATAACCTCCACAATTTCCTTGGCATGAAATCCCAAGATACCGCCCTTTTTGATTTTGTTTGTATGAAGAATTACTGCATCTACTCCCAGCTCTGACTTAACATTAGCCATAGCCTCCTTGAGAGTAGGTGCCTTAAAGCTCTTTATCTGCATTTATAACTTCACCACCCCTATAATCTGAATCTCAACAGACTGATCAATCTCCGCATGTGACAGAACAATAATTCCTGGCACAGAACGCTCTACCAGCTTTCTAAAATACAAACGCACAGTAGGGCTGGTCAAGGCAATTGGCTGATAACCCATATCTGTCAGCTTTTGCAACTCCTTGGTAAGAGAGTTCAGCAGCTTCTGCATGGTGTCAGGATCCAGGCTGACATAGGAACCTCGCTCTGTTCTCTGCACAGCTCCTGCAATCCTGTTTTCAATAGCAGGGTCCAAGGTAATACAGGTCAGCTGATTGTTCTGAGTATATTGCTGGGTAATCTGTCTTGCCATAGCATGACGTACATACTCTGTCAATATTTCAGTATCCTTGGTGGCCTGAGCATAATCTGCCAATACTTCCAAAATAGTAGTCATATCTCTGATAGACACCCGCTCCCTAAGCAGGTTAGCCAAAACCTTCTGAATATCTCCCACACCCAAAAGATCTGGCACCACCTCGTCCACAAGGGATGGATTGGTTTTCTTAGCATTATCAATAAGATTCTGAGTTTCCTGACGTCCCAGTATTTCATCAGCATGAGCCTTGATAACCTCTGTAAGATGGGTAGCCAATACGGATACAGCATCTACCACAGTATAGCCATTTAGCTCAGCCTGTTCTCTGGAAGCCTCTGGAATCCACAAAGCTGGCAGGCCAAAGGCTGGTTCAATAGTATCAATACCCTGAATTTCTTCAAATACAGTACCAGAATTCATAGCCAAATAATGATCTAAAAGCAACTCGCCCTTGGCTATCTCAACACCTTTGAGTTTAATAATATAGGCATTAGGCTTAATCTGAATATTATCTCTAATTCTAATGGTTGGTACCACCAGTCCTAGTTCCAAAGCGCACTGGCGTCTGATCATCACAATACGATCCAGCAAATCGCCGCCCTGACCGGTATCAACCAAAGGTATCAAGCTGTAGCCAATCTCCAGCTCCATGGGATCTACCTGCAACAGAGAAACAATATTTTCCGGCTTGTTGGCCTCTGTTTTTGTCTTTTCCTTTTTCTCCACCACAGCAGTTTCCTGTACCTTTTTGTCTCCATTAGAAATCTGACGACCAATGAGGCCACAGACAGCAGCCAAAATGGCAAAAGGAGCTCCTGGCAAACCTGGCACACAGGCCATAGCCAATAGTACGCCACAGACAATGTAGAAAACTCTTGGCTTAGCTCCCAGCTGATGAATCAAATCATAACCCAAATTGCTTTCGGAAGCAGCTCTAGTAACAATAATACCGGTAGCTGTAGAAATCAACAGGGCAGGAATCTGATTTACCAAGCCCTCACCTACAGTCAACAGTGTGTAGTTCTGCAGAGCCTGCTCCACTGTCATATTACGCTGTACCATACCGATGACAAAACCACCAGTAATGTTGATGATAATGATAATAATTGCCGCAATGGCATCGCCCTTAACGAATTTGCTGGCACCATCCATAGCACCGTAGAAATCAGCCTCTCGCTGAATCTTTTTACGCCGCTCACTAGCTTCAGCATCTGTAATAGCACCCTGATTCAAATCCGCATCAATAGCCATCTGCTTACCAGGCATAGCATCCAAGGTAAAACGGGCAGATACCTCAGCTACACGCTCAGCACCCTTGGTGATAACCAGGAACTGAATGATAATCAGAATAACGAAGATAATGAAACCTACAACTGCATTACCACCAACTACAAAATTACCGAAGGAACTAATAACCTCTCCTGCATAGCCCTCCAGTAGAATAAGTCGTGTTGAGGAAACATTCAGCGCCAAGCGAAATAAGGTGGTAATCAACAACAAGGAAGGAAATACGGAAAGATCCAGAGCCTCCACATTGTAGATTGCGCTCATTACTACCACCAGTGCCAGAGTAATATTCATACACAGCAGCAAATCCAGCAATATTGTAGGCAACGGAATAATCATCATAACAACAATGGTTACGATGCCTACTGCTATCATTACGTCGCTATATTTTTTTACAAAGCCGATCTTGCCGGCAGTCATTTCAGGTGCAGCCATATTCTATCTCCTGACACTTTTCATATTCTATGCATAACGCCTTCTATGGCGATGTTTAAGCTTGTATACATATGCCAAAACCTCTGCCACTGCCTTGAACAGTTCCTGAGGCACACTGCCTCCCACCTCAACTGCAGCATAGAGGGCTCTGGCCAAAGGCTTGTTTTCCACAATAGGAACCCTATTATCTCTGGCAATGCCCTTAATTTTTTGTGCCACCGCATCCTGGCCCTTGGCCAGCACCACTGGCGCCGTCATGCCGCTTTCGTATTTCAAGGCCACGGCAAAATGAGTAGGGTTGGTGATAATAACATCCGCCTTGGGCACCTCCTGCATCATTCTGGACATAGCCATCTGACGCTGCTTCTGGCGAATCTTACCTTTAATCTGAGGATCACCTTCCTGCTGTTTGAATTCCTCCTTAACCTCCTGTTTACTCATTTTCAAATCCTGATTGTTCTGCCATTTCTGATACATAAAATCCAGAACAGCCATAATCATAAACAGGCCGATAATCTTGAAGGCCAAATCAAAAACTATATCTGACACCTTGGCTGCTCCGGAGAAAATATCCGTAAAAATCAGCTTCGGCATCTGAAACAGCTCATCGGCTAAATAAATATAGACCAATGAACCGATAATGGCAATCTTAAACAATGACTTTACCAGTTCCACCAGAGAACGCTTGGAAAAAATTCTCCCAAAACCGCTGATAGGATTTAACCTGCCAGGATTAAAGCTGAGCTTCTCCGTGGAAAAATTAAAGCCCACCTGAGCCACATTCATGGCCAGGCCAATAATCATAATAAAGACCATCAAGGGCATGGCTGTTTTGGCCAGCAAAATCACTATGCCAATAAACAGCTGCATAATGGATTCCTCGTTTACATCGAAATTCAGATTACCGAAAATGTAAACAGTATAATTCATAACCTCCTCCACCGCTGTGGAGCCTAACATTTTCAGTACGAAAAATCCCGCCAATAGCACAAAGGCAGCACTGATTTCCTGACTGCGGCCCACCTGGCCTTTTTTCAGAGCATCCTGCTTGCGCTTAGCCGTTGGTTCCTCTGTTTTCTCACCAGCAAAAAGCTGTAAATCAAAAACAAAATCCACCTGGCCACTGCCTCTGTCTTTATTGTCTTTTCTATTGTAATGCCCGTAGGGCAATGGAAATATTGCCATACATTTCATTGAACAACACATCCAAAAACATCACATAAAAAGGCATAATCACTGCAACAGTAAAAATACCTATCACAATCTGCATGGGAATACCTACCACAAATATATTCATCTGAGGCATAGTTCTAGCCAATACACCTAAAGATACGTTAGTCAACAGAATAGAAAAGGTTAATGGCATGGCAATTTTCATGCCTGTTACAAAAATCCCAGCGGTAAAATCTGTTATCAAGGTAGCAATATCCGTATTGAAATTCACTCCCAGCAAGGGAATGGAATCCACACTGCCTACCACAGCCGCCAAAAGCATATGATGCCCATTAGTGACCACAAAAACTATCAAGGTAAGATAATATAAGAAGCTGCCAATCAGAGGATTTTGCTGATTGGAGGTAGGGTCCATCTCATTAACCACCGCAAAACCTGCCTGTAAATCCATAATTTTACCAGCCATATTCACAGACATCATAGCCACATAGGCCACAAAGCCAATCAGCCAGCCTATAAACAGCTCTGACACTACAGCCAGAGTATACCCCAATATGGATACAGGCGCTGTCACTGCCATCTTGGCATCCACCACGGGAAAAAGCACCAAGGTAATGGCAAAGGCTATGCCTGCTCGAAAATAAATCGGAATATTTTGACTGCCCCAAAAGGGTGCAATCAGAAACAGCCCGCTGACTCTGGTCATCAAAAGCAGAAATACCGCTGCGTGATTCTGCAGCAATTCATAAAAATCCACAGCGCCACCTCTTAGCCTATGTAATAAGGCAGATTTACCAAGACATTGGTTACATACTCCACCATAAGCCTCAGCATCCAAGGGCCAAAAATCAATATGGCCACAAAAACGGCCACAATCTTTGGAATAAAGGCCAAGGTCTGCTCCTGAATGGAAGTAGTAGCCTGAAAAATGCTGACTGCCAGACCTACCAGCAAGCCAAGCCCCAGCATCGGTGCAGAAATAATCAACACCATCCGCAGGGCCTCCTGTGCCATCTGTATTACTAAATCACCTGACATATACCCACCTGTTTCTACTTAAAGCTGATAATCAAGGACTTAATCAAAAGATGCCAGCCGTCTACCATAACAAAAAGCAATATCTTGAAAGGCAGAGAAATCATTACTGGCGGCAACATCATCATACCCATGGACATCAGGGTACTGGCCACAATCATATCAATAACAATAAATGGTACATATAACATAAAGCCTATCTGAAAGGCTGTTTTCAGCTCACTAATCATATAGGCAGGAATCAGAGTAAAGGTAGAAACCTCCTCGGGACCACTGGGTCTTGGACCATCTGCTAAATTTACAAATAGTGCCAAATCTGATTCCCTGGTTTGTTTGAACATAAACTCCCGAATAGGCTCTACTGTCCTGTCAATAGCCTCCTCCTGGGTTATCTGACCAGCCAAATAGGGCTGCAGACCGTTCTCATTGGCCTGACTCCAATAAGGAGCCATAATATAAAAGGTCAAAAACAAGGATAAGCCTATAATTACCATATTTGGCGGAGCTGTCTGGGTTGACAAAGCATTACGTAAAAAACCAAGCACCACAACAATTCTGATAAAGGCTGTTGTCATTATCAGAATCGAGGGTGCTATGGACAAGATTGTCAACACGGCCATCAGCTGCAGGGTAACTGCTACATCCTGTGGATTTTCTGATGAACCGACATCAATATTTACATTTGGTATCAAGGGGGCTGCCGAAGCAGCATCCACCCACATAAAAGCTAATAGCAGAGCCATTATGCAAGGGCACAAAAGCCTCTGTACTCTGGTCACTATCTCCACAACTCCTATCCTCTGCGATTCAATCCCTCACGAAACAGAGACGGCACTCGCTTGGTCAACTCCTCCAGAGAGGACAACTGACTAGCAAAGGCAGTATTATCTATAGGCTGTACCACAGCCTGACGTCTCAGCCGATCTATTTCTTCCGGGTCCTCAATCTCCCCCAACAGAGTAATTTGCTGTTCTGTAACTCCCAGTAGCAAAAGCTTGTCAGCAATTTCTACCACACAGACAGATTTGTTTGGCCCTAGAGCCAAATGCTCCAATAATCGTCCTCCTGTAGATGTTGTGCGATTCTGGAAACGACCACTCAGAAATTTGGACGCAAAATAAGCCATGACAACCACAAAGGCAAATACAGCCACAAGGCTGACCAAATATGCCAATGTTGACCACCATGACATTTGAGAAGGTTTTGGATCTGTATTTTCATAGCCGGACAGATAGCCGCCACCTGAACCAGCCGTATCAGCAGCTGCCGCCAGACAATCTGGCGACAGTACTGAAAACACCAAAATTAAAATACATAGGACAGATGCCATGGAGTAAAAACGACTCCAGTTACTCATCAGCCGACTGCTTTACGAACAGCCTCCAGTACGCGGTCTGGCTGGAAAGGCTTTACAATGAAGTCACGGGCACCTGCCTGAATTGCTTCAATAACCATAGCCTGCTGACCCATAGCAGAGCACATAACGATCTTTGCATTAGGATCAACCTTCTTTATCTCCTTGACAGCACTAATGCCATCCATCTCAGGCATAGTAATATCCATGGTAGTCAAATCTGGCTTCAGCTCCTGGTACTTCTCCAATGCCTTCATACCATTCTCAGCCTCACCAACAACCTCATAACCGTTTTTAGTCAGGATATCCTTTACCATCATTCTCATGAACGCTGCGTCATCAACCACCAATACTCTAACTGCCATTTGTCATCTCTCCTTGTCTATTTAACGTATAACAAGCTAAATTTCGTCTATAATCAATACCATTGTACTTTAAACCTGAAAATTTTTCAAGTCCCAGTACGATTTGCTATCCTACAAAGACTGAACTCTTTCCATAGGACTTACTATTTCTGTAATGCGGACACCAAAATTCTCATCAATAACTACAACCTCGCCCTTGGCCGTCAGCTGGCCATTAACATGAATGTCCACTGGCTCACCAGCCAGTTTGTCCAACTCAATAATAGAGCCAGTAGAAAATTCCAGAATCTCACGAATTGATTTTTTAGTGCGTCCCAGCTCAACAGTAACCTGCAGTGGAACATCCTGAATCAAGCTGATATTCGCTGCATTAACCTCTACTGGTTCATTGGTAAGAGGTGCAAACTGTGCATTCTGCACCGGTACTCCTGAAGATACCACATTATTAGCATAAGCAGGAGGTGCATATACAGGCTGAGCCCCCATAGGCGGAGCCGTATACTGCGGCTGCTGCGGAGGAGCTGCATACTGAGGTGCTGCTGGCTGTGGAGCCGGTGCAGCTGGGGCTGGAGCTGCTGCTACTGGAGCAGGCTCTGGAGCCACTGGAGCTGGTGCAGGCTCTGGTGCTGGTGCTGGAGCTTCCTGAGCCTCAGCTTCTGCACCGCCTCCCATCAGGAAGGACACCATTTCCTTAGCCACATCCAAAGGAAGAATCTGCATGATTTCGCTGTCAATAAGGCCATCTACCTCCATGCGGAAGCTGGTTTTTACCACTGGCTCATCATTGTTCACCAAATCTGTAATTTTATCTTCGGCCCCTAAATCAATAAGATTTACCTTTGGTGGGGAAATATCTATTTTTTTGTTAAACATGGTAGAGAGAGAGGTTGCCACTGTACCCATCATCTGGTTCATGGCCTCACCCACAGCACTCATATGAATATCAGTGAGCTCTTCCTGTGGATTTAATCCATCTCCACCCATCATCAAATCTGCAATAATAGAGGCATCAGAAGCCTGAATGGCCAGAATATTATTGCCATTGATACCTATTACATAGCCTACTTCAACCACCAAGTAAGGCATTGGATACTGATTCTGAATCGTAGACATAGTATCCACACTTACAGTAGGAGTTGTAATATTAACCTTATGTCCTAACAATACTGACAATGTTGTTGCAGCACTGCCCATAGAGATATTACCAATCTCACCCAGGGCATCCTTCTCCATACTGGACAGCAGATCATCCGATAATACAGAAGAAGCTTCCTCATTAGATGCCGAATCACTGGCAGCAGGCTCTGATGTAGCGCCGTTCAGCAGCGCATCAATTTCCTCTTGC
Source organism: Anaerovibrio lipolyticus (assembly GCF_021531495.1). Lineage (GTDB taxonomy): Bacteria > Bacillota > Negativicutes > Selenomonadales > Selenomonadaceae > Anaerovibrio. The sequence continues at coordinate 115,179 of NZ_JADYTY010000002.1, forward strand.
GTCAAATCAGCCATTAGTATCTTCATCTCCTTCCGAAATTATTCTGGTAATCTGTACTGCTTTTTTATTGCCAGAGGTACCAGGACGGCAATAAAATTTTTCCATATTGCCTACTATACATTTTAATTCATCATCAACCTTGGTATCCATCTGTAGGACATCCCCATAGCTTAGGGACAGGAATTCCTGCAAGGTTATATTAAATGCTCCCATCTGAATAATAACAGGAACCTGGGTATTATTCAGCTTACGTCGAATAATAGCCTCATGCTCAGGATTTTCCTCCTTAGTTACAGAGGCTGCCACCCAGAAGGTAGTTGTCAATTTCGACATAATAGGTTCCAACACCAGATAAGGAATACATATATTCATCAAGCCCTCTACAGGGCCGATTTTCATTTGCAAGGTGATAATAACCACCATATCGCTAGGGGGCACAATCTGAGCAAACTGAGGGTTTGACTCCATCGCCTCTATCTTTGGCATAAATTGCGCCACATTGGCCCAAGCCTCCCGCAGATGGCTCATAGCCTTATCAAATACTCTGCGGATTACTGCCTCCTCTATCTCCGTCAATACTCTGGATTTGAGAGTATTCTCTCCCTGACCGCCAAAGACTCTGTCAATGATAGCAAAACAGATTCCTGTCTCAAATTCCATGATAATATTGCCCTTAAGAGGCGGTACAGCCAATATACCAATTACTGATGGATTGGCTATGGACTGTACAAATTCCTGATATGTTGTCTGCTCTACCGAGGCAACCTCAACACTTACCAAAGCCCGCAAATAAGTGGACAGATAGGTGTTAAACAACCTGGCAAAGTTGTCATGCAGCATATTAAGGGTTCGAATCTGGTCCTTTGAGAATTTATCCGGTCTCTTGAAGTCATAGGTCTTAACCTTTTTCTGCTCTTCCTCAGCCTTCATCTCATCAGCACTAACCTCGCCTGTTGAAAAGGCCGCCAGCAGTTTATCTATCTCAGACTGGGATAATACATCATCTGCCAAGCTTCATCCCCCTTTCCCATAAAATATATCTCATCTCATTACTGAAGCATAAAGCTTGTTATATATACATCATATACAGAACCTTCGCCAAGAACCTTGTTCAGCTCAGACTTGATTCTGCTCTTCAAATCATCCTGACGAGCAGCATCCAGCTCCTCAATCTTGACGGTACGAAGAATCTGCAATGTAGTATCCATAATCTTGGTTTCAGCAGCAGGTACCAGCTTGCCATCAGCAACATTGTTCTCATTTTCTGGGTTCAGCTCTACTGTAATACCTACCTTCAGGAAACGACTGGATTTGATACCTCCAACATTGACAATAATGCCCTCCTTGGCATCTCCCAGCTTGACAAATACACCTGGATCATGATTTCTGTTCTCAACAGAGGCCTGATTCCCCGCGGACATAAACTGGGTGGTGACGAAATAGGAAATACCGCCTGCCAACACAAGGCCCACCAATATCAACACTACAATGATGATTATTGGCAATTTTTTGCCTCCCTCTGCTGGAGCCGCCTCCTCTGTCTTTTCTTCATCAGCCATTGCATTCCACTCCTTCTTTTACACTATATAAAATTAACCCACTTTAGAGGATTAAATTATATTCACATTTAATATTTTACCAATATTCTACTAAATTACAACCTTTCTTATAAAAACTTATCAGAAAAGGGTAATTTGCACTAGATACCAGCTCTATTTTTTATTTATACAGAGCTCGCTTATATACCATAACCTTCCTGACAATATCCTCCATTCTATCCTGTACGATAAGCTTCTTGCCATTTGTCAGGGTTATAACTGTATCAGGAGTTTCCTCCATAGTCTCAATAATTTCCGCATTGAGGATGAATTCTCCTTTTTTGCCATCGGAATTAAATTTTGTAAGTTTGATCATGGTTCTTTCCTCCTCAATAATATACATCATCTTTGATGCTAATCCCTTACTCTCAGGCAAAAGCCCGATGGATATCCATCAGGCCCTTATCCTGCGAGAGTACATTGTACCTCTATAGTCATTGGCCATTCCCTGCCCCACTTCAGTCATTCCACGGGACAAGGCTCCCTGTACAGTCCAGCCTATGAAAGAATCGCCGCACTGTCTATATTGGTAAAAATATTTTCCCTAGCGCTTTTGCCATCCATGGCAGTAATCACAGTTCGGTTGGCCACACTTACCACAAAAGCCATATCATTCATATAAATCAGTGACTCTCTGGCTCCCTTTTGGGCCATCTTATCAACAGCATCATCCAGCTTCTGCAAATCCTCCTGACTCAAATCCAGCTGCCGGCTTTCCAGTCGCTGCAAAGCGTGATTGGAAAAGCTGACCTTCCGGGAAGCCTTTTGCAAAATATCCGCAAAGGAAGCACCTGCAATAGCTGTATTCTCTCTGCTAATTTTTTGTCCAAAACCGGATTTTTCCACAGGCAAAACAGGCTGCCCCGGAAAAATAATTCCTGAATTTGACATCCCACTTGCCTCCTTAAAGCTTATGCTCCTTCCCCAATGCGGGTAAGAGTAGAAATATCAACCTTGGTCAAGGCCTTGACCTTGTTGCCGCTTGCATCTACTATCTCTGTTTCTACCATCAAGGATGGTGAACCATCAGAGATACTTACGCTTTTGGCTTTACCCTCATGGGTAGTAGTGCTGCCATCACTGTTAGTGGTAGTCCACTGCACAGTTTTGTCAATCATGCTGGTAAGCTGTCCCACCAACAAAGAAGTATCCATATTCTCGATCAAGGTATTTACCTTGGTAAGTCCACCGGCTACCTCTGTCATCTGCTCCAAAGCGGAGAACTGAGCCAGCTGAGAAAGATACTCGCCGTTATCCATTGGATCTAATGGATCCTGATACTGCATCTGCTTTACCAGCAATGTCAAGAAAGTATCCTTGCTGATGTAATCAGAATTAGCAGTTTTGTTAGCGTTCTGTTTTGCCATATACTGATCATAATCATAAGTAACGCCATCAACTGTTATGGTATTCAGAGAAGAACTTGCCATATCACATCCTCCTTTCTCATTACATTATACACTGTAATCTACACCTCGGGAAATCTGGTTGCCCTGACTGTCCAGAACTACATCCTGATTTTCCTGGCTGTTTTCCAGCTCTGCTGCCAGATTCTCACTGGACTCCTCAAAGTCCTGCAAATCTGTCTGGCGGCTGCGTACCTGCTGTCCCTGATCCTGGTAGAAGCCCTGCTGTCCCTGATCCTGTGGCAGTTGTCCATCTGGCAAGCCAGTATGTACCTCCACATTATCCACCTTGATACCCTGCTCATCCAACTGCTGTCTAAGCTGAGTCATGGTTGTCTCCAGAATAGCTCTTACCTGGGCATTATCTGTATGGAATGTAGCAGTTACACCGCCATTACCATTAACAGACACCTTTAGACTAAGCTGTCCTAGATGCTCTGGATTCAGCTTGATAATCATCTGACTGTCTGTGCCCCTCTGCAGAAGCTTGGCCTGTTCTACAATCTGCTGAGGCACATTGTAGGTTTCTCTGGCCTGATTGGTCTGAGCAGCATTGCCCTCCACCTTCTGATTAGCACCAATCTGATTGTCCAAATTCTGCTGGAAGCTCAGGCCCTGATTAGCTACAGAATCATTCTCTACATTCTTACCATCCTGTTGACTTGGTACAACCACATCGAAGCTGGCCTCTCCCTGAAGCTGACTGCCCTGCTGTTGTCCCTGACCATTAGTCATAGACTGCTGGCCATTCATAACAGGCATATTCTGCTGCAGCTGGCCTTCGGATTCAACAAACTCCAGTCCATCTGTCAGATTAGCCAACTGAGTCATGGAAACTCCATCCTCCTGAACCTCCTGAACCTGCTGTACTGCTGGCTGAGGGGTGTAAGCTCCCTGCTGTCCAGCCAAAAGATTCAGCATTTGCTGGTTTTTAACCTGCTGAGACTGCTGTACTACCACATTACCTGTATTATCCTTATTCTGGGCTGGCTTACTGCCCAACAAGGCTGCAATATCATTAGGTGTATAGCTTTCCTGAGCCTTTACTGGCTGCTCAGCAGTTACTGCTACAGTCTCTACCTTCTGAACCTGCTCCACCATCTGTACAGGCTGAAGACTCTCCACTGGATTCTCCTGCTGATTGGTCTGCTGTAATATTTCTGCCAGAGCCTCGTCACCTGCCAACTGTCCCTGAACATTTTCCTGAACAGTCTGCAATCTGGTATCACCCTTGAAATAGGTATTTAGCTCTGCCATAGGTATATCCTGCACCAAGGATGCCTGGGCTTCTGCTGCCAACAAAGCAGCTGCCTGAGGATTCTGCTGAGTTCCCTGAGTCTGTTGATTAATCTGGGCCTCCACTTCTCCCTTAGCCTTGTCCTGGGCCTTGGTCTGTGGCTTTTCCCCCTGCGGCTGGCTTGCTTCAGAGGTCTCCTGAGCCTTGCTCTGGGTATCTGCTGTATCAACAGCCTTACCCTGTGCATTACTGTCAGTCTTGGTGTAATCAGCATCCTTGCTTACATCATTCTTGTTACTGGCCTGCTGAGCCTGATCCAAGGTCTGAGAGAAATTCTCCTGCTTGGTTTTCGCAGTTCTGGTGCTAGCTTTGGAATTAACCTTGACAGCTTCCTTGCTGCTGCCTGCATTAAGGGAAAAAACATTGACGTTATTACTCATAATTTCACCTCCCTTCAATAATATCGTATATCTAAGCACAAGTGCTTAATACGCTATCCTATTGCAACTGTTGCTGCTGAACTGCACCATTTTCATTGGTTACCTGCTGTACTCTCTTGGGAGCACCTACATACATAATCTTGGAAATTGTGGCTGCTCTATCAGGATCAAATTCCGTCAAAATTTGAGAAACCTGAGACTCATCCATGCGCTGGAAAATGGCAATGACAATATCATTATCCATAGTTTCCAAAATCTTTGCTGCATCTGCCGGCTTCATCTCATTATACAATCTCGCCAATTTGGACACACGCTTTTTTTCATCCGCCTGTCTCTGCTTGGTTAGCTTGTCGATTTCCTTCTGCGTAAGCTTCACAGGCTTGGATTTTTCACTATCCTTCTTAGCATTGGCTGTTTCCTGTACATCCTTTTCATCCGGTACGGAAGAGGCTTCATCCACTGGCTTGGCAAAGAACTGACCTACAACCGGCATATTATACAGCCCCAGCTTTTTATTCATTTCACCAGAATCAAAAATCTGCAGGTAAATACCTAAGAAAAATCCCGCTATAACCAGCACCAACAGCAAAAACCCTTTACCAAATTTCTTCAGCCAACTTTGCTTTTGTACTGGCTCCTGCTCTGTATTATCCTTACTTGCCATTCTACCACCCTAATTAACGATAAATATCCAATACCTTATTAACATAATCCTGTGTTTCTCTATAAGGCGGGATACCATTATATTCCTTTACAGCCTGGGGACCAGCATTATAAGCTGCTACAGCCTTCTGCACATCGCCGCCAAAGGTATCCATCATCTGTCTGAGGTATTTGGCGCCCCCCTCAATATTTTGACGCTTGTCATAGGGATTTACCCCCAGTCCTGCTGCCGTCTCAGGCATCAGCTGCATAACTCCCACTGCGCCGGCAGGAGAAACCGCCTCCTGATTGCCACCAGACTCTGTCTGAGCCACTGCAGCCACCAATCTTGGATCTACCTGATATCTAGCTGCAGCCTCCTTAATCAGGCTGTTTGTATCGCCAGAAATATTCAGCCCCACTGCCCCTCTGGATTCCATGCTCATAGCCTTATCCAGCTCGGTAGCAAAGCTGCCATTCTCCAGCCGTTGAGGCTTTTCCTGCTCAACACCGCCTGTTGCGGCAGTTTTATTTACATTTTCTTGATAGTTGGCGGCTGTATTTATACCAAACCGCATATTTAGCTCGTCAATACGATGTATTATGCTATTCAAACCTTCTATCTGCATCATATAAATTCACTTCCCATTTTTTCAGGCTCCACAGTCTAGCTGCGATTGCGGAAAAATAACTGTCCGCCTATCTCATCCAGCTGCTTCTGCTCCTCCTGCAAAGCCTCGCTCATATACTGCTGCAATCTTTTCTCCCGCAGCTGCTCTATGCTTTTCAGCTTATTCATAACAGCTATCAGCTCATGCATCTTTTGCTGTCTGACAGCCTGCTTTTCCATAATAGTATGCTGCTGAGCTTCAATCTGCTCTCGCTTCCAGTTGAAGAAGCTGTTAAAGGTCATAAGACGTCCCAGGCTAATGGTTTTGCCCTCTCCGGTCAGCTCATCATAATCCCTATGCCCCTGAGCCATTTCCTGCAGATACACCTGCAGAACAGCTCTGGCCTCCTCCACCTCTTTGGTGGCTGTTGCCAGGGCAACCTGAGCCTTTTCCTTATTCATTCTTGTCACCTTTAACAGTGTCTCCAACTTAAAACGAAATTTCTTCATGCTATATACCTTCCAGCCTCTGGATGGTTTCCTCGAAGCTTTGAACCTCAAATACACCCTGACACAGGAAATCATTTATGGCATCAATCTTCTGTACAGCCTCATCAATCTTAGGACTTGATCCCTTTACATAGGCTCCTATGTGTATCAAATCCTCAGCCTCCTTGTACACTGCCATCAAAGCTCTCAGCTTACGATTGGCCTCCATATGCTCCTTGGGTACCACTGCCGACATAACTCGGCTAACGCTGGCCAATACATCAATAGCTGGAAAATGATTCTGAGCTGCAATATTTCTGGACAACACAATATGTCCATCCAAAATACTACGCACCGCATCTGCAATAGGCTCATTCATATCATCGCCATCAACCAGAACGGTATAAATACCAGTAATGGAGCCCTTAGCACTGGTGCCAGCTCTCTCTAGCAATCTTGGCAAAAGAGCAAAAACTGATGGGGTATAACCTCTGGTAGCAGGTGGTTCCCCTACCGTCAACCCGACCTCACGCTGGGCCATAGCAAAGCGGGTAACTGAGTCCATCATCAAAACTACCTTGCGGCCTCTATCCCGGAAATACTCCGCTATAGCTGTAGCCGTCAAAGCACCCTTGATACGAACCAGGGCTGGCTTATCTGAGGTAGCTACTACCACCACAGAACGCTTCAAGCCTTCCTCCCCCAAATCCCGCTCGATAAATTCCTTTACCTCACGACCTCGCTCTCCTACCAGAGCAATAACGCTAATATCTGCTTCAGTATTTCTGGCAATCATACTCAGCAATGTGGATTTACCTACGCCGCTGCCTGCCATAATACCAATACGCTGTCCCTGTCCCATAGTAATCAGTCCATCAATGGCTCTAACTCCTACATAAAGAGAATCCTTGATAACAGGTCTTTCCAAAGGAGCTGGCGGATCAGCCTGAATAGGATATTCCTTCTGACAAAGAATAGGTCCCTTACCATCTATAGGGTTCCCCAAGCCATCTATAACCCTTCCCAAAAGCTCTGGCCCAACCTTGACCTGCAGCACCTTCTGGGCAGAAACCACCTGACAGCCTGGACCAATCCCCTTGGTTTCCCCCAAAGGCATCAGCAGCACATATCCCTCTCGGAAGCCTACCACCTCTGCTGGCAGAGGCTCCACATCCTCAAAGTGGGAGTGTACATAGCACAGCTCTCCCATGCTGACATTTGGGCCGTTACATTCGATAACCAGACCAACAATCTGGACAACCTTGCCTATCATATTCATAGACTTGCAATGGTCTATAGCAGTATTGAATTTTTCCAGATTGATGTTTATATCCATTATTTCATTACATTCCTAACTGCCTGTTCCACCAGCCGCAGCTGAGTCGCTACGCCTGCATCCACTACACCATTAGGGGATTCCACCAAACAATCCCCTGCTTTCAGAGAACCATCTGATTGAACCTCCAGCTGCCCGCTGCCCTCCAGCTGGGCCTGCAGCTCTGACTGGGCCATCATTACCAGCTCATACGCCTCTGGAGCCACCTTGACCACAACCTTAGGCTGATCCTTTACCTTTTGTATAGCTTCCTGTACCAAAGGCAGAATCATCTGAGGCACATCTATAAAGTGGCGAGGCAAAATCTTATTGGCAATCTTCAATACCATTTCAGCAATGGTATTTTCTGCCGAAGTAACATAATCCTGACAGGCTGTTTGAGCCTCCTTGAGAAGCCGTTCTGCTCCAGCATTGGCATCCACCAAGATCTGATGCTGCTCCTCTCGAATCTGCTGAGCACCAGTCTCCCGGCCCTCTGCCAATCCCTGCTCATAGCCTTGCTTTTTAGCCTCCTCCTGAAGAGAGGCTACCTTATCCTGAGTATCCAGCATCAGCTTATCTGCCTCTGCCTTGGCCTCCTGACGAACAATCTCTGCCTGAATCTGGGCATCCTTTAGAAGCTGACTGGCCTTGGCCTCCTTGTGACGGATTTCTGCCAGCATATGCTCCTGGGCCTCAGGTGTCATCAGCTCTTCCTCTGCCTGGGCTCCCTCCTCATTGGCGGAAACCACCATCGTAGGTACAGCTACAAACTTTGGCTCATCATTATAGATGGCACCCTTTATTACCCTAGACAATCATTTCGTCACCCTTTCCTCTGGAGACTACAATCTCGCCCTTATCCTCCAGTGCTCTGATAACATTTACAATCTTCTGCTGAGCGTCCTCAACATCCCTTATCTTTACAGGGCCCATGTATTCAATTTCCTCACGAAGCATATCGCCAGCACGCTTGGACATATTCTTGTAAATCTTGTCGGCAACTTCCTTGTTGGTTGCCTTCAAAGCCAGGGACAAATCCTTGGTATCCACCTCTCGGAGTACCATCTGGAGACTTCTGTCGTCCAGCATAACGATATCCTCGAATACAAACATGAGCTTCTTGATTTCTTCTGTAAGCTCTGGATTGTCCACTTCCAAATTCTCGATAATGGATTTCTCCGTAGTACGATCCACACGGTTCAGTACCTCTACGATGGCCTTTACGCCGCCTGCATCGCTGAAATTCTGTGTAACCAGAGCAGACAGCTTCCGCTCCAGCACTCGCTCTACCTCTCTCAGTACCTCCGGAGAAGTTCTATCCATAACCGCTATACGCTTAGCTACCTCGGCCTGTCTATCCTGTGGCAAAGATGTAAGAATCGTAGCAGCCTGATCTGGGTCCAAATAGGCCATTATCAAGGCGATGGTCTGAGGATGCTCATTCTGTATAAAGTTCAACAGCTGAGCTGGATCCGTCTTGTGCAGGAAATCAAAAGGACGTACCTGCAGGCTGGTAGTCAGCCTACTGATAATAGTAGTTGCCCTGTCTGCACCCAAAGCCTTTTCCAAAATGCTCTGGGCATATTCCAACCCACCCTGGGACAGATAATTCTTGGCCATAGCCATCTGATAAAATTCTGAAATAACTGCCTTCTTTTCCTCAGGTGTAACCTGCTTGTGGTTGGCAATCTCCAGAGTCACCTTTTCTATTTCCTCGTCATTCATATGCTTGAATAACATGGAGGAATATTCAGGTCCCAGTACGATAAATAATATTGCTGCCTTTTGCTGATTGTTCAGCTCCGGCTCATCACCATACATATCCATAATTTTTAGTCCTCCGACAACCAGGTCTTAACCAGCATTGCCATTTCAGCAGGCTTATTGCGGATAAGTTCCTCAATAGTCTGACGCTCTGACAGATGCTCCTGCTCCTCCTGAGTCATTTCCTCAGGCTCTATCTCGCCATTCTCCAGCATAGCAGCACGGGCCTCCTCAGCACGCTGTCTCTCCAGCTCAGCCTCTTCCTCTGCCAAACGGGCAGCCTCGGCCTCAGCCTCCAGACGCTTCTTACGCTTCCAGTAGAAGTAACCAGCTATGCCGCCTATCAACAGCAGAATAGCTGCTACAATCAGGGCAATCTTCAAATTAGCTGCATCCTTGGCGGCCTGCTCCTCTGCTGCCTGTTTATCAGCAGCCTCAGTGCTGAATGGCAACGGCTCAACAGATACAGTATCACCACGGTCTGCGTTAATGCCCACAGCAGAAGCCACAGAACGCTGAATGCTTTCCTGCTGTGCCTGAGTAATATCCTCATTAACCAAAACCGCAATATTTACACGCTTAATAGAACCTGGAGAAGCCACTGTCTTTTCCTTGGCCTCATTAATCTCATAATTCTTGGTGCTTTCTTTCTTAGAGTAATTAGCATTGCTATTATTGTTCTGAGCCACATAGCCAGGTACATTGGACTGTACTCCAGCTGGGCCTCCTGGTGAATTGGAGGTGCCATTATAGGACTCATTAATAGTCTGCTCACTGCGAATGATACCAGAATCATCCACCACCGGTGTATAGGTCTGAGTATCAGTCTGACGCTGATCGAAATCCAGCTCCACATTTACCCGCACATAGGAATGTCCCACGCCTATGGCCTGATCCAGCATGGACTGTACGTCCTTCTGCATCCGTTCCTGAACCTTGCGAGTCATATCCAGTTGAGTCATGGTCTTGATGCTTACATTATCCTCATCCTCATCTGGATCATTGAGAATCTTGCCAGTTTCATCCACTACGGTAATATTCTCTGGCACCAATCCCTGTACACTGCGGGAAGCCAGATTCACAATACCCTTAACTTCCTTTTTATTCAGCTGCTGATTAGGCTTCAGCTTCAACATAATGGAAGCAGTAGCTGGCTTTTCATTCTTCTTGTACAGGCTGTCCTCTGGCAAAACAATATGTACTCTTGCCTTTTCTACAGCCTCAATCTGTTCAATAGTACGAGTCAGCTCACCCTGCAGGGCCTGCAGATAATTCACCTTGTTCTGGAATTCTGTTACCCCCAGCTTGCTATCATCGAATATTTCAAAGCCCTTGTTGCCCCGAGGCAATCCCTCGGTGGCCAGATTCAGTCTAGCCTCATGGACATTGGCCGAAGGCACCAGTATCGTGGTTCCCTGTTTGGTTTCCTGAACTTCATAATTTACCTTGGACTCCTTTAGCTTGGCAGCTACCTCGCCTGCGTCCTTGGTTTCCATATTAGTAAACAACGGTACCATATCTGGCTTGCTGCCTAGGGAAAAACTGGCAGCCAAAATAACTATCAGCAGCAGTACCACACCGCCGATAGCCATATAATGCTGCTTTTTTGTCAATCTGCCCCATAGCTGCAGATATTTTTCCTTTAAATCACCCATCACAAAATCCCCTTGCTATGCAGTATAAATCTCATCAATTACAAACTATCAAACCTGCATACGCATGATTTCCTGATAGGCCTCTACCGCTTTATTGCGTACGGCCAGTGTCAGCTGCAGAGCAATATCTGCCTTTTCCGCAGCAATCACTACCTGTGATATATCCTCAACCTGTCCTGCTGCCAGAGCCTTACTCATATTGTCTGACTCCTTCTGCAGGCTGTTTACCTCACCTAAAGCATTTTTCAGATATTCGCCAAAGGCCGGCACTGTCTGGGCTGGCTCGTCCTCACCCAAATGGCTTTCTGCCTGCATTTTCACCGGAGTCATCTGTAATGCTTCTATCTCCATTATTTCACCTCATTTATTACTTGCTGATATTCAATGCCTGCTGAGCCATACTCTTGGCTGCATTAATAGTCGTCACATTAGCCTCATAAGCTCTGGAAGCTGTAATCATATCAACCATCTCGGTAACAATATCCACATTAGGAAGCTCCACATAGCCATCTGCGTTAGCATCAGGATGACCAGGATCATAGACCAGCTTGCCCATGCTGTCATCAGTACCAATACCTATGGCTCTAACACCATCGCCGGCTCTGTTTTTGCCACCCTTATTCATTGCTCCATCCAGCATAGCTGAAAAACTGTTTTTCTCCGCCTCTCTTGGCTGAAAAATAACATATTTACGCTTGAAAGGGCCTCCATCCACAGTTCTTGTAGAGTTGACATTTGCTATATTATTGGATATTACATCCATTCTCAGACGCTCTGCTGTCAATCCAGAGGCTGCCGCGTCAATACCGCCAAACATACTCATTGCACTTTCTCCAATCTATATATCAGCTTATTTACTGCTTATGACATTCTTTACACCCTGAATATAGCCACCTAGCTTCTTGGCCATAGCGTTGTAGTAAATCTGATTCTTGGCCAAATCCGCCATTTCAAAATCAATATCTACATTATTGCCATCCACCCGCATGGTGGTAGTATCATCCAGATGAATTGCTGCCTTTGCCTTACTGCTCATAGCCTGCGGCAAATGCTTATCTCTGGTTCTCACCATTTTTAGCTTATTTTTATCCTCGCCCATACCCAATTCCTTGGCCAGCAAGGTTTCAAACACCACATCACTGCGCTTGAAATGGGGAGTATTAACGTTAGCAATATTGTTGCTAATAACCTCCTGACGAAGGTTAGCAGCCTCCATGCCACGCTGCATATAATTAAATGATGGTGAATTCAAAATCTGATCCAGCATGAATACCCACTTCCTCATCTTAAGTAAAATGTTCATATCTCCCTATATTTTAGCATTTTTTCTATAAATTAAGAAGTATTTTTTTCATAATAATTTCATATGGAAAAAAATAGTGCAAAAGTTGCAAATAAAAAGCTGTGATAAAACATTTTTTATACTTCATCACAGCCTAATTTTAGTTATTTATTTTTTCATGTACTTGCGAATGTACCATGCCAGCATTTCAGCAGGATTTACATCAGCTACAGATTGCTGCTGCTCCTCAGCATATACCTTGAAGCCTCTGTCAAAATCAATATCGGTTATATCCACCACATCTATATCCAGCCCGTCAATACCAGCACAAATCTGGTTGATTCTTTCTTTTATAGCTGCTGGATTATCGGCTACACCATGCTCCTCAGCATGCTGCTCCACATACTGCTTTACCAGTTTGCGGCCATATTCGGCAAAAATATCATCAATATGCATCTCTGTCTCTTGAGCCAGCTCCTCTACGCCGTTCCACAGATATTCATTGAGAACCTTAATATGGGTTCCCTTCATACCCTGGGATTTTGGCTCAACCACACCGGCAGATTCCAGCTTTCTCAAAGCATTAACAATAACAGAGCGGGTAATAGTCAGCATGTAAGCAATCTTAGAGGCATTAACCGGGCCATCCTTTCGCTTCAGCTTGCGGAAAATAGCAATGGTAGCCTGGCCCTCGGAGATAGACAATGTCCCCAAAGCCATGCGGACAGTTTCAATCTTCTGGCTCTCCTCCTGAGTACGGCGGGCTCTATCATGCAGCATCTCCATACCTACTACAGCAGCGCCATATTCTGCCAGCAGCAAATCATCATCAGAGAAATCCACATTGTATTTAGCCACTATCAAGGTGCCAATCCGCTCACCTACACCATAGATAGGTACAATAGTGGTATTTTTACCATCGAATTTGCACATGGTATTTTCCTCACCAAAAGCACAGGTGCCACTCTTGGAACGAAGGTTGGCAGAGGTTTCATCAATTTTCTTCAACCAGTTAACATAATGCTTGGGGAACCGGCCGGGCACAACTACATGCTCCAGCATAACATCGCATTCAAAATCATCCAAAAAAGCACAGCCATATATAAGGCCTGTTGTATCAACAATATAAATATTAGCATCTATAACATTGCTCAGTACGGTGGCCATTTCCTTATAGTCCACATTGTGAAAACGCTGAAGTACCCGGTTTATTTTTCTAGTACGCTCCAAAAGTGTTGACATATACACTTCCTCCTTCAATTCATTCTTATTACAATTTTATTTTTTTGTGTTAAAACTTTGTTCAATAGGCAGAATAAATTTCAATTTTCTTCCACTTCACTACATTGTATCATAAAAAAAGAAATAATCACAACTTTTTGTGATTATTTCTAAAAAAATTTACGAACTTATAAAAGTTATAGTATTTTTTTAATTGCTTCTGTTTTTGATACAGATAGGAATAATACTACAGAATAAACTGACTCAAATCATGATTTACCACAATATCCTCCAGAGCCTTGTTTACATATTCCGTATCCACCAGTACCTGCTTTTCCTCCATATCGGGAGCATTGAAGGACAACTCCTCCAAAAGCTTCTCCAGCAAAGTATGGAGACGGCGGGCACCAATGTTTTCATTCTGCTCATTTACATCACAGGCCAACTGAGCCAGACGGTCAATAGCCTCCTCCGCAAATTCCAGCTCAATGCCCTCTGTGCCAATCAAGGCCTTGTACTGCTTAATAAGAGCATTCTGAGGCTCTACCAAAATCCGCTTGAAATCCTCCTTTTTCAAGGATTTAAGTTCAACGCGAATTGGGAAACGTCCTTGCAACTCAGGAATCAAATCAGATGGCTTAGAGGTGTGGAAAGCACCCGCCGCAATAAAGAGAATATGGTCTGTCTTAACTGGGCCATATTTAGTCATAACAGTGGAGCCTTCTACGATAGGCAGAATATCTCTCTGAACGCCCTCTCTGGATACATCATGTCCACTGGTATTGCCACTAACAGCTACCTTGTCAATCTCATCCAGGAAAACAATACCGGTATTTTCAGCCAGCTTTACAGCAGTTTCCTGAATTTCCTCCATATCCACCAGCTTCATGGCTTCCTCCTGCTGGAACAGCTTGCGAGCCTGCTCCACAGTTACCTTCCGCTTCTTGTGGCGCTTTGGCATCATATTGCCAATCATATCCTGCAGATTATCTCCCATGCCCTCCAGGCTGGAGCCAGCAAACATACCTACCATTGGCTTGCTGGTATCCTCTACATCAATTTCAATAACCTTGTCCTCGTACTCACCAGCCTCCAGCTTTTTGCGGCACCATTCACGGCCGGCAGTATACTGCTTAGGCTCCTCAGTCTGGCTTTCCTCCTGCTCCTCATTATTGGCCAAATTGCCAAAAAGCTGACCAAATGGATTAGCAGATTTCTTTGGCTCTGGCACCAGCACATCCAGAATGCGCTCCTGGGCCATTTCCAAGGCCTTTTCCTGTACAGATTTAATTCTAGTCTGACGCACCATGCGGACAGCAGTCTCTGCCAAGTCACGAATGATAGACTCTACATCTCTGCCTACATAGCCCACCTCAGTAAACTTGGTAGCCTCTACCTTGATAAAAGGTGCATCCACCAGCTTGGCCAAACGGCGGGCAATTTCAGTTTTACCTACACCAGTAGAGCCAATCATAAGAATATTCTTCGGTACAATATCATCCTGCATGCTGATATTATCCAGCTGACGGCTGCGCCATCTGTTACGGAGAGCAATTGCCACAGCTCTCTTGGCTTCCTTCTGACCTACAATATATTTGTCCAGGGCCTCCACAATCTGCTTTGGTGTCTGTTCGTTCACTACTATTCCTCCTCTTGGAAATTATTCCAATTCTTCAACACGAATATTATGATTGGTAAATACACAAATATCTGCGGCTATCTTCATAGCCTCCACGCAAATATCTTTAGCCTCCATATCTGTATGCTCTGCCAAAGCACGAGCTGCAGACAAAGCATAGAAACCACCAGAGCCAATAGCACATACACCGCCATCAGGCTCAATAACCTCGCCGTTACCAGACAGCATGAGAATATTTTCTTCATCTGCCACCAGCAGCAAAGCCTCCAGCTTCCGCAGCACTCTATCTGTGCGCCAATCCTTGGCCATCTCTACTGAAGCCCGCTGCAAATTGCCATTGTAGGCCTCCAGTTTAGCCTCAAATTTCTCAAACAAGGAAAAGGCATCTGCCACAGATCCGGCAAAGCCGGCCAAAATCTTGCCATGATGCAGCTTTCTGATTTTTCTAGCTGTTGCCTTCATAATAGTGCTCTGGCCAAAGGTAACCTGGCCATCACCAGCAATAGCCACCTTGCCATTTTTTCTTACAGCCACAATCGTGGTAGCATGAAACTGATTTTCCATAATAAAACTCCTATTAAAGCTCGTATTTATTCTTAAACTCCTCCAGCATTACCAGCGCTCTCTCAGCAATCCGCTGCTTTTTCAGCTTTTTGTCTCTGATTTTCTCCTTGATAGGAGACATAATGCCAAAGTTTACATTCATAGGCTGAAAATGTCTAGCTGGAGCTGTAGTTATATAGTGACACAAGGAACCGTGGGCAGTTTCCGCAGGGAAAACTACCGGCTCCAAGCCCTGACACAATCTAGCAGCATTGATACCAGCCACCAGGCCGGAGGAGGCTGACTCTACATAGCCTTCCACCCCAGTCATCTGACCAGCAAAAAGCAAATTCTCTCTTCCGCCAAATTCCATAGTTGGCTTCATGGTTTCAGGAGAATTAATAAAGGTATTTCTATGCATAACGCCGTAGCGAACAAATTCCGCCTTTTCCAGGCCAGGAATTAACCCAAATACCCGTTTCTGCTCAGGCCATTTCAAATGTGTCTGAAAGCCCACAATGTTATACAAGGTTCCCTCTGCATTATCCTGCCGCAGCTGAACCACAGCATGGGCCAACTTGCCAGTATGAGGATTCACCAAGCCCACTGGCTTCAAGGGGCCAAAAAGCAGGGTATCCTCCCCTCGAGAGGCCATTTCCTCCACAGGCATACAGCCCTCAAAGAAAATTTCCTTTTCAAAGCTGTGGGTTTCTGCCTTTTCCGCATTAACCAGCTCCTGCCAGAAATGCTGATACTGTTCCTTGTCCATAGGGCAATTAATATAGGCCGCCTCTCCCTTATCATAGCGGGAAGCCTTCCAAGCCGTAGACATATCCACAGACTCCAAAGTAACAATAGGAGCTGCTGCATCGTAAAAATACAAATACTGCTGTCCCATAAGCTTGCCAATATCCTCAGCCAAGGCACCAGCTGTTAAAGGGCCGCTGGCTACAATAGTTACAGCATTCTCCTCATAAGGAATAGCCTCCACCTCCTGATGAATCACATTTATGAGAGGATGATTGCTAACCTTATCAGTAATATACTGACTAAAGCCTAAACGGTCTACTGCCAAAGCACCGCCTGCAGGAACCTTGGTGGCATCCGCTGCCTCCATTACTACTGAGCCAAGACGGCGCATTTCCTCCTTAAGGACACCTACAGCATTTTCCAAGCCAGCTCCCCGTAGAGAGTTGCTGCAAACCAACTCCCCAAATAGATCCGTCTTGTGAGCAGGAGTATTCTTAACAGGCCGCATTTCGTACAGATCCACAGGAATCCCTCGCTGGGCTGCCTGCCAAGCTGCTTCACTGCCAGCCAATCCTGCCCCTACAACTATAATTTTATTCATCAGATTTTTCTGCACTCTCTTTCTCCTTGGCCTTGGCAGCCTTCTCCCGCTGCTTGGCCAATTCCTTATTAATTGGATGGTTAATTCTAGTTTCGCAGTTATCGTTATTGCAATACAGCAAGGCCCTGCCATTACGATAAAAATGCTTCAGCTGCAAACCACCGCATTTTGGACATGGTTCCTTTTGGGGTACATCCCAGGTAACAAAATCGCACTCAGGATAATTCTTACAGCCAAAGAAATTTCTGCCTCGACGAGATTTGCGCTCCACAATGGTTCCATCGCATTTAGGACATTTAACGCCGGTATCCTTCAAAAGAGGCTTGGTATTTCTACACTCTGGGAAGCCAGGGCAGGCCAGGAATTTGCCAAATCGCCCCTGCTTCACCACCATCATGCGGCCGCAAAGCTCACACTGCACATCAGAAACCTCCACAGGCAGCTCTACATGACCAATAGCCTCCTCCGCCTTTTCCAATTCTTCGGCAAAGGGGCCATAGAAATCTGCCAACAGCTTGTCCTTATCCAACTGTCCCCCAGCAATACTATCCAGCTTGCTTTCCATAGTAGCGGTAAACTTCTCGTCCACAATATCCTTGAAGTATTCCTCCAACAGCTCCACTACCACAAAGCCCAGCTCAGTAGGCTGAAAAGCCTTGCTCACCCTGGCCACATAGCCACGGCCCAAAATAGTTTCAATAATTGGGGCATAGGTACTTGGACGACCAATGCCCTTTTCCTCCAGCAGCTTAACCAGAGAAGCATCATTGTATCTTGGAGGCGGCTCTGTAAAATGCTGCTTAGGTACTACCTTCATTAAACGAAGCTCATCACCCTCTGCCAGCTCCGGCAGGTTTACATCCTTGTCACTTTCATTTTCCGCCAGGATATATACCTTTTGGAAGCCTGCAAATTTCAACTGGGAGCCTCTAGCTGCTGCCACATAACCACCGTTGTTCAGCTTTACAGACAAGGTATCAAAAACAGCCGGTACCATCTGGCTAGCCACAAACCGCTGCCAAATAAGCTGATACAGGCGGAACTGATCCTTGTTAAGATATTTCTCAATAGTGGCTGGGGCATTAACTACACTGGTAGGCCTAATTGCCTCATGGGCATCCTGAGCCTTCTTGCCAGCAGCATAAACATTAGCCTGGGCGGGATAATACTCCTGACCATAGTTTTCTACAATATACGCCTTGGCCTCTGCCTGAGCCATTTCCGAAATACGGGTAGAATCAGTTCGCATATAGGTAATCAAACCAGACATTCCCTTACGGCCCAATTCAATACCTTCATAGAGCTGCTGGGCCACCATCATGGTTTTCCGGGAGGTAAACCCCAGCTTTCTTGCTGCGTCCTGCTGCAAGCTGGAGGTAGTAAAAGGAGCTGCTGCCTTACGGCTGCGCTGTCTTTTCTTAACCTCTGCCACTGACCAGATTCCCTCCGATACTGCTTCAGAAGCTCTATTAGCATCCCCTTCATTATAAAGGCCAAGTTTATAGCCTTTAATAGGTGGCAGCTCTTTACCTGCGGCATCTACACTTTTACTGCAGCTATTGGCAAAATCCTCAGCCAAAACTGTTAGCTCTGCATTAAACTGATTGCTTTTGCCCTTTTTCATCTTCATATCCACAGTCCAATATTCCTGGGATACAAAATCCTGAATCTGCTTCTCTCTATCGCAAATCAATCGTACCGTTACAGACTGCACCCGGCCAGCACTAAGCCCCTTGCGAACCTTGCGCCACAACAAAGGACTTAGCTTGTAGCCTACGATTCTATCCAGCATCCGGCGAGCCTGCTGAGCATCCACCATATCTATATTAATGGGATGGGGAGTCTTAATAGCTGCCTGAATCGCTGGCTTGGTAATCTCATTAAATACAATACGACAATGGGCACCCTCCTCAATATCGAAAAGATGGGACAAATGCCAGGCAATAGCCTCTCCTTCGCGGTCGGGATCGCTGGCCAGATAAACCTTATCCGCCTTGGCGGCTTCCTTCTTCAAGGATTTTATCAAATCACCCTTGCCCCGAATATTAATATATTTGGGAGCAAAGTTATTTTCTACATCAATACCAAATTGACTCTTAGGCAAATCCCGCAAATGCCCCATAGAGGCTCTAACTGTAAAACCCTTGCCCAAATATCTTTCTATGGTCTTGGCCTTGGTAGGAGACTCTACTAAAACCAAAGTGCCAATAGCAGATGTCTTTTTCTTGGCAGCAGTTTTCTTAGTAGTCGTTTTTTTTGCTGTAGTCTTTTTCACAGTTGTTTTTTTAGTAGCTGTTTTTGTATCAGTTGATTTTATTTCACTCACAAAACGCCCTCCTTCACAGTCCGCACGTATCGGCGAAGGTCATCCGATCGCGCCAATCCCTTTAGCTCCAGTTGTAACAATATAAACGCCGCATTGGCCACCTTGGTGCCATGCAGACGGTAAATTACTTCATCTACTGACAAAGGTTCTTCCACAGACAGAATTTGCAAAATTCTTTTTTCTGTCTCCGTTATTATAGCATGAGTTTTATTTTTTTCATCATTATTTTTAGTATTTGTATGTTTTTTTGCAAATTGTGGGTACTCCTCAATAATATCATGACTGTCAACTATTAGCTTCGCTCCCTGCTGAATCAACCGATGACACCCCTTGCTAACAGGGGAAAATACACTGCCTGGCACAGCAAAAACATCCCGCCCCTCACTAAGAGCCATTTCCGCTGTAATCAAAGAACCACTGCGTTGCGCAGCCTCTACCACCACTGTCCCTAGAGACATACCACTGATAATCCTATTACGGGCAGGAAAATTACCAGCTATAGGCTGAGCTCCAGGAAGATATTCAGAAATAATGGCTCCCCTTTCCTCAATCTGGGCTAGCAAATGTCTATTACTGGCAGGATAAACCACATCCACGCCACAGCCCAGCACCGCCTCTGTCGTGCCCTTCTGCAAGGCCCCCTCATGACAGCAGGCATCTACCCCTAGAGCTGCACCACTAACAACAGAGAAGCCTGCCTGAGCTAAGGAAGCTGATAACTGCTGAGCCACACTTCGTCCATAGGCACTAACCCGCCGCGCTCCAACCATAGCAATTCTAGGCAAATGATTTTGCAGACTTCCCTTATAAAAAAGCACCTCTGGTGGATTGGCTATTTCCTTCAATAACTCTGGATATGCTTCATTCTCTCTGATAACTAAATGAATATGCCTTTTATGACATATCTCCTCCAACTCCAAGGGCCAATCCGGCCTTTCCTTACGAGCCAAAAGAAATTCCTCCAGCACAGCCGGCCTTAGCAAACCTGTTTCAGCCAACTCCCCTGCCTGCACCTGCCAAACCTGCCTGCCACTGCCAAAATGGCTGACCAAACGCCGTATAATTGCTCCTCCCAGTTGCGAACATCCCTGCAGCACACCGAGATAAAATCTGTCCATATATTCACCCCTTAACCCTAAGCATAAAAGATTTAACCTGTCATATCCCTTATGCTATCTTACAATGTTTTAGATTAAAAGGCAATATCAACATAAAAAATAAAGCCATTAACAGCAAAACCATTAATAGCTTTATTTATATATAATATATTATTTTGCTTTCCGGGTAACCTCAACCTCAATATAATCTATAGGGCCAGTAAGAGTAGCATTGGCCTTTCTAGCCTTAACAGTAACCTCTGCCAAGGAAGTAAAATCTGCCAGAATAACATCTGCAATATGGCCAGCCAAGGCTCTCATGTGATGAAAACGCTTATTTTCCACATTTTCCTTAACTACAGCATAAATAGATGTGGAGTGTACGCCATCATTGGTTTCATCATCCTCCACCACACTGTCATCCTTAGTAACAGCCTCTACATCAAAATAAAACTTCTGTCCCAGCTCACGCTCGTATTCATAGGTTCCGTGAAAGCCATAAAACATCATATTTACTAATCTGATTTTTGCCATAATAACACCTCTCGTTTTGTCAATGCAATAAATTTCATAAACGGATCTTCCCTGCTATTTTGCATTGAAATCCTAAACTCCATACCACTTATCTATAATATCACAATCTATACGCAAAGTCACTTTGCTTTTTCAGCAATGCCTCCAATTCGCAAGCTATGGCCTTTAGTCCCCAGGGCTGTTCTTTCAATCTAGGAACAGCTCTTTGTAATTGAGCTGCATTAGCCAGAATAAGCACATCGGTATGGGTATCAGACAGATTCACTGTGCCTCTAGATACAGCCGCCTCAGCCCCTTGACTTAGCATAGTCTGTTTTAATATATTGGCCGCCCTGCTATCCACCTGTTTCAACCTAATAGGCATAAATAGCGCCTTAGGAGCCATCAGCTGAATACCTCTAGTGGTAACACCGATTTCTTCCATAAGCTTTACAGCATCCTGGTAACAGTCTATTTGACAAATTTGCATAATATCCCTCCTTGAATTATAATATCTATTATCTTCTATGTTATAGCATTTTCTATTATACAGGATTGGAGACAGAAAAACATGGGTGACCTGGTTTTATTTTTACTATGCATCATTATGATTGCCTATACCTTTTGGGATGACCTATTTACCAACTAATTGACACTACCATGCCTACAGGCAGGGGACAAGATTTTGACTAAAAGCTTTTCCTGAAAATAAGGCAAAAAAATAAGGGGCTGAAAAGCCCCTTTTAAATTGTGACATTACAGCACCCTACGTGCACCGATATAGCAGGACCCCCAATAACCACTATACAGAGAATCTATTGCTACACCTCTGCTGGAGGAAGCATTAATGAAATTGCCATCACCAAGATAGATACCTACATGGGATGGACCATACTCATAGGTAGAGAAAAATACCAGGTCACCTGGCACCAGCTCTGCTCTAGAGATTGGTGTACCTACCTCATACTGAGCATCTGCTGTACGTGGCAGATAGATACCAGCATTGGCAAATACATAGCGGACATAGCCGGAGCAGTCAAACCCACTAGGAGATGTTCCGCCGAATACATAAGGTACACCAATATAGTTCATGGAATTAGCTATAACTCTTCTGGAGATATAGTTAGAACCACGGCTTACCTCTGGCATGGAACGCCCCATCAGGGCGGCATAGGTGGTAGGACCTACCAAACCATCTGCATCCAAACCTCTGGAACTCTGGAAAGACTTGATAGCCTCTGCTGTGGCAGGACCGAAATCCCCGTCTGCTGCTACATCGTAGCCAAGACTTGCCAACTGTCCCTGAATTTCCGCTACCTCACTGCCCTGATCACCAATACGGAAAGCTGATGCAAAAGCAACCGTAGCAAAACAGGACACAAGAATCATGGATAGCACCAAAACACGCTTAAAACTACCCAAAAAGACACTCCTCTCTCTTTTCGCCTACGAGGTTAGCTGTCGGGTTAGGGTTGAGATATACCCTTTTCTACGGTCTTGCCGAAGCCGCCGCGTTTAAATTCACCCCAATAACCTTTATGTTCTCAATCTACTTTCAAATTGAGTCCACTAGAATTAATAATTTGGTTCCCCCGCTCCTGGGCTGGATTAGGCTTTCTATGTAACATAAAACCCATTCAAAAATATTATTCGACATATAGGAAAAAATTCCTGCTTTTTGCCGAATTTTATACAGAAAAATTATGAGTGGTCAATAAGCCGAGTTCTGTACCGCTTCCGCGGTGACAATCATTTATCTGGACTGCCAGTTGCCTGACAGCTCTAGCGACACACCCGGAAGGTCAGCGGGCCGCCTCGTATCCTTCCCTATTTGGTCTTGCTCCATGTGGGGTTTGTCAAGCCAACCAGTCACCTGGCTGCTGGTGTGCTCTTACCACGCCTTTCCATCCTTGCCGGCAGGCGAACCTGCTTAGGCGGTTTCCTTTTCTATGACACTTTCCCTAAGGTCACCCTCGCTGGACGTTATCCAGCACACTGCCCTGTGGAGCCCGGACTTTCCTCAAATACAGCTGGCAAGCCAGTGTATCAGCGATTGTCTTTCGCACTCATAACGGGTAATATTATATCATAATCAACTATTAGTGTCAAACATCGTACTCAATAAATGAAATTTATCATACAAATTTCCTTAAAATTTAACAAAATTCAAAGAAATCCTGAGAAATATTATCCGTGATAACCTCTAAGTCCTTCTTCATTTTGGCCGCTTCTGCGGTTAAATAATCTGCCAATACTTGTACCACAGGAAATTCTGTGCCAAAATGTCCTGCATCTATAAGGTTAATTCCCTGCTGCACAGCTCCCTGAGCCTCATGATATTTTACATCTCCAGTAAGATAAACATCTGCCCCCTTGAAGGCTGCCTTGGATACAAAATCAGCACCTGCACCGCTGCAAAGAGCCACTTTCCGCACTGGCTTATTGGAACCTCGTACAATTCGCACATGGCTAATATGCAAGCCTTTTTTTACATCCATAACAAATTCATCCAATGATTTTACCTGTGGCAAGTAGCCAATTCTCCCCAAGGAAAATCCCTTTTCTGCATCTGTTATCACAAAGGATTCTATTTTTTCCAAGCCTACAGCCTGGGCCAGTACATCATTTACACCACCCTCAGCAATATCCAGATTGGTGTGAGCCGCATAGACAGCTATATTATGGCTTAAAAGCATCTGAAACATTTTGCCATCATACAAATCTGTTCTTAGATGCCGTACTCCTTTGAAAATCATAGGGTGATGTGCCACAATCATATCCACTGATTCCTTAATGGCTGCCTCAACCACAGGAATACTTACATCCAAACAGGTCATCACCTTGTGTACCTCCTGCTGAGGAGAACCTGCCAAAAGACCGGGATTATCCCAGTCCTCAGCCATTTTTTTAGGGGCCAGCCTCTCCAGTATATCCATTACAGTCTGACATTTCATCATAGCAAACCCTCCAGCTCTGCGATTTCCGCCTCCATCTGCTGAATTCTTCCCCTATCAGGTTCTGCGCTTTTCTGCAGACCTGTTAATACCTTGTGACAGGAAATTAGATTGTTCTCCACATGCTTGGCAAATAGTTCTGGTCTTTTCTCCAAAAGCACAGGTCCCAGCTTCAAGGCTAATTCCGAAGGAATTTCTGCCTGTCCTCTCTCTGCCTTGATAATCTGATATACTCTGCCATCCACCTGAGCCAAAGCCTCATCAACAATATGCCAATTATGCTCATATAGCCATCTTCTCAGCAGGCTATAGGCATTCTGAGGCTGCAACACAAGACAGCTTAAGCCAGCCAGCACCTCTGGCTCTGCTGATAGAATATCGCTAATCAGCTTGCCTCCCATGCCAGCAATACATACAGTATCAGCTTCTCCCACAGCCAGCGCCTTTAGTCCATCCCCCTGCCGTACTTGAATACATTCTGTTAACCCAGCCTCAGCCAGTGTATGACTGGCTGCCTGGCAAGGGCCGGCATTTTTATCTGCTGCAATAACAGTTCTTCTCTTATCCCTTTTGTACAGCTCCATAGCCAAATAGCCATGATCTGTACCAATGTCCGCCACCTTACAATCAGCAGGCACAAATCCAGCCACCGCTTCCAATCTATCATCAAGAATCATCTATATCCTCCTTATCTAAACAAAAGGGCTGCCGTATCCTCACGACAGCCCTCATATATTTATTAGTCAAGAAAATCCTTCAGCTTTTTGCTTCTGCTTGGATGGCGCAGCTTCCGTAGGGCCTTGGCCTCAATCTGACGGATACGCTCTCTGGTTACACCAAAGCTCTGGCCAACCTCCTCCAAAGTTCTAGCCCGACCGTCCTTAATACCGAAACGCAGTTCTAGTACTTTCTTCTCTCTTTCGGTAAGAGTGGAAAGCACATCCGTCAGCTGCTCCTTCAGCAGCAT
This sequence comes from Anaerovibrio lipolyticus, assembly GCF_021531495.1. Classification (GTDB taxonomy): domain Bacteria; phylum Bacillota; class Negativicutes; order Selenomonadales; family Selenomonadaceae; genus Anaerovibrio. The sequence continues at coordinate 140,231 of NZ_JADYTY010000002.1, forward strand.
ATAAGAAGCTGCCTCTGCTGGTGCTGGTGCATCATGATCCTCAATAAAGTCTCCCAGATGAGAGTCCTCCTCCTCACCAATAGGAGTCTCCAGAGATACAGGCTCCTGAGCAATCTTCATGATTTCCCTTACCCTATCCACAGTAATCTCCATATCCTTGGCGATTTCCTCTGGGGTTGGTTCCCTGCCCAGCTGCTGCAGCAACTGTCTGGAAACGCGAATCAGCTTGTTAATTGTCTCTACCATATGAACTGGAATTCTAATGGTACGAGCCTGATCCGCAATGGCACGGGTAATAGCCTGACGAATCCACCAGGTAGCATAGGTACTAAACTTATAGCCCTTGGTGTAGTCAAACTTTTCTACAGCCTTAATCAGGCCAAGATTGCCCTCCTGAATCAAATCCAGGAACAGCATACCACGGCCTACATATCTCTTGGCAATACTTACTACCAGGCGGAGATTGGCCTCAGCCAGACGCTTCTGAGCCTCAGAACCATCCTCAATATCCAGCTTCAGCTGCTTCATTTCCTCCTCGGTAACAGTTACCAAAGGAATCTCCAGCTCCTCCAAATCAGCATTATACTGACGATGAGCCTTGCTGTCATAATCCTCTGGATTTTCTGTAATGCCATACTGCTCCTTCAGAGCATTGACAATGGCATCATTCCGCAGCATGGTAGCAGCTACAACGCTGTTATCCACACCCAGCTTTTTGCTTAGCTTGCCTACAGTCAGAATCTTGTCTGGATTTCTCTGATAAGCCTTGATATATTTATCTGCCTTAATCCGGCGTTCTGCCCGCACACCAGCCTCCATGCTGGTAGCCAGATGGATTTCTTCCTCGGCAGTCAGCAAAGGCACACGACCGATTTCCTTCAGATACATTCTAACTGGATCATCAATATTGATGCCCTCTGGAACGCTAAGGTCTACATCTGCTTCTACATCCTGCAGCTCCTCATCCTTTTCCAGATCCTCTGGAGTCAAATCTGCATCATCAGAAATATCTACACCATTCTTACCAAAATTCTCAAACAGAGCCTCTATTTCGTCTGGAGAAATATCCTGCTTCTGCAGGGCCTCAACAACCTCGCCATAGGTTAGAACGCCACCGTTGCGCTTTCCTTTTTCCAATAGGTCGGCAATAACCATACGGCTCTGCTTTACCTCATTGCCTGCCTCCTGGGCAACAGCCTGCTTTTTGATAGCTGTCTTTTTAGGTGCGCCACTGGATTTAGAGCTTCTCTTCTTTTCCTTGATATCAGCCATTGAGCATTCTCCCTTCCTCCAGCATACAAAATTCTAAACTGGTTATCACTTTATAATTCATCCATTTCGTTTTTTATTTTCTGACTAAGCTCCAATTCCTCCAGGAATTCTGAGCTTCCCTCCCGGCTAAGCTGCTCAGCTCGCAGCCGATGTATTTCAAACTGAGTTTTGAGATAATGTTTGCGCAGGAATCTGGTGCAATCCTGATATAGATCCATCATATCCTGACCGCCGGTATCCTCTACCATTGCTCTGGAAATTTCCTCTACTGACTCATCACCTAGACTGGCAAATTGCATTACATCAGATATAGTTGTACCTTGCTTGATAAAAATCGCCATTTGACGCAGAATACCAGCCTGAATGCTATCTGGTACTGCATCTATAGGCACCTGAGATACAAAATGCTCCAGCACTGCTGGCTCCTGCCAAATAGCGCGAATAATCACCCTGCCTGCTCTGCGATTGGCATCCTCATTCTGACGGCGCACCGCCCGTATAGCCTGCCTTTCGGCTCCCGGCTGATAACCTCCTTGATTGCGGCCACGGCGATTCAATTCGTCCCTCAGCTCGTTTTCTGCCACTCCCAGAAGCTGGGCAGCTCTAGCCACATAGGCATTGCGCTGAGCCATATTTCTAAGTCCTAGAAGCACTGGGATAATTTTGGACATGGCCTGCAATCTGCCTTCCAGACTGTTCAAATCCATATCCTTTACAATATATTGCAACTGAAACTCCACCATAGGCACAGCTCCCTTGATGACTGTCATGAAGGCCTCTGGCCCATGCTTTCTTATATATTCATCGGGATCTTTGCCATCAGGCATCTGCACCACCTTGATAATGGCGTTTTCCTGCTCCCGAGCTACTTGAATAGCCCGAAAGATGGCCTGCTGTCCAGCTGCATCGCTATCATAACAAAAATAAATCTGCGGAGCATACCGCAACAGCTTTTTACACTGTTCCTGGGTAAAGGCTGTACCCAGAGAAGCCACCACATTGTGGATACCTGCAGCATACACCGATATAACATCCATATAGCCCTCAACCACCAAGGCAAAGCCAGATTTTTCTATCTGACGATGTGCCTTGTCCAGGCCGAAAAGCAACTGCCTTTTGTTAAAAAGTATGGTTTCCTTGGAATTGAGATACTTGGCCTGCCTTTCCTGGGCAGCCTCTATGATTCTGCCCCCAAAGCCTACAATCCTGCCTCGCTCATCCCGAATAGGAATCATTACTCGATTGTGAAATCTGTCATACAGACTGCCATCAGGACGGCGCCTGGACAAATCACACTCCTCCAGCAGCTCTGGACTAATATCCCTCTGTACAAAGGCAGTGGATAGCTTATCCCAAGCATCTGGAGCAAAACCTAGCTGAAATTCCTTGATTGTCTCCTCATTAATCCCCCGCTGGTGAAAATATGCCAGTCCCTTTTGACCGTACCTGGTCATGGTAAGACAATTATGAAAGAAATTTCCTGCTAGCTGATTAACACGACGTAAATCTTCAATATGCTTCTCCCTGGCTATCTGAGCTGGGGACATTTTTTTCTGAGGCAATGGAATGTTCAGTTCCTCGGCAATTCTAGCCACAGCCTCATAATAGGGAATATTATCATATAAGGAAACAAATTTGAAAACATTGCCACCGGCATGACAGCCAAAGCAATAGAAGAAACCATCGTCCGGCTTTACGGAAAAGGATGGTGTCTTTTCATTGTGAAACGGACAACAGCCCCAATATCTGTCTCCCTTGCGTTTCAGCGCTACATAGCGGGAAATAACCTTGACAATATCTGCAGCTGAACGCACTTCCTCGGCAAATTCGCGAGTTATGATTCCATGCTCCGACATGGCAAAGCCTCCCACCTTTCCCTAAAAAGGCACAAATAGATTATCATATTGACTTATATTCTAGCAAAAAATCAAAAATCCTCTTTTTTTACAAAACTCTTTAAATAAATTTTGTCATTTTTTCATTTTAATCTAATATTACCATTTAGTCAACCACAATATACCCAAAACCGCCCCATTATTTATGTTTAATTATATCTGAAAAATTTCGCCTTCACAAAATCTCTCACATAAATTCTGATTTGTGGAGCCAACGACTTATTTGCATAATGGCATACATATACTCTTTACTGCGGCATGGCATATACCCTTACAGGCAC
>NZ_JADYTY010000030.1 GCF_021531495.1 Anaerovibrio lipolyticus
CAGATTACTTTATAAGGCAAAAATATGGCAGCGAGTGTGGATAACTCGCTGCCATATTTGTCTACGGTCTGAAAATCCCTGCTAAATGCAGGAATTTTTTTGCAAAATTAATATAAATTTAAACTAAAGTCCCTATGCCACTGCCTTCATTCAGGAGCAGCATCTCACATAATCCCCACAATATGCTGCACAATCAGCGATACAACCGCTACCGCAATCCAGCAGCACAGCCCCAGGAAAATCGGGCGCACGCCGTTCTTCACCAATGACATGAGGTTTGTGTTCAAGCCAATGGCAGCCATGGACCAGACGATGCAGAACTTGCCGAAATCCCCCAGCCCTTTGCTCACCTCTGCCGGCAGGATGCCGCTGGTATTGACAATGGAAGCCACCACAAACCACAGAATGAAGAAAGGAAAAATCCGCTTTAAATCAAAGCCCTGCCCCTCTGCCTTGGCCTTTCTGGCCGTCAGCATGGCAAAGAACAGGCACACTGGCACAATCATCAGAGCGCGGGTCAGCTTGACGATGGTGGCATAGCTGCCAGCCGCCTCGCTGTAGGAATAGCCTGCCGCCACCACCGAGGAAGTATCATTGATAGCCGTACCAGCCCACATGCCAAAGCCGAAATCCGACATGCCAATCACATGCCCCAGGAAGGGGAAAATAAACACCGCCAGCACATTGAACAGGAAAATCGTGGAGATGGAAAACACAATATCTTTATCCTTTGCCCCGATAACAGGTGCCAGCGCCGCGATGGCAGAGCCGCCGCAGATGGAAGTGCCTGCCCCGATCAGCGTCTTGGTGTCCTCAGGCATTTTCAGCAGCCTGCCTACCCACCATGCCACGGCAAAGGAAGTCAGCAGGGTAAAAATCATCACATACAGGGACTGGGACCCCACTTCCAGCACATTAAACAAATTCATCTCGAAGCCCAGCAGGATAATGGAATACTGCAAAATCTTCTTGCCCGTAAAATTAATCCCCGCGTTGAAGGACTCACCACGCGGAATAAAGGCGCAGATAATGCCCAGCAGAATACCAAAAACCGGGCCGCCGATAATCGGATACAGCTTCCCCAGATAAGCAGCAGGTACTGCCAGCACCAATGCGTACAAAATACCTTTCCAAAGACCTTTCATCTCAACATGCCTCCCATGCACTATTGCCCTGACCATACAAGGCTCATTGACTTACTCTCAATGCGCATCATTACTATGGTTACATTGTATCCTTTTTCTTTATATATGTAAAATACTATGATATAATGATTTTAATATGTATTTACTTATGGATAATCATATAAAATCAGATAATCGAATACTTAGATAATTGCATAAAAGGAGGCAAGCAGTATGACACTGCGCCATTTTCAAATCTTCATCTCTGTCTGCGATGAGCAGGGCATGACACAGGCAGCCCAAAAGCTGCACATCTCCCAGCCCTCCATCAGCCAGGCGGTAAAAGAGCTGGAGGAGCATTATCAGGTCAGGCTCTTTGAACGGCTGGGCAAAAAGCTCTTTCTGACGCCTGCCGGGCAGGAACTGCTACACTACGCCCGGCACATCATATCCCTGTCTGCCCAGACCGAGAAAACCCTGCGCAGCTTTTCCCTGGCCGCCCCCATCCGGCTGGGCGCTACCCTCTCCATCGGGGAAAGCATTTTTATCGACATCATCACCAGGCTGAAAAAAGCCATGCCGGAGCAGGAAGTTTATTCCCATGTCCACAACACCGCCGCCCTGGAAGATGCCCTGCTGCGAGACGAGCTGGATGCCGCCCTGGTGGAGGGCAGCATCACCTCTGCCTACCTTACCCAGATTCCCTTTCTTGAGGATGAGCTAATCTTCATTATCTCTCCTGCCCTGCTTCCCCCGGAGGGCTTTACCAGGGAGCAGCTAACAGAACTGCCCTTTATCCTGCGGGAAAAAGGCAGCGGCACCCGCAACCTCTTTGAGCATGTCATGAACCAGCACCACCTGCAATGCCACGTCACCGGTTCCTACAATAACACAGAAAGCATCAGGCAGGCGGTAGCTGCCGGGCTGGGCATCAGCGCAATTTCCAGCCGCCTGGTAGCAAAGGAACTGCAGGAGGGCAAGCTGGCATCCTTCACCATCCCCGGCATCACCTTCCGCCGCAGCTTCCGCATCGTCTACCACAAGAACAAATACCTGACAGCAGGCCTGAAAACTTTTATTGACCTGTGCAAATCCTACATATAACCTGCAAAAAAATGACCGGCGGCATAATGCAAAAGCTATTACACGTCGGTCATTTTTGTATGATATTATGGAGAAAACACTTAGGTGTATTGATTATCTATGCTTATCTATGCTTATTTATGCAGGGCGCAGCAGGAACATCCCGCCTTTGCTGTACTCTCAGCCTCACCGGCACTATGGCCATTGCTGCAGCCGCTGCAGCCGCAGCAGTCATGACCGCCGGTACGGAGATTATTGAACACATGGCGTCCTGCCAGAAACAGCAGCACCAGAATAAGCAAACCGATTACATAAGTAGCCATAAGGCAGACCTCCTGACAATCAAACTCAGAATCCTAACAAACTGCCCACCTGATATACCAGCAGGGACACAACCCACGCCAGCACAAACATGTACACAGCCGCAAAAATCATCCATTTCCAGCTGCCAGCTTCCTTCTTGATCGTGCCCAGGGCAGTAACGCAAGGGGTATACAGCTGGGAGAACACCATGAAGGCAAGGGCGGAAAGGGGCGTAAAGGCACTGCCCATGCCGGTCTGCAGCATTGCCTCGGCAGTCTCAATGGCATCCTCCGCCTCAGCAGATACATCAGGCAATCCATAAAGAATACCGATAGTGGACACCACTGACTCCTTAGCCAGGATGCCGGAAATCGCTGCTGCACCGGCCTCCCATGTGCCAAAGCCGTGGAAGGTGAACAGGGCACCTACAGCGGCACCGATAGAAGCCAGGAAGCTTTCGCTCATATCCTCCACCATTCCCTCGCCGTTAAAGGCCCCCAGGAACCAGATGATAACGCAGCCCAGGAAGATAATCGTACCGGCCTTGACCAGATAGCCTTTGCCCTTGTCCCAGGTTTCCAGCAGCACCGTCTTCATATCCGGCATACGGTACGGAGGCAGCTCCAAAAGGAAGGTGGAATTGTCATCCTTGAAGGTAGTATGAGAAAGCAGCTTGGTGGACACAATGGCCATCACCACGCCTACCACATACATGGCAAATACCACGTTGGCTGCATTATCCGGGAAGAACATAGCTGCAAACAAGGCCATTATAGGCAGCTTGGCGCCACATGTCAAGAAAGGTGCTGCCATGATGGACAGCATGCGGTCCTTCTCAGAATCCAAAGCCCTGGCACCCATGATAGAAGGCACGCCACAGCCAAAGCCCATCATCAGCGGCATGACCCCCTTGCCGGTCAGGCCTGCCCGGCGCATAATCGGATCCATTACGAAGGCAACCCTGGCCATGTAGCCAGTGCCATCCAAAAAGCTCAGGCAGAAGAACAGAATAAAAATCAGCGGTACAAAGACGATAACAGAACCGACACCGCCCACAATGCCATCCAGCACCAGGGACTGCATCCAGTCAGCCACCTCCATGGACTCCAAGGCACCAGACACCGCATCTGTCACATCACCGGCAATAAACTCATCCAGGGCATCTGCAATCGGCTGGCCGATCCACTCAAAGGTAATCTGGAAAACAGCGTACATGATCGCAAGGAATGCCGGAATAGCCAGCACGCCATTGGCAAGCACCTTGTCAATCTTTTCAGAGGTGCTAGTGCCCACATGGGAGAACTCTACAGCTTCCTGCAAAATACTGTCAATAAACTCATAGCGAAGCTCTATAAGCCTTGCCTGACGCTCCTTCTCATCCTGCACCTCCGCCTCAATCTCATGCACTCTGGCAATATGGGCTTTCAGCTGCGGGCTGGCACCATAGCCTTCCATGGAGATAGATGTAAACACGTTCAGCATGTTTTTCAGGCTTTTGCCATCACGGGCAATGGTCAGCAGCACCGGGTAGCCAAGATATGCTTCCAGCTTCTTCACATCAATCTTGATGCCCCGCTTTTCCGCCTCATCCTGCATGTTCAGGTCAATAATCAGGGGAATCCCCTGCTCCAGAAGCTGCAAGGTAAGGTAGAGATTGCGCTCTATATTGGAGGAATCCACCACATCCACCACCAGATCCGTATGGGTGGTCAGCAGGTAATCAATAACGATTTTTTCCTCCGGGGAACGGGCATTGATGCTGTAGGTTCCCGGCAAATCCACAATCATGATATCCTTGTCATTGTGGCGGACATAACCTACCTTTTTATCCACAGTAACGCCAGGCCAGTTGCCGATTTTCTGCCTGGCTCCTGTCAGCTCATTAAAAATCGTCGACTTGCCGGTATTAGGATTGCCGGTAAGTGCTACCGATAAGCTTGCACTCATAATCTAAAAACTCCTTTCTGATGAAACGACACGCCACTCCATTCAAATCAGCCAGACAAATCAGACCTGGCTCACCTGTATATTGGCGGCATCCTTGCGGCGGATTGCCAGATGATAGGAACGCAGCCCTATGGCCATCGGATCCCCCAAAGGTGCGGAACGCAGTACGCTTATCTTGGTTCCCGGCAGCAGTCCCATGGTCATCAAGCGTTCCTTGAGGCCTGATTCTGCAATACTGTCAACCCGCAGCACCATGCCGGTCTTGCCGTCCTTCAATGTCATATTTATCCCTCCAATGATAATGATAAATTATTGCATAATATAATAATAACAATTCTCAAAAGCACATTTAATATGATAATATCGGGAGTTTGACACTTCAAAACGAAAAAAACACCTTTCAACCCTTGTAAATTATGCCGTCTCGCTGTCAAATTTTTCGTTTTAATATATAGTATTTTATAGTATTATGTGATATAATAAGACGAGGAGGCGATTGGCATGAAAGTAACTACATCAAAATCAAAAAATTCCGAGTCTTTTTACATCGCCAAAAGTTTTATAAATGACAAGGGAGTCAGCACTTCCGTTAATATACGAAAACTTGGAACCCTCAAGGAACTTATCAAAGAACATGGTCCTACGCGTGATGACGTCATGGCTTGGGCACGTGCAGAAGCAAAGCTGGAAACAATGAAGGATAAGGCTGAGAACGAAGCTAAAAAAGTAAAAATTACGTTCAATACCGATGCTAAAATCAAGTATGATCGGCAGGCTTTCCACCGTGGAGGTTATTTATTTCTGCAATCAATGTATTATGCACTGCATATTGATAAAATCTGCCGAAAGCTTAAAGACAAATATAAATTTGAATATGACATCAATTCAATTCTGTCTGATATGCTCTATGCCCGTATATTAGAACCTTCCAGCAAGCGTTCTTCATACAACATTGCCAATGAATTTCTTGAAAAACCTTCATACAGCCTGCACGATGTATACCGCGCATTAAGTGTCCTTGGAGACGAATGTGACTTTATACAATCAGAAGTTTATAAAAACAGCCGTTTTCTTGGCTCCCGTAACGACAAGATATTATATTACGACTGCACTAATTATTATTTTGAAATATCCCAGGAAGATGGATGTAAGAAATATGGGAAAAGCAAAGAACACCGGCCAAACCCTATAGTGCAAATGGGGATGTTCATGGATGGAGACGGCATTCCGCTTGCCTTTTCACTTTTTCCTGAAAATTCGAATGAACAAACCTCTGTAAAACCTTTGGAAGAAAAAATTCTGTCCCAGTTCGGTTGCCAAAAGTTTATTTATTGCAGCGATGCAGGACTGGGAGCGGAGAGAATTCGCGAATATAATCACATGGGAAAACGTGCCTTCATCGTTACGCAGTCCATAAAAAAATTAAAAGCAGAAGAACGGGCATGGGCACTAAACAAATGCGGTTTTAAAAATCTATATGATGATATGAGCACAGATATTTCCAATCTTCCTTATGACGATAAGGGGATTTACTATAAGGAAATTCCATACACGCCCAGAGAGCTGCATCAGAGGCTTATTGTTGTATATTCACCCAAATATGCAAGTTATCAGAAAACAATAAGAGGGAAGCAGATAGCAGTTACCAATGATGGTGAAATAGCAAATATCCATGATCTTCTCGATAATGAAAAAATAGAGAATGAAGCTCTTTTTGACGGATTATATGCTGTCTCTACCGACCTTCTTGATGATAAGGTAAGCGATATAATACATGTAAGCGAAGGCCGCTGGGAGATTGAGGAGTGTTTTCGAATAATGAAAACTGATTTTGAAGCACGTCCTGTATTTTTGCAAAAGGAAATCAGAATAAAAGCTCATTTTCTTACTTGTTTTCTGGCTTTAATCTTATACAGATGCATTGAACAGAAGATGAGTAAGAGATATACATGCACAGAAATTCTTGGAACTATACGAAATATGAATTTTGCAACAGTTCAGGAGCAGGGATACATTCCAATATATAAAAGAACTGCTATAACCGATAAACTTCATCAGATTTTTGGATTTAATACCGATTTTCAGTTTATGACAAAGCAAGAAATGAGGAATATCCAGAAAAAAAGTAAGGAAAGATAAAAATACTATAATTCTTTACGTAACAAAAATGTCTCGCAAGCCGCATAAATACTGGCTTACGAGACATTTTTTAGTTCAACAACTGTCAAAGATGGGATAGTATATCACAAACAACCGCAAATGTAAAAGGCAAAAAGCATAAAACTAAAAGGCAGAAAACCGCCTTACTGCCCGTTATAAATACTCAGGCAGATATAAGCCGGATATCCCGCAAAACTCAGGTATTCCTGCTGCCCAAGATGGAAGCTGTCACCAGCTTTTGGGCACCTGCCCAGACCGTACAAGCCCTCAAAACGTTCCAAAGGCGAATCACAATTCAGTACCGCTCGATCAAGAAATTTGCTGCTGCCCGGAAACAGGAAAATCCTGTCCACGGTGCTGGAGGACCTGTCAAAGGTCACCAGCCAGCCCTCGTTCCGATAATACCAGGCATAGCTTTCTACACCGCACAATTCCTTGGTGGCAGCTTCCTCCAGATACTCCGCCGGAGCCCCATAGAGGTACAAAAGCTGCATCATTGGCATATCCAGGGACACGCCTCCGACAGACTCGGCGTGCACCTTTTCCGCCTGCTCCGGCACCACCTTCAGCCTGCCATCCAAAAGCAGCCAGCTATCCGCCCCGTCCCTGTGATACTCCACAGTCATCTCCCGGGAACCGCGCTTTTCCATTACCGTCAGCACGGCAGAGCCATCAGCAGCATTTCCCTCCCAGTCCCGAATCCCCATAATCCTGAAGCTATTGATGCCATCCTGGCCACCAAAAATATGCATCTGGCGATGGCCTGCCTCATCCACCCAGACACCTGCGATGCAGGGAATGAACTCCTGCACCTGCCTGTCCCCCGAATACTCCGCAAAAGCAGTATGGGCACACAAACCTGCCAGCAGCAATAGCATGGCAAAAATTCTTCTTATTTCCCTACGCATTTACATCATCCTTTCCCGCAACAATCATTGTGGCAATCCATCCTGCTGCTATTGCGGCAGCTGATTCACCCCAGCACCCAGGTGACAAAGTAAATAGACAGCGGAATAGTCACGCAGCCGATACCGATAATATCAATATACACGCCGGTACTGAGCATCTTTGTAATAGGAATGTAGCCTGTTGCATACACAATGGCATTAGGCGGCGTGGAAACCGGCAGCATAAAGCCCAGAGAGGCTGACAGGGCTATGCCCACTGCCACAGGAATCGGACTGAGTCCTGCCGACACAGCCACTGTAATGGCCAGTGGCCCAATCATATTGGTTGCCGCCGTATGAGAAGTCAGCTCGGAAAGCAGCAGTGCCATTACGGAGAACACAGCCACAATCGTCACCTGGGACACGCTGCCTCCCATGCTGCCCACGATTAAATCACCAATCCAGGCAGACAACCCTGTCTTGTACATCATGGAGCCCATAGCCAGACCGCCACCGAACAAAATCAAGGTTCCCCACTCAATGCCTTCCTTTGCCTCCTCCCAGCGGATAGTAAAACGCCGCTCGGAAAAATTAATCGGCATCAAGAACAGCAACAAGGCACCGCCCATGGCGGCAATCGCCTCCGGGAACAGTCTGTTATACATTTTCAGCACAGGGTCCCCCGGCGTCAGCGCCATGCTGAGAAAGCCCGGCATCACCCAAAGGACAACTGCCACCGCAAAGCAAATCAGGGTATTCTTCTGAGCCCTGGTCCAGCTGCCCAGCTCTGCAATCCTGCCAGCAATAAATTCCTCTGCCCCCTCGATGCGCTCCACATCCGCAGGAAACAGCCTGGTCAGCACCACATAGGCAATGGAAAAATACACCACCATGGCAATAAAGCCCCATTCCATCCACTGAAAGAAGGAAATATGCACATCCACCATCTGGTCAAGAAAGCCCAGCATAATCAGGTTTGGTGGCGTGCCGATAGGTGTAAGGACACCGCCGATAGATGCACTATACGCCGTCATCAGCATAAGCCCCGTGGCATATTTGTACTCCGACAGGTCAATCTCCTTGCCATTAGCAGCCAGCATATCCTTGATGGCGGACAGCAGCCCCAGGCAGATAGGCAGCATCATGGCAGCCGTTGCCGTGTTGCTCACCCAGCCGGAGCAGAGGGCTGCCGCCATGCCGATGGCAAGAAAAATCCTCCTTGGATTGGAGCCCACCCACTTCCTGGACAAAATCCAGTAGGAAAAACGCTTATCAAGGCCGTGGAGCATCATGGCCTTGGCAAGAATAAAGCCACCCATAAAGAGGAAGATCATGGGATTGGCAAAGGCGGCAAAGGCGGCATCCGCCTTTACTACACCTGTCATGACCGCCAATGTCGGTCCCAAAAGGGATGTTACCGGGATAGGCACCGGCTCCGTGATCCACCACAGTGCCACCAGCACCATAATTGACAGCAGCTTGTGCGCTTCCAATGTCAGGGCGTCAATAGGCATCATAAAAATCAGCAATGCCAAAAGCGGCGCACCAAAAAGCCCCACCGTTCTCCTCTTTCTGTCAAAAGACTGCTCCGCCCTCTTGATGGCAAGAGCGTCCTGTCCCAGCTTGCGCATGAGAACCACCTCCTCACACATTTCATAATGGCATATTATCCAATAGTTCCCGAGCAATCAATATCAAGCGCTACTATTTATTATACGCATTTCTATAATAACAATTACAAGTAATAATGTAAATAATTTGACCAAAAATAGTATTTTGGTACCTAAAAAAATACCGCAGGAAAGCCAAGCTCTCCTGCGGCAACGCTGCACCCACAAATGCTATTATCTTTGGTGCTGGATGATGGCGTAACCCGTGTTTTTATCAATACGGAGGGAGATGGGCATAGGATAAGCAAGGAATTGGCCAATCTGATAGATTATATCTCTACTGGCGAAGTGACGGATGATTACACCCGGCAATTGGATGAGGAAGTTCGGGAACTCAGGAATGACACTGGAAAGGGAGTGAGCTACATGACTTACATGCAGACTATGATGGAAGAACGAGCAATGGGCTTTGATGAAGGTACTATTTATGGTCGCGAGCAAACCACGAAGGATTTTGCAATAAAGATGCTGAAAGCGAATAAGCCATACGATGAAATATCTGAATTCACCGCTCTTACTATAGAACAGATAAGTGAATTGGCTGCTTCCATACATCCAAAGGAGATGCACTTATTATGAATTCATTGGAAAAACTCAGCGGCTTCGTGTCCAAGTACATGGCTGTATTTGTTATCGTAGTCGCAGCAATCGCCCTGTTTGAGCCTGCCAGCTTCAAGTGGTCGGCATCCTACATTACCATCCTGCTGGGTGTGGTAATGTTCGGCATGGCTGCTGGCTACCGCCTTCGGGCTGCCTGCTGACCTGGCAGCCGGTGTCATTCTGGTTGGTACCTGCCCTGGCGGCACTTCCTCCAACGTCATGACCTATCTGGCCAAGGGCGATGTAGCATTGTCCGTTTCCATGACCATGACAACCACCATTTTGGCTCCTATCGTTACGCCGCTCCTGACCTGGTGGCTGGCAGGGGCATGGATTGAGATTTCCCTGTCCGCCATGATGCTGTCCATCCTGAAGATGGTAGTAGCACCTATTGTGCTGGGTATTATCCTCAACACCCTTTTCCGCAGCACTGTTGAGAAGGTTGTAAAGGTTCTGCCTCTAGTATCTGTTGTATCCATCGTGCTGATTGTAGGCGGCGTAGTAGCTGTCAGCTCCCAGCGCATTCTGGAGACCGGTGCTTTGATTATGGTAGTCGTTATGCTCCATAACCTGCTGGGCTATTCCTGCGGCTTTGCCATCGGCAAGCTTCTGAAGATGGATATTGCCAAGGCCAAGGCTGTTTCCATTGAGGTTGGCATGCAGAACAGCGGCCTTGCTACTTCCCTTGCCATGCTCCACTTCGGTGCAGCTGCGGCAATCCCTGGGGCTATCTTCAGCGTATGGCACAACATTTCCGGCTCCCTGGCTGCCAACTACCTTGCAGCCCGCATGAACAAGGAAACCTTGCTGGAAGATGACAGCGAGGATGCCGACAGCGATGTTGCCATTGCCACCAAATAAAAAGCTATTTGACAAAAACTTAGCATAATTAGCAAAAAATAAAAATGCCATCAGCAATAGGCGCAATTGCCGCCCTTCGATGATGGCATTTTCTATTGGCAAAAAACTTTCCCTCTGTTATTTATGTTTAGTGATGATATTTTTGCTGGCATTTTTTATCTTAATGTGGCAGAAGACTCCCTGCCTCTATAGGCGGGAGATGAATGCCACGTCCGCCGAATTTACGCTAGTAATTGAGGTGGACAACAGAACATAGTAGTGATATAATAGTAAGTGACAGGAGGTGAACGATGTGTTACAGCAAAAAGGCTATCAGTATCGAATATATCCCACTAAACAACAGCAACAGCTAATCAATCAGACACTGGGATGCGTCAGGTTTGTGTATAACAGGTTTTTGAATATCCGTAAAGAAGCATGGACAAATTCCAAAACAAGTGTGACTTACAAGCAGACTAGCAAAATGCTGACCGAGTTAAAATGTGAGCCGGACTATGTATGGCTGAAAGCAGTAGATAGTACCTCTTTGCAGCAGGCATTAAAAGATTTGGACAAAGGCTTCAAAAACTTTTTTGCCCAAAAATCAGGCTATCCGAGATATAAATCAAAGCACAATCATTGCCTCAGCTATCGTTCCCAGTGTGTTAATAACAATATTGCAATCACGAATGGCAAGCTAAAGCTTCCCAAAATTGGCTTAGTAAAAATAAAACTTTCCAGGAATTTCACAGGCAGAATTTTGAATGTCACTGTGTCACGCAAGGCCACAGGCAAGTATTTTGTTTCCCTGTGTGTTGAGGAAGAAGTAGAAATTTTTCCTAATAATGGCGGAGAAATAGGCATAGATGTGGGAATTAAGGATTTCTACTCCGATTCTAATGGTGATGTTGCTGCTAATCCGAAAACATTGAAGAAATACAGCAAAAAACTGGCAAGGGAGCAGCGGAAGCTTTCACGTAAAGCAAAAGGCAGTAATAATCGCAATAAGCAGAGAATCATCGTTGCCAGGATACACGAAAAGATAGCAAATATCCGCAAGGACTATCTGAACAAAGTCTCCACTAAACTGGTCAAGGAAAACCAACTGATCGGTATAGAGGACTTGCAGGTCAGGAATATGCTGAAAAACCATCAACTGGCACAAGCCATTTCTGATGTATCATGGTCGGAGTTTTTCAGGATGCTTGAATACAAGGCAGTGCCGCATGGCTGCAGAGTGGTAAGGGTTCCTAGATTCTACCCAAGTTCTCAAAAATGCTGTAAATGCGGCTATCAGAACAAGAACACAAAAAATCTTGCTATTCGTGCATGGGATTGTCCTGTATGCGGGCACCACCACGATAGAGATGTGAATGCAGCCAGGAATATTCTGGCTAAAGCAAAAGAAATAATATCTGCATAAGCTTCAAAACATAAAAAATACCGTAGGAACTACGGAAATTAACGCCCACGGAGAGTGTGTAAGTCCTTTTGCCAAGGCAGAAGGCTGTTCTCGTAGAAGTGGGAATCTCCCTCCTCAAACGCTAAGCGTTAGGAGGGAGTAGTTCAAATCATTTTGCATTATTTTTGCCAATTCAGATATAATTTCATAAAACAATACACCATTTTCAACGCCACTTGCACAAAACTTTTTCCAACAAAAATACCCGATGCAATAACTGTACACAAAGCACAGCCACTGCATCAGGCATACAAGTTCCGCAACAATACTAAAAGACCTTACGCAGAAATATCCACATTAGCTCCACGATACTTATTGTCTGCATCAGATTCCTTCATATCCTTCTGATAAGGATTGTCTTCATTATAATACCTAATCTGGGTATTAGTTTCGCCCCCGGAGATATAGGTGCGGCCACATTCAGGGCAAATCGCCGTCTTGAGCTGCACGGAAGCCCTGACAACCTCGCCATTGCCCTTTTCCGCCTTCTGATAGGCGTTGGACACATGCTCCTGCTCATGCCCCATCACCACTGCCGCAGCAGACTCAGGAGCTATATGGCCAGCAGCCTTGAAGGAAACCATCTCATCGGAGCCATCCCGGTATTTGCGGTTCTTGCATGTCTCGCATTCCTCCGGCGTGGAATTGCGCCCATTCAGCTTTTTCTTCGCTTCCTCCGGAGAAAGAGAGCCATCTCTTTCCTGCTCCTGACCATTTACCCCATAGGCATTGTCAGACGCCTTGTTCAGCCAATCCCAGGCACTACCGCCCTGGGCACCAAAAATGCCACTTACTGCCATGATTTCACCTCCTGCTCCTATCCTGCGCAAAATCGCCCCCTGGCTACTTTGCTACTTTGCTACTTTGCTACTTTGCTACTTTGCTGCATTGCAGACTCGCTGCCTTGCTGCGCTGCAAACGATTCTGTAACTGATAATTAGCTGATAATTAACTGATAACATTATACTAAAAAATTTGCCTGACGGCAACTATGGCAATTGAACCTGCTCCTGATAATTCCCCAGCATCCTGCTGATGGTTTCCTGCATCTCCTGACGGAAATCCGCCGGCTCCATTACCTCCAGAAATTCCGCCTGGCTGAGAAACCACATCTTGGCTCCCCTGGTATACACCTCCGCCAGCAGGCTGCACTCCCCTATGCGGTCAAGGCGGAAGGCTATCGGCGTACTTTCCTCCACCTGCGCCAAAAGATAAAAGTACATCTCCGAAAACATGATTCCCAAAGGCTTTACCTTGATACTCTCATAGGCTCTTGCACCAACCCTCTTGTACTCCAGCAGCACATATCTCTGCTGCTGCTTCGCCTCGCTGAGCTGCCACAGCAAATCCTTGACGGTGTGGGCATTTTCCGTCTGCTTGTACAGGAACAGCTCATTTTTCAAAAGGCTCCTGATATGCTTCTATCTGTTTTTCCCTCTGAAAACTGAGTATCATTTGTAGCCATATCCTCACCTCAATAAACCTTTGCCTTTTCTAAAAGAGCGCACTTGGGGCAAAGCCATTTGTACTCCCTGCGGCCGGAAAAACTTGAGACTGCCACACGCCTGATATTTTCCCTGCTATCGCACCTGGCACACTTCTTTTCGCCAAACAGCATCTCAGCCATATCCTTCAGCATATCTATCCCTCCCAAAAATAATTATCACCAATCTTAAAAAGAATTATTCATAAAATAAACTAACCAGACCTAATGTTACTTTATGCTCATTTTAGCAAATTCCTTATAAAACAATACGTTTTCATAATGATTATAACAAAATGATTTATAATATACTATCCCCAAAAGGGGGTGGTTGATTGCATTTATCAAGACTTTATGATCTGCGTGAGGATAACGACCTGAAGCAGCGAGAGCTGGCTGCTCTTTTAAACTGCTCACAGGTCTGTTATTCCTACTACGAACTGGGCAGGCGGGGTATCACTTAGTTAAAGATACCACATCAATCCCACGCTGACTTTTGCTCAACCGATACAGCCGGAGGGCTGGATAACAAGAAAAGGCGGTATGCGCCCCGTGGAGGGGGAGCATACCGCCTTTTCTTGTGGGGGTTTCCAAAGGGGGCAACGCCCCCATTTGGCACACGACTTTGCGAAGCAAAGTGTAGTGTGTTATACGCTCTGTCGGCGTTGCTGTGAAAATGCCGTTGCCGCCGGGGAGGGCAAGGGCATTTGAAGCGGCAGGAAAACAGGGCTGTGCTTGTGTGGCGTGGAGCCGCAAGCGCAGGTCTGGTTTCATCAGCAGACAGGGCGTATATGAAAGCCCCCGTCCCTCGTCCTACGCTCCGACTTGTGGACAAAGTGTCCCGAAGTTGTGGCCACACTCCCGGAAAAGTAGCAGGACAGCGGGCAACCGTCAAGGCTGAAATGAACGGGGTTACACCCGGCCTTGACCGCCGCCCGCCGCCCCGCTGGATGGGTGGACAAGGCGGCCAATCCCTCAAAGTGCTTGGCCGCGCTCTTTCTGATTTTGAGGTATTCAGTTTTTCAAAATTGAATAATCAAAATAAATTTTTTCGATTGAAAAAATTTTATTTGTTATCATCTTCAATGCCATATTTTTTCTTTTGCCGAATCACATAATTACTGATTTTTTCATCATATAGTGGATACTGGTAATCCAACTGGCATGCCACTTCTGACGAAACCTCCCGGAACAATGCCATACATTGTTCAAAGGATTCCCACATATGGGGATAGGAATCCATATTATAAGTAGACATAAGTCGTTCCCACAATTCCTCTGGGACATATTGCTTCATAAATTTATAGTTTTTTCCCAAACTGAAATGAAATCCCTGTTTGATACCAATCAGCCAGGAAATCATGCGAAGCAATTCTTTTCGTACTATATCATTCATATGGTCAATAGCAAAAAGAATTTCTTTGCGGCATAAGCCCTTTACTACATATGTTGTAGTATTCCAAAATTCATTACAGCAATCGTCAAACATTCTTTGAGTAGGCTTCTGCAAGTGGTAGTCTATATCCGTTGGTATTGGCGGCTTTACGATACGGTTGTCTTTATCCAACAGTAACTTTACCAGTTTATCCCATGTAAAATACTCGTCTATCAGTTCCAGCGGCAGCAAAGTTAAATCTATCTTAACATCATCAGTAAACAGCATTAAATATGAAAATCCCTTTTCTACAGCTGGAAATAATTCCATATCTTCCGGCTTTTGCAGAATCAACCTTTCACCAAATATATCTAGCCATTTATCATCACTTGTGAAGCTGTCCATATCCGTAACAAAAAAAGTAATATCAAAATCCTGAAAATCATCAGGCGGAATATTTGTATTTGTTCTAGATCCTTCCAAAGTAACCATGCGAATGCGTTTGTCTGTTTTTGCAAAATTCAAAACAATATCATAAACTTCCTTTTCTGATCTCATTTTTATCTCCTCCAATTATTGAAATAGGTGTGAAGCCATTTTAGGGCTTTCCCGCCTTGATTACCCTTTAGCAAAGACGGGCGGGACTGTCAACGGCGGCGCATGAAATGCGCCGTTCATCTTGACCGTTGACTGGCTCGGCTGGCTTTGCTATTTTCTCGATGAAAAACAATTTATTCGTATTTATTTCCATCATTGTCATAGTAAGCCACATGAATGGAATACTCTTTTTCTGGGTTTTTAATTGAGATAATATCCATATCATCTGTGTTGTATCTCAATGTATCTTGCACTTGTCCATTTATTGTATAAGTGATTTCAGCATACTCTGTTTTAGCACCATTAAACCAAATTAAATCATACCATTCTCCGTTTATTGCAACGCCACCGACAATAATCTCATCACTATTTCGGTTTGTTGATGTACTAAATTTGTAGTCTCCATTTCCTGTTGGTTCAAAGATAGCAAGTGTAGATTTATTATCTGTACTGTATGCTCCACTCACGATATAACCGCCAAGTTCCAGTTCTTTTGCGATAGTCCATTCATTCCCTTTTGAAATTGCGGTGTTCAATATGCTTTCTCTGCTGGTAATGGTATCTCCTTTGGGAGTTAAACTAAAGAAATATAAAAAAGCGGCAGCAACGCAAATAACAGTCGCTGAAATTATCAGTAACCACTTTTTCATAACCAATACCTCCATATAATCTGATTTATTATTCTCTTACTTGCGTCCCCGCTGCGGCTTTGGATTTTTCAGCAAATCCGATTTCTGTGCAATCTTTTTCAACCACTTCTTTTCTTCCTCTGACAGTTTCCCATAGTTCAGCTTGAGCCGCTTACAGATAAATGCCATAGCCGCCTGCTCCGGGTCGCTGTCCTCTCTGGTGGTTTCCTCTGCGGTCTGCAAAAAATCTTCCAGAGGATTGTCCTCCGGGACGCTGAAAAAATCGTCCTTGTGGGCTTCCCGCAGGTCGAAGGCTATCTTGTTTATGTCCTGCTGTATCACATAGCGGCAAAAGCTGTCATCGTCAATATGGGCGGCGATAAGCTGTCGCAGCTGTGGGTCAGTCAAGCCGGGATTGTGTTGTTTCATAATCGTTGCACTCACAGCGTCCACAATGGCGTTTGCGCTCTGCACCTGCTTTCCCGCTACGCCGTTCACATAGATTTCAAGGTCGGCCATGAGCCGGGGAAAATCCGGGTGGGTCGCCAGTTCACACAAGAGGGAATTGTCCACCCGCCCGCTTTTCAATAGTTCAATCATATCGTCGCTCAAACGCAGGTCTGCAAGATCGGCGTTTGGGTGATTTTTTGTTTGGGAACGGCCCAGCAGATAATCAACAGTCACTTCGTAAAACTTTGCTAACTCAATAAGGGCATGGTGGCTGATGTCTTTGAACTTGTCCCCCTCATAACTGCCCAAAGCAGACTTGGAGAGATGGGTCTGCTCCGCAAGTTGTTCCAATGTCAGCCCACGCTCCACACGCAGGTCTTTTAGCCGTTCCTGTATGGATAACTCCATGCTCTCCCTCCTTGTCTGCCCGATAAATTAGGATTTGTATGCCTTCTTTGAAAAAATCTAATGAAGTAATGCGGTTCTGGTTGTAATTCTTTCTTTTACTTTCAAAACTGTATCTTTAACGGACAGGTTTGTTGTGTCTATAACATTCACTTCGTATGTTTCAAGATCATGGAATTGCCCCCACATTACCTCAACTAATTCAATGTTAGTCTTCCTGTCTAATTTTGAGCGGTTAATCGCTCTTCTCATGGTCTCTTCTTTATTAGCTCTCAAAACGATATAGTGTACTTCATAACCCTCTTGCACAATTTTTAACCACGGCTTTAAAAACCACGGGCCGATAATACCGTCTACAATTACATCGTATCCACCACGGGCAAAACGCTTTGCTGATTCTAAAAAAGCCTCTATTACAATCAAGTTTTGTTCGTTTGATTCCGGTAAATGGGGAGGAATTGCTCCCTTTCTAAGATAATGATAAAAATCGTCGGTATGCATATACACAGATTTTTCCATATCAGATTCTTCAGCAATGATTGCTGATACTGTGCTTTTTCCTGTTCCAGGTGCTCCGGCGACTATAACAATTCTTCCTTTTTCCATTTATTTATCCCCTCAAATTCCAATTTGTCACTCTGTACTTATTATTTTACCACAATTCCGAGAGCGTGGAAATAGCCTGTTTCTTAAGCCGATTTCCCACCTTTCGGATATACGGAACGGGCGGTCATTTAGGTGTAGACTTAGGGTAGTTCATCGATGGACAGCACCTTGAAAACAGAATGACCGTCCGAAAAGGGATACCCCGGCTGGGGAAGCACCGCAAGGAGCCGGACTTCGGGACAAAATGTCCCGAAGTATGGGGAGCGTGCCAACGCCGGAACACGCCGCAGGAATGGGGCAGGAAACCTTTTCGGGGGAACGGCAACGGAAAGCAAAATGGAGGGAACGCATGAGAGATAACCCCTATAAAGACTTGCCGCCGCTGGAACGCAGGCCGGACGGTTCCCTTTACCGCATGACACCGGCGCAGAGGAAACAGGCGGCCAGCCTGATACGCCGGGAGTGCTGTTGCTGTGAGGACGGCAACTGCATTGTCCTTGACGATGGGGACACCTGCACCTGCCCGCAGATGGTTTCTTTCTCAGTCTGCTGTAAGTGGTTCCGCTGGGCGGTCTTGCCGCTGGACGGGACGCTGGAAGCGGAAATTTTCCGGGATAAGGACTTGAAACGCTGTGCGGTCTGCGGCGGTGTGTTCGTCCCTAAATCCAACCGGGCAAAATACTGCCCCGGCTGCGCCGCCAGAGTTCACAGGCGGCAGAAAACCGAAAGTGAACGGAAAAGGAGGTCTGCTGTGGACAGTTAGGAGCGAAAAAAGCCTTGATTTATCAGGCTTTGGAAGCCCCAAACCGGGGCAGGCGGTATAAAGTATCGCCCGCCCCGGAAAACGGCCTTCTAACCGTCCACAAAACGCACTATGACAAATACCATCTATATCCACCAGCCGGAAAAGGCGTTCAGCTTCACCCGGCTCCCGAATTTTCTCTTTGAAGCCCCCACATTCAAGGCCCTGTCTAACGAGGCAAAGGTTCTGTACGCCTTTATCCTGCGCCGGACAGAGTTATCCCGCAAGAATGGGTGGGCGGATGACTGCGGACGGATTTTCCTGTATTACCCCATCTGCGAGGTGGTTGACCTGCTCCATTGTGGGCGGCAGAAAGCGGTGAATACCCTGCGGGAACTGCAATACGCCGGACTGGTGGAGATCCAGAAGCAGGGCTGTGGAAAACCCAACCGCATTTTCCCAAAATCCTATGAAGCGGTTCCAAACACCGACTTCAAGAAATCCCGTTCTGGTACGCCGGAGGACTAAAAACCGTACCTTTGAAGTACGGAAATCAATCTTGAGAAGTACGAAAACCAGACAGTATATAGAAATACAAAGATTAAAATGATTTATTTATATCCATTCCATTCCTATCGTATCAGAGATAATTCTGGCGGGATTTTCCCTGTGGAAAACCCCGGATAGGAAAGGAATGGGGAAAGGAGTAGAATGGCACAACACGCAATTTTGCGGTTTGAGAAGCACAAGGGCAACCCGGCAAGGCCGCTGGAAGCCCATCACGAAAGACAGAAAGAACAATACGCCAGTAACCCCGACATTGACACAAGCCGGAGCAAATACAACTTCCATATCGTCAAGCCGGAGGGACGCTATTACCACTTCATTCAGAGCCGTATCGAGCAGGCCGGATGCCGGACAAGGAAAGACAGTACACGGTTTGTCGATACGCTGATAACCGCCAGCCCGGAGTTTTTCAAGGGGAAATCCCCAAAGGAGATACAGGCGTTCTTCCAAAGGGCGGCAGATTTCCTCATTAGCCGGGTGGGACGGGAAAATATCGTGTCGGCGGTGGTACACATGGACGAGAAAACACCCCACCTGCATTTGACCTTTGTTCCGCTGACAAAGGACAACCGCCTGTGTGCAAAGGAGATTATCGGCAACCGGGCAAACCTGACGAAGTGGCAGGACGATTTTCACGCCTATATGGTGGAGAAATATCCTGACTTGGAGCGTGGGGAAAGTGCCAGCAAGACAGGCCGGAAGCATATCCCCACCCGGATTTTCAAACAGGCGGTTTCCCTCTCCAAACAGGCCAGAGCCATTGAAGCCGCCCTTGACGGCATTAACCCGCTGAACACCGGAAAGAAAAAAGAGGAAGCCCTCTCCATGCTGAAAAAGTGGTTCCCGCAGATGGAGAACTTCTCCGGGCAATTGAAAAAGTACAAGGTCACAATCAATGACCTGCTGGAAGAAAACAAAAAGCTGGAAGCAAGGGCAAAGGCCAGTGAAAAAGGCAAGATGAAAGACCGCATGGAACGGGCAACGCTGGAAAGCGAATTACACAATCTCCGCAATTTCGTTGACCGTATCCCGCCGGAAGTGCTGGCGCAGGTGAAACGGCAACAACGGTACACGACAAAGGACAGGTGATAGTATAAGCAGAAATTTTCGCCGCTTCTGTGCGGCATTGTACCTTGAAAACTGAATATGGAGGACACTGGATGGCAAAAAGCGAAAGCGATATTTTTACACCCCGGACAGGGCAGGTCATACAAGCAGAGAACGGCACGCAGTATTTTGTATGTGGGAACAACCGTATAAAAATCTCCGAACACTTCGCCGCAGGCGGGAAGCCCCTCGGTGATCTGATTGTAGATGTGGTGCGGCATACCGCAGAAAAAGCCGCTTCAACCTGATAGCCCATCATTGATAACACGCCCACGCTTATGATATAATTGCCATAGAGCAAAAGTATTGTAAGCGTGGGTTGTTTCTTTAGAAGGAGGATTTTTAACGGTGAAACAACCTTACAATACTACGATTTACAACACGGCGCTTTATATGAGATTGAGCCGGGACGATGAAAACTATGGTGACAGCGTAAGCATTGAAACACAGCGGACAATCCTGCAACAGTACGCAAAGGAACAGGGACTTCATGTAGTCGGTGAGTATGTGGACGATGGCTGGTCGGGGACGAACTTTGAACGCCCGGATTTTCAGCGCATGATGGACGATGTGGAAGCCGGAAAAGTAAACTGCATTGTCACGAAAGACCTTTCCCGTTTCGGGCGGGAACATGTGATGATGGACTACTATCTGGAATTTCTGTTCCCGGAAAAACGGGTGCGCTATATCGCCGTTGCGGAGAATGAGGACACAGAGAAAGGGCTTTCCGATTTTGTCCCGTTCAAAAACCTGTTCAATGAATGGTTTGCGAAAGATACAAGCCGCAAGGTAAAGGCCGCTTTCAAAGCGAAGTTTGCCACAGGACAGCGTATCGGTGCCTATGCTCCCATCGGGTACAGGAAGCACCCGGAAATCAAAAACAAGCTGATAATCGACGAGGAAACCCGCTGGATAGTGGAGAAGATTTTTGACCTTGCCATTCATGGCAGAGGGGCAGCCAGTATCACAAGAATACTGATTACGGAAAAGGTTCCCACGCCGGGATTTATCAACTTCCAGCGTGACGGGACTTTTGCAAACATCTATGCGGGTGCGCCGGAGGAAAAAAGTTACGCATGGACGATAGCCCAGGTCAAGAGCATTATGAAAGATGAAACCTATATCGGCCATACCATCCACTACCGGGAAACGAACATTTCCTTTAAGAACAAGCGGAGGGTACGCAAGCCCCAAAGTGAATGGGTGCGGGTGGAGAATACGCAGGAGCCGATTATCAGCGAGCAGGTTTTCCGGCAGGTACAGGAACAGATAGCAAACCGCCGCAGGAAGTGCAAGGATGGTACAACGCAGATTTTTTCCGGATTGGTAAAATGTGCGGATTGCGGCTGGTCGCTGTCCTATGGGGAGAACAGGCAGAACAGCAAGCCTTACGGCCATTATCATTGTAGCAAGTACGGACAGGGCACACGCCAATGCTCCATGCACTATATCCGCTATGATGTGCTTTACGCCTATGTCCTCTCCCGTCTGCAATACTGGTCGGGGCTGGTACAGCATGATGAAGAACGGCTCTTGAAGCGGCTGTTAAACGCCAATGACAAGGGACAGGCCGCCGCAAGAAAGAAGCAAGCCGCAGAGTTGAACAAAGCGGAGAAGCGGAAAGCCGAAGTCGATACCCTGTTTGCCCGGATGTATGAGGACTGGGCGGCGGGGCGTATCACGGAATACAACTTCTCTATGCTGTCCGGGAAGTACCAAAGCGAACAGGCTGAACTGGACGAAAAGATTGAGCGGCTTCAATCCGCTATCGCCACTGAAAGCCAGAACGCCGCAGACGCAGAAAAATGGATTGCCTTGATGAAAGAGTGCGTCAATCCAACAGAACTGACCGCTGAACTTTTGAATACGCTGATTGAAAAAATCGTTGTCCATGAAGCGGTCAAAGGTGAGGACGGAAGCCGGGAACAGGAGGTAGAAATCTTCTATCGCTTTATCGGCAAAATTGATTAAATGACACCAATATCTTTAACTATGTGATACCGGGAAATCCCACTGGCACTTCTGATGAAGCTGGCTGACTTCTACAAAACCAGCGTGGACTATCTACTCTACCGCACTGACAATCCGGCTCCATACGAACCATCAGAAAAATATCCCCTGATGTGTGAGATAAGCAAGTAAGGTACAGTCATTAAAACATCAAACATCAAATCTCACATCTCAAGCATTGCACTTAAAACTCATTTACCTCACCCATGCCGCAGCATATTGGCAGTATGCTGCGGCATTTTCCTTTGGAGCAATTTTATTATACCAAATCACTACCCTAAAATATGTCCTTCTAAAAAATAATTGCTGTAAAATACCATCTTTGCAGACAGCATTTCACAGCAACTACATCATCAACAGCAATATATCTGTTCAATATCGCAATATCGCAATATCTAAATATCATAACATTTCAACATCACAATATTTCAGCATCTTCATCATTCAATCATTCAAGCAGAAAGTCATTATATCCGTTCAATCATTCATCCATTCATTTTCTTCGCCACATATTCCAGCAGGATATGGCCGCTCTTCCTGTTGGTAGCCAGCGGAATGTTGTGCACATCGCACAGGCGCAGCAGGGCGTTGATATCCGGCTCATGAGGCTGGGAGGTCAGAGGGTCCCGCAGGAAAATCACAAAATCCACCTTCTCTACCGCAATCAGGGCACCAATCTTCTGGTCACCGCCCAAAGGGCCTGACATCATGGTCTCCACATTCAGTCCATACTTTTCATTAATCAGCGTTCCCGTGGTCCGTGTTGCCACCAGATGAAAATTTTTCAGCAAATCCTTGTGGTGACCAACGAACTCCAGCATCTCATCCTTCTTCTTGTCATGGGCAATCAAAGCTATCGTCTGCATACATTTTCCTCCTTTGCACACTCGTCAGCAGAACTTTCCTCTAAGTTATTTTCTAACGGACTTATCTATTCTTCTACCGAAACAGCTTATCAATTATTTTTTTAGTCTCTTCATCACACTCATCCTCATCCTCTTCTTCATCATTCTCACCAAACTCCATCTCCCAATCATCATCCTCAAGATCTTCAAAATCCGGATACTGTTCCACCTTTCCCTTGCTCTTAACTACACAAGTTTTGCATTTCCCAGACTCTTCCTGAATTTTCTGGACATTAATTACAAACATCCAATCATCCCCAAAGTCATAGTGCAAGGAAAATTTTTGTTTTTCTTTTAAGCCCAGCTTGTCAATTTTGATCTCTGCTGACCGCCCGTCCATCTTCGTAGATGACTGATAGCTGTCCCTGCTGTACATTTTATTGTCCATGCAAAATTCGTAGAGATGGTCATCCGTAAAATCAAAACTATCAAGTATTGCCTTGCAAAGGCCATTTAAAGTTGCACTTCCCGATATTTTAATCACCCTGTACGCTTCCCTGCCCAGACCTTTAGGATAAAATATAATATCTGTGTGCATAATTTTTATGAAACTTGCCTGCAAAAAATCACCTGTAAATAGATTATAATCCATCTACAGGTGATTGCCATACTAAAAATGGATTATAATCCATTTTTTCATTATCATCTCATGCAATACATTGTATTATTTTCCCCAAGAACAGCTACAGCCTTCTTTCAAATGTTCTATGGCATCCTGTATCAT
Organism: Anaerovibrio lipolyticus; assembly: GCF_021531495.1. Taxonomy (GTDB): domain Bacteria; phylum Bacillota; class Negativicutes; order Selenomonadales; family Selenomonadaceae; genus Anaerovibrio. The sequence continues at coordinate 23,677 of NZ_JADYTY010000030.1, forward strand.
AAGTTCCTCTCTGTCTGTTATATAGAACTCATAATCCTGCTCATTACCGATATAAGCCTCCGGCCTGCCTGTAATCATGCCATCCCTGTCACCATAGGAATCGGCCTCATATTTGCTCAATGCCCTCATCTGCCCCAGCATTGCTTCCAAATCTTCCTTCAATGCTTCATTGATATGCAGGACAATCTTCTTGCATTCTGCCTTATCCCAGGACTTAGCCAAATCCCCCTTTTCGATACTTGTGGCAATTTTATAAAGCGGTTTATGCATACCAATCTGAGCATAGCCACATACCATGACACGCAGATCCACCAGGGCATCCTGCAAGCTATACACAATATCTATCAGCTCCGCCTTGGACAGCTTCTCCAAACTCTCATAAGAAAACTTCTCCACAATAAAGTCCTGCTCACTCTGCTCTTTCATGAATATTCCTCCCATGCACATTTATACTAGCAGCTATCATATATCTGCAAGTATATTTTACAGCGATACACGGACAAAATACGTCTTCATAATTGGAAATTCAAGTTTATCGTTGTGCTTGCTCGTTACTTCGTGCATATACTGATGATGTAGTTTGATATTTCGTGGACTCTGTTCAGACATTATAAAAGGACAGGTAGCGGCAGTACCCATAGAAAACTCGCTCTCGCTCTTAGCACAGCCTCGCGCTTCTAAGCTCCTGCGTCGCTTACGCTCGCACTCGCTAAGAAGCGAGGCTGCACTCAAGGTTTTCTTTGGGTACATGCCGCACCTGTCCTTCTTTTTGTCTGAACAGATACAACAGAATAATCCAATATTTGTTGTGCTATCTTATAGCACGGCTGCTTTTTTGCCAATAGCTGCAACCTGCTCAACTGTCATTTGTGCAACCTTGGCGATAGTGTTGATGTTGACATTTTCCTTTAACATACCAACAATCATATTTTGCTCCTTTTCGGCAGCCCCCTGGCTGATACCATCTGCCAAAGCTGCCGCCCTGATATTATCTCTTTCAATATTCCAAATCTTTTCTTGGTCAAATAAGGTAAGCATGATATCCTCAACCTCCTTCTCTCTTTCACTCAAGTATTCTGTCAGCAGATTTCTATCGCGGCAAATCCTGATAATTTCTTTTGCCGCTGTTAAGGTCCTGCCATGCAGGGCAACCTGTTCATTGAATACCCTGCGGCGGATTGTATAATTAAGTTGAACACTTAAAAATCCATAGCGAACCCTTGTGGTAAAATGTAGTTGCACAAA
>NZ_JADYTY010000031.1 GCF_021531495.1 Anaerovibrio lipolyticus
AGAAAGGATGAGCTATATGACATACGAAATGAAATTACAGGAAATGCAAGATTTTGGTTACAATAAAGGTAAAGCAGAGGGCAAAATTGAAGGTAAGATTGAGTCGATAAAGGAATTGATGCGTAATTTGAACTTGTCTCCTGAAAAGGCCATGAAGGCTCTTGGAATTGCTCCTTCTGAATTCAATCGCTATATCTCTTTACTTTAAACAGAAACTATTCGCAAACGCAGTCTATCATACATATTGATGGCTGCGTTTTTGTGAAAAAAAGCCGCCCCAAATATGAGACGACATTTAAGTTGTGCCCAGAATGGACATAAAAAAATCCTTTGCAAAAATAAACTTGCAAAGGATTTACATATTTATTGAACCCCTAGGAACATTTCCTAGCCTAGCCAGGAAAATCTTTTGTATTTGCTTAACTTGCAAAGGATTATATCCACAAAAGGATGTCCGTGCAATGCTACTACAAAAATAGCCATTACCCACTTGCACAAATCTACTAAATTATAATTACGAGCCTGCTCTGAATCATTTTAGCAATCCATATTAACCGAGTATGCTTCATTACAAGCTACAATCTGACCATTTACACATTTAGACGCATCGGATAATAAGAATTTAACTACTTCTGCTATCTCCTCTGGCCTCATTATTCTCCGTTTATCAAACCATAAATTTCCATCTGGATTTATGTTATTTATATTAGTAGCAGTAATTCCAGGTGCAACAGCATTTACCCTTATATCATTTACTCCATATTGCTTTGCCAATCCCTCAACGAAACTATTGCATACTACTTTAGATAAACCATATGGGTGAACATCACTCATAATTCCTCTCTCAGATGATACAAAAACCAAATTACCATCTATGTGATTATCTAACCAATATTTTATAGTTGCTTGCGCAAGAAAAAATGCACCTGTGAAATTTGTATCCATTGTTCTGGTGTAATCATCTAATGTATAGTCGAAAAAATTCTTTTGCTTGTAAATACCGGCATTGCTTACTACTGCATCTAGTTTTCCATCAAATAAATCCACAACATCCAAAAATTTACTTTTTATAGATGTTATATTTGCAATATCAAAAACGATAGCCTTACAATTATTGCTATCAATTTCTTTTAAAGCATTATTCAATTTATCTTGACTTCTGCCAGTAATAATAACCTCTCCGCCAGCAGCAATAATTTTCTTTGCAACCGATAATCCAATACCACTGGTACCGCCTGTAACTAAAATTTTTTTACCTGCCAACAATTTGTTATCATCAATATGAGCAACCGACACATATTTATTAACCACAGGCTGCCCATAAACCAGAAACTTTGCACATCTTTTCAATACACTTTTTAAACTCATATTTATACCTTCTTGTCCTTCTTTATCATAAAACAATATGTCACAAATAGATAAATCGATATGCTCGAAGGTATTTATACAAATAGTTAATGCAGACTTTCTCCTCCATCTACTACCATTACTTCACCACACATCTGGCGTCCTGCATCTGATAGCAAAAATACTGCCGCATTAGCAATCTCATTAGCTGTACACATTCTACCACTAGGAATTCCATAGGCAGGAGCCCAATTATGTTTATCTCCCTGTCGCATCATATCCGTAGCAGTCGCTCCCGGCGCTATACCATTTACAATAATGCCATCACGCACCGTTGCTTTTCCAAGACCTTGAGTTAATCTCACTGCAGCAGCTTTCGACAATCCATAGGGATAGCAAGTACCTTTCAACCCTTCTGTACTGCAAATATTTAGGATATGACCATAAATGGAATTATTTTTAAAGTACCTTACCGCATATTGACATATAAAAAATACTGACTCTATATTCGTCTTAAAAACCAATTCCATCTCTTCAGGTGATACATCCAAGAAATCTGAATGAGTCAAAATTCCTTGAGAATTTACGACCATATCTATCTGTCCATATTTTTTTATTATATTGTTAAAATTCTCCTGAATAGATCCTATATCCGAAACATCCCATATCTCGTTTATAGCACCCTCTATTTCGTGCTTACTACGACTACATATAATAACTTCACTTCCATGGGAAAGCAATTTATTAGTAATAGCCTTACCTATTCCTGTACCCCCCCCAAAAAACAATTGTTCTTTTATTTTTAAACAAATCTTCTCGTGACACAATATTTTCAGAGATTTCAACAGGTCTCTGTGACATTATCTTCCTTAACATCTTTTTTAAATAAAATCGCATAGTTTTTCCTACTTTCTAAAAATCCGTTTTCCTGCTTTTAAACATCCTTTAATAATATTCTTAAATCTAACTGCCAATGGATCCCTAGCGTATTTCTCGTACGCTTTATTAAATCCCATACTATCCAAACTACACAAAAAATCCCTACTGTACTTTGATAAAATAGCTGATTCTCTGAAGGCTGGATTTCCTAATACAGACCTAGAAAAATCTTCTTCACGTGAATATAAATTTTCTTTTATTTTTTCAAAAAGCTGATTTCCCTTCTTGCTATTAACAATAACTAACGAAGTTCCATTATCATCCGCACTCTGCAACCCCCAAAAATCAGCCAACATTACATCTGTACCATGATCCAATCCTTTAAATGCGCAATGTGTGCAACTAGGGCGAATATACAGATGATAATGTATATACCCCCTCATAAACTTATTATCCTTATCAAAATATATTTTCTGTTTTCCATTATCCAAATCCAGCCTTGTACACAATGGAGATCTGTGCCATCCATATTTTTTATACTTAAACCAAACCCTATTAACCCGACATTTTTCCTCTGTCTCTACTTCCGTCAGCCATGCTTTTAATGCCTTGGGCGAATTCACTCCTAGACATATAAAATCCATATAAATCAGATTTTCGTACTCTTTATCCAAGTATGACCGCAATGCTGCAACTTGACATGGTGTGCCACAAAACAAAGTCAACTTGCCTTGTACTACAATATCCTTAATCTGTTTATATATATTCTTACTATTACATTGCACATATTTGGACTGCCGAATAACAGAAAGTTTATCTGCAGCATCTATAATGACATGTTCAACACCATTATGCTCATCATACGCTGCTCCCGCAACAACACCTCCTTGGGACAGTATTTCTTTTGCAAATTCGGAAAATGCCCCACCAGATGTACTTTCATAGCGAATATCTTTATCCTGACTCCATACTGCAAAAGACCTAGCAACAAAATCATCGGTATATTTTTTATACCGTCCATCACAAATTCTTTTACATTTGCCACATTCGATACATGAATCTGAATTAATATATGGATAGATAAATCCATCTTTATCTTCCCGCATAGTAATCGCTTGTACAGGACAACCGTTGGCACAAGCACAACACCCTGTGCATTTTGTTAAATCTAATTCCATGTGCAATTCTCCCTTATAATCCTGCCTGGATTTCCTCCATAAAGCACATTTGGTGGCACATCCTTTGTAACTATAGTGCCAGCTGCTATCACTGAATTATCTCCTATAGTCACTCCTTTTAGAATCATACATTTACTTCCTATCCATACATGATTACCTATATGAATTGGTTTACCAACATCTTCCTTACCGTCTAGATTGTGTCCATTACAATCAATAATTAAAATATTATGCGATATAGCAACCCCATCACCTATTACTATTTTATTACGACAGCGTATCTTGGTATCTGCATTAATAAAACCGCTGCCAAGATACAATTTACCACCCTCAAATATTTGAATATCACAACCATAGTGACAACTAAAACTGCCTTTTACATGCAGTTCAGAAGAATCACTCATTAAAAGCAACGTACTTCTGCCAAAACCGCGCTGATACATAGAACCCAAAGTAAGACTTCCAACAATATCTATAATGGTATTTTTCTTTCTGCTTATAAAAGCTTTATGTGTCCTGAGTTTATAAACAGCCTTTAAATAAAATGTGTTATTTTTTATAGAGCTATTCCCAACTAAATTATCCACCAAAGCTAACATACTTTTAATAAAATCTTTAATTATTTTTTTCATAAAACCACCTATTTATGTATGAAATTTCATCAGAATTGTTTTAATCTGATTTTTTTCATATTCATTCATTGCCATTTTATACATGGTTATGCTATACAAAATAGAAAAAATCAAAACTACAGTTACAAACCTAAACCAAGTATCTGTAACTAGAACTTGTTCTAGCAGAATACCTAATACTGCAATAATGATACATGCAGGCACGAATTTAATAAAATCTTTGGCAAAATCCATAATTCGCAATTTTCCAGCTTTGTAGAAGTACCAATTATCATAAAAAGTTACACATAAAAATGTATTAATTGCTGTACCTATAGCAACACCAATGCCTCCATATAATTTAGACAATGGTACGGCCAATGCAAATCCTCCAAGAGAAAAAACAAAATGTACAATCACCCATTGCCTGTGTTTGTTAAATGCTCTCAATACTTCTATTCCCATATGTTGGCACAAATAGATAACTAACGGCGTAATAAAAATCAATGCAATATAATACGCATCATCATATTCCGCACCAGCCCATAGTCGTATAAATGATTTTCCCCAAAATAGAAACGTACTCCATATAAAAAACATAATATAGAACTGGCATCGTCCTACCTTTATCCATAATGCTGTTAACTCTAATAATTTATTTTCCCTAACCAATCTGTATATTTGTGGCACAACCACGCCACAAAAAGCAGATGACATAGTAATATACAGACTATTTATTTGCAAACCCACACTATATATACCAATAGCTTTGCTGTCTGCTACGTAAGATAATAGGAGCTTTGCCATATTCCAATTAAACTGATCCATTATTCCTTGTAAAATAATAAAAAACGAAAACCACGCCATTTCTGGCAGCAGTTTAAAGGGAAGGTTCATCAAGCAGAATTTACAATGAAGTTTTTTAACCAAATACACAGCATTAATAAGCAAATCTACAATCGACACGAATAACACAACCCAACTCATTCCAATAGAGCCAAATCCCATATATAGCAATGGTAGATTTATTAATGGAGACGCCACTGCCGTAGCGATACCCAGTGTTTTGATAAACACAAATCTTTCCTGAGATATAACAATCGTGGCAAAAACTGTTTTTATCATCAATACTGCCATATTTATAGACATAATAATGAAAAGAATTTTAGCCAATGCCTTTTCATTTGCATTTAAACCATCACCTAAGACAATATCTACATTGCATGATACAGATATCCCCAATATCAAAACAATTATTGCCAGTATGCTGAATATAAGTAAAAACATACCGTTTAGCTTTGCAATATTCTCCTGATTTCCATCCTTTTTATATATAGAATAATATCGCATATAGGTGCTAGTCATACTTGTATATAGCAATGCAAGACACCCTATAATGGAGGAACTCAGACTATATACACCATATTCTGCAGCTCCTAGAATTCTCAGCATTATTGGTGTATATAGCAAACTGCTCAATATGGTTACCATAATCTGTCCATACGACAAGATTACTCCTATTTTCTTCTGATTCATTTTTTTAGATTACCTGCCATTACGTTTTTTATATCCTGCCACAATATAGGCATAAACTTTTCACGGCCTGCCTGATTCATAAAATCGCCGTTGAAATAATATCTATAATCCTGAAAACGGTCATCCCGCATGTAATTTAAGAAAGGAACATCTGAGGCCACATTTGCAACTGGTTCATCTATAACTGCATTAATAAATTCGTCTGAAATCTTCCTATTAATAATTTCAGATAATGGTGGCAACATCAATATAGGTACAATACCATCTTTTCTCGCTTCCTCTATCATATGACGCAGCAATTGACTTGTAGCCTTTATTTCACCTTCTAGATGTTTTAATGATTCACGATGTTGCAAATCCCTTAATTTAAACTGACTCTTCCAACCACGAATGCGATTATCACTTTCCTGCTCTGCATATCTCAGCGACGGTTCAGGCTCCTTAAACATTTTTCCCCTACGATAAAAGCAATGTACTATGTTTCTCCAATTGCTCAATACAGGAAGATAATGATATTTTAATTTTTTCCACCAATTTCCATTGGGAATTTCCTCTGGCTTTAAGAAATGATAATACCTACGATTAGCTTCATCCTGAGGGTAATCCATAAATCCCAATACTAAATTGGAAAGAACAATTAACAATAATTTGTTCTTTCCAATTTTGCTACGGTATTTTTCAAATAAACGATAGTCCCAGCTAATAGACTGTGCTCCTGAGGCTAAACTAAATCCATTTACTCCCACAATTGACCAATCTATACAATAATATGCATGATTACTCCCTGTATTAATAATCTCTAAATTATCAGGAATATTTTCATTGAACTTTTTTACCTTATTGTATTCATTGAGATAATTTGGCGAATGGGTATAAATGTAATTAAGAACTAATAATATTAAAATTGCCAAAATTACCAAAGAAAAAACCATCATGTATATTCACCATCCACTACATATAAGATAGTATACCTCTTCCAGCATGCACATTATCATAGCACAATTTTCTATTAATATCAATATTTATACATCTTTTAAGTTATATATAGTGTTATATTACCTCGCATTTTTATCTTTTAAGAAACATGTTTCTGATTTATTCATCCGTTTTTTCTTCATCAAAAAAATCTCCATAAGCCAGATTTTTATCTCTAGCTTATGGAGATTATTTATAAACAAATTTTTAGTGTCTCTTGGTACGGAGCAGAGCCCAGATAAGGTTCTTGATATCCTTATCCTTGTCGATCTTAACCTGTACAGCACGGGCATTGCCGATGATGTTGAAGTTCTCAACCAGGAAGCAGTAAATCAGGATACCCAGAGATACCAGACCAGCGCTGACGATAATCTCGCCGATACCTGGGAAGTAGGAACCACTCTCATACATGGAAGTGAATACGCAATTCAGACGGTTGAAAATAACGCCCAAAACAGTGAGCCATGCATAAGTCAGCAGACCGCCTCTGGTTTTTCTCAGTGGACTAATGATAATGCAGATAGGAATGATGATACCAAAGAGCATCTCCAAGCAGTACATATTGCTCTGGAGAGTTCCCTGGAATACATAACCCCACAAGTCCATAGAGAACAGATCATAAATCTTCATCAGGAGATATACCAGCATGATACGAGCACCTACACGAGTCAGCTTCAGCATAATCTCATGAGGAATCTCATGACCATAAGCGGTTCTTGCCAAGGTAGTCTCTACGCAAACCATAGCAGAGCCTACAAAGAAAGATGACATGAGGAAATAGATTGGCAGGAACTGGCTCCACCACAGTGGGAACATCTTCTCCTTCATAATCAGGAACAGACCACCCAGAGAGGACTGATGGAGTACAGGGAATACCAAGCCGATTACTACCAGAACAGGCAGAATCTTGAGAATATGTCTATGCAGCTTCTTTACCAGAACGCGCTCTGTAATAATCTCAAAGAACTCCAAGCTCAAAATAGTGGTGTACATGGAAATGCACCAGAATACCTCGAACAATACGGAGGTATAACCCCAGGATACGAAAGGACGCCAGAAGTTAAACCACTGACCAATATCCAGGAACAGACCAGCCATTACCAGAATATAACCCAGCAGAGAGGTCAGCAAAGCACCACGGGCTACAACCTCACACTGCTTGTAGCGGAACATATGCACAAGCAAGGCTGTGGAATAACCACCACCGGCCAAGGCAACACCGCACATTACGTCAAAGGCAATCCACATACCCCAAGGGGTTTCGTCAGTCAAATTAGTTACAAACTGAAAGCCAGTTAAAAGTCTCAGCAGTACAGTAGCTGCCATGAGAGCAACAAGGCCAGTCAGAACGAATCGGGTTGGAGTTATGGTAAAGTCCCAGCCCAAAATTCTAAAACATTTATATACCTTTACCTTCATGCTTAGTCCTCCTTATCCTTGTTCTCATCATCCTGATTTTTTTTGTTTTTCTCTACACGATGATTGTAATAAGTAAGACCAGCCAGGAACAAAGCCCAGCCAGCAGCAAAGAAAGGAACCTTGGACAGATAACTCTTGCTGTAGTTGGTAACAGGAGTGTCACTAACCTGCTTGAAGCCCAGCTCCTCAAAAGGTACATCAGAGATATACAGCCACTCAGAACCGCCTACTTCATGCTCACCATAAACATGGTTTACATAGCGGCTATCAGAAGCAATGATCTCATGAGCCTTCTTTATCAGTTCATCTCTATCACCGGAAATCAAGGCGCCGGTTGTGCAGGCAGATACACAGGCAGGTGCGTCACCCTTGCTCAGGCGGGCCTCACACATCTGACATTTTGCCACCTGTGGGAACTGCTCATTCCACTGATACTTTGGAATAGAATATGGGCAGGCTACCATGCAATAACGACAACCTACACACAAATCAGGATAATAAACAACTGCACCAGTCTTTTCATCCTTCTGAATAGCCTTGGAGAAGCAAGCTGACGCGCAGGCAGGCTCCAAGCAATGGAGGCACTGCTTCTTGACAAAGCGCAAACTGTCATTTGCTGTATGGAACTCCTGAATAACAGTCCAGCGATTGTCATCCAATTCCAAATGTCCATCCTTAATATTGCGAGGCTTAGCCTTGAAATCCAGACCATTATACATTTTGCAGGCTACACTACAGCCCTCGCAGCCGATACATTTTGTTATATCTACTAAAACAGCCATTATTTCACCTCTTTCAATCAAAACAACCGATCATGACGGTTTACAAAGGACGTATGCAGGTACTTTTCAGCCTTCTCGCTGAGAGGCTTACCATAGAATTCCTTATAAATCGACTGAATTTCAGTGTTATCATGACTGCAGCGCTTAGCGGAGCTGTTATCCTCCTTGTAAATGGCCGCAATACGCTTCTGCTTAATATCAGCCACAGAGGATTTTGGCTGACCGCCGCCACCAATGCAGCCACCAGGACAAGCCATAAATTCGATAAACTGCCACTTGCTGCCATGCTCCTTGATGCCATTCAGCAGCTGACGAGCATTTTCCAAGCCATGACATACAGCAATATTCACTGTACCCACCCCTGGAATAGTTGCATTGGCTTCCTTTACAGCCTTCATGCCGCGAACCGGCTGCCAGGAAAGCAAATCAGCTGGTGGATTGGAGCCTGTTGCAAAATAATAAGCAGTACGAACAGCTGCCTCGGTAACACCACCGGTAGCACCGAAAATTTTGCCGGCACCAGTAGATTCGCCCAATACGGAATCATATTCGCTTTCAGCTACAGTATTCAGGTCAATGCCCTTGTGCTTCAGCAATACTGCCAGCTCTCTGGTAGTCAATACATAATCCATATCCCGCTGGTCATCAACCTGCAGCTCCTCACGGCCTACCTCAAACTTCTTAGCAGTACAAGGCATAATGGATACATTGATAATGTTCTCTGGCTTAATGCCCTTCTTCTCTGCATAGAAGGATTTGATAGTAGCCCCCATCATATTCTGGGGAGATTTACAGGTAGACAGATTGTGCATAAGCTCTGGATAGAAATACTCACAGTATTTAACCCAGCCAGGGCAGCAGGAGGTAAGATGTGGAATTTCGTCCTTGGCCTTGGTAAGTCTGTGTACAAACTCAGAGGCCTCCTCCATAATGGTAAGGTCAGCGGAGAAGCAGGTGTCAAATACGGCGTCAAAACCTGCCTCCTTCAAGGCACCAACCATCTTCTTGCCTACACTGGCACCAGGCTCCATGCCAAATTCCTCGCCCAGAGAAACCTTGGTAGCTGGTGCTGTCTGTACTACAACATGCTTGCTATCATCATCAATAGCTGCCAATACATCCTGAATATTACGCTTTTCAGTAATAGCACCGGAAGGACAGGCAATGGTGCACTGACCGCAGCCTACACAGGCCACTTCATTCTTCAATGGCAATGGGTAATTGCCATAAACGCCCATAACATTCTTACAGGCCTCTACACACTGACCACACAGAATACACTTCTCATCATCTCGCTCGATAGATGGGTTATCCTGGCTAATGGCCACACGGCCTTTCAGGTTTACAGGGAAGTCGCCTTTTCCCTGATACTGATCAGGTATCCATCCCTGGGCTCCTGATGGATCACCCTTGCAGCCAGCTGCCATTACGCCAAAGCCGACTACGCCAGACCCAGCCACAACCTTTAAAAACTTGCGCCGAGATATTTTGTTAGTCATACAAACTCTCCTTATTTTTCGCCTAACACAATAATATAAAAACACACAATAATTTACATTTATTATTTTACCACTATTGAATAATTATAAAAAATATTTCATATTTATGGAATTATTAAAAAAATATATACCACCATGAAGCTGTAAATTATTTGTAATGTTCAACATAAAGACATGATGATATACATCACAACGAGTATATCATCATGTCTCCATTCTCAAATAACCAATAGGGCAAATACCATACTCAGTATATATTACCCCTAAAATGAAATTTTGTCCAGAATTCCTGTTAAATAAGCAATGGTAATGCCGTAATTTGTCATAGGTACAGCTTCGGCCCTTGCTTTTTCTATCCTGGTCATAATAAACTGCCGATTAAACATACAGCCGCCACATTGAATAATTAAATCATAGGCTGACAAATTTTCAGGAAAATCGGTGCCGCTAACCACATCCACCTGCAGCTTGGCCCCAAAACGCTTCCGCAGGAGAGCTGGAATCTTCACACGGCCAATATCCTCCTGCAGAGGAGCATGAGTACAACATTCCGCAATCAACACCTTGGAATTTTCTGTCAAGCTGTCTATATGCTTTGCTCCCTCAATGTAGTAGGCCAAATCCCCCTTATAGGCTGCAAAAAGTACGGAAAAGGAGGTTAAACGGCTTTCTGCTGGTTTATGCTCATAAACATATTTAAAAACCTGAGAATCCGTAATTATCAGCTTGGGAGCTGTCTTGAGCTGGGACAGGGCCTGCTGGTATTTATCTGCTGTAACACTGATAACAAGGCATTTTCTATCCAACAGCTCTCTAATAGTCTGAACCTGGGGCAAAATCAACCGCCGCTTAGGAGCCTGAATATCCTGGGGCATTACCAACAGCACCACATCATCCTCAGACACCAGCCGCCCAGTAATATATTCTGTGTCAAAATCCTCTGGCATTAAGCTAGCCAAAGCCATACGCAGCTCATCTATATTGCCAGTATGACTGCAATCTGCCACCACAGCTTTTATCTTGCTGTCCTTCAATCTCTCTGCCAATCTGTCCTGCAAATCAGCTACAGCTTCTTTATTGTCAGAAAAATCATTTATCAGACAAAGCACAGGAATATTTTTCTGCCGGAACCTAGCCAGCAGCTGCAGCTCAGAAGCAAAATCCTGTCTGCCATCTGCCGGGAAAACAATAATGGCCATATCTGCCTTGTCCATAGCCAGTTGAGTTTTCTCCAGCCGCTGAGCCCCTAAAGCCGTATTGTCCTCTAAGCCTGCTGTATCCATAAGAACACAAGGCCCCAGGGGATTGATTTCCATAGCCTTGTACACCACATCTGTAGTAGTGCCTGCCACATCAGAAACAATGGAGGTGCTCTGGCCAGTAATAATATTCAGCAGGGAGGACTTGCCACTATTGGTTTTGCCAAAAATGCCAATATGCAGACGATTGGCATTTGGTACTTCATTTAATTCTGCCATAATTAGAACCTGAAATCTCTCTTGCCACCACTAATATCAGCAATATGCTCAGCAGCAATTCTTCTAACCTTCTCATTTGGAATCTTCTGCAATTCCTCATTAATCATGGCCATGCCCTTTACCTTGGTTTCCTCACTGGCATAATCCTCCAGATATTCCTTCAAGGTCATCAGAGCATTTGGATGGCAACAATTCAGAATCTGCTTGCTCTTGCACAGGGACATAAATCTGTCGCCGGTGCGTCCCTCACGATAGCAGGCTGTACAGAAGCTTGGTACATAGCCCAAATCTATCAGCCAGCTTATTACCTGATCCAGAGTTCTTCTATCACTAACATCAAACTGAGCAGAGTTATCATCCTCTGACTCCTCCTCCACATAACCGCCTACGCTGGTACGGGAGCCGCCGCTTATCTGGGAAATACCAAATTCCAAAGCCTTTTCCCGCACAGCCTTGCCCTCACGGGTGGAAATAATCATACCAGTATATGGAACAGCCACGCGAATCAAAGCAATAATTTTCTCAAACATTTCATCACTGATACCATTGTCAAAAGCATCTGGATCAATATCGTCTGCTTTCTTGACACGAGGTACGCTAATGGTATGTGGGCCTACACCATGAACAGCCTCCAGATGCTCAGCATGCATTAACAGGCCGGCAAATTCATAGCGATACATCTGCAAGCCGAAAAGTACACCTAAGCCTACATCATCAATACCACCAGCCTGAGCTCTATCCATTGCCTCTGTGTGATAAGCATAATCATGCTTTGGTCCAGTTGGATGCAGCTTTTCATAGCCTTCCTTGTTATAGGTTTCCTGGAACAGGATATATGTACCAATGCCTGCTTCATGAAGCTTTCTGTAGTTCTCCACAGTAGTAGCAGCAATATTTACATTAACACGGCGGATAGCACCGTTCTTATGCTTAATATTATAAATAGTGTTGATGGATTCCAGCACATATTCAATAGGATTGTTTACAGGGTCCTCTCCCAGCTCAATAGCCAGGCGCTTGTGGCCCATATCCTGCAGGGCAATAACTTCCTTGCGAATCTCATCCTGAGTCAGCTTCTTACGGCTGATGTGCTTATTCTTGGCATGATAAGGGCAATACAGACAGCCGTTGACACAATAATTGGAAAGATACAATGGGGCAAACAACACAATGCGATTGCCGTAGTAATCCTCCTTAATCTGACGAGCCAAATCATAGATTTCCTGCAGCTTTGCCTCGTTGTCACAAGCCAAAAGTACGGAAGCCTCACGGTGGGTAAGTCCTTTGCCCAGCTTAGCCTTGGCAATAATCTTATCCACAACCTCCATATTATCCTTGTTTTCGTCAGCATATTTCAGGGTTGCCTGAATTTCCTCGTCAGAGATAAACTCCTCTGCCTTCATGGATTTTACATCATACATTTTACTCTCTCCTATGGTCTGTAATCTCCGCGATCGCAGACTACCGTATAACCGATACTTTCTACACGATTTTTTAAACAGTTGATACACTCAGCTGCTTCTTCTCCAGTACAGATTTTGGCATCATATAATGCATATTTTTTCCGCACTGATTTTGGGGACAAATTTGGCATTACCACATTGGCGCCTGCCCGCAGCCCCTTTTCCCTGCCTACAGGATCAATAGTTCCCAAGGCTGTGGTAGCTGGCAAAAGTACATGGGGCAGTAATAGCCTTATTATGGACAGCAGGGTTACTGTCCTTTCCACAGTTCCCCCAGGCTTTTGGCCAAAGGGAGTTGCATGCTGAGGGATAAATGGCCCTATGCCTACCATATGAGGCTTTAACTCCCTAAGAAACTGCAAATCCTCATACAATGTATCCACAGTCTGTCCCGGCGAGCCTACCATAAAGCCTGCTCCCACCTGATAGCCTATATCTCTAAGAGTATACAAGCACTTCTTGCGATGCTGCAAGGACATTTCAGCAGGATGAAGCTGACTATAATGAGCTTCATTGGCAGTTTCATGCCGCAGCAGGTATCTATCAGCACCAGCTTGGAAATACTGTTGGTAGCTTTCAGCGCTTTTTTCTCCAATGGAAAGGGTTATAGCGCAATCAGGATACTGTTCCTTGATACTGCGAATAATATGACACATTCTAGCATCTGTGAAATATTCGTCCTCTCCACCCTGGAGTACAAAGGTGCGAAAGCCCAGTCTGTAGCCTTCCTGACAGCAGGCAAGAATTTCTTCCTCCGTAAGGCGATAGCGTTCAGCCAGCTTGTTGCCTCGGCGGATACCGCAATAATAGCAGTTATTTTTGCAGTAGTTGGTAAATTCAATAAGTCCCCGAATAAAAACAGCCTGGCCATAAATCTCCTGCCTTACTGCTGCCGCCCGCTGCCCTAGAAGCTCTCCTTCATTTCCCTCCAGCAAATACTGAAGCTCAGCTTTTGTGATATTCTTTTTTCTTTCAATATCAGCAACAACAGAAATAACATCATCTCCTAGAATAGCTATCATTTATACACATACATAAATAATATTACTTTTGCTAATTGAAAGCAATACATAAGCCGCAAATTTATTCAAAAAATTATATTAGGTATAATCCAAGGTACTGTGTTATAATAAGAGCCGTTAGATATTTTGATTTGCGAAAGGAGAAATATTATGTTTAGTGGAATTGGTGTTACCGAGCTGATTCTGATCTTGGTTATCGCATTGGTAGTATTTGGCCCTGGCAAGCTGCCAGATGTAGGCAGAGCATTGGGCAAGAGTATCAGAGAGTTCCGCAATGCAGAGAAAAACATCGTTGAGAATGTTACTGTAGAAGAGGAAAAGAAGTCTACTGATAATACAGACAAAAAGGCATAATAATATGGCAGATACTTCAAATGACCAGCATCCACTGCCTACAGAAAGTCACCAGCCCCCACAGCAGGATACCAGTGAAGATATGACCATATTGGGGCATCTGACAGAGCTGCGCAAACGTATTTTGTACAGCCTGCTGGCAGTAGCCATAGGTGCTGCTGCAGCTTATAATTTTCTGGATGAGATTATGGCCTTTCTTTTGGAGCCAGCTGGCAAGCTTTATTATATGCAGCCTGCCGAGGCTTTCTTTGTCTATGTAAAGGTAACTATTTTCTCAGGCTTTTTATTTGCCTTACCTATTATCTTTTATCAGGCCTGGGCCTTTCTTCTCCCAGCCCTCACCATGCGGGAAAGATTGCTGCTGTCCATACTGGTGCCAGTTTCTGTACTTTTGTTTGTGGCAGGCCTGCTATTTTCCTTTAAATTGGTATTGCCGCTAGCCATGAATTTCTTCCTGGGCATGGGCAGTGCTGACTTCCAGCCATTTTTATCTGCTGGAAGCTATTTTGACTTCATTATCACCTTTGTGCTTCCCTTTGGAATGCTCTTTGAAATGCCACTTATTATGATGATTTTAGCATGGCTGGGAATTATTACCTCAGATATGCTGGCAGCCAAATTCCGCATTGTCATCCTTGTATGCTTTGTTATTGGTGCCCTGCTTACCCCGCCGGATATTATCAGTCAGTGCATGATGGCCATTCCTATGCTTATGCTTTATGGTGTAGGCTATTTAGCAGTAAAATACATATTGCACAAATAAAAGACTGTCGCAGCTGCGACAGTCTTTTATTTTGCGCCTTTTTAGTCTACAGGACGGATGCCGGTTTTGCCAGTGAATTTGTGATAATCTCCCCCGTTATGGCGATTTATCAGCTCAGCAAAAACCTCCTCTGGCTTGATATTATGATAAGCCAGCAATACCAGACAGTGATACCAAAGATCTCCCATCTCGTAAATAATTTCTTCCTTGTTAAGATTCTTGGAGGCAATAACTGTCTCTACAGCTTCCTCTCCCACCTTTTTCAGAATCTTATCCTGGCCTTTTTCAAAAAGGTAATTGGTATAAGAGCCTTCCTTGGGATTTAACTGACGATCCTTAATAACATCATACAGTTCGTTAAGAATACCAGCCAAGGCATATTTATCTGGCTCAGGCTGATCTACCACAGCCAGAGCCTTGTTATTTGGCATAAGCCGACGCCCGCTAAAGCAGGAATAGGTTCCTGTGTGACAGGCACCAGAACCCTGCTGATGGACGATAACCAGAATAGTATCCCCATCACAGTCATAATACATATCCTTAACCTGCTGCATATTGCCGGAGGTCGCTCCCTTGTTCCACAGCTCCTGACGGCTGCGGCTCCAGAACCAGGTAGTACCTGTTTCCAGAGTTTTCTCCAGAGACTCCTTATTCATATAGGCCAGCATCAAAACCTGGCCATTTTCCTCCTGCACCACTGCTGGTATAAGACCTTTTTCATCGAATTTAATCATTGAAATATCCAGCATCAGAATCTAACCTCCACTCCTCTGGATTTGAGATATTCCTTTACCTGACGCACTGTATACTGACCATAATGGAAAACAGAGGCTGCCAAAACAGCATCAGCCTTGCCCTCTGTCAGTACATCATAAAAATGCTCCATAGTACCTGCACCGCCAGAA
Source organism: Anaerovibrio lipolyticus (assembly GCF_021531495.1). Classification (GTDB taxonomy): domain Bacteria; phylum Bacillota; class Negativicutes; order Selenomonadales; family Selenomonadaceae; genus Anaerovibrio. The sequence continues at coordinate 16,212 of NZ_JADYTY010000031.1, forward strand.
GCAATAACAGGTACATTTACAGCCTCTGACACAGCTCTGGTAAGAGGTATATCATAACCATCCTTAGTACCATCAGCATCCATGCTGGTAAGCAGAATTTCTCCTGCCCCTAGCTCTGTTGCCTTTTTTACCCATTCAATAACATCCAGGCCGGTAGGTGTTCTACCGCCATTAACATAAACCTCCCAGCTGTTTTCCCCATTGCGACGGGCATCTACAGCCAGAACAATACATTGACGGCCAAATTTCTCTGCTCCCTGACGAATCAGGTCGGGATTTTTTACGGCGGCTGTATTTACAGAGGTTTTATCCGCTCCTGCCTTTAGCATTTTTCGCATATCCTCTGTAGTGCGGATACCGCCACCAATGGTAAAGGGAATAAATACCTGAGAGGCACAGTCCCTTGCTACCTGTACTATGGTATCACGCTGTTCATTGGAGGCTGTAATATCCAAAAATACCAGCTCGTCACAGCGCTCCAAATCATAGCGGTGAGCCAGCTCTACTGGATCACCTGCATCCCGCAGCCCTACAAAATTGGTTCCCTTAACTACCCGGCCATTTTTTACGTCCAGGCAGGGAATAATACGCTTGGTATACATTACTGTGCCTCCTCTACTAAGGCAATTGCCTCCTGAAGCTTCAGACTGCCAGTATAAATGGATTTGCCCACAATCACACCCTCAATGCCATCCTTTTCATATGGCAGCAGAGCCTTAATGTCCTCCAGAGATTTCACACCGCCGGAGGCCACCACCTTTACTCCGCTTTCTCTAGCCAATTTAGCTGTGGCTTCTACATTTACCCCTGACAAGGTGCCATCTCTGTAAATATCTGTGTAAATAATGGTTTTTACCCCGGCTGCCGCCATTTTTTTGGCCAGCTCTACTACCTCCACATTGCCAGATACACCCCAGCCATCTACAGCCACAATGCCATCCTTGGCATCAATGCCTACTACAATACGATCACCGTATTTATCACAGGCTTCCTTTACCAGCTCGGGATTTTGGACTGCCACAGAGCCAAGAATTACTCTCCTTACCCCCAAGGCCAGAACTTCATCGATATTCTCCATGGTCCGGATGCCCCCACCCAGCTCTACAGGAATATCCACACTAGCAATAATTCTCTTAACCACTTCAAGGTTCTGGGATTTGCCGGCTAAAGCTCCATCCAAGTCAACCAGATGCAGGAATTTTCCGCCCTGCTGCTGCCATTTTACAGCCATATCTTCTGGTTTATCACTAAATACTGTTTCCTGAGCAAAATCTCCTTTGAACAAGCGGACACATTTGCCACCACGAATATCTATTGCAGGAAAAATTACCATATTTTACTCTCCCATCAGAAGCCAATAATTTACATTTCAATAAAGTTTTTCAAAACCTGCAGTCCCACATCACCGGATTTTTCGGGATGGAACTGGGTTGCCATTACATTATCCTTGGCCACAGCAGCAGTCAGCTTTTCGCCATATTCCGTAGTGGCTGTAATAATACTTGCATCCTCTGGTACACAATGATAGCTGTGTACAAAATAAAAATACGGATGCTCTCCCAAATGGGCAAATAAAGGATGGTTCGGCTGGCTAAAGGTTACAGAATTCCAGCCCATATGAGGAACCTTCAAGCCAGGTGCCTGAATCCTGCGCACCATCCCCTTGAAAATTCCCAAGCCTTTGGCCTCTGGAGATTCCTCACTGCCCTCAAAGAGAATCTGTTCACCTATGCAAATTCCCAGCAAAGGGGTACCCTTGGCAATACATTCCCTAATAGTTGGAATCAACCCTGTTGCCTCCAAATTGCTCATGCATTCTCCAAAATCTCCAACTCCCGGCAATACCAGCTTATCTGCTTTGGCAATCAATTCCTTATCACCAGTAATTAATACATCTGTGGCAAACTGCATCAATGCCTTTTCTACGCTAAACAGATTGCCTACTCCATAATCTATAACTGCAATCATCTTTTTTCTCCTATTACAGCAGGCCCTTGGTGGAAGGAATCTCATTGGCTGTTTCCTGATTAATAGCCACAGCCTGATGCAACGCTCTGCCCAATGCCTTGAAAATCGCCTCCACCTTATGATGGGAATTGGTACCATACATAATCTTCACATGGAGGGTAATGCCTGCATTAAAGGCAAAGGCCCGCAGAAATTCCTCTGTCAGCTCTGTATCGTATTGACCAATCATAGGCGCCATATCTCCACCAGCATCATAAACCAGATACGGCCGGCCACTTATGTCCAGAGACACCATAGCCAGGGTTTCATCCATAGGCAGGAAGAAGGTGCCATAACGGGTAATCCCTCGCTTATCTCCTAGGGCTTTGCTTACAGCCTGACCAAGGGCAATACCAATATCCTCTACGGTATGATGACCATCTACCTGAATATCTCCATCACAATTTACTACTAAATCAAATCTGCCGTGCGCACCAAAAAGATTCAGCATATGGTCAAAAAAGCCAATACCTGTAGTGATATCAGTTCTGCCCTTGCCATCCAAATCAATTGTTAGATCCACAGATGTTTCCTTGGTTTCACGAATAATGTTACTGCTTCTGTGCTGCTCCACAGCTGCCACCACCTTACAAATTACTGATTTGCTTCTACAAAGCTTTTTATAGCGTCAAAAACCTGATCATTTTCCTGTCTGGTGCCCATGGAAATTCTCAGGCAGTTTTCCAGTCCAGGAGCAGAACCAAAGCTGCGGACACCAATACTCATATTAACCAGCTCTTCGTTAAGAGGAACGGCCTTTTCATATTTTACCAATATAAAATTGGTCTGAGAAGGATATACCTTAAAGCCTGGTAGGGAAGCATATAATTCTGACATACGGTTTCTTTCAGCAATCATCTGCTGTATTCTTGGTACATATTCATCCCGCATCTGGAAAACAGTATCTGCTGTTACCAGTGTCAGCACATCCATATGGTATGGCATAAAGGTTTTGGCCACCATAGCAATAACCTCGGCATCCCCTAAAAGATAACCACAGCGAATGGCTGCCAGGCCGTAGGCCTTGGAGAAGGTTCTGGCTACTAGCAGCTTGGGATATTTCTTCAAAAGAGATGCAGCAGACTGACCATAAAACTCCACATAGGCCTCGTCAATCAGCAGGGCACAGCTGGTATGCTGGGCAATGTTTTCTATATCCTCCAAAGGCAAGGCATTGCCAGTTGGATTGTTAGGATTGCAAACCACAGCCAGAGATGCCTTGGAATCATTTACCTTCTGAATAAACTCCCGCACATTCAGTCTATAATCCTCTTTATTCAGATCTACCACCACAGAACGAGCCTCGGCAGCCTTGGCATATATATGATACATAGAGAAGGATGGCTGGGGATAGACCACAGTCAGATTTCTACCACCAAAGGCAAAAAACAGCTTCTCAATGATTTCACTAGAGCCATTGCCAATAAGAACATTTTCCTTTTGCAGTCCATAATTATCAGCAATGGACTCCATGAGCTGCTCCAAATCCTCATTAGGGTAACGGTTAAAGGCTACACGGCTTAAACGACCCATCACCCTGTCCTCCACCATAGGCGGCAGGTTCATACCACATTCATTGGCATTTACCTTAACCTTCCACTCTCTTTCCACCACATCATAGGAGGGCATATCCCCTAATTTGCTTCTATATCTAAGTTTTTTTACTCTGGTCATTTTATCCCTACTCTCTATAATAGTAGTTTTATAACGGCATCAAAGCTTTCTTAGCTTTACAGCGTTAGCATGAGCCTGCAATCCCTCTGCCTCCGCCAAGCGAATTACATCATCGCTAACAGCATCCAGCTGTTCCTGCGTATAGGAAATAATGCTGGTGCGCTTCATAAAGGTTTCTACATTAAGAACAGAATAATATCTGGCTGTACCACCAGTAGGCAGTACATGATTTGGCCCTGCAAAATAATCTCCTAAAGGCTCTGGAGAATATGCTCCCAGGAATACCGCACCAGCATGACGAATATATGGCAGCAGCTGGAATGGCTGCTCAGTCAGTACCTCCATATGCTCTGGGGCAGAAACATTAGCCAGCTCTACAGCCTGCATAATATCCTCTGTTATAATAATCATACCATTCCTATCCAGTGAAGCTCTGGTAATTTCTTCTCTTGGCAATACCTTCAGCTGCTTCTCTGCCTCCGCAGCTACCTTTTCAGCCAGCTCAGGGCTATCAGTAATTACAATACTGGAGGCCAGCATATCATGTTCAGCCTGACTTAGCATATCCGCGGCAGTATAAGCAGGATCTGCGGTCTTATCTGCCACAATGAGAATTTCACTAGGGCCAGCCAGCATATCAATATCACAGTGTCCATAAACAGCCTTTTTGGCCAGGGTAACAAAAATATTGCCTGGACCAGTAATCTTATCTACTCTAGGAATGGTTTCCGTACCAAAGGCCATAGCAGCAATAGCCTGAGCACCACCGATTTTAAATATTTTGGACACACCGGCTTCCTTAGCAGCTACCAATACATATGGATTGATTTTGCCATTCTTTGGTGGCACCATCATAATAATTTCTTTTACACCGGCTACTACGGCTGGCATGGCATTCATGATTACAGAAGAAGGATAGGCTGCTGTACCTCCTGGCACGTAAATACCAACTCTATCCAAAGGTATTACAGACTGACCTAAAATAGAGCCCTTGTCACGATAGTTCATCCAGGAATTAGGCTTCTGCTCCTGATGATAACGACGCACATTCTCGGCAGCCTTGCGGAGGGATTCTACAACTGCAGGATCAGCCTCCTGATAGGCAGCCTCATATTCAGCCTCAGTAACTACGAATTCCTCTGGCGTAAATTCAGTTCTATCAATCAGCTTGGTATATTTAATAACTGCCTCGTCACCATCGCGGCGCACATCTCCAACGATTTTATCCACAATTTCAGCTGCGGTGAGATCTGCACCAAAAAGCTTTTTGTTGGCCTCCCGAATGCGAGGATTCAATTCAACCTGATCAAAGGCTGGCTTCTTCAGTAATTTTTCTACAGCCTCCAGGCCCATATCCTTTACATTGATAATTCTCATTTCTTTTCCTCCTCTGCCATAGCCAAAATCTGCTTCAAATCCTCAGTAAGCTGATTGATTCTATCAAATTTCAGTTTAAAGCTAACTCGATTGCAAATCAATCTTGCTGTAGCATCCATTATATAGGCAATTTCCTCCAGATTGTTTTCCTTCAAGGTAGTGCCAGTTTCCACTATATCCACAATACTCTCTGAGAGGCCTACAATAGGTCCCAGCTCAATGGAGCCATTCAGCTTAATATATTCCATCTGCATACCCTTGCTGTTAAAGAATTTCTCTGCAATATGTGGGAATTTGGTGGCCACTCTAGTATGGGCGTAATCTGTCAGCTTTTCACGCTTGCAAGCCTTGTTTACAGCCATCATCAAATGACAGCGGCCAAAGCCCAGATCCAACAGCTCGTAAACATCCATACCGGACTCAGTTAAAACATCCTTGCCGATGATACCAATATCAGCTGCACCGTATTCCACATAGGTTGGTACATCTGCTGTCTTACTAATGATAAATCTGATTTTCTTTTCCTCATTAGTAATAACCAGCTTACGAGATTTTTCACTTAGATCCTGAGCTGTATAGCCTGCCTTAGCCAGCAGATCAGCGGAAATGCCAAATAGTTTTCCCTTAGGCAGGGCAATTGTAATATAGTCCATATTATCAGAAGTCATGGGTACGCCTCCATTATAAGCAGCTTTTACTCTTTACTCTATTAAAGTACTAACGAATAATATACTAACACAGTGTGTTCCATTAGTCAATACTTTGTTGGAATTAATGATAATGCCAAAATACAATTCAGTCAAGTTATAAGTAAACTTAATAAGGTTCGTAGCTCAAATTACCATATAGACAGCAAAAAAGGCACCAGATAAATCTGATGCCTTCATTCACGAAATGGCGGAGCAGAGAGGATTCGAACCTCCGCAGCCTTGCGACCCTAACGATTTAGCAAACCGTCCTCTTCAGCCTCTTGAGTACTGCTCCGCATAAATGGCAGGGGCAGTAAGACTTGAACTCACAACCTACGGTTTTGGAGACCGTTGCTCTACCAATTGAGCTATACCCCTATAATATGGGGCGATCGGTGGGGATCGAACCCACGCGTGCTGGAGCCACAATCCAGTGTGTTAACCACTTCACCACGACCGCCATATTGAGCTTCTATAAACCATAGCCTATAGAAGCTATGAACCGGCGACTTCTTATCCTCCCAGGCCGTCTCCAGCCAAGTACTTTCAGCGTTTATGTGCTTAACTACTGTGTTCGGAATGGGAACAGGTGGAACCACATAGCCAACATCACCGGATTATTT
>NZ_JADYTY010000032.1 GCF_021531495.1 Anaerovibrio lipolyticus
TTGAGGAAGAAATGCTTGCAGTACTTACTGCATAAAGGTTCGCCGGGTGTTCAACTTATTATTGCAATTCGGGGGATTTCCCTATATCTACAGTTGGTAAAATATTCCCTCTGAACATCCCAGCAACAGGCAAGGCCTGGATGTTAACTCCATATGTAAAGCGGTTGACAAATTGCTGTTCTCTATGTAAAATGTTAACTATATGCTGTACTTAAGTTAACAAGGAGAGTTACCTATGGATATGTTGAAATTAGCTGAGGAAATTATTGCTGGCCGCCGTCTTACCAGACAGGATGATTTGCAGGCCTTCCTTACCTGCGATTTGCATGAACTGTGTCAGGGAGCAGACAAAATCCGGGCTGCTTGTGTTGGCGATCATGTAGACCTATGCTCCATTATTAATGGCCGCAGTGGCAAATGCCCAGAGAACTGCAAGTTCTGTGCTCAGTCTGCCCACAATCATACAGAATGTCAATCTCATCCCATGCTTAGCACAGAGGAAATTCTGGCTGCTGCCCGCATGAACGAAAACGAAGGTGTACATCGTTTTTCCATTGTAACAGCTGGCAGAGCCTTGACTGGCAAGGAATTCGATGCTGCTATTGAGGCCTACAAAACCATGAGCAAGGAGTGTAATATAGAACTGTGCGCTTCTATGGGCTTTTTGGATGAGGACCAGCTTCGCCGTCTCAAAGAAGCAGGGGTTACCAGCTACCATCACAATATCGAAACCTCCAAGCGTAACTTTCCTAATATCTGTACTACCCACACCTACGATATGAAGATTGCTACCCTGAAACTGGTAAAGGAAATAGGTATGTGCGCCTGCTCCGGTGGAATTATTGGCATGGGTGAAACTTGGGAGGATCGATTGGATATGGCCATCAGTCTGGCAGAGCTGGGCATTGATTCCATTCCTTTGAATGCCCTAATGCCTATTCCAGGCACACCTTTGGAGCATTTGGAGCGGTTGACAGAAGCAGATATTCTAAGAACCGTAGCCTTTTTCCGCTATATTAACCCAGAGGCCAATATTCGCTTAGGTGCTGGCAGAGCCCTCCTCACCAATGACGGAGAGACCGCTTTCCGAGCTGGTGCCTCTGCTACCATTACAGGCAATATGCTGACCACTACAGCTTGTGCTACCATTCGCAGTGACAGAAATATGCTTACAGATATGGGTAGAGACATTACACCGCCATATCAGGTACAATAACAAGCTTATACCCTTGGCAGGATAGCGAGGACATCTCCAACCTCCTGATACATATATTATAGAATAGAAGGCGTAAACATGAGTAAAGGAATTTTTATTACAGGAACAGGTACTGACATTGGCAAGACCTATGTTACCGGCTTGATTGTCAAGAAGCTGGCTCAGGCAGGCTGTAAGCCAGCCTACTACAAGGCCGCCATGAGTGGCAACAACCGCCGTCCTGATGGCTCCCTGATACCAGGAGATGCTCTCTTTGTCAAGGAATGTGCCGGCATAGAACAGGATTTGGACTCCATGTGCCATTATGTATACGAAAATGCCTATTCCCCTCACTTGGCTTCCCGCATTGAGGGACATCCTGTAGAAATGCAGGTGGTAAGGCAGGGCTTCTACTCCCTTGTTCCCCAGTATGATTATATTACTGTGGAGGGCAGTGGCGGTATTCTCTGTCCTATCTGCTTTGATGAAGCCAAAATCCAGCTGGAAGATATTATCAAGGATTTGCATCTTTCCTGTATTATGATTGCTGATGCAGGCCTTGGCACCATTAACAATGTGGTGCTGACCTATGAATACATGAAAACCCATAATTTACCTGTAAAAGGTGTTATTTTCAACAACTACCATCCAGGCAATGTAATGGAAGATGATAATATCCGCATGTGTCAATACATGACCAACCTGCCTGTATTGGCCAAGGTTCAGCCGGGAGATACCCAGTTGGATATAGATGTGGAATTATTGAAAAATTTGTATGATGAGGTGAAATAAATGATCTGGTATCCATACCAACAAATGAAGCATATGAAGGAACCCTATAATATTAAGGATGCGGAAGGGGTTTATCTCTACACCAAGGACCAGAAGCTAGTGGATTCTGTTTCCTCCTGGTGGTGCATGATTCACGGCTACAAGCATCCTGAGCTGACTGCTGCCATCAAGGAACAGGCTGATAAATTCTGTCATGTTATGCTAGGCGGTCTTACCCATGAGCCAGTACAGAAGTTGTCTGCCAAGCTGCAGGAGTTCCTGCCGGGGGATTTGGACTACTGCTTCTTCTCCGATTCTGGCAGTGTGGCTGTTGAGGTATCCTTGAAAATGGCCCTGCAATACCATGTAAACAAGGGCAATCATCGTCCTCTGGTGCTGGCCCTAAATCGTGCTTATCATGGAGATACCTTCAAGGCTATGGAGGTAGGCGATGATGATGATTACCATTTTGCCTTTGAGCAAAAGGATGGCGTAGACCAGAAAAAGGGCTGTATTCATATTCCTACCACTATTCCAGCTCTGGAGGAGGCCTTCCAAAAATATCATGACCAGTTGAATTGCTTTATTGTGGAACCTCTGTTGCAGGGTGCTGGCGGTATGCAGATGTATGATATTTCCTTCCTAAAACGGGCAAGGGAGCTTTGCAACCAATATGATGTGCTGCTGATATTCGATGAAGTAGCTACCGGCTTTGGCCGTACTGCTCATCGCTTTGTGGCTGATGTGGTACTGCCTGATATATTGGTATTGGGCAAGGCTCTTACAGGGGGCTATATCGGTCATGCCTGCACCGTTGCCAATCACAAGGTTTATGAAGCCTTCTACAGCGATGATGACCGCAAGGCTTTGATGCACGGCCCAACTTTCATGGGCAATGCTTTGGCCTGTGCTGTTTCCCTGAAAGCCATTGAGATTTTTGAACGTGACGATTATATGTCCAAAATCAAAAACATTGAAGCCATTACCCGTCGGGAACTGGCAGATTTTCAGGATGAACGTATCAAGGAAATTCGTATTATGGGTGGCTGTGCCTGCATTGAGGTAAAAGACCCTGCTGTATTGACAGGCTACCAGCAATTTGCCTATGAACGGGGAGTATTCTCCAGACCATTCCTGTCTTATATGTATTCTATGGTACCATATGTAATAGAAGAACCAGAGTTAGTGAAGATATTTGATACCATGAAGGCCTGGTTCCGCCGCTAAATTTTAGCATCTAATATATTTCCATAAAAAAGGAGTTATGACACAGCTTATGCCATAACTCCTATTTTTAATTCATTTTCCACCATATAGCAGGACGAATACCTCCACGTACATCTCTTACATAGCTGTATTTGCCTGTTAAATAGCTTATGCCCTAATGATGGCGCATATTTTGTACAGGAATATTGGCTACCAAAGCAACAGAATCCTCTACATTTTCCAGAGAAATTTCCATATCGCTTTTATTGATAACCATGTATTTAGAAATAACCTGAATGATATCATCCCGCAGCTTTTCCATTACCTCTGGTGATACACTGGCCCTATCCTGAATCAAAACCATCTGTAATCTTTTTTTAGCAACCTTGCCTGATTTTTCCTTTTTAAACATGCTAAGCAATGAATCCAACATACCCTGACCTCCTTACATTCCAAAAGCCTTTTTCAGGCGGGTAAAAAGACCATCCTTCTCGAAAGTCATAAAAGGTACTTCCTCACCTAAAATGCGACGAACAATATTGTCATAGGCTCGACCTGCCTGAGACTTAGGATTACCTACCAATGGCTCACCACGGTTGGCAGAGGTTACTACCATTTCATCATCAGGTACCTGGCCAATACACTTGATGGACAGAATATCATCAATATCGCTCATATCCATCATATCGCCGCTTTCCACCATCTGAGGACGGATTCTGTTAACAATCAGGCTGATATTATCCTTTTCAGCCCGGCCCAGCTCGCCGATAATCTTGTCTGCATCGCGAACAGCGGAAACCTCTGGCATAGTTACTACAATGGCTCTATCTGCTGCAGCAATAGCGGTTTTGAAGCCCTGCTCAATACCTGCTGGGCAGTCAATAATAACGTAATCATATTGCTTGCGCAGCTCATCGCAAAGAACCATCAACTGGGCTGGATTTACCGCAGATTTATCCTTTATCTGAGATGTAGGCAGAAGGAAAAGTGTCTCGTATTTCTTGTGACGAACTAGAGCCTTCTTGTAAGGAACTCTGCCCTCGGTTACATCTACCAAATCATACATAATACGATTTTCCAGCCCCAGCAGCAAATCCAAATTGCGCAAGCCTGTATCTGTATCAATCAGAACAACATTTTTGCCACGCTTTGCCAAGCCTACCCCCAAATTGGCAGTGGTAGTAGTCTTACCTACGCCGCCTTTGCCGGATGTAATAACAATAACCTCACTCATCTGTATAAATCCTACCTTTCTATTGGTTCTATAACAATCTGACCATCCTTGATATATGCCTTCTCTGCATATTGGCTTACTTCCGGTTCATCCGGTGAGCGAGCTATGAGATTGGCAATACGAATCTGCATGGGCATCAGTCTATCTGCCACTACAAAGGCTTGATAATCCCCCATTGCGCCTGCGTGAACAATACCACGACAGTTTCCCCTTACATCAATACTCCCCACAGCTACCAGCTTGGCTCCAGGATTTACGTTACCGCAAATCATCAAGGAACCCTGAGAGGTAATTTCCTCTCCATTGCGGACAGTTCGGTTAATTACCTTCATGACCTGCTGGCAATCTCCCTCATTTCTCCCGTTATTTGGCTGAGATATAGCATTATCAGCGTTAGCATGACCAGTATTTGGTCTCACTGCCCCAGTTGACACCTTTTTTGTACTATCTGCCAAATCAAGCCCCTTGCTCTGCAAATAGCTTCCCAAGCCCTGACGTACAGATTTATGCAAATCTGCCACCACCAGCTGGAACTTGGTTCCCTCTGGGAAAAATTCTGGATGCTCCGCCAGCTTCCGTTCCAATTCTTCCTGAACCTGAGTCAAATCTGCTGAGCTATCCACCATTAACTGAAAGCCATTGGATACACCCTTTATTTTTATCAAATCTCTGGCCACACTCTCCACCTCATCTCTTATTACCGCTTCTCTGCTGCCGCCTTGGCCTTGGCTTCAGCCTCTGCTTTGGCCTTGGCAGCCTGGGCTGGATCCACTATATGGAAAGCAGCATCTAATATTTTTTTGCCAATTGGCACAGCAGACTGGGAACCATAACCACCCTGCTCCACAATAACCGCTACGACAATAGTAGGATTGTCAAAGGGGCCATAAGCTACAAACCAGCCATGATCCCGGCCGTGAGGATTCTCTGCTGTACCGGTTTTACCAGCTATTTCCACTGGATAATTCTTGCCGAAGATAGAAGCTGCTGTACCATATTTAGTAACCTGATGAAGGCCGCTCTGTACCAAGCGGATAAATCTATCCTCTACATCCAACTGGCCCAAAAGCTCTGGCTTGAACTTCTTCACCACGTTGCCATTAACATCTACAATACTGTCTACCAGATATGGCTTAAAGCGTTTGCCGTCAGCCGCAATCTCTCCCATAATAGAAGCTGCCTGTATAGGAGTTACCAGATTGAACCCCTGCCCTATAGCTGCGTCAAAGGTTTCTGCCAAGTACCAATCCTCTTCAAAAACTCGCTGTTTGTAAGCCTTGCAGGCCACCAGCCCCTCAGACTCATAAGGCAAATCAATACCGGTAAGCTTGCCCATGCCAAACATCCTGGCATAACGCTCAATAATATCAATTCCCAGACGATTGCCCATTTCATAGAAATACACATTATCAGAATGAGCCATAGCCTGTTCAAAATTCAACCAGCCCAAAGCCTCTCCGCCAGCATTACCCTTAGGTATAATCCAGTGATGACCAGAGTCGAAAATCTTTTCCTCTGGTGTCACCTTACCCTCAGACAAAGCCGCTGTACCTGTAATAATCTTAAAGGTAGAACCTGGTGGATATTCACCTGTAATAGCCTTGTTATCCATTGGATAATAAGGATTATTGTTAATAACAGCCCAATCCTTGCCAGAAATACCATTAACAAAGAGATTTGGATCAAAAGCAGGACGACTGACAATAGCCAGCACCTCTCCCGTCTGAGGATTCAGAGCCACCGCTGCTGCTGCATGGGCACCAATCTGAACTAGCTGTTCATCAACAGCCTTCTCTGCTGCTGCCTGTATATCCAAATCTATGGTTAAATGAAGGTCGTTGCCGGGAATAGGATTCTTTTTCCCCAGCACCTGAACAGGCTTGCCAGTAACATCTACCTCTACCTGCTCGCCGCCATTGGTACCGCGAAGATACTGGTCATAGATTTTCTCCAAACCAAATTTACCAATGATATCGCCGCTTTTATAGCCTTCATCCTTTTTCTTTTCCAGCTCTGCATCGCTGATTTCACTTACATAACCATAGGCATGGGCACCCTGCTGGTGATAAATATAATCTCTAATAGGCAAAACCTCTACCACTACTCCAGGATACAGATCCTTCTGCTCCGCAATAATGGTAGTCAGCTCCGGCCCTACATCCGTCTTAATGCGAATAGGATCAAAGCCAACATGGCTATCAATTTTTTTGTGGATATCCTCCACCGGTACATTGAGCAATGTGGAAAGCCTGCTGATAACTTCCTCCGAAATAGGCTCTGTTAAAGGCAGCAGGGACACTGTAAAACCAGGATGGTTAGTAACCAGCAGCTTGCCGTTACGGTCATACATAGTACCTCTAGGCGCCACTGCCGGTACTAGACGTATCCGATTGCCATCAGCCAAGCTGGCATAATAGTCACCATCATATACCTGCAAATAACCCATTCTGGCAATCAAAACAACTATTACCAGCACCACAACTACACTTAAAGCCTTCAGACGCCCACTAAAAATATCCTTATCTGTCATGCACATCTCCCAGCCAATCTATAAAACAACAAAATGTGGCAGTCCTTCTGCCACATATTCAGCACAGTTCCTTGCCAAACTGTGCTATTTCTTTTTTGATACAAATTCATCCATTCTATGAACCATAACATGCACTGGCCATGCAAAAATAACATTATAGCACAGCATGGGCAAAAGCTTCATCTGTATATGAGCCACAGGATAGAAGCCATAGCCTAATAACACGATTATCAACTCATGAATGCAATAGGAAACCATAGTTCCCACGCAGGAAGCAACAATCGGCAAAATAAAGCTATCCCGCAGCACCCTGTTGGAAAAAGTTCCACAGCCAAAGCCCACCAGCATATTAATAAATATATTCACACCTAAAAAACTGCCAGTGGCCAGATCCTCAAAAAGACCTAGTAAAAAGCCCATAAAGCTTCCCAGCTTATTCCCTTTGAGAAAGGCGTAAGAAATAGTCAGCAAAAGCAGCAAATCCGGCCCTATACCATGAAAGAATATCAATGGCAGAAAGGAGGATTGCAACACATATAGCCCCAAGGCCATTACCAGCCAGCCCAAGAAAATATTCATAACTATTTATCCTCTGCCTTTTCTCCATTGATGAAATTGCCATCCTTGTCAGTTTCCGTCCCCGGAGTCTGGACAGGTGGTGTCAAAGGTGCAGGCGGTGCCTCTCTGGAGGCTGTAATAACCAACACATCCTCCAGCTTTTGGAAATCCACCACAGGCTTCAGCACAGCAATCTTCAATAAACCGCCGCCATCATCCTCCAAGGAATCCACCGTTCCAACGGCAATTCCCTTGGGGTAGATACCTCCAAAGCCAGAAGTAATAACCATATCCCCCTCTACCACATCAGAATTTTTGGGGATATTAATCATATTAGGTGTCATGGCATCTGCAATGCTTCCCTGTACAATACCAGCCACCCTTGACTCAGGGCGCTGAATCAAGGTACCTACAGAACAACGGGGGTCCAAAATAAGCTGTACCTTGGCTGCATTAGGAGCAACCTCCGTAACAACACCAACCAGTCCCTTTTCTGTTACCACAGGCATATTTTTCGCAATACCGTCGCTGGTTCCCTTGTTGATAACAATCATACTTGTCCAGGTAGCCTGCTCCCGGCCTATAACCTGGGCTGCCTCCAAATCAAATTGGCTGGCAGCCTGCTTGTAGCCCAAAAGATTACGCAGTCTCTCATTTTCCGCGGCATACTCACTGGCAGTCAGATTTTGCTGTCTTAGCTGAACTACCTCGTTTTTCAACAGCTCATTCTGATAATAAGCAGATACCAGTTCCCAGATAGACGATGTTACACCGTTAATCTGATAGCCCGCCCAGGATACGGCCCGCTGAAAAGGAGCCAAGGCCCCTGTCGCTGCTATACTGCCTAAAGGGGCAGTAAATCTGCCCCTGGCTGCAAAAAATATAATCACAAAGACGCTTACTGCCACGAAAACCAGTAACCATATAGTCCGATGTGAATTTTTATCCCGTCGTACCCTGTTCATTTTATCTCAACTTCTTTGTAGTCATAACAACACGCTTCAACAGCTCAATGTTCTCCAAAGAACGGCCAGTACCCTCGCCTACACAGGACAGTGCATCCTCAGAAACCAGGACAGGCATGCCGGTTTCATGGCTCAGCAGCTTATCCAGGCTGTTCAGCAGGGAGCCGCCACCCGTCATCATAATGCCATGATCCATAACATCAGCTGCCAGCTCAGGCGGAGTCTTTTCCAATGTGCCCTTTACAGCATCCACAATTTTGTGTACAGGCTCGCTGAGTGCTTCACAAATCTCGCTGGACTTAATCCGTACAGTCTTTGGCAGACCGCTAACCAGATCACGACCGCGAATATCCATAGTCTTATCCTGATTTGGATTTGCAATGGCAGTACCGATATTAATCTTAATCTCCTCAGCAGTGCGCTCACCAATCAGCAGGTTGTATTCACGCTTGATGTACTGAATAATGGAAGAATCCATTTCATCGCCACCAATGCGAATGGAACAGCTGGTAACAATACCACCCAAAGAAATAACCGCAATCTCAGTAGTACCACCGCCAATATCTACAACCATGGAGCCAGTAGCCTCCTCTACAGGCAGGCCTGCACCAATAGCTGCTGCCATTGGCTCCTCAATGAGATAAGCCTCTCTAGCACCAGCCTGCTGAGCTGCATCAATAACAGCCCGCTTCTCTACCTCAGTAACACCGGAAGGTACACCAACCACTACCCGAGGACGAACGAAGGACTTGGTATTCATAGCCTTGCGAATAAAATATTTCAGCATAGCCTGAGTTACATCAAAATCTGCAATAACTCCATCCTTCATAGGGCGAATAGCTACAATGCTGCCTGGAGTACGGCCAATCATACGCTTTGCCTCGTCACCTACAGCCAAAACATCCCCAGTATCACTCTTTATTGCCACTACAGAAGGCTCACGGAGGACAATGCCCTTGCCCTTAATATGAACCAATGTATTTGCTGTTCCTAAATCAATACCCATGTCGTGGGACAAACCACCAAAAAGATTCCACATGTTAAAAATTTCTCCCTTCAAAGATATACCGTTGCCATATTATATATACAGCAATCTTTATTTTATCACACCTTTTTCTTTTAGGGAAATATATTTATTATTTCCTAAAATAATATGATCCAGCACAGGAATATCCATTAGCTTTCCTGCCTCCACAATTCTTCTGGTAGTAGCAATATCCTCCTTGCTGGGAGTTGGATCTCCGCTAGGATGATTGTGCACCAGAATCATGGAAGCCGCTGTTTGCTGAATTGCCGCCTTGAACACCTCTCTAGGATGAACCACTGAGGCGGTAAGGCTGCCAATAGAAATAACCGGCATAGATAAAATATGGTTCTTTACATTCATTAATATTACTGCAAAATGCTCCCGTTCCTCATATTTGAATCTGGGGAAAGCATATTCTGCAGCATCCTCTGGACAGGTAACTATCAATTTTTGCTTGGCACTATGGGCAGCCATGCGCCGCCCCAGCTCCACCGCAGCCATTAATTCCGCGGCCTTAGCTGTTCCTATCCCCTTCATTTGACCTAGCTGAGCAATAGACAGCCTAACTAGACCGCCGATACCATCCGGACCGCATTGTTTCAGCACATCCCCAGCCATATCCAAAGCAGATTTCTCGCGAAAACCGTTCCTAAGCAGGATAGCCAAAAGCTCTGCATTGCTCAAAAAACCTGGCCCTAAAGCCAAAAGCCTTTCCCTGGGCCTTTCCTCAACTGGAAGATCCCTCACCATTGCCATATAAATCAATCCCCGCTTTCTGGGCAAGACCATATAGACAATGAAGCGGCAAACCTACGACATTGGAATAGGACCCTCTAATTTGTTCAATAAACACAGCAGCCCGTCCCTGAATACCATAAGCACCAGCCTTGTCAGCGTGCTCGCCGGTAGCAAGATAACGGTCTATTTCTGCCGGAGAAAGCGGGGCAAAATCTACCTCCGTCGTCTCATATGCCTGCCAGATCTTATTTTGCCAAGCAATAGCTATACCAGTAGACACCTGATGTGTTCTGCCGGATAGCCTTGTCAGCATTTCTCTGGCCTGCTCCTTGTCCCTAGGCTTACCAAATATATCATCATCAAGACTAACCACCGTATCCGCTCCCAGCACCGGCATATCCGGATAAAGAGCTGCTACGGCTGCCGCCTTGAGATAAGCATTTTTCTCGACAACTACAGATGGCTGTAGCCCCTGACAATCCACTTCCTCAGCCTGACTAACTTCTACTCGAAAGCTGCAGCCGATCTGCTGTAAAAGTTCTCTCCGTCGCGGTGAAGCAGATGCCAATATAATCATGGATAATTCCTCCCCTAGATTATGACAAAATTGAGATTTTATCGCTATAATGTCATATAAAATCCCTCCTAACATAATAAAAGACTCTGAGCAAAAAATCAAGTCACTCAGAGTCTTATTTTTACTTATTTTCTAGGCCTAGCCCATCAATTTTTCGCCTTCTTGCCAGAGGCAAAGCAAGGGAAAATCATTAACAGCTTACCGGTCAGATAACTGGCCAATAAGGACAGCAAGGATACCATGATATATTTTACATAGGCTGACCAATCAAACTGGACAAAATACCAGGCGATTAACATAACCAGTCCCATATGGGTATAATACATATTATAGCTGTTAGCAGCCAGCTCTCCTAGGAATTTATTGGTATAATCCAACTGAGACTGGAAGATGGCCAAAAGCCCAAATACAGCAGACAAAACAAATAAAATATGTATAGCAGCCTTAACAATCATATACTGCTCCATACTGGCAGCAGTCTGTGCTCCCATAATGCAATAGAATAAATAGGCCACACTGGTTACAATAAAGGCTGGCAGCCATTTAGTTGGATCCGCCTTGTAACCACCCTGGGTAAACCACTGATGGCGCCAAGCATAGGCCCCTAAAAAGAAATACAAAGGATACAATAAAACTCGGCTAGGCTGAAATACCAGTACAGGCCAGATAAAGGTCCACAAATCGTTGTTGCCACCGGCATACATATAGCCTCCCACAGTGCAGGCAAAGCTCAAAATTGTAAAACCCACAAAGAGCTTGGCTCCCGGTATGGAGGCAGGCAGCTGTTTCCTAAAATCCGGCTTTAGCTTGCAGAATACATAAAGCATAATGTACGAGTATGTCAGAAGCCCTAGATACCAATATTGCACATGACTAAAGCAAGGGCCAAAAAGAAACAGTTTAAAGAGATAATCATGGACATAGTCCATAGGAATGCCACGGCTGGCAAACATGATAAAGGTTACAGGCGGAGCCAGAATAACTACACCAGCAATCCAAGGGATAATTATCCGCACCAGCTTGCTTTTCCAGAATCTGCCATCTGTCTGCTTCACCAAGGACATTAAGCAAAAATAGCCTGAGATGAAAAACATCACCGGCATGATAAAAATATCTGCCCACATAACCAGCATGGTAAAGGAAAACTGCGGATCTCCCTTGTCCACTGTGTACCACCATTCTGGTGCATAAGCCATGTAGCACAGAGCTACATGAAAGACAACCATCAGGCAGACAATAAAAGCCTTTAGATTATCGAGAAAAAAAATACGCCTTTTCTTTTCTTCCATAGAGATTCCCCCTAAATTTTATTTTCCATGACCTTATTAACTATTTTTCTTTTGTCTTTTTTCGTAAATAATAAATCCCAAAATCATTACAGCTGCCAGAACCAAGGAGAATACCAATCTATGGGGATTTTCTCCGGCAGTTACTGCATCATGGCCTATCATGGCTTCAATAGCTGTAGATGGCAGCTTGCCGATAAGGGCAGCAATGGTAAATTCTTTGAAACTCAGTCGGCTTACAGCACCCAAGGCATTCAGCAGTCCTGATGGCAAATAAGGAATAACTCTGGCTATCAGCATAATCCGAAAGCCTCTTTCCCCGCTGAAATCATCAATCTTTTGCAGGGATTTGTGCTTGGATATTACATCCTCCGCTGCATCCCGAAACAAAAATCTCAACAGGACAAAGCTCATAGCACAGCCTACCGTTTCGGCAATCCAAGCCAAGGCAATACCTGGCACAATGCCAAAAATCAAGGCATTGGCAGCAGAAAAAATCATAGCTGGCGGAAAACCTATGGCATTGACACATAGTACCAAAAAGAAACTGAATACCATAGCCCAAGCCCCAAAGGAATTGATATAGGCAGCAATACGATGCATATCGCCACTAAGGCATACATCCCACAGCTCCCCCCAGAAAGCTGGGTTTAAAACATAAACAATGCCAAAGAGCAGACAAAGACCTGCCACTGCCCCTACCTTTATAGGCCATGTAGATTTTGTTATTTTCATGCTATATATCTCCTAATCATTTAATTTTAGAAATATTATAGCACAATTAATCCTTATGTACACGTATAGCATCCCAGCTCATGTTAAAAAGCCAATCATACCATATCTGCTCAGGAGTATTTTGCCAAATTTCCGACTCTTCTTGGTAGCAAGAAACTGCTCGTGAACCAGAATTTTATCCCTATGATCCCGACCCAGCTGAATCATGCGTCTGGAATACTCCTGAAAGCAATCCTTAACAGGCTGACTCATATCAAAACCATCAACAAGATATTGGCAAATATATTCCTCAGTATAGGCAAATAACTCCTTCAGCAAAACTTCCTTGCTGGCAAAATAAACATAAATATTTTATTTCTTTTTTCTATACTTGCTTGTCTCATGCCTAAAATTATAACCGATTGTTCAGTCGGTATCAATATGTATGTTAAAATTTTACTAATAATCAATAGTAAACGCGCTTATTTTATCTCATATTTTGACACCATATCCCCATATGTGATAAAATAAATAAAAATTTTATCAGAAAGGTTGTGAAATTTTGAAAAATAAGAAATCCGGTATGACAGCGATTTTAGCACTGTTACTTCTCCTGATAACCTCAGTGGCTTCTGCCAATGATAGCGGCGAAGTAGATTTCTCCAATGCCAGAGTCATAACCGTGGAAGCCTATGCCTACAGTCCCCAGGATCCAGGCATGGGAAAATACACCGCCTCCGGCACTCTCCTCCGCAGGGGAGTTATTGCCGTAGATCCTAATTATATACCTATGGGCACTTCCGTTTTCATTCCAGGCTATGGTGCAGCCGTTGCGGAGGACATTGGCTGGAATATTCAGGGCAATACCATTGATATTGCCTTTGACACCCATGAGGAGGCCATCTGGTTTGGCCGCCAGTTTATTGAAATCTATTTGCTTAATTAAATAAGCTTTTCTGACCTTGACAGGAACCAAAGCAAACAAAAAGGCTTGCGTAACAGGAATCTTCCTATTACACAAGCCTTATTTTTATGTTTTAAAACATATCCCTTTTCCACAACAGTACACCGCAGACAGCTGCAAAAGCACCAGCAAAAAAGAAAATATACCAAAACGCAAAAGGAGTTTCCTCCATAGGTACTGGCACATTCATACCAAAGAAGCTGGAAATAACTGTAGGAATAGCCAATAAAATGGTCACTGAAGCTAGGAATTTCATGACCTGGTTCAGATTATTGGAAATAATCGAAGAAAAGGTATCTGCCAGCCGTCCCATAATCTTGCTGTACATTTCAACCATTTCCCGAGCCTGCTTGTTCTCGATAATAACATCCTCCAGCAGATCCTCGTCCTCCTCGTAGTATTTCAGCATAGGCTGCATGGAGGTAGTTGTACGAAGCCGCATCAGCTTGTCCAATACAGCGCCATTGGATCGCAAAGATGCATTAAAGAAGGTTAGGGCCTTCTGCAGCTCCAACAGCTTTAGAATCTCCTGATTGTTCATGGAATGTCTCAGCTTGCTCTCAATTTCGTCAGACTGATTGCTAATCTGACGCAGATACCGCAAATAGAAGGTAGCTGTTCTATAGAGAATCTGAAACAGAAATCTGGTTTTCTTGAAAGTGCGGAACATCCTGGCTGTCTTTTCATTAAAGTAAGACAATACCGGTGTCTCCTCCAAGCATACTGTAATGATGTATTCCTCTGTAACAATGATAGCCAAAGGCAAGGTATCATAGCTGCCTGTATCCCGCACCACTGGCACATTGGTCAAAATCATAACATTGTCGTCCTCTATATCAATATGAGAACGCTCTTCATCATCCAAGGCGGAACGAAGGAAATCCGGCTCAACCTCGGTAAGATTCCCCACAACCTTCAACTCATAAGGTGTAGGGTCTACAATATTAATCCAGGCACCGCTTTCCAATGTTTTCAGGGTCAGCTCCTGTAAAGGGCCGCTGTCCAAAGACTTATAAATCTTCAGCATTATAAAATTGCTCCTTTCAGTACGGGGACTCTATCCAACATCATACCAAAATCAGCAATCCCAGACTCTATATAGCAAGAAAAGGCATGACAAGGGATACAGTCCCCCTATTTAATTTAGGCGTGTCCCTGGGTTCAGGTCCTGCGTCCATTGCCATTCACCTCACATTTATCCATAATTTAAATCAATACCATAAAGATATTACTACCTAGACATTGCTTTAGTCAAGGGATTTTATTTCCTATCCTCCAAAATATACTGCTGGGGAATGTTCTTTATAAACCTGCACACAGCATGCTGTCTTTCCGCCACAGAAGTAAGGAAAAGCCGGCGTCTGGCTCTAGTAATAGCCACATAGAACAATCTGGCTTCTTCCGTTACATTGTCCTTTTTCAGGGCAATTCTCGTAGGAAAAACTCCCTCCTGCAAACCAGTTAGAAAAACAGTATCAAATTCCGCGCCCTTAGCCTGATGAATAGTAATAATCGGAATCTTGGGATGCTCCTTCAGCATCAAATCCAACTCCGTATCAGACATAGCAGTCAAACGCAAAAATTCCTGCAAGGCATCATAGGTATCCTCCTGAACCACCCTATCCGGCAGCTGCATAAGCTCCCGACTATAACGCACCAGCTGGCGCAGATTCTCCAGACGAGGCTCCTCCTTGGCATAAAAGCTGTTGATTCCCAAGGACATAATCACCTCTACCACCAGCTTAGGCAAAGGTAGTGCTTGAATTTTGTTTCTCATTTCATCAAAGGCTTTAGCCAAGGAACCAAATAGATTTACATATTTGCTGAGATAACTGCGACGAAGATCCCTATCTAGCAGAATATTTTCCCTTACAGCATGAAGCAAAATTTCTCCCGTAGCACATATATCATCAAAAGCATCATGAGATGATTTGTGCTGTACATGAAAAACCTCTCCTAGATATTCCAGCTTATAATTGGGCAGCTGTGGATAAAAACGGCGGTAAATATCCAAGGTATCATAAAAAGCCGGTATATCCAAGGGAGGCAATCCCAACCGTCTCAGCTGGCTAGCCAATATAGTCAAATCAAAAACCACATTATGGCCCACAATGACGCTTCCCTGAGCAAATTCACAAAAGCCATGCAATGCCTCACTAGGCTCTACACCATTCTCCTGCAAATAGGCATCACTAATATGGTGCACCTGCTCTGACAGACCAACAGATTTGCCTGCCCGAAGATACCGGACAAATCTAGCTATTTCCTGCCCCTGCAAATCCACCTTAATGGCGGCAATCTGGATAATTTCATCTCTAGCCGTATCCAGCCCTGTAGCCTCCACATCAAAAACCACCACCTGGCCACACTCCAGCTGGCGAAGCAGCATTTCGTATGGCTCTGCATATTTCTGAGTGGAAGGATGAAGCAAATCTGTAATCCTGATACCTGCCTTTTGATATTCCTCAGACTGAATCCTGGCAATAGTAGCTGGGCCAATACGGCGGCCAAAACGCTTCAGAAGTCTCAACATACTGCTGCTATCCTGGGGATTAATCAGCAGTCGCAAAGCCGCCACCACATCCTTGATTTCCTGTCGACGGAAAAATTTGAACTCATCCACCAACATAAATTCCAAGGGAAAATCCTGCTGCTCCCTCTGACCAGACTGATACTGCTGTCGCCTTTGCTCCATAATCTGAACAAAAGCTTTAGATAATTCCTTGGCATACCAATTGGCTCTGGTCAAAATACACACCTTGGACAAATCCTCTGGCTGTAGCTGCTGCAGCTTTTCATAAATCCAACTAGCCTCCACCTTGGTACTCCACAGTGATTTATGCACTACCAGCTCCCCTGGAGTACTATTCACAGGCACCGCATCCTCTGGAAACAAACCTGCTACCTGCTGCGGGAAAGTATTCTTCAAATAGCCAAAACCCGCCAACAACAAATTAGCCGTTGACCGATAGTTTTCATTAAACACCACCAGTCTAGGCTTGTAATCCTTGACATAACTTTGATTTATAAAAGTAGGGTCCGAACCTCGCCACTCATAAATGGTCTGAAAAATATCACCACACAAAAGAAGATTGCTGCTGCCAAACATTCTTGTCAGCAGACTATATTCCAGCCGGCTAATATCCTGCACCTCGTCTACGCACCAGAACTTGAACCGATTCTGCCAGACTTTGGCCACTTCATCCTGCTGTAACAGCCTATAGGCTTCATTGATTAAATCATTGAAATCCACAGCATGATTCTCTCTTAGCATATCGTCATACTCCTTGAGAATCTCACCACAATGAGCATCAAAAATCATTAAAATATTTTCCAAGCCCTTGGCTGCATCTGCCAAGCGCTGGGGATTTTTGTCCTTCAACCGCAATATTACCTGCTCATAATCTTCCTCTGGATGCTGGGAGAAAAGATTATACTCTCCTCTATATTCCTTCACCAGATTTATCAACTTCTGAAATACACTGGCCTTTTCGCTATTAACATATTTCAGATTGGCAATCAATTCCAGACAATCCGTCTCGTCAAAAACCCCAAAGTCACCAAAAATATCACTATCCTGTCTGGCTGCCCAGCGCAGAATCTCATAGCAAAAACCATGAATTGTCTTGACCATAACATCCACAGCAGCTCCTCCAGCTATGAAATTAATACGGTCCTTCATTTCATTACAAGCCTTGTTGGTAAAGGTCAAACAGACTATTTCCTCTGGCTTAGCCAGCTTTTTGTCCAATATATTTTCAATTCTGTAGGCCAAGGTATTGGTTTTGCCCGTGCCGGCAGAAGCCAGGAGCAGAATATTCTGCTCTAGCTCCTTTGCTACACTTTGCTGCTTTTGATTCAAACCATGAAAATTCATTTTTATTTACCATATTCTGCGGCCAGCTTCTTAAAGGCTGGCAAGGAACGGCGGATGGTGTCCTCCTTGATGCAGTACGCAGCCCGGAAATAACCAGGACAACCAAAATCAGAACCAGGCACCAACAGCAAATCATATTTCTTGGCTCGCTCACAGAAAGCTCTATCATCTGCCTCCAAAGCCTTTGGGAACAAATAAAAAGCTCCCTGTGGCTTCTGACAGCTAAAACCAGCCTCCAACAAACCATTATACAACAGATTGCCGTTGCGCTCATAGGCAGCAATATTGGATGGCTCATCCACACAACGTGCCACCACCCGCTGGAACAGAGAGGAAGCATTAACATGAGTCAGAACTCTAGCCGCACCAGCAATAGCACCATAAACCATGCCAAAATCTGCCACCTCATCAGGCACAGCAATATAACCAATACGCTCACCTGGCAGGGATAAGGACTTACTCCAGGAATAACATACCAGCGTGTTTTTATAATATTTAGGAATATAAGGAACCTGCAGGTTGCCATAAACCAGCTCACGATATGGCTCATCGGAGATGATAAAGATAGGATGACCAAATTCCTGAGACTTGGCCTTCAGAATATCTGCCAGCTTTTTGATAGTTTCCTCGGAATAAACAACGCCACTAGGATTGTTTGGGCTGTTAACAATTACAGCTTTGGTCTTTGGAGTAAGCATTTCCTCAAATTTATCAAACTGAATCTGGAAATTCTCAGTATTAGCTGGTACCACCTTCAGCTTAGAGCCTACAGATTCTACAAAACAACCATATTCTGGGAAATATGGGGCAAAGGTAAGGAACTCATCATCCGCCTCATCCTCATGGAGAGCCTTGAAGCAAATAGTAATGGCCGCAGCCGCACCACTGGTCATAAAAAGATTTTTGCCAGCAAAATTGGTGCCAAAACGGCGGTTAATGCTTTCGGCAATGGTCTGACGAACCTGAGGATCACCAGGAGCAATTGTATAGCCGTGAAGAGTACAGCTATCAACAGTATTCAGAATATCTATAATTGCAGTTTTTACAGCCTCTGGCGCAGGCACATTAGGATTGCCAATGGAAAAATCATAAACATTTTCCTCCCCTACCTCAGCGGCTCTTTTTCTGCCATATTCAAAAATCGTGCGAATAGTAGATTTTTTTGTACCCAAGGTATGCATCTTTTCTGAAACCATTTTCAACCATCCTTTATTATAAATTTTTCATGAATCAAACTAAAAAATCAAATTCCCCTGCCTAAGCAGACAAACAGGATATCCAACTATGATTATACAACAATCCCTGGAAAATAGGTAGGGCGATTGCGCCAGAAAGTAAAAGATGACGGGGAAAATCCCCGCCATCCAGTAAATCATATAATGTTTTGCTCTGATTAGAGGCGACCGTTCTTCTCGAAGAAGTCCAAAGCAACCTGTGGGAACAAAGCGTAGGAGAGAACATCCTCCTCTGGAATCTCATCCAGAACCTTGGCAATCTGAGAATCACGAACCTGCTCGTAGATATCTGCATCAACGCTAGCCAAGCTTGCCTTGATACCAGCCAGCTTCTTCTCAACCTTCTTGGCAGCCAGCTCCTTACGGAAATCAGCCATCTTAGGTGCCTTAGCATCTTCAACAGCACAGTCAGTAATCATTTCCTCAGGCTTAATCTTCATAGCAGCCAATACCTCTGGCTTAACTGGCTTTGGAGTCTTACCAAACTTACCGCGAGCCAGATCACGAACCTCATTAGGAACCATAGAATAACGAGGCTGACCGTTAGCCTGCATAATTACATTCATGGTAGCCATAGTACCAACAATCTGAGAAGATGGAGTTACCAATGGAGGGAAGCCCAGATCCTCACGCACACGAGGCATCTCATCCAACAGCTCCTGATACTTATCAGCAGCACCCATAGCCTTCAGCTGATTTACCAGGTTGGACAGCATACCACCAGGAATCTGGAAATCCAAAACCTTTGGATTTACATCGAAGTAACCAGGCAGGTTGAATTCCTTCATAATATCCTTCTTAACCTGCAGGAAATGCTTAGCAATAGGATCCATAGCCTGACGATCCAACTTGGTATCTCTCTCAGTACCCTCCAAGGTAGCTACCATAGTTTCAGTACATGGCTGGGAAGTATCGTTAGCCAATGGAGACAGAGCGCAGTCAATAATATCTACACCAGCCTCAATAGCCTTCAGATAGGTCATGGAACCAAAGCCGGAAGTGTAATGAGTATGCAGCTCAATTGGCAGATCCACAGCAGCCTTCAGCTTGCGAACCAGATCCTCAGCTACATAAGGCTTCAGCAGACCAGACATATCCTTGATGCAGATGGAATGAACACCCATCTCCTGCAGCTTTTTGGCCAGCTCTACGAAAGTTTCATTGGTATGGAATGGACTTACAGTATATACAAGACAGCCCTGTACATGTGGCTTCTCCTTTGCCTTCAATGCTGCATCAATAGCTGTACGCAGATTAGTAACATCGTTCAGTGCATCAAAAATACGGAATACACCAACACCATGCTCAGAAGCCTTTCTTACGAAAGCACGAACCACATCATCAGAATAGTGGTTGTAGCCCAGCAGATTCTGGCCACGCAGCAGCATCTGGATAGGAGTATTCAGATGTGCCTTCAAGGTATCAAGACGCTCCCAAGGATCCTCATTCAAGAAACGCAGGCAAGTATCATAAGTTGCACCGCCCCATGCCTCAAGAGCATTGTAGCCGATTTTGTCCAGGGCAGAAAGCATTGGCAGCATCTGCTCGGTACGCATACGTGTTGCTAAAAGGGACTGATGAGCATCACGCAATACGGTTTCGGTAATCTTTACAGGACCAAAATTTGTTGCACTAGTGGACATATAAAACATCTCCTTAAACATAAAATATACTTACTTTATAACCCCGAAAAACTCCAATGTTACCCCTAACAATCTCTATAAATCAAGTATAAAGTCTTTGGATTTTATTGTCAACAAAAACTATAAATAACACTTATTTTTTCATAATTTGTATAACAAATCGTCTCCTCGAAAGAACAAAATTTCAATTGTGTTAAAATTAAAACATATCCGTGCTCTATTAGCACAAAGAATTAGTTGGTCTTTACTCTAAAAGTCCTAATAACAGCAAAATATCAAATTATTTCAAGAGTGACATAACTTTTTATTTTTTTAGAATCCATCACAGCTTTATATTACTTGGCAAAACTTACTATTGATCAACCTTATCTACAATTTCTATTCTATCCAGCACATTTTTCATATTCTCTCGAAAGCCTATCAGATAAGCCTGACGCAGCTCTGCCTGGCGTTCCTTTTCCTCCGGAGTCAAACCTACAGACCTCTGCTTTCTTGATAGTTCATTAATTTCATTTATCAATTCTTTTGTAATCATATATTACTCCTAATATAACAAATTGCCCGATATCCCCCATCTTGGCCACACCATCTAAAAGATACAAGGACATCTTCTATAATTTAATGGTTATATTTAAACTTCCCACACCGTAAAATGGTGAGTTCCGGGTGTGTCAAGAACTTTGTGTAAAAAAGTTTAGTAGATTACATCATAGTGCTTCATGAGTTTCGCCATACGT
>NZ_JADYTY010000033.1 GCF_021531495.1 Anaerovibrio lipolyticus
TTCTCCACCAGATTAGACGACCTGATTGTGGAACTGCGAAAGGGATACTATACAGCCACAGTCCAGCCATAAAGACCAAAAAAGGCAACAGATTCTAAAAAAATCTGTTGCCTTTTTTGTGAGTAGGTATAAACAGTAGGAAACATATCCAAGATAATACCCTCCCCCATTCGGAAAAGATTTCCACCTGGGGGAGCTTTTTTATGCCCCCAGCATTGGCGCACAAAAAAGAGGCCGTCAACTAAATTCTTAGTACGACAGCCCCATATCAGTCGGTCATTTTTTGCGGACAGTTCATACATGCTATCCTTTTCTGTTCTCTGCTCCTGCGTTTGCTCTCGTTTGATTTCTCCCTCCGTATCTTCTTGGCACAAGCAGGACAATACCTTGATGCACCAGAGCCCGGGACATATTCAACGCCGCACACCGTACAATTTTTAGCGGGCATTGCTGCCCACCGTTTTGTAGGTATGATATGTAATTCATCGACAAAGCCGATGAATTTATAGTAAATCTTGATTTCCTGCTTCACTG
The DNA here is from genome assembly GCF_021531495.1 of Anaerovibrio lipolyticus. Taxonomy (GTDB): domain Bacteria; phylum Bacillota; class Negativicutes; order Selenomonadales; family Selenomonadaceae; genus Anaerovibrio. The sequence continues at coordinate 535 of NZ_JADYTY010000033.1, forward strand.
TTCCGTCTGCCATCTTCTCACGCTCCGAAACAAGTATCTTGTCTATGAGTGCGTTTATAACTGTTGCATCCAGTTCTTTTAAGCCTTGATAATTTCGGATAAGGGCGAGGAAGTCACGGATTCCCCGTGATTTCTCGTAGCTTTCATTAAGAGTTTCCGTCACCTCTTTCAGCCTTGCTTCAATTTCAAGCTGCTCTTTCTGGTATTTCCCCGACATCATCTCAAAATTCCGCTCGGTAATACGCTCCATGACCTTATCCTCGTAGAGAGAGGAAAACAGCCTGTCCAGTTCCGCAAGGCGTTTGTTCAGCTTCTTACGTTCTTTCTCTAATGCTTTCGCCCTGCTCTGGTCTGTTTCCGTGAGCCGCTTTTCTATGGCCCTGACCGCCTTTTCATCATTCACTGCCATATCCGCAAAACAGTTGATGTCGGCAAGAACGGCATTGAATAAATCCCTTGCTTCTATATTGTGGGCACTACACTCGCTTCTTCCGTTTCTTGCATAATTATTACATGAATACTGTACACAGTCGATAATCTCTGGGCGTTTCCTCCTGTGTACGTTCATTGCCCGCAGAGCACATCCGCAGTCCACACACTTGATAACGCCTGCAAAAATATTTACAAATCCTCCCTTGTTCTGTGGAAGCCTACGACTTGTAATAAGCTGTTGGACAATATCAAATTCCTCCTGCGTGACTATTCCCTCATGGGTATTGGGTATCACTTCCCATTCTTCGGGCAGCTTAGAGGGGCGTTTCTTGCTTTTCATATTGGCGGCAATCCGTTTGTAGCCTACAAGATTTCCCGCATATATCGGGCTTCTTAAAATGCTCCTCACGCTGTTCCCACTCCAAATATAGCGTTTGTCCTCGTTCCCCTCAAAATGACGTTCAAAGCCTGTTTCGCCACGCTCCGCCGCATAAGCGGCAGGGCGTAGGATATGCTGTTTATTAAGATGTCTGCAAATTTTGGCAACTCCATTCCCTTTTAATGCAAGGTCGAATATCTCTTTTACAACATGTGCCACTTTATCATCTATCAGCAGATGGTTGTGGTCGGCAGGGTCTTTGATATAGCCATAAGGGGCGGTAGTTCCCATGAATTTCCCCTGTTGAAACCTCGCCCGATATGCCGATTTTATCTTAACAGATATGTCAGCGGCATACATTTCGTTTAAAATGTTGCGGAAAGGCGTGATGTCCATAGCAGATTTATTCAAGGTATCTACGCCGTCATTGACCGCTATATACCTCACGTTATGCTCTGGGAAGAAAACTTCCAGATATAACCCACAATCAAGATAGTTTCTCCCCAGACGGGATAAATCTTTCGTAATCACGCAGTTTATCAGACCGCTTTCAATGTCTTTTATCATATTCTGGAAACTTGGTCTTTGGAAATTTGTACCAGAATAACCATCGTCCACATACGTTTTTGCTATGTGCCATCCCTGCTTTTTCACATAATCCGTGAGGATGGATTTCTGTGTCGCAATGCTCGCACTCTCGTTATCCGTACCATCGTCTTTAGATAAGCGGCAATAAATGCCGACTAAATAGATTTTCTTTTCTTCTTTGATTCCTGCCATACTGTAAAACCTCCGTATCTGTCCTATCTGTTTTCATGTCCCATTGCGTACATTCTAAGCGGACAGCCCCTCATTGTCGAAGGTGTCGCCCTCGGCAATCTTCTTCCGAATATCCTCGGAGATAATCGGGACAAACGCTTCTGTAACGGTCTGTGTGCCGACATATTCACGGCTGATTATCATCTGCACTGGTGCTTTTGGCACGATACGCTTTCTCTTTTTATCTGCTTTCTTATCCTCGCCCATACTTAAATCTTCCTTTCCAGACAGGGCAGGGAAGAGTTTGGAAATGTCCCCGCCCTGCCAATCAGATACCATTAATCCTCGCTGTTTAATTCTTTCTGTAATGCTTTAAGGAGTGCCGCCGCTTCATCAGCGTTCAGCGTGATTCCCTTGCCGCACTTTTCACGGTTCGGGGAAAAGCTGCGGATGTCATACTTCGGCTCTTTCCCATTCCATGAAATGAGATTGATTTCCTTTGTGTAGCCACTGTCGCCCGTAGACAATACTGCGATTTCCTTTACGATTTCATACTGGATTTCTCTCATTCTCCATACCTCAACTCTCTGTATTTACTTCCCGAAAAAAGAAGATTAGCGGCTGTCACGGTTGCGTTTCCTCTGCAACTCACGCTCCAAAAGTTTGATGATGGTTTCCTCCATCTGCTTCGGCGTTGTGTTCTTCGGAAAGTATTTTTTCAGCTTGCTTGTGTTGATTTTCAAGGTTTCTTTCTGGTTGCCCTTTTCCTCCGTCATAATCGCAAATATCGTATCCATGTCAAGCCGCCCGCTCTGGCTTAACTGTTTCATCCGCTGTGCCTGTGAGAGTGAGGGCGTTGCTTCTTCGCTCTCCATCGTGGCAAAGAGGTTTTCCTGCTCGTCTTTCTTCAAGAAGGACAGTTCCACCGCAGGCGTGAGGGCGATTTTCCCCTCGTCCACCATCTGCAAAATCGGCGGTATCAGTTCCGTCAGGCGGATAAAACGCTGCACGGTCATCCTGCCCACGCCGAAGCCCTGTGCCACCTTGTCGTCCGTCCGCAACTTCGTCACAACTTGTGACGAGGTTAAGTCTGTGCGGAAACCCTGCCGCTTCATGGCTTCGGATTTCATCTTGTAAGCAAACGCCCGCTCCGATGGCAGGATATTCTCACGCTGCAAATTGCTGTCTACAAGGGTGATGATGGCTCGGTCACGGTCTAAGGGCAGGACAAACGCAGGCACGGTATTTATCCCTGCAAGTTCAGAAGCACGGACACGCCGCTGTCCTGCAATCACTTCATAACCGTCCCCGTCCTCTTTCGGGCGTGTGATTATCGGCGTGACAATGCCAAATTCCTTGATGCTTTCCGCTAACTCTGACAGTGTTTCATCTTCTGCCACATGAAACGGATTGTCGGGGAACGGGTACAAGTCTTTGGTCTTTAACACCTTAAAATCCTGTTTCTTCATTCACATATCTACCTTTCTTTCGCTCTGCTTCTATGATTTTTCTGCAATTCTTCCAACACTTCGGGCGGTATTTTTGACAGCAGCCGCCCCATCTGCTCGTTGGTTCTCTGCAATTCAAATATCTTCTGATTCGCTTTCTGCACCTTTAGTTCCTGCTCGTACTTTTCATCACGCATACGCCCCGCATAGTCTGATTCCTGCCCAATTCTCTCTTTCAAACTGTCGATATACGCCTGCTGTTTCCCGATTTCCTTAGAGAATTTCTCCACGTCTGGCAGCCATGCAGAGAGTAAATCTAACGCTTTATCCCTTTTCTTCCCTGCGTTAAAGGCGTTGATGTCGGATAGGGCAGACACGATTTCTTCATACTGTTTATCAAGCCTGCCGCCTAATTTATAGAGCCATGTGGGGACGTGTTTCCGCTTGGTTTCCATTGAGGACTGCCCCCGTTCAAGCTGATTCCACCGTGAGGACATCCGCTCATGGTAGGCGGTCTGCCACTCGGATAATGATTTCTGGTTGCCTAAGATAGCTTTCGCTGACAGCTTATTGTCTGGCGTAATCGGCACAAAGCAGAGGTGCATATGGGGCGTTCTCTCGTCCATATGGACGACAGCGGAGAGGATATTCTGCTTTCCAACACGCTCCGAAATGAAGTCAAGAGCCGTCTGGAAATACGCTTTTTGTTCTTCGGGCGGTAACTGGTTCATAAATTCTGGTGAAGCTGTGATGAGCGTTTCCACCATCATCACGCTGTCTTTCCTTGTCCTGCACCCCGCTTCGGCTACCATGCGGTTAATCTCTTTCTTGTAGGTGTACTTTGGTGGTGCTATGAGATGGTAATTGTTTTTAGAGCGTTCCATATCTATATCTGGGTTGCTTTTGTAGGCTTCTTTCTTCCGCTCGTTGTGGCGTTCACAAGCCGCAACGCCGCCCGCTTTTCGTTTCTGGAAACGCAGGATTGCATAAGGCATAGGCGGATTCCTCCTTTCTTTCGGCGGGTGACCGTCCTTTGGGGTGACAGCGGTGACGGTGGTGACAGCAGTTTTGGGATACCCCCTGCCGACTGCCGCAACTGTCACCCTCACCCCCTGCATGACGGTCATGTCGATGATGACGGTGTTTTTGGGATACCCCCCTCGCAAGAGCCGTCACCGTCATGCCGCCATTCTTTTATCCGAAGCCGTAAGGCGTAGGATAGCAGGGCACAGCCCTGCCTTAAGGGAGTCCAGAGGGAACGTCTGGCACACGACTTTGCAGGGCAAAGTGTAGTGTGTTACACCCTGTAAACGCAGTCGGAAAAATCGGAATGATTTTTCTGACCGCAGGGGTGGTTTTACACGACCGAAAAGGGCGAGTAAATCTCACGCCTGCATTTTGCGTTTACGGGGTGTTCTCCCGTAGGGATGACAGCGGCAGGGTATCCTAAAATCACTGTCACCACCGTCACTGCTGTCACCCGCAGGGCAGAGCCGCCAGCTTTACATGGCTTTAAGCGTCAGTGACAGTAACAGGGGGGTATCCTAATATCGCTGTCACCACCATCACCGCTGTCACCCGCCCTCCTTGCAAGGGCAATCCGCCTGCCGTCTTTCCTGCGGCTGTACTGGTAGCAGATACGGTTCTCGCTTAAAAATGTGGTGCGGTATTCATTCAGCCATTTCGTAATCACCGTGGGTATGGTTTCCGTTTCCCCCATAGCGGCTAACAGTTCCGTTGCCGTGCCTATCCATTCTTCCTTATCCCTCATAAAATCCACCAACCGAAAAAGGACATCTGGTATCGTTTCTTTCGCAAGCTGCTCCTGCGTTTTCCGCTCCACAAGCTCCCAACGGCAATCACGGAAACGCAGCGTGTATTCCTGATAAGGCGTGTCCCTGCCCGTCACATACAGCTTGGCGGTGTCAGACGCACGTTTCTCCTTTTCCAGAACAAAGGTAGCGTCCGCACTCCCCGTTAATCCTGTCGTCCCAGACACCTTGTTGAACACGTCGCTGTCATTCTGCTTTCGGATGTGGTGTACGACAATGACCGCCAGAGAGTGCCTGTCGGCAAAGTCTTTGATGAGGGAGATGTCCCCATAGTCGCTTGCATAGGCATTGTCTTTTGAAGCTGTACGGACTTTCTGCAAGGTATCAATGACAATGAGCCTGCTGTCTGGGTAATCTTTCAGATAATCTTCAAGCTGCACGATAAGACCGTCTGACAGCTTGCAGCTTGCCACGGCAAAGTGGAGCCGCCCGCTTGCTTCGTCCGTCAAACGAAATAACCTGTCCTGTATGCGGCAGAACGTGTCCTCAAGGCAGAGGTAAAGCACATCGCCCTCCATTGTCGGCATATCCCATAAAGGGATTCCCTGCGACACGCATAAGCATAGCTTCAGCATGAGCCAGCTTTTGCCTATCTTCTGTGAGCCGCAGAACAGCGATAAGCCTGTCGGGATAAGGCTGTCCACCACAAAGGATGGTTTCTCAAGCGGTTCATAAAGGAGCGTTTCGGCGTTGACTGTCTGTAACTTCTGCATGGCTTTCCTCCTTTCGGGCGGTGTCTTTGTTTTCGTTGCACATAGGCGTTGACCTCCTTAAAAATAGATTTACTCCCACGGAAAAAAGTGAGAGTATGTAATGCCGCCAATCCCACACAAATAAAAAACAGATTTCTTTTTCGGGCGGTGTCGGTCACGGTTGGAGATATTTCTTCAATTTCCGCCTTTACTTTCTCCTTTGCAATCGCAACAGATTTCTGTATTGCCGAAGCGGTGCAATGCTCCATAGCGGCGATTTGGTAAAAATTGAACTCATACTCGTAGTAGAGCAGGAAACGCCGCCTTTGTATCTCTGGAAGGCTCCCAACCGCCTTATAGAGCGTTTCATTCCGTTCTTCCTCAACCATGCGTTCATCAAGGCTCTTAGGCACACGCAACGCCCGTCTGTAAAGGGTTTCGTCCCATACCTCGTTAAACTCCCTGTGCCGCTCGTCCCATTAGAAAAGATTCCTGTTCCTGCGCTCCATCTGCCGAAACTCCATAAAGAACTGTTCCGACACTTCCAACTCGTGGGATTTGCCCTGCCCGTCCTTAAAGCTGATAAAATACCTTGTGCCGCTTTCCGTGGATTCCTCCCGAAGCGTGTATGCCTTAACCCTGTATGCCATCCTGTTGTCCTCCTGCAAAAAATGAGTGAGGGGATTTCCATCCCTCACCCAGTAGCCCGCAGGATGGCAGGCTGTTTTAGAAGCTATAAAATTTTCCGCAGCTTCTTCCGCAGATGGTCTAACCTCGCATAGATGGCACCAGTCGTCAAATGCACAAGCGGGGCAATCTCCTTTGTGGAATACCCCTGCATTTTCAGCAGGACGATTTTCAAGGTACGCCCGTCCACCGTGACTAATACTTGATAGAGATTTTCGCTCTCAATCTCTTCCAGTAACTCCGCAACCGTACCCACTTCCGCCTGCCGCTCCCTGCCTGCCATGTCCTCAAGATATTCCGCAACGTCATTCGTCCATCGGTAAAACCGCCTGTTGGAATTGAAGTCTGCCCTGTCCGCCATGCGTATCTGCTCAATGGTCGCTTCATCAACGCCGCACTCACGCAGCAGCTTTTCCTCCGCTTCTTTCCAGATACGCCATTTCCTGTCCTCCCGTCCGTGGTTGTATGCCATTCTTACTTCCTCCAATCAGAATTGATTGAGAGGGCAGAGAAAAGCCCCCTCATCTTCCCAAAGGAAAAAACAAGGGGGCTGAACGCCTTAAATTTTAATTTTCTATTATCTTTCTTAGTTTTATTAGGATTCTGGCTTTGCGTTTGTTTACAACGCTCTGGGTTATGCCCAACCTCGCCCCGACTTCACGCTCGGAAAGTCCGTCAAAAAAGATTGCCTGTATCAGCTCCTGTTCACTATCCGACAGCAAAGGCAGGGCGGCTTTCAGCCTGTCCACCATGACCGCATTGACAACGGTTTCTGCAATGTCCACCGCTTCATCAGTGATAAAGTCCAGAGGATTCCCCTCGCTGTCCGTAAATCCGTCGAGAGATAGCAGTCTATTCTTTGTATCTAATTTTTGCAGATAACGCCACCGTTCCTTGTCACGGTAGAAGTCTGTGTATTGCTCCCTCACGACTTCAAGCAGACAGCCTTGAATGGGGATAAACAGCTTGTCCATATAGGTCTGGTCGGATTCCCTGCAACGGCAGAACTCCGTGTAGGATAATTCCACATAGCCGCCACTTTCTCTGATATATACCTTTCTTGGTGCATATTTCACCATAAATACCTCCCATCTGAATTTTTGAAATGTAAAAAATCCAGATGGAGAGGCGGAGAACGACACCGCATATCAGAAACAGCCCTACGGCACTTTCCAACAAAAATCGACAAAAGAAAAACCGCAAAGGCTCTGTGACCTTTACGGTTATAGGAAATAGTAATTCTATTGTATGGAGATTGTACTTCTACTTTCAAGGTGAGAAGTACCGTTGCACTGGCAGAAATTTTTTTAACTGGTTTCCTGCCGTTCTCTGATATGCTATGTATTGATAAATTTTGCTTCGTATGAGCAGATAGATAACTGCCCGAAAAAAGGACATAAAAAAATCCCTCCAAATTTAAAAGCAAATTCAGAGGGTAATTTAGGGTATAACAAAATAACCCACCCGAATATGTTTTTTTTATTTGGTGAGTTTGTTCTTTCAAATACTAAACAAAAAGAGCCGATGATTCGTGAATTGTTCCACAATTTCATCGGCTCTGCGTCTTAAGCGTCTGGCTCTTTGATGACAGTTATCTTCAAGTTGTCAACTTTAATCAATCTTTCTTGTCTGCATTTTGGACAATAAAGAGGATAATTCTTCAAAACAGTGTCCTTCCTAATTTTATTACGGGTTTTGCTCCCACAAACAGGACACAATATCCATTCGCATTTCATCATAATTAGTCTCTAATCCTTTCAAAGCTCATTTTATACGACTTTTGCAAGCTGTTAAGCTAACTTGTGGAACATATGCCGAACCTTATCTATACGGCTATTCGGGCGGCGAGGTTGGCAAATAAGTTGACCAATAGCTGACTGGTATCCTTTTAACTCTGTCAAGCAGACTCCCTGCCCATTTGTGAAATAAGTTAAATCGTTCCTGTATTCTTGAATACATCTAGCAGGGATTTCTCCTTTCAGAATGACCTCGTCATTCTTTATCTGAGTACTTACAATATCTGCACAATACCTTGGAGCATCATGATACGCCCGTGAGAGATATTCCTGCGGTGCATAAATTTCAAAGTGGAGATATGGCTCTAATAGTTCTGTCCCTGCTTTTTTTAAAGCCTGCTCCAATACGATAGGGGAAAGCAGCCGAAAGTCTGCGGGGGTACTTACAGGACTATAATACAATCCATATTCAAAACAGATTTTACAGTCTGTCACTTTCCATCCATACAGCCCCTGCTCGCAGCCATAAAGAACCCCCTCCATAACCGCATTTTGGAACGATTGATTTAAATATCCAAGTGAAACTCTGCTTTCATACTGCACTCCGCTTCCAATAGGGAGCGGCTCTATGGACAACCCGACAGAAGCCCAGAAAGGATTTGGCGGGACTTCTATGTGGATGGTATATTCTGCTTTTCTAAGCGGTCTTTCCATATATATAACAGTAGGCTCTTTTATTTCTGCCTCCACATGATATTTTTCCTCAAGGATGGCACAAATGACTTCCATCTGCACATTCCCCAAAAAAGAAAGTATAATCTCATGCGTTGTAGTATCCACATAATATTTTAAAAGAGGGTCGCCATCTGAAATTTCTGTAAGTGCCCCAAGCAATATTTCCCGCTGTTCAGATTTCTTTACTGCAATCGTTGTTTGGAGCATAGGGAGAGGATTTTCAATAAATTTTCTCTGCGGCAACAGTATTTCGTTCCCCAAAATACTGTTTAGCTGCAAAACATCATTTGGTAAAATTACAATATCACCAGAGCAGGCTGTATCGGATGAATATAATTCACCGTTTGTCGGAACACACATCTCTGTGATTTTTATTTTCTCTTTTTCAGATATTCTAATAACATCCCTCAAATGCAATGTTCCGCTATATATACGCACATAAACAAAACGCCGCCTTTTCTCTGAATATTCAATCTTAAAAACCTGCCCGCATAGTTCAGATTGACCTTCAGGCGTTGATGAATAAAATTTACTGGCAATTACTTCTATAAGCTGCCGAATCCCCAGATTGTTTTTAGCGCTTCCGTGATAAACGGGAAATAACGTTCCGTTTTGGAATCTCCTGTTTTCTTCCTGTTCCAGTTCTGACATTTTAAACGGTTTCCCTGACATATATTTCTCTAATAGTTCATCGTTTCCCATAATTACCGCATCCCACTGTTCCATATCGTCATTGTCCGTTACATTTATATGGGGATGCTGCCCAACCTTTTGCTTCACTATAATTTCCGAAGAAAGCTTTGCTTTCATTTCCCGATATACCATTGGCAAATCAATCCCCTCTTGGTCAATTTTATTGATGAAAAAAATTGTCGGAATCTTCATTATCTGTAGTGCATGAAACAGTATACGGGTCTGTGCCTGTATGCCATCCTTTGCAGAAACTAATAATACTGCTCCGTCTAATACGGATAAAGAACGGTATACTTCCGCCAAAAAATCCATATGGCCTGGCGTATCTATAATGTTGACTTTTACATCCTCCCACTGAAAAGATGTCACTGCTGTCTGGATAGTGATTCCCCTTTGACGCTCCAAATTCATTGTATCTGTCCTTGTTGTGCCTTCATCTACGCTCCCTAGTTCTGCAATTGCACCACTGGTATACAATAAACTTTCCGTTAATGTTGTCTTTCCTGCGTCAACGTGAGCCAGAATGCCTATGTTAATTATTTTCATGTGATTTTCCTCCTATCAACACCCAAAAAAGGGCATAAAAATACCCAGTGATAAATACTCCTATCACTGGGTAAATAACTCCAATAGCCCCAAAACACTTATATGTTTTCGGGCATATAAAATTACATGATAAAAGTATTCTTAAACTGGGTACAAAAAACTAAGCCCCATATTAAAAGTGAAACGGGACTGCTACTTTTTGTTCCCACTATCAAATTGACAGTTTATTTAAGAATACCTTGCCGCATATTTATTAACTCCTTGTATAACACTGAATCTAATTATATTCCTTAACCCTTTATTTGTCAAGCTGACAAACTAAAGCAGAAAAAGCGGCAGGATTTCCCCCTGCCACTAATCATCTGTTTATGCAAAAATAATTTCCTTTTCCACAATCTCCCTCGCACAAGCCCTTATGTTATTGAGGCATCCTGTCCATTCTAAGGCGTTTTCTGCCTTTAGCTGTTCCGTTATGCCCTGTGCCTGTTTCATACCCTCTATGAGCCTTTCAAAGCGTTCCTGTGCCTGTCTGTTGATGTCGGCAAGGTAGGCGTTTAGCCTGCCGCTTGTAAGAAGATTGGTGTATGTAACTTTACGGTACTGTTTTAGATAATCTAAATGCCGTTGCCCCCAGATGCCTATTGCCTGTTCTTCTTCGGCGGGTACAGTTAAGCACGGTATCAAATAATCCCCTTGCCTTTCGTATTTGCCGCCCAGTTCCTCAAATAATGATTTTGCCATTGTCTGTTACCTCCACATTCTTTTTTATTTTGAATGTCCGCAAAATCCGTCCTACATCCTTCAAACACCATCATGTAATTAAATCATGGCTATCATGAAGCATCCGTCAGCACAGTTTCCATCACGCACTGATTCCGCCCATGATTTTTCGCATAATAAAGCGCCTTATCCGCCCGCTCCTGCATGGCCTTCTCCGAATCATTGCCACCGATATGCCAATAGCTGACACCGATACTGCAAGTTATCTGCCTGCCCTCCAAAAGCACACTTTTTTCCAGATCAGTGCGAATCTTCTCCGCCAGCTCCCATGCTTCTGTCAGCGTATACATGGAGCAAATAACCATAAACTCCTCACCGCCATAGCGGATAAAGGTATGCCTGGCATCCAGATTGCGCCGCACAATATCCGCCATGCCCACCAGCACCCTGTCACCTGCCGCATGGCCATAGGTATCATTGACAGACTTGAACTTGTCTATATCCATCATCATCATGGCAAAAGGCAGCTTGCTATCCTCTGCCGCATTGATAAGCTCTGACATAACTTCGGCCATCTTTATGCGGGTAAAGCTCCTGGTAAGAGGATCTACCTGAGCCTTGTGCTTCTCGCTGATAACCTCCTGCTCAAGCTGCTTGTTCTCCTCCTTGAGCCGATTCTCGTCCCTGATAATGCGATTAATCATGTACAGTATGGACACCAGCACAGGAACAAGCATCACATTTCCCCACGGACTTTGCAGAGAAATAACGTTGAAATAAACTCCCAGAAAATAGGCAATATAAAACCCTGCCGTAGTACATATTGTAACGGCCATCCGCACATTGTAGGCATAAGCAGCCACATCATGCCACGCGGAGTTCCACAGTATGCTGCTCATCATCACCAGGCTCATGCCATTCCACATGAAATCCAATGTCAGCACCCTCTCCAACCCGGCTATATCACTAAGATCCAACACCACTGCCAGAGCGGGAATAATGGTGCCACCGCAGATAGCCATCCTGACCGTCTGATCAAAGCGTCCATTCAGCCACTTATAGACCATGAACATAAGAGGCAATGGCTGTACATACAGCATCAAAAGAGAAATATAGTACCAAAATGACAAATTGTCATACAGCAGGAACACCGTCCAGGAATTTGCCGCCATGCGCAGGATACCAATCAGAATAAAAAGGATAGCGGCAACATGAGTAAGCTGGCTATTGTTTTTTTCAATCCAATAATGCATGGCCAGCATGACAAGAACTACTATGGAAAAAAATATCATCAGTATGCTGATGCTGTCATGCTGAAAAATCCTCTGAGTCTGCATCAGGCTGTCATCTACCGAAATCTCCTGCAGGCGGAACAAATCCTCCTGCTTTTCGCTGTAGACCTGAAAGCTCACCTGTCCCCCCGGATAACTGGAAGGAAGATTTACCATGTGCCATCTGGTTCCATTGATATGATTTCCCCGGAACACATCCTGGCTGTCATAAATCATATCATCATCCAGAAAGACGCGCACTGACTGATTTTCTGTCACAAAGAACAGCACAGGGCTGTTGAAATGTATCACCTTGGGCAACCTGGTACTTAGGATAATGCAGTTGGTATCAGGCCGAAGCTCCGGCTGACTGCCCTGCTCGTACAATTTCCAGCGTTTGTCATTGTACATCATATTGGCATTCAGGTTGGTCAGAGTGACCATGTTTGGCTCAATGTGTCCTGATTCGTAGTATTTCCATTTTCCATCCAAAGGCACAGCCTCACAACTGCCGCAAAGCCACATCCCCTGTCCCAAAAGAGCAAACAGGGCAATGAGCAGATGCCAGGGATATTTTTTTATATTCTTTTCCCATTTCTCCATCATCAGTAATCCATCTCCCCTTCTGCCCCATCAGTTTTATAAGAAAAAAACGCTCCCTGCAGCTCAGGATAAATGTGCCACACATTAGCCATAAACTTCTGCCACGCTCCCTCCCGTGGAAGCCTGCCGTCAAAATAAATCCTGAAGCAGTTGTGGAATGTTTCATGTATTCCCTGATCGTAGGAGGAAATCTGAGATACATGTATGGATTGGGCGGCATCCATCATAATTCCATAGGGATTCTGTCCTGCTAGAAAATCCATGCCGTAGCTTTTATCAGCTGCCAGCCTGCTCATAATCTGCCTGTCGTTGACAAACTCCGCATCGGTTTTTGCCATCTCTGTCAGCACCTGCTTGTCCAGGCAGATAGTACGCATAATATCTGCCACCAGCTCCTGATTGTCCGTTTTACTGCTGGCAAAAATCCAGGTGCCCCCCCAGAAGGAGGCCTCCGGACCATGGCAGACGCCCCATTTGCCGTAGGTATCCGTTCCTCCCAGGTTTTCATCCCGCGACAAAGGAATCAGGGCATACTTTATCAGCCAGGCAGGGCCAAAATAGCAGAAGGAATCCCCCCGCACCTGCCTGTTCCAGTTGGTTTCCCACAAGCCGTAAGGATAGTTGTAGCCTTTGGCCTCAAACCTCTGGGTCTGCCTGATCCATTCTTCCATGTGAGGGTCTATCACAAAATACCCCTCCGGGGCAATCCATGGCTTTTCCACCCCTGCCCAATACACCCTGTAGGTATCCATATACCCAGGCAACATATGATAGCCTGCCTGCTTCATGAGCGCCGCTGTCTTCTCAAAGGCCTCCCATGTCTGCACATGCTTCTGAACCACCGCAGGCTCATCACTGCCCAGCACACGTTTGGCAATATCCCTTCGGTAAATCATAACACTGGGCGCAGCCTGCCAGGATACCCCCCGCAACCGCCCGTTGCTATCTGTTGCCAGATCCCTGGTATAGACAAAGGCATCACGCAAATCCTTCTCCTCTATGCCCAGCTTGTCAAGAGCCATGGATACATCCTCTGCCTCAGCATATTTGCGGATGTAGTCGGATTCCGTCAAAAAAATATCCACATTGTCGTTGGAGTTGAGATTGTCCATCTGCAACGCCTTGTCCAGCGTATGCTGATAAACATGATTGGTATAGGGAACTACAACCCAGCGCACCTTGACATTGCCTATCATCTCCGTTTCAGGATCGTAGGCCGGATAATGCTTCGCCAGAAGCTCCCGGAAGCTGTTGTCCCAGCAATAAATATTCAGTATCCTACCCGGCATAAAGTTTTTATATACGTAAAAACCACAAGCGCATATAAGCAACAGTACCACTGTCATCAATGTATATTTTTTATGCTTTGCCATCATATCCATCCCTGCATCCTCCTGCCATCCATGCACATAGAGCCTGGTGAACCCATCAACTTATTTTATCTTATAGTAGTATTTTACCACAAGCAAGAAGAAAATGCTTGCTTTTTCTATAAATTGAAATACTTATCTAAATTTCAATTCATTCTTTCACTATTATTCCTGTTCCCAAACAGATTCTTGCAAAGCATTTGTAGACTGTATTCCATTTACCATAACGCTCAGGAAGGTCACGCCACGGTGCACCGCTACGGGCAAGCCAAAATATGCTTTAATCAACACGCCCTAAACAATTTCCTACGGCAAAATGCAAAAATCCCTGTACCAACCTACACTTAGCCAGTTTGTACAGGGATTTTCTTTTTCCAAAACCGTCCCTTATAGAATCAACGGTTGACCTCAGCTACCCGAATACGAGGCCTGCGAGGTATCAAATGCTGTTCATAGGCCAAGTCATAGAATACCCGCAGATTATCAATATATTCCTCTGTCAGATTCCATTTGATAACATTCATATATTCGGCAACCTGAGCCTCCGTAAATGGCCGCTCATTAATGATACCCTTGATAGCTTCCTGCTTGTGTCTTACCCCTTCATTCAAGGACTGATAAAGTCTATCATAAAGCAGCTGCACCCCTTGAGGATTAGCCTGAGCATAATCCCTGTTTACAGCCCATACAGCATAAACCATACAGCGATCCGTAAGCTTTTTCCACTCCCGGCCCAAATCATAATAATAGAAATTTTCCTTATCCTTGTGATGATAAACATACAAAGCATCATCACCAATCAGCAGGGATGCGGTGGCATCTCCCGGCACTGGGCTGGCTGGAGTTAAATTCCGTATATAATAATGAGGATTAGCATCATAAGCCTTGGCCATAATAATTTTCAATAGACAATGAGCCGTAGCTGACTGAGCTGTTAGAATAATCTTATCCTCATTGATTTCCTCTATAGGCTTCCTGGATACCAGCAATATACTCTGTACTGGCCCATCAGCTCTTACACAAAGGTCTGGCAAAATCAGCAAATCCTCATAGTTCCGCGCATATACAATCGAGGAAACCTCGCTGGCGTCCAGTCTCCCTGTCAGCAAATCATTGTTCATTACTGCTGGCACGCCATTTTTTAGCTGGATACCATCCTTCAAATTCAAAGTATTTAGGCCATAGGTCAGAGGCAGTACATTGAGAAAATGTATATGCCCCAGGCGTGGTGTATTCATGAAATCCCTCCGTAAATAGATACTTTTGCTACAACTGCTGCAATTCGTTCCAGCCAGTCATTGTCACATGAAATATATTATACACTCTTTTTTTACTTTTGTTTAGATATATAACCTTGTATACAGGATAATTTTTAATGAAATTTTAATGAATTTCGTGTATAATAAAGAAAACACTGGTGGTGGTGCAACGCCGTTGTCTGTCGTTGTCACGCACCAAAGCAGCCTGCTGTGATGCCTGCTGCTTTTGGATGGGGAAAATATATCTTTTTTGCAGGGATTTATTCTCCCCTCCAGCCCCAGTGAAGGAATATGCCCTTCTGAATTATTCAGAGGGGATATTTTTTGACCAACTTACGTCGTTGTGGTTGTAATATACAGCCATAAAATAATATTTCATTTCAAAGAGGAAAAGGGGAATTGACTATGAAAATTGCAGTTACTTATGAAAACGGTCAGATTTTTCAGCATTTTGGCCACACCTCTCAGTTCAAGGTTTATGAGATTCAGAACAATCAGATTACTTCCAGCCAGGTTGTAGACACTGCTGGCAGTGGTCATGGTGCTTTGGCAGGCTTCCTTATGGAGCATGGCATTGATACCCTTATCTGCGGTGGTATTGGCGGCGGTGCTCAGAATGCTTTGGCTCAGGCAGGTATCAAACTCTATGGTGGAGTTGCCGGAGATGCGGATGCTGCTGTACAGGCTTTGCTGGAAAATAATTTACAGTTTAACCCTAACGTACACTGCAGCCACCATGACCATCAGCATGGCGAAGAGGGCCATACCTGTGGCAGTCACGGCTGCGGCAGCAATCATAGCTGTCACTAAGCAAAATAAATAATATATCTAGTCTCCAAAAGAATATTTGCATTACTGTCTATTTTGTAATATTATACAGACATAGTGTTTTGTTTGGAGGTTCCCATGTTAGACTATATTATTACCCATATCAGTGGACATTATATGAACGGCGTTGATTATGGAGCTATTGGCGGATTTATGCTGTATCGCATTCTCCAAGGCTCCATCCGCCGGATTATGTACAAGGTAGAAAAAGTCATTGTACTATATATTGCTATTTTCATTGGCTATCAGCTTTATCAGTACCTTGGCTAGATACAGCCTTACATAACGAATTTTTTGGCAATCGAAAAGGACAGTGTTTTGAGATTTACTCGAGCCACTGTCCTTTTTTATAGGAATTTTACCCCATGCTAACGGGTGCTAAGGCTCCCTCCTCTCAGGAGGGAGTTAAGCACCCGTAAAGCTCTGGATTTATTCGACTAAATTCAGTGGGATACTAAAGCTCCCACTGAATAAGTCTCATTTTACAACTTAAACTGAGTTAGTACATCTTCCAGAGTGTTCAACACATTGTTCACATCTGTCTCTGTAATAACCAAAGGAGGCTGGAAGGCCATAACATTTCTTGCTACACCATTCTTGCCAATAATGAAACCTCTATTTTTCATTTCTTCCAGTACCATTTCCAGTTCTTCTGGGGCAGGAGATTTGTCAGCATGAACGAACTCCGCTCCTCGCATCAAGCCGATACCGCGAATATCGCCAATAATAGGATGCTTCTTCTGCAGCTCAACCATACCGTCATAAAGCTGCTGACCTCTTGCCTGAGCATTTTCCATCAGATTATGCTCCTGAATATACTTCAGCACCCCTAAACCAGCTATGGATGAAACAGGATTGCCGCCTAAGGTGGAGGCACCTGGCTTGGTATAGGTATCAGCGATCTTGGCAGAAGCCGTAAAGGCAGAAATTGGCGCACCATTGCCTAAAGCCTTGGCCATAGTCATAATATCTGGCACCACATCAAAATTCTCTATGGCAAACATCTTGCCAGATCTACCAAAACCAGTCTGCACCTCATCAATAATTAACAAGGCATTATGACTTGCCAGAATCTCCTTCAACCGCTTGAAATACCCCTTTGGCGGAGTAACAATACCTGCATTACCCTGAATTGGCTCCGCAATCAGAGCTGCTGGCTGACCACTGGTAGCAGTGCGGATCAAATCATCTACCGCATCTGCACAGGCATAATCACACTCTGGGAACTTCTTTCCCAAAGGACAGCGATAACAATAAGCATTAGGTGCAAAATGAATACCGCCACAAGGATGTGGATCTGTACGCCACATTTGAATGCCAGTCAGGCTCATGGTTAATTTGGTACGACCGTGCAAACCATTCCGCAGGGCAATAAATTCATCCTTACCAGTGTATATGGAAGCCAACAACAAAGCTCCTTCATTAGCCTCAGTACCAGTAGAGCAGAAGAAGGTCTTTTGCAAATCCCCAGGAGTTACCTCTGCCAGCTTTTCTGCCAGATTAACAAAATTCTCTGTAAGGTAGGTATTGCACACATGCTGCAGACTCTGTACCTGCTTTACTACCTCTGCATTTATCTCAGGGTTGCAGTGACCGCAGTTGATAACAGAAACACCAGCAAAGCAATCCAGATACTTCCGTCCTTCACTATCAAAGAGATACTGCATTTCACCCTTGACGAACTGTCTAGGCTCCTTATAAAAATGAGCCAGGCAAGGCATAATATACTTTTTCTTTTTCTCTAAAATGGCCTCAGGGCCAATAGGCTTCTCCAAAGACATAATAAACGCTCCTATTATCCTTTATTTAGATTACAGTGAATTCTGAGACTGACGGAATCTATAAACGCCAATACCCAGCTGACGAGGGCCTGATTTCTGCATAGCGGCAAAATCCTCCTGATTCAAGAATTCCTTGCCAACAGACAGATTATCCAATGCCTTACGATAAGCGCCAGTCAGCTCTCCCACCAGCTCTGGCTCATAATCCTTGGCCTCAATGCGATAGGAAGCTACTCCCTTTAGCTTATCCAAATATGGATAGTAACACAAATCCTTGGCGAAAAGGATATGGGTTCTGCCAAATTGATCCATGCGCAGGCTGTGAAGCTGTCCTACAGAATCCTTCAAGGCATAGTGCTTCTCCATCAGCTCAGGATTGCTGAGATGATGATATGGCACCTGCATGGATACAAAATTGTGGTCGCAAATCATGGACTCATAGCTGCCATGAACCACAACCTCAATTGGCAATGGAGATTTCTCCACCAGCTCCTTAAGCTGTCCATAGGCCAGCTCAAAGGAAGCAGTACCCATTACCAGTCCATTCTTTTTCAGGAAGGAAGCTGCCATATGATTGAAAAGATTGAAGGAAAAATCTGCCTGCACTGGCAAATCTGTATATTCCTGGGCCAGCTTCAAGGAGCCTAGATTGCTAACCAGAAGTCCATCTGGCCCCAGCTTGCTGACAGTGGTCAGGAACTGCTCCAGCTGTCCACATTCTCTCCGCATGGTGGTACGAGGTGTGCTAATAACTACCTTTACATTGCTGCTATGGGCAATCTCAATGGCCTCCTGAATTTCCTGCATGGTCCAAGGTCTTTTTGGCTTAAATACCTCCCCTGCCAAATAAACTACATCAGCACCATTGCTGCAGGCAGCCTTTAAACCAGCCAAATCGGCTACCTGTACAGACAGAGTATGATGCGCCTGAACAGGTGCCTCTATAGGGGCCTCCTCCTTGAGAATTTCATCCTGGAAGCCTGGCTCCTCTACGGCATTACTAAAGAATCTAGGCTCTCTGCTGCCATCAAAGCCAATATCCTTGGCATCAGGCTGTCCCAAAGCAAAGGTAGTAGTAAAATCTCTAGCCCGATTCTGGTACAAATCCTGCCAATCCTCTTCGTTAATACTATAGCCCATAGGATCTGCAATATAGGCATCAATAGCCCGTCTATAGGTAGCTACAATACGGCGCACGAAATCTGCTGGACGCATACGGCCTTCAATTTTAAAGGAGAATACCCCTGCCTGAATCAGCTCAGGAATATTGCGATACATACACATATCCTTCAAGGCCAGCTTATAATCATGCTGATCATCCTTATCTAGAACAGCACCAGTATCCTCCTCTACCAGCTTATAAGGCCAACGGCATGGCTTCAAGCATCTGCCACGATTGCCGCTCTGGCCGAAGAGAACGCCGGAATGAATGCACTGTCCGCTTTCCGCAATACACATATCCCCATGCATAAAATACTCAATCTCCAGACCTGTCCGCTCCTTGAAGAGAGACAGCTCGGAGAGAGTCATTTCTCTGCCTACTACAATACGGGTAATGCCATATTCCTTCAGCTTCTTGATAGCATGCTCGTTATGAGTGTTCATCATAACTGAGGTATGAAGGGGAATATCAATGCCCAGCTCCTTGGTTAGCTCCAAAACCGCAAAATCCTGTACCAGAATTGCATCAGGCTTAATCTCATTGAGATAAAGCAGATATTTTTTCAGAGGCTCTACCTCTTCCACGCTAATCAGGTTATTCAGGGTTATATACAGATGAACTCCGTGGGCGTGAGTATATTCTATGGCCTTTTTCAGCATTTCATCGTCAAAATTAGTTTCCTTATTGCGGTGCATACGCATATTAAAATGCTTGCCCCCCAGATATACAGCATCAGCCCCTGCTTCTACAGCAGCCACAAGGGCATCCCAATTCCCTGCCGGAGCCAAAAGCTCCACGGATTTACGGTTCAAAATCATTGCTTACATTACTGCTACTAAAAACATAGACAAAAGTGTATATGTCTTAGAAAAATTCCTTGTTCATCGTGCTCGCTCTCGCCG
>NZ_JADYTY010000034.1 GCF_021531495.1 Anaerovibrio lipolyticus
GCTTGAAATCATGTGTGCATGATTTCCTATTTGCATTGTTTAGTTTTCAAGGAACACTGCTTTCTCACTAGCTCTGTAAAATCTTCATCAGATTTTTGTAAATCATTTATGTGAGTCAGCTTGTTTATAATATCTCATTTTGTTCAGTTTGTCAAGAACATTTTTGAAATATTTTCTATCGCTTCCTTCAAAGCATCCTCGGCAAGCTATCCACTCCAAGGCTTTGCTTTGCTGTATCTCAACGACAACGATGTATATATTACAGCATCCTGAAATAAATGTCAATAATTTTTTTTAAAAGTTTTTTGCTAAAAAATTACCTGCCATAAAGTATTACCATAATACTCTATAGCAGGTCAATAATACTGACACATTATTTTGTTTTTAGATGTTCTGTGGAATTCATCAAATCCACTGTGCATTTTCCATCTTCATAAAAGGATATTACATTGATAGCTGTATTATCCTGCCGGATATTCCACATATAGCGCAGGGATAAACCCAAGGCATAACAGAGAATTGTCCTGTTTACGCCACCATGAGCTGCAATTACAAAGCTTTCCCCCTGATGCTTCTCCACCAGCTCCTGCAGCTTGGCTACAGCTCTCTTTTGCACATCAGTAAAGCTCTCACCATTAGGACAATCTGTAATATCTGGCCTTGCAAACAATCCCTTATGGGCATCTGGCCAAGCATTATTGATTTCGTCATAGGTCAGTCCTTCCCAGTCCCCAAAGGATATTTCCCTAAGCTCATCACAAGGCACAACAGGCAAGTCAAATTTTTCCGCCACTGCCTTGCCAGTGTCCATGGCCCTTTTCAACGAGCTGGCATATATGCCCTTTACATCATCAAAAGGAAAATGCTCCTTTAGCTTCTCAGCTTGCTCCAATCCCTCCTGAGATAACTCAATATCTGCCTGTCCCTGATATTTTCCCAACTTGTTCCACACAGTCTGACCGTGTCGTATTAAAATCAATTTTGTCATTATTTACCACCTAGCCATCTCTACATCACTTCTGAAGGCATTTATTCAAAATAGCTGCCACTTCCCGATTAGACTCCCCATCTCTAATAGCCAAGCGAATGTATTTATCATTCAAACCTGGATAATTGCTGCAATCTCGAATAAGTACCCCATGTTTTTTCATCCTTTTATGCAGCTCCCCACTGGATAATTGTGACTGCTCCAGCTTTATCAAAATAAAATTTACAGCAGGTTCAAAAACTTTTATATCCTTTATCTCCCCCAGTAAATTATACATATCCCTTATATTTTTTTTGGTATTATTTCTGGTTTTTTCAATATATTCCTTATCAGCCAAGGCTGCTGCACCCGCCTTTTGAGCCAACAGATTAACATTCCAAGTATCCTTGTGATACTCCATAACCTTCACCCTTTGACTATGACAAATGCCATAGCCCAGACGCAATCCCGGTATAGCAAACATCTTGGTAAGGGAGCTAATCACCAGCAAATTACCATATTCACCAGCCAGCTGAACCAAGCTGTATTTATCCCTATCCTGGCGAAAATCCAAAAACGATTCATCCACTATAATATCCACATTACAATCAGCAGCCTTTTCTACCAGCTTTACCAAATCATCCTTGCTTATCAACTGACCGGTAGGATTATTGGGATTGCCCAAAATAAGGGTATCACAATCTCCCAAAGCCTTTCCCAATCCCTCTATATCCAACTGAAAATTCTCTGCTTCCTGCAAGTAAAAATATTGTATTTCTGCCCCGCAGCATCTAGCTGACTTTTCATATTCACTAAAGGATGGTACCGGCAGTAACACCCTCTTAGGGCGCCTGCTATGAAAATAAACATAGAATAGCTCCGCTGCCCCATTGCCCAAAATTACCTGATTTTCCTTTACACCATAGTACGCAGAAATAGCCTGCTTCAAATCCCTTCCCTCTGGGTCAGGATAATGAACCAGGCCATCTACATGCTCTAATATGGTTTTTTTCACGGATTCAGGCAATCCCAAAGGATTAATATTAGCACTATAATCCAACCAGCTGCCACGGGGGCTTTTCTCTGCATAGATATTTCCCCCGTGGGTAAAGGCTGGTATATCAGCGCTGTTCAATGTCATAACCACCAGAAATCAAACGCTCCGTCTCAAAATATTCCAATTCTGGGAATTTTTCCCTAATCTTCTCTACAGCCTCCATAACATGCTTCATGGACTCATCAGGAGCAAACAGCACTCCCACCATAGTACCGCTGTGAGCTACATTAACGCCCAGTGCCCCCAATGTTGCTGAATATTTAATAATTTCCTCCAAATGAGGTTTGGGAACCAGCTTCTGATTAGCCTGGGCGCTAAGAGTAGCTACATGAGCAATCTGTCTAGGGCTGAAATCCACATCCAGCTTATCAATAGCCTCCAACAGTTCCTTTGGACTGTCCTCATGTCCATGATATTCTGAATGGAACTCAACTGTATTGATACTGCCTCCCATGTCAAACATGGCAATAATCATTTTGGGAGCATTGCCATAGCTCTTTATCAGCTCACCAGTCATATAATTCATTTGTACGATACCAGGGTAAAAAATACCATCAGTAGGCTCAATCCCTGCTGCAATTTCAGAAATTTCCTCTGGCTCCAGCTCCTCATCAATAGCAGTGGCTACAGCCTGAATAACAGCAACAATATCCGCTGTGCTGGCGGCCATGCCCTTGCCAGTTGGCAGCTGAGACTCCAGGGACAATCCCAATGGAAAGCTTTCACAGCCCATATAACTGGTAGTAGTTTTCAATGCCATATGAGCTTTCTTGCCCATGCCTGTCTTGGCAGAGGTTTTATCGGTAACCAAGGCCTTGGAATACAAGCCTATGGGACAAGTGATCATAAATGGCTGCCCGTCTCTCCAACCTTGAGCTAGTTCACCACAAGAGCCTGGTACTAATACTTTGATAATCATAGCGATCCCTCTCTTCTAAGGATTTATCTCTTTATAATTAGGTTAATTCGCCATAAGTAACAAAAATCCTGCAAAGAGCACAAATAAATTATCAAAATTGCACAAATAAATACACCGCCAAGGTAAGAAGCTCTGTCAAGGTGCACACGGCACCATAAACATCACCTGTAAGTCCCCCCAGCAATTTCGTTACATAACGTCCAAATAAATACAAAAAAACATAGCCTGCTGCCACTGCTGCCAGACTGAACCAGCCATCTAAAATTGCAAGCAGAAGCAGGGTATAAATCACAATAAAAATATAATTTTTCGATGTGGCATATTTGCCAAAAGCCTTTCCCATACCATCAGGTCTAGCATAAGGAAATAGGGAAATGGCTCCTGTCATCATCAACCTGCCTACCACGGGCATGACCAACAAGGCCCAGGGTAAATTTTCCTTGGGCATATCCAGAAGCAGGCTATATTGCATTAATACCAAAATACCAAAGGCAACCACTCCAAAGGAGCCAGTGCGACTGTCCTTCATGATTTCCAGCATTCTATCTCGCTCTCTGCCAGAAAAAATGCCATCCACAGTATCCATAAAGCCGTCACAATGGATTCCCCCGGTAGCTAAAAATGGCACCACCGCCAAAATAGCTGCTCGGAAATGCTCCGGTACAGATATGCCCACTATATCCTCTAGTCCCCAGGTCAGCAGCCAGGCCAGAAAGCCATATAACAGTCCCAGCACCAGTCCCACCAAAGGAAAATATCTAACGCTTTTGCCAAAATCCTCCTCAGTCCAAACCGTTTGCTTTACCACCTGTATTCTGGTCAGGAACTGCAAGCCTATCAAAAAAGCCTTCATAGATTATACCCCTCCCAGAAATTTATATCCCTGCAATGCCAAATGAGCCAACAACAAAAAAAGCACCGTTGCCGTATACATCAATCTGGTACAGCCTAAAATATGCTTAGCCCCCAGCTCCTCATAGGGTTCTCCCATATAGGCCCGAAAGCTTTCCCTGCCGAAATAGGAATTATATCCTCCCAGCCGGATTCTCAGGGCACCAGCCACAGAAGCCTCCGCCCAGCCTCCATTAGGGCTAGGATGTTTGGATGCATCCCTCCGCAGCATGCGCCAGCTATTATGCCAATCCAGCTTTAAAATCAAAGCTGACAGCACAAAGAGAAGTCCCGTAATTCTAGCGGGAATATAATTAGCCACATCATCAATCCGGGCTGAAACTCTACCAAAATACAGATATTTATCGTTCTTATAGCCTACCATAGAATCCAAGGTATTGACTGCTCTATACATATAGGCCAAAGGCAGTCCACCCAGTAAAAAGAAAAAGAAGGGGGCAATTATGCCATCCACTGTATTTTCCGCCACTGTTTCCACCGTAGCTCTGGTAACCTCTCCCGGAGACAGTTTCTCCGTATCACGGCCCACAATCCATCCTACCTTGTAGCGGGCATTCTCCAGATCGTCATTTTCCAAGTAGTTATAAATTTCCCTACCTGCCTCTGCCAAGCTGCGAGGCGAAATAGTAAAGCTAAAAAGAAAGCCCTCCACCAGAATCGTAACCAGTTTATTATCCAGCTGAGAAAGCAAGCCATCTATACCTGCTGCCACCTGATAAACCACCAGCAAAACTGTTATAGCCAATAAGCCTCCAGCCATCAGCTTCCGCCTATCCCTATCCCCTTCATGATAAAGGGCTGACTCCATTATAGATATCAGTCGGCCAATTAACACCACAGGATGAAATTTGGAGCGGGGATCTCCCACAACCGTATCAAATAAAAATCCACAAACCGCTGTTAGCATGTTTTCTCTCCCATAATCTGATACAGCTTCTCCATATCCAAGGCGTTTTCTACCACATCTGCCAAATGTTCATAGGCCTTTTGCTTTTCCGCCATAACATTTCTCGTATTGGCCAAGGCTTCCAAGCCCTTGCTATGCCGTAGGGCATTCAACACACTGCGGCGGAATACATCATTGTCAAAGACACCATGAATATATGTACCAAAAACATTGCCTGCTGCATTGGAGGTGCCCTCCTGGCTGGCACAAGTCTTTCCCCGCCGCTGACATACAGTAAATGGATGCTTATCCGCCTCTCTGGTAAAGGTAGTATGTCCCATATGAATCTCATAGCCCTGCAAATTGTCAGCAGAAATAGACTGGCCCATAAAATGCAAATCCTGACACTGAGCCACCACCTGACTGGTCAGCTTTTCAATGGCAAAAACAGTTTCCATGCCTAGAAGTCCCAAGCCAGCTGCCTCATCATTTTGAGATTCTGTATGCTGAGGATCTCTAATAACCTCTCCCAGCATCTGATAGCCGCCGCAAATACCTATAACAGCCTTGCCGGCCTTGGCATGAGCCAAAATTTTCTCTCCCAGCCCTGATTTCCGCAGATATAGCATATCCTCAGTAGTGTTTTTACTGCCGGGCAGCATAATAACATCTGGCTCACCCAAATCCTCTACAGACTTTACATAGTAAAGGGCCACATCCTTTTCATGAGCCAAAGCATCAAAATCCGTAAAATTGGAAATCTTTGGTGTCTGAATAACGGCAATCCGTATATCCCCATCCGTAGGGGCAGCTTGCTTTTCCTCCAAGGAAACAGAATCCTCATCATCTATCCCCATCTGGTCAATATGAGGCACTACCCCCAGCACTGGCTTGCCTGTTTTTTCCTCCAAAAAATCAATAGCAGGAGTCAGCAGGGTAACATCCCCACGGAATTTGTTAATAACCAAGCCCTTTACCAGCGCTCTTTCTTCCTCATCCAGCAGCTCCAAAGTACCCACCAGAGAAGCCAACGCTCCTCCCCGGTCAATATCTGCTATAAGCAGTACCGGTGCCTGTAGATATTTGGCCACCCGCATATTCACAATATCATTAGCCTTGAGATTGATTTCTGCTGGACTGCCAGCTCCCTCAATGACAATGGTATCATATTCCTTATCTAACCGTCCTAGGGCTTCCTTAACTGCATCAAAGGCCTTCAAGGAATAGCCCCGATGATATTCCCGAGCAGACATATTGCCTACAGGCTTACCCATAATAATTACCTGAGAAGCAGCATTGCCTGTGGGCTTCAAAAGCACAGGATTCATATCCACCATAGGCTCCATGCCGGCAGCCTCTGCCTGAGCCACCTGAGCCCGGCCCATTTCATCCCCATCTCTGGTAACATAGGAATTCAGAGCCATATTCTGTGCCTTGAAAGGCACTACCTTTCTACCTTTTCTATAAAGAATCCGGCACATAGCTGTAGCCAGAATACTTTTACCTACATGGGAGCTGGTTCCCATCATCATAATATAATTTGCCATAAAAGCCTCCCCTTACCAATTCTCAGCCAATTTTTTTATATTGACAGGTATACCGGCTACGGTAAAATAAACCTCCTCCGAAGCTGCTGCCAATAGCTGATTGGCCAACCCTGCCAAATCACGAAATTCTCTTGCCAGATGATTTTCTGGCACAATACCTGCTCCCACTTCATTCGTAACCACTACCATAGTGGCATTACTTTTCTTTACAGCATCTATAAGGGACTGGCAAGCCTCCCGCAATAGGCTGTAATTTCTCTCTGAATCATCAATATTATCCAAACTGCACAGCAGATTGCTGGTATATACCGTCAGGCAATCAAAGAGAATCATATCACAGCCAGCCTGAACCGCTGCCGCCACGGCCTTGTGAGCCTCATAAGGTGCCTCATAGGTCTGCCAATCTGCTGGCCGTCTCTCCTTGTGAAGCTTCACGCGAAACTCCATTTCCTTATCCCAAATCTGCGAGGTAGCAATATAAGCCACACTTTTGCCATACTTTGCTGCGTATTTCTCGCCAAAGGAGCTTTTGCCACTGCGGGCACCTCCAGTTACCAAGACGAGCTTTCCCATTTTTCCACCTGCTTTAAACTCTATTTATCCTGACGACTAATGTTATAATTCCAACAGCTGCCTACAAAGGCTGTAGCTGCTTCAACACAGCCGGCAAAATGAATATGAAGATAGGAACCTAGCACATTTCCCTTGTCACTCACAAAACCACCTGGGTATACAGCGTTATTTCGCATTCTGGTAAAAGAAAAAGCTCTATTGCCTACTACATCACCAACTCCGGGAATTTCTGCGGAAAAATGAAATTCGTGGCCCTTTAGCTTCATACCTGCCTGACCAATACAGCAATCCTGCAAAAGCTCTGCCTCTACATAGCCCACCATTTGCAGCTTTTTGTTCATCTGCACCTGCTGTGGCAATATACCCGTCATATTGAAAATTCTATCCTCAAAATCCTTTAGGCACTGACCTAGATACATGTAACCGCCACATTCAGCAAAGATAGGCATTCCCTGACGGGCTGCCTGAGCAATAGCAGCCAACATGGACTTATTGGCCTCCAGCTGGCTGGCAAACATCTCTGGGAAACCTCCCCCTATAAGCAAACCATCCACATCGGGCAAAACGCTATCTAGCAAAGGACTGAAGGGCACAATCTGAGCTCCCAGCCGCTCCAAAACAGCCAGGCTTTCTGGATAATAAAAGGAAAAGGCCTCATCTTTGGCCAAACCGATTTTTATTTTGCCAAAGTCATCTGGAAAGCTTCTTTTTCGGCCTACAATAACCTTTTGCAAATACTCTTCCGCCTGAGAAGGAATTTTAGCCATAGGAGAAGCATTATGGGCAATCTGCAGCAAAGCTGTAAGATTTATTTGTCTCCCCATAGCCTCACCCATAGCATCTACCACCTGACGGTCCTGATTTTCCTCCACAGGCAGCAGGCCCAAATGGCGCTCCGGCATGGTTAGAAGATTATCTCTCCTGACAGCCCCCAGGACAGGCATACCGATGCCTGCCATCGCCTCCTCAATCATTTTCTGATGATTTTCAGAACCTAAGCGATTGAGAATAACGCCTGCAATATGAACATCCTTGGCATATTCCCGAAAGCCCAGGGCAATGGCTGCAGCAGAGGCTCCCATAGACTTGCAGTCTATGACCAATATTACTGGAGCCTGCAGCAGACGGGCTATCTCTGCCGTGGAGCTGATACCGCCTCGTCCCCCATCATACAGCCCCATAACTCCCTCTATAATGGCCACATCCATATTCTGAGCCGTATCAATAAAGGTATTTACCATAGTTTCCTTGGACATGAGCCAGGTATCTATATTATGGGCGGGACGGCCACTAGCCAAGCGGTGATATCCCGGATCTATATAATCAGGCCCTATTTTGTAGGACTGTACCTTGATACCCTGATTCCGCAAAGCAGATAGCAAGCCTGTTACTACTGTGGTTTTGCCACTGCCGCTGCTGACCGCAGCCATGACCAATCTTGGAATTTCATAGCTCATAAAAACACCCTCTGTCCTGAAAACCTTGTAAAAATCAATCCCGATTGTTATCTATAATGTACATAATGGCGTTAACCACTGCTGCCGCAATAGGGCTGCCTCCTTTGGTGCCCTCAACTGTAGCATAAGGCACAAGGGTATTGGCTGCCAGCTCTGCCTTGGAGTCTGCTGCTCCCACAAAACCTACCGGAATACCCACAATGGCTGCTGGGCGGAGATTTTCCTCCTCCACCATTCTCAACACCTCAAAAAGGGCAGTTGGCGCATTGCCAATGGCAATAATAGCCCCATTCATATCCTGGCCAAAACTGCGCATAGCTGCCATAGAGCGAGTGATCCCCTGCTCCTTGGCCACCTTGGCAATCTCTGGATCTGCTACCTTGCAGAATACCTGGCCTCCAAAGGCTGCCAGCTTCCGCTTGTTAATACCTGTCCGCACCATTTCCACATCAGTATAAATATTACAGCCTTTCTCCAAGGCTTTGCGAGCTGAATCTATCAGCTCAGGATGCAGACGAATAATCGGTGCATATTCCACATCGCCAGCCGCATGAATAATGCGGGAATATACCTTCACCTGATCCTCACTCAGATTCAACCCCTGCAAATGAGGAGCAATAATTTCCATACTGCGATTTTCTATTTCCATTGGCTTTTTTATAAAATCCATAAATCAACCCAGCTCTTTCTTTACAAAATCCAACACCTGCTGAAAGCTTTCAGCCTTTTGACTATAATTCACCTTTGGCCTGTCAATAATTACCAGAGGCAAATCCAACTCTATGGCCGCCTGAAATTTGGTATCCGTACCACCAGTATTACCGCTATTCTTGGTAACTACCACCTGAGCCTGATACTTTTGGAACAACTCCTTGTTTAGCTCCAGAGAAAAAGGTCCTTGCATAGCTATAATATCTCCCGGCGTAAAACCCAATTCCTGGGCCATAGCCACAATCTCCGGCTCAGGCAGTACCCGGCAGATTACATGCTTATTTGCCATTTCCGGCGCCTTGGCAAAGGTAGCCAAATTGCGACTGCCTGTGGTAAGAAAAATATTCTCCCCCAGCTCTGCGGCCTTGGCTGCTGCCTGCTGATAATTCTCCACATAAAATGCCTTAGCATAATCCAAAGGAGTCTGCTGCCGTTCATAGCGTATATAGGGAATCTTGGCCCTTTGGCAGGCCTCCATTGCATTCATAGAAACATTAGCAGCATAGGGGTGGGAAGCATCCACAAAAAGCTTTACCCCATGCCTGGCAAAATATGTCACAAAACCATCTGCATCCAAGGCCTGACAATTGATATGCATGCCAGAATAACGCTCCAAAAGGTTTTCCCCATATTGACTAACTACTGAGGCAGTAACCTTATAGCCCTGCTGCAGCAGATAGCCTGCCAGCTCCCTGCCATCCTTAGTGCCAGCTGATACAAAAATCATTTTTCTCACTCCTTGGTGATTTTGTAACCACGAGGAGTAATCATATAGCCGTCCTTAACATAGGTATTGCTGTTGCCAATAATAACCATAGAGAACATACCAATATTTTCCTCGGTAAAATGGCCCAAATCAGACAGCACAATGCTTTCCTTTTCCCGGCTGGCACTGCTGACAATACCTACAGGCACAGTGGCTGCTCTATGCTCTAAAAGAATCTTCTGAATCTCATAGATATAATCAGGGCGATGCTTGCTCTTTGGATTGTACAGAGCAATAACAAAATCTCCCTCTCCAGCCAAAGCAGCTCTCTTTTTAATCAGCTCCCAAGGAGTCATCCAGTCACTAAGGCTGATAACAGCAAAATCATGCATCAATGGAGCACCTAGCAGGGAAGCTGCCGCATTTACAGCAGAAACGCCAGCTACTACGCCGCCCCATTCAGGTCTTTCTGCCTCTGGCAGCTGCAATACCAGCTCCAGCACCAAGCCTGCCATGCCATAAACACCGGAGTCGCCGCTAGATACCACCACTGTATCCTTGCCAACGGCTGCAGCCTCCACTGCCGCCTTACACCGATCAATCTCCTGAGTCATACCAGTGCCAATAACCTCCTTGCCCTCCAGCAAAGGCTCAATCAAATTGATATAAGTCTTGTAGCCAGCTACTACACTGGCATTTTCGATGGCCTTTCTGGCTCTAGGAGTCATATCATCAAAGTTTCCAGGGCCAATGCCCACTACTATTATTTTTGCCATATTAATGCTACCGTCACTTTCTCATATTTATGCTTGCTTAGGGCAATTCTGCCTTGAGGCACACAGCAAAGTGCCGCTGCCTCGCAGATATTCCCTATGCCAATAGTTTTCTTCACAAAATTGGATTCCTTCAGCTGATATTTTGCAATCATCTCAGCCATTTGCTGATTTTCAAAAAATTCTATAGGCACCTGAAGCTCCTTAGCCATAGTCAGCAGACCTGCTTCATCAGCCTTAACCACCGTACTAGCCAGTTGGGAAATCCGCCCGGTGCTCCAGCCTATAGAAACACATGCCTCAACCAAAGCCTGAGCAATAAGCTCCTTAGGAGTATTTCTGCGACAGCCTACACCGGCAATCAGACTTCGGGGCTGCAGATAGAGAATATTTTCCTCAGAAGGCAAATTTTCAGCCTGAGCTGTTATCACCACATAAAGCTTCTCAGAGTCAATCCCCACCAGAGCTTCTGATAGATTTTCCACCAGCCTGTAAGCAATCTGATACCTTTGCAACACAGCCTCATAATTTTCTCTAGCCTTTAGCTGGCTATCCACCCAGTAAACCAGCCTTTGTCCTATAAGTAGACCGCCATTAAACAAGGGTAAATTCCTTTTAGGCGTAGGTAGGCATTGCAAATCTGCCGCCATCACATCTGGCGCCAGCAAATTGTTTACATCTGTTGCTGTGGTAATCACAGGATTAGCTTCCAGCTCTCTAGCCAAATAAGCTGTAAGCCTGTTAGCCCCTCCAATATGACCTGAAAGAAGACTGATAATATTACGGCCTCCATCATCCATAACCAGCACTGCCGGGTCCAAAAGCTTGCTCACCAAATGAGGAGCCAGAGTCCTAACCACAATTCCCGTGGCCATGACGAAAATCAGACCATCATAATTTCCCATTCCCTGGGCAAATACCTCTGACAGCTTCTGATAGCTTTGCCATTTGAGAGGCAAATCCTTTGCCAGCTCCTCCATAACCTTGGCTTGCTTGCAATGAACAAAAACCTCTGCCTCACCTTGTAAGGATTCGTAGGAGTCTTGATACTCCCCAGCAACCCCATGATTATCCTGCAAGGCCTGCACCAATCGCAAAGCCTGCTGACAGCCTCTGGGAGTTGCTACAAATACGCCATATTTCATAATTTATTTATCAGCCTGGCGGAACATATGACTGAACTCTGGCGCATAAAGGCGGGAAAGCTCATAATCTGCTGCCAGACAGTTGCTTACTACAATCATAGCTGTTCTATCAATACCCTTGTCCGCAATTTCCTCACAAATAGTTGCCAATGTAGCACGAACTATTTTTTCCTCTGGCCAGGATGCCCGCTGTACAATAGCAATAGGAGTTTCTGGCTTATAGCCTCCAGCAATCAGCTCCTTTACCACATCCTCCAGCATGGTAATGCTGAGGAAAATGCACATGGTAGCCTGATGAGCAGCCAAGGAACGCAGCTTTTCCCTATCAGGCACAGGCGTCCTGCCCTCATTACGGGTAATAATAACAGTCTGAGAAATTCCTGGCAGAGTATATTCCTGCTTCAAAGCCGCCGCTGTAGCCAGGAAGGAGCTGACTCCTGGTACAACCTTGTATTCAATTCCCAGCTTATCCAATGCATCCATCTGCTCCTGAATAGCACCATAAATGCTAGGATCTCCTGTATGAAGGCGTACCACCATTTTTCCCTGCTTTACGCTATCCTCAATAACGTTAATTACCTGAGGCAAGGTCATGGAAGCAGAATTATGAATTTCACAGCCTGCCTTGGCATAATCCAACAAAGCAGGATTTACCAGAGAGCCTGCATAAATAATTACATCTGCCTCGGACAACAACTTCTGTCCCTTCACAGTAATCAGCTCGGGATCTCCAGGGCCTGCACCAACAATAAATACATTCATTCTTCAACAACCTCCTAGCAACAAACTTACCTCTAACGGCAATCCGCCGTCCTATTTATTTTTGACACAGGTAACGATAAATATAGGATTAGCAGCCTTAGCCATATCATATGGTCCCACCTGCTCCCAATGATTTACCTGTACCTGTATGGTTTCATAACTGTAATTTTCCTTTGTCCGCATATAGTTCAAGCATTGCATCAATGTCTGTACCGTAATGCAGTTCAGAATAATTCTTCCTTCTGGCTTCAACAGCTCATCCAGCTGATCCAAAATAGGTTCCAAATGACTGCCGCTGCCACCAATAATAGCTCTATCCAGCTGTGGCAGCTGCTCCATACCCTCTGGAGCCTCTGCCTGAATAATATGCAGATTCTCTATGCCAAACTTTTCAGCATTGACCTTGATAAGCTCAATGCCCTCTGGCTTTCGTTCAATGGCAAAAACCTTGCCATCTGTGGCCTGCAAAGCCGCCTCGCAGGAAATAGAGCCTGTACCAGCCCCTATATCTGCCACCATATCTTCCCTTTCTATCCTAGCCTTGGCTAGAGTAAGTATGCGAATTTCTTCCTTGGTCATAGGCACCTTGCCCCGAATAAATTCCTCATCAGGTATGCCTACAGTGTATTTTTTCATCCGATCACCACCAACACACAGTTCCCCTGAACAGGCAGATTTCCAGCCTGTCCCAAGGTAGTTTTCACAATGGCTTCATCCTCATAGGACAATCTGCTGCAAATAGCCAGCTCAGCCTCTGATGGCCAGCCTCTTTCCATCAGCAGTTCTGATATGGTATGAGAATTATATTTGCTATCTGTCAGCATCCCCAGCAATCTGCCCTTGCTATAAGTCAATTTGCCCTCTGCCGGCACCCGGCCATGAAAGCTTAATAGCTCAGCTTCATGCCAAGGCAGAGCCAATCTGGCAAAGGCCAGCTGGAAGGAGCTAATACCGGGAATTACTTGGATTGCTTCCTGGGGAAAACCGCGGCGCAAAGCATCCAGCAGGGAATAATATCCCGGATCACCAGATACCATCACCACCACATCCTGCCGGGCAAGATTTTCTCCAATAAAATTCATAACTGCCGGTATATCTCCCCCAATGGCCATAGTTTTCTGTTTTCCCGCCTCAGAAGCTGAAAATTGAGCCAAAGCCCTTTTGCCTCCTACCAGCACCTGGGCCTTTTCAATGGCCTGTACAGCCTCCGGCACCATATAAGCAGGATTCCCCGGCCCGATGCCTGCTACAATTATTTTATGACTTATTATTTTATCTGCCATCCAAAATCCCTGCCTATCTCTTTTGCCTTTTCATCCATGCCTAAAAGCTTTCCCTGCAAGGTTACCAGAACAGTACCAACCTGCAAACGGTTAAAAAGCAGCCGTTCCGCCCGATAACTGGCCCTAGCTGCAATTACCTGATAAACAGACTGCAAACCGTATTCCTCAATAACTGGCAAGGCCTCCTCGGTGGTAACAGCCTGCAAAATTCGCTGTACGCCCTCTGCCGGCATACCTTTGGCAGCACTATAGGCTGCCAAAACCTCCAAACGGGCATCCCCCACCCGATTGTGGGTATGAAACACTCCTGCCGCCACCTTGGCCAATTTGCCAATGTGGCCAAAAAGCAAAATCCGCTCCAAGCCATGGTCTGCTCCAGCTTCCAGCATAAAGCCAATAAAATTACTGGTTTGCACCATCGCCTCTGTAGGCAGTCCCCAGCTGGTGGCAATTCTTTCCCCAATCTTCCCTGGCACAAAAATCTGCGTTGTAAAGCCTGCTGCCTTAGCCACCTCTATTTGTGGCACTAAGGAGTTTTTAAAGGCCTCCTCCGACATAGGGCGCAAAACCCCTGTGGTGCCAATAACGGAAATGCCTCCCTCAATTCCCAGGACAGGATTCAGGGTTTTGGTGGCCAACTCTGTGCCAGCAGGAATGTCCACCCGCACCAGGCAGGCCTTATCTCCAATAATATCCTTGATACTATTATAAACCAACTGCCTTGGTCCCGGATTTATAGCCGGTTCCCCTACAGCCAGACTTAATCCCGGCTTGGTAGCATGGCC
Organism: Anaerovibrio lipolyticus; assembly: GCF_021531495.1. Lineage (GTDB taxonomy): Bacteria > Bacillota > Negativicutes > Selenomonadales > Selenomonadaceae > Anaerovibrio. The sequence goes on from NZ_JADYTY010000034.1 coordinate 14,484, forward strand.
AATGCCCTGCCCCGCCTCAAAAAGAATCTGCTTGTAGAGAATGCTTTGACCATAAACCGGCTGCAGCTGTTCCTGAGTCAAAAAGCTAAAGGTAATAAATACAGAGGTGCCATTGGTAATATCCGGATCATCCCCTGCATCCTTAATAATCTCAACCTTTACCCCATGAGCCAGCAGCTCCACTGAGGCTATAGGAATCTGCAAAGGAGTACCGTCCAGAGCCACAATATCCACTCTATCTCCAGGATCCTCTCCCTGCATAATCATGGCTCCGGCCTTGGCCCCAGCCGCTAGACAGGCTCCTGTTGTATAGCCACCCTTTAGCTGCTTTGCCATATTTATTACCTGCCTTTCCTCAATCAGGAATATTTTACTCGCCTTTAACAAACAAGGCCTTGGCAAAATCTTCTGCTACGAAAGGGCGCAAATCCTCTACACCCTCACCAACGCCAATCCATTTCACTGGCATGGAAAGCTCTGCCTTGATGCCAATAACCACGCCACCCTTGGCCGTGCCATCCAGCTTGGTAAGCACTACACCGGTAATAGGCGCAGCCTTGGTAAAGATATTAGCCTGACTAATGGCATTCTGACCAGTGGTAGCATCCAGCACCAGCAATGTCTCGTGAGGTGCCTCTGGAATCTCCCGCTGAATAACTCGATTGATTTTCTTCAGCTCCTCCATGAGATTTGCCTTGGTCTGCAACCGTCCTGCTGTGTCAATCAACAGCACATCAATATTTCTGGCCTTGGCAGCCTTTACCGCATCAAAGGCTACTGCAGCTGGATCTGAGCCCTCCTCGTGGGCAATAACCTTGGTGCCGGTACGCTCACCCCACACCTGAAGCTGGTCAATAGCAGCAGCTCTAAAGGTATCCGCAGCAGCCAGCATAACGGATTTTCCCTGTCCCTGATAATAGGAAGCCAGCTTGCCAATGGTAGTAGTTTTGCCTACCCCATTAACGCCAATAACCAGAATAACCGTAGGTCCATTTTCTGCCACCTTGGTTTCATCAGAGCCAGTCGTCAGGATTTCACTAATTCTAGCCTGCAGGAATGGCTTCAAATCCTCTGGGGTATTAATCTCCTTTTTCTTAATACCCTTGCGAACAGCTTCCATCAGCTTGTCTGTAGTGTTAACACCTACATCAGCCATAATCAGGATTTCCTCCAGCTCATCCAGCAAATCATCATCAATATCTGCATAACCAATAATCAGCTTTTCAATCTTGTTGGTAATGTTTTCCCTGGTTTTGCTTAAACCTTTTTTTAATTTATCAAAAAATCCCATCTATAAAATCCTCCTATATATGATTACTATATTAATTTTCCTGCTGATAATCCTCCAGCTTTACGGAAAGTATCTTGGATACTCCTGCATCCTCAATAGTCACTCCGTACATGGTATCCGCCACCTCCATAGTTCCCTTGCGATGGGTAACCATAATAAATTGAGTCCTTTCCGCATATTCCCGGATAAATTTGCCAAAACGGCCTATATTGGCCTCATCCAAAGGGGCATCTATCTCATCCAGGACAGAGAAAGGAGCGGGGCGATACTTTAGGAAGGAAAACAGCAAGGCCACTACGGTCAAGGCTCTTTCTCCACCAGATAGTACAGAAAGATTCTGCATTTTCTTTCCCGGTACAGTGACAAAAATATTTACCCCTGCTTCCAGCAGTTTTTCCTTGTCTGTTAGCTGAATTCCAGCCTGACCGCCTCCAAAGAGCTTCACAAAGATTTCACCAAAATATTCATTAATCTTCACAAAGGCATCACCAAATTGCTTGGTCATAACCTGCTCCATCTGCTCAATCAACTGGAGCAAATCGGCCTTGGCCTTTTCCAAATCCTCTGCATTGCCTGCCAAAAAGCCGTGTCGCTTCTGCAGCTCCTCATATTCCTGAGGGGCATTAGGATTTACCGGTCCTAACTGCTTCAACTCTCTATCCAAAGCCGCCAGAGATTTTTTTAGCTCCCCAGGGGCCAAGTCCAGAACCTTCTCTGCTGCCCGTTCCGGTATCAAGCCATATTCCGACAGCATTTTGTCCTGACTCTGCTCCAGCTCATAGTCAATCTTGGAAGCATCCAAATCCAGCTGATGCAGTTGATTCTGAATAGCCTGCAGCCGACTGCCAGCCTCTCGAATTTCCTTATCATTATTCTTTTTTTCAGCCATACGGCTCAGGCGCTGCTGATAAACACCTCGGTGCTCCTCATCCGCCTTGGCATAGGCTTTTTGCTGCCGCTGACAAACCTCCATCAGCTCAGCAATTTCCGCCATACTGTCTGACAGCTCCTGCTCCATAACTGCCAGCTCTTCTGTCTGACTGTCAATAGCTGCCTGACAGCGCTGTATCTCCCTTTGGCGCAGGAGAATCTGCTCTCTGGCTCGAATAGCCTGCTGTTCCAGAACGGTTTTATTCATTTCCAGCTGGCTGGTGCTCTGGGATAGCTCCTCAGCCTCCTCATCCAGCTTTTCGTATTGCTCCTGCAGCTGAGCCAGCTGGGAGGCCAACGCCTCTCCCTGACCTTGCTTTTCCTTTAGTTCCTGATGAAGCTGAGCTATTTCCTCCCGTCGATTCAGAAAACTACTTTCCTTGTGATGCTGACTACCACCAGTAAGAGCACCTCCGGGGCTAAGCAGCTCTCCCTCCAGAGTAACAATCCTCAACCGCTGTCCCAGATTTTTGTTCAAAGCCAAGGCGTTTTCCAAGGTATCTACCACTAGAGTTCTGCCTAATAAAAACTCTGCTACCTTGCTATAGGCATTATCTACCTGCACCACCTGATGCGCCCAGCCAATAATTCCTTTAGCCTGAGCTGGCAGCTGCTCTCTATTCTGACGCACCACAATAGAGGACAAAGGCAGGAAAGTTGCTCGTCCCAGCTTATCTGCCTTAAGCATGGCAATTGCTGCCTTGGCAGTGTCTGTATCTTTAGTAACAATATTTTGCAGACTGCCTCCTAAAGCTGTTTCAATAGCCAGTACATATTTTCCCGGCACATCCAAAAGCTCTGCCACGGCACCGCAAATACCTGCTTTCCAAGGCTGCTGTGTTTTTAACACAGCCTTTACGGCTCGGCCAAAGCCCTCATAGGAGCTTTGCAGCCGCTCCAGCACCTGCACTCGTCCCTCAGCTGATTGAATAACAGCTTGGATTTTTTGCTTTTGCTGATTTAAGCCCTGGCCCTGCTGGCGAAGCTCTGTCAAGGATTGGCGCAGTTCTTTAGCTCTTTGTCTCTTAACAGCAATCTCCTGCTCCACAGCCTGCTTTTTGCTTTGGGCGGATTTTTCGGCCTGCTCCAAGCCTGCCACACCTTCTCCAGCCTCAGCCATCGCAGCCTGCTGTTGACGTATCTGCTGTTGATGTCTTTGTCTGTTAGCCTTGCCCTGACGGCGACGCTCCTCTAGAACCTTAATGCGACTATCTGCTTCCTCCAGACTGTTGTGAATCTCCTGACGCTTCTGAGCCAGCTGTTCCAGATTTTTCTCCAGATTAAGCAATTCCCCATCCAGCTGAGCACTGCGGCTTTCTATTAACTGCTTGGCTGTATTGGCTGCCAGCTCCTGATCCTTTTTCTCCTGCAGCTGCTGGTCAAATTCTCCTCGGCGAGCCTGCAAACGCTGATAATGCTGATACAAACCTGTTAATTGCAGATCTGCCTGCTCCTCCTGCAGTTCCTGATAACGCTTGGCCTTGGCGGCTCCCTCCGCCAAAGGCTCCAGCTGATTCTCAATCTCTCCCAGAATATCATGGACACGCTGCAGATTGTTTTCTGTATCCTCCAGCTTCCGCATAGCTTCCTTTTTGCGGCTGCGATATTTGCTAATACCAGCAGCCTCCTCAAAGAACAGCCTTTTTTCCTCTGGTCTGGCATTCAGTATTTCATCCATTTTATTCTGGCTGATAATCCCCATGCTATCATGGCCAATACCAGAATCAGCAAAAAGGTTAACAATATCCTTCAACCGACAGCGGGATTTGTTAATATAAAATTCGCTTTCTCCTGTCCGGAAAAGGCGTCTGGTGACTACAACCTCCCTAAAATCCACAGGCAGGGTGCCATCATTATTATCAAAATACAGGGAAACCTCTGCTACTCCCATAGAGCGCCGGCTTTCACTGCCCGCAAAAATAATATCCTCTGCCTTAACGCCTCGGATATTCCGCACATTTTGCTCTCCCAACACCCATTTAATGGCATCAGAAATATTGCTTTTGCCACTGCCATTAGGCCCTACAATGGCGGTAATGCCTCTATCAAAATCAACCTCTATCTTGTCCGCAAAGGACTTAAATCCATAGGCTTCCAGTTTTTTTAACTGCAAAAAATTCACCAGCCCACTATATATTGCAACTATGAATCACTGCTTAGAAAAGATAAGGAAAATAATCCTGCCTTTTCTCTTATCATAACCAAAATTCATAGATATTAAAATCATTCTACAAAGATATATTTTACCATAATTTGTCTAAAAAAAACAGTATAATAAAACACTCCGTCTATAATATGTGGAATTACCTCCCCTACTATATCCAGAGCGTTTTCTGTCCATATTAATTTGTGCTAATCAAATTACCTCTGCTAATTTTTTCTTCAATGTATCTACTAATATCTCCATAGCTGGCAGAAAATTACCTTTGATTAAGGCAATTACTTCATCCGCTTCTTCTTCGTCATATATGTGAACCAATGTGTTACGCTTTTTTAACATCAATAGCCATATCTGTTCATCATTAACAAAGCCATATTGATACCCCTTCTGCAACACCTCACGAGGTGAACCAGAAACCTCTGCACCATGCAGGCGTAACACTTCCTGCAAGGTTTTCCAGGCCAATTCAAATACTAAATTAAACTGACCAAGTACCCCTGTCCTATATATTTCATCTTTTCCTGCCAAGTCAAAATTCGCTTTTTGCAAAACAGCAAGACAGCTAACAAAGTTATTTAGCTTTTTCATAGATTGTTACCCCGTATTTTTCAATTTCCTGCCGCAATTCCTCAGAAATTCTTTCAGACAAATCAATAATATCAAACATTAATAATGTCCAGGCATTTTCCTTAATATCCCAATAAAATCCATCAAAATCCCCGCCTAAAACCGCTATATCAATATCACTGCGCTCTCGATGAGTTCCCTTGGCTCGTGAGCCAAATAGAATTATCTTATCTACATTATATTTTTGGGCAAAAACCGTAATATCCTCCAGAACCCGTTGAGGAAGATTGTATTCCGTAGCTCCCATCCCACCACTCCTTTTTCTCTATTATGACAAATTGCAGGATTCAAATCAAGGCGATATAGAAAAATTCTGCTTTGCCGAGTTACCTCTTTCCCTCGAGTTGTAAATATAATTTGGGATGTCAAAGGTTCTTGAAATACAGCCTGCGGTCATAACGACTTTTGCTCTGTCCGACTTAATGGCCCTATCTGATGGTTTATCCTAACGCACAGATACCGCTTGTCGCTGAGCCAATTCACAGAGACCGTATTGATAGAAAAAGCCACCGGGACACTTTTGCTGCGCAAAAGCAAGAGTCTCCCGACGCAAAAGTGTCATGCCCCTCCGGCTGTTGTCAAATCATCGTGGTTTATCGATACTGCCAATCCCCATAATTCTGCTATCTTCGTAGAAAATAGATCATTCCAAATTGTGTCAAAGCAGGAAGATTCAATGAATACACTAATGAGCGGTATGGGAGTACCCTGCACAGGTACTCTTCGCGCCTCGGTACTTAGCGATT
>NZ_JADYTY010000035.1 GCF_021531495.1 Anaerovibrio lipolyticus
GTAGAGCTATGATAGTATGAGATGTTTACTGAATAATGTGTATACAGGCAAAAGCATGGAAGTTTTAGAATTTTTGTGTTATAATTTAGTTTATTCTTTGTATAAATTTTTAATATAGGAGCGGATATTTTTATGCCTGAGATTTTGCAGAATCCTTCTAATTTTATTCAGAATGAAATAAACGATGACCTGAAGAATGGTCGTTACAGCGAGGGGATTCACACCCGTTTCCCACCAGAGCCAAATGGCTATCTTCACATTGGTCACGCCAAATCCATTTGCCTGAACTTTGGCTTGGCACAGCAGTATGGCGGTATGTGCAATCTGCGTTTTGATGATACAAATCCTGTTAAAGAGGATGTAGAATATGTAGATTCCATTCAGGCTGATGTAAAATGGCTAGGCTTTAGCTGGGACAAGCGGATGTATTATGCTTCCGATTACTTTGAGAAGCTCTATGAATTTGCTGTACAGCTTATCAAAAACGGCAAGGCCTATGTGGATGATTCCAATGCAGAGGAAATTCGCGCTATGCGTGGTACTCTTACTGAGGCTGGCAAGGAAAGCCCATATAGAAACCGCAGTGTGGAGGAAAACTTGGCCCTCTTTGAGGCCATGAAGCAGGGTGAATTTGCGGATGGGGAAAAGGTTCTCCGAGCCAAGATAGACATGGCTTCCCCTAATATCAATATGAGAGATCCTGTTATCTATCGTATTGCCCATGCAACTCATCATCGCACCGGGGATGCCTGGTGTATCTATCCAATGTATGATTTTGCTCATCCACTGTCCGATGCCATTGAGGGAATTACTCATTCCATATGTACTCTGGAATTTGAGGATCACCGTCCCCTTTATGACTGGTGCTTAGAGTCCTTGGGCTTTGATGTAAACACTCGTCCTCGCCAGATCGAATTTGCCCGTCTGAATCTTACCAACACTGTTACCAGCAAGCGCAAGCTGCGTCAGTTAGTAGAGGAAGGCTATGTGGCTGGATGGGATGATCCTCGTATGCCTACTATTTCTGGATTGCGCCGTCGTGGTTATACTCCTGCTGCCCTGCGGAATTTCTGCAGCGAGGTAGGTGTAGCCAAGGCTAATAGCTTGGTAGATGTGGCTATGCTGGAGCATTGCATCAGAGATGATTTGAACAACAATGCAGATAGAATTATGGCTGTCCTGCACCCATTGAAGGTAGTTATCACCAACTATCCAGAGGGCAAGAAGGAATATATGCTGGCTGAGAACCATCCTATCAAGGGCGGCCACCGCTATATGCCATTTAGCCGTGAGCTGTACATTGAGCAGGAGGACTTTATGGAGGATGCCCCAAAGAAGTTCTTCCGCTTGAAGCCAGAGGGCGAGGTTCGTCTGAAGCATGGCTATATTATCAAATGTGAGGAAGTTATTAAGGATGCTGAGGGCAAGGTAGTGGAGCTGCATTGTACCTATGATCCAGACTCCAAGACTGGTGGTGCTACCGCTAACCGCAAGGTAAAGGGTACTATCCATTGGGTATCTGCTGCCGATGCTTTGGAGGCAGAGGTTCGTCTTTATGATTACCTCATTGAGACTGATGAAAAAGGGGAAGTACCAGCAGATTTCCTCAACGCAGTAAACAAAAACTCTTTGGAGGTTCTCCAGCATGTAATGGTAGAACCAAGTGCAGCTTTGACTGCCGAGGGTACCCATTATCAGTTCCTCCGTCAGGGTTATTATGTAGTGGACAAGGATTCTACCCCAGATCATTTGGTATTTAACCGAGTGGTAGGTTTGAAGGATTCTTGGGCCAAAGTAAAGAAGGGCTGATTATGTCAAAGATTCCCAAGGGATTATCAGATAAGGATATGCTGCAGGGCTATGTGGAGCAGGTGACTATGGAGTCCCAGTTTATGGCTGCTGAGGAGGCAGAGGACAAAAAGCGCCGTGCCAAGGCTGCCCTGGGCAAGCCGGAAAAGAATATCGCTTTGACTGGCTTTAGCGATGAACTGGTGGAGGAGCTGGGCCGCAAGCTTTTGGAGCTTAAGATGGAGCTGTTCCGGGAAGGGGTAAAAAATTACACCCTGAAGGTTAAAAAGGATGGTCATACCATAACTATTAAGCCAATAGAAAGGAAAAACAAGGGGGCAAAATAAATGTTTGATTCAACATCCATTGCAGTGACGATTTTTGTCATCGCCTATGCGCTCATTATTTCCGAGAAGGTACACCGTACCATTGTAGGCATCTTTGGTGCCATGCTGATGATTATGCTGGGGATTCTCTCCCAGGAAACCGCAGTTCATCACATTGATTTCAACACCTTAGGTCTGTTGATGGGTATGATGATTATTGTAAACATTACAGCAGAAACAGGTTTGTTTAATTATCTGGCTATCTGGGCAGCCCAAAAGGTTAAGGCCAAGCCAATGAAGCTGTTGCTGGCTTTGGCTCTGTTGACAGCTGTGTGCTCAGCGTTGTTGGATAATGTAACTACTGTATTGCTGACTGTTCCTGTTACCTTTAGCATTACTTCTCAGCTAAAGGTGGATGTAAAGCCTTTCCTGATGGCTCAGATTATGGCCTCTAACATTGGTGGTACTGCTACCTTGATTGGTGATCCACCAAATATTATGATTGGCTCTGCCGTAGGCCTGAGTTTTGTAGATTTTATTGTAAATCTGGCTCCGATTGTCGTAGTAATTTTTGGTGTTACTGTATTTATTCTGGAGGCTCTTTATGGCAAGGAGCTTCACACTACTCCTGAGCTGCAGGAACAGGTTATGAAGCTAAAGCCTGAGCGTCAGATTAGCGATGCTGTACTGCTGAAAAAATGTCTTTTTGTGCTTGGCCTTACCATGTGTCTTTTTGTTATGCATGGAGCCTTGGGCTTGGAGTCTGCCACGGCTGCCATGTTTGGCGCCGGCCTTTTACTGCTATTGACCTTTACCAGGGATGAAGAAAAAATTGCCAAGGTTCTGAGCAAGATTGAGTGGACAGCTATTTTCTTCTTTGCCGGCCTGTTTATTCTGGTTGGTGCTTTGGTAGAAACCGGTGTTATCAAGATGCTGGCTGCTGAAGCTATGAAGATTACGGAAGGCTCTGTAAATGCTACAGCTATTTTGATTATTTGGATGAGTGCCATTGCCTCTGCCTTTGTGGATAATATTCCTTTTGTAGCAACCATGATACCTTTGATTAAGGATATGGGTGCTATGGGTATTACCAATTTGGATCCTCTGTGGTGGTCTCTGGCTCTAGGTGCCTGCCTGGGCGGTAACGGTACTTTGATTGGCGCCAGTGCCAACGTAGTTGTGGCTTCCTTGGCCGCCAAGCATGGAGAGCAGATTTCCTTTATTGGCTTCATGAAGGTCGCCTTCCCATGTATGATAATTTCTATCGTTATTAGTACAGTTTACGTATATCTGAGATATTTGATGTAAATGCTACGAAAAATAATTGCCAATCAGCTTGACAGGAAATAGGATTTGTTGTTATACTAACTCTACAATCAGATAGCGAAGGGGAGTAACCTCGCTGGCTGTTGTCAACAAGCATGCCGGGTAACCGGCTGGCAGCAGCGTTGTAATTTGCAACAGGTGAGACTTTCGTATGATACTACGGGTGTATCATGCGGGAGTCTCTTTTTGTTTGTGTAGTTGTTTTACTAGGAGGATTTTTCGATGGAAATTATGTCAATTCATTTTTTAACAGCTCTGGGCACCATTGTGCTAATGGATATCTTGCTGGGCGGCGATAATGCGGTGGTTATTGCTATGGCTGCCAACAAACTGCCTCATGAGCTGAGGAAAAAAGCTATTTTTATTGGTACCGCCGGTGCAGTGATTATTCGCTTGATTATGACCTTTGCCGCCGTATGGCTGCTGACCATTCCTTATTTGCAGGTAGTAGGCGGCTTGATTCTTTTACCTATTGCTGTGAAGCTGCTGGTGCCTCATGAGGAAGAGGCTCATGTTGAGGCGGCAGATAGCCTGTCTGGGGCAGTCAAGACCATTATTATTGCTGATGCAGCAATGGGAGTGGATAATGTGCTGGCTATTGCCGGAGCTTCCCACGGCAGCTTCCTGTTGGTAGCCATTGGCTTTTTGATTAGTATTCCCATTATTGTAGGTGGCAGTACTCTGATTGGCAAAATCATGGATAAATATCCTGTAGTGCTCTATGGTGGTGCAGGTTTGCTGGGCTGGACCGGCGGTTCCATGATTGCCCATGACAAAATTCTGAATCCGATGATTGTTTCCTATGGCGGTGATTTTGCTCCATATATTATTCAGTTTGTTTTGGCTGCTGGCGTAATAGGCATTGGTTATTACAAAAAACTTAAGAAATAAATAATGTGAGACGATAGTATTGGAGATAGCAAAAGGAAGGAGTGAAACGAGATGGATTTTATGAATATTGCAGCTATGTCCGTAGGAATGCATCAGCAGCAGTTGGATATTCAGGTAGGTACTTCTGTAATGAAGATGGCTATGGAAACATCAGAGACTGCGGTAACTGATATGCTGGAGTCAATTGATGTATCCTCTCTGACTGGTGTGGGGGCTAATTTGGATATCCTGGCATAGGCTTTCCAGAGCATAAAAAGGAAGTGTCAGAAAATTTTACTTGCTTTTTTCGTCACTTACAAGTATACTGAAATTCAGTAGGATGTCTCTTTGTCCACCGATTAGGTAAAAAGTAAGAGTACATATGGGATATTCAAAAACAAAAATGGGGGATTTTTTTCATGGCATTTGTAGATGAGACTTTGGTGTGTAAGGACTGCGGTAAGGAATTTATTTTTAGCGCAGGCGAGCAGGAATTTTATGCAGAAAAGGGCTTTGAGAATAAGCCAGTTCGCTGCCGTGATTGCCGCGATAAGAGACGTCGTAATCGTGAAGGTGGAGAGAAGGAACAGCGCCAGATGTTTACTGTAGTATGCGCTGAGTGTGGTAAGGAGACTGAGGTTCCATTCGAGCCAAAGAATGACCGTCCAGTATACTGCCGCGACTGCTTCCAGAAGAGAAAGAATGGCTAAGCCATTGGCAATCGCATAATCTATGTGGCAATGAAGCCCAGGATGCTTAACAGTTTCTTGGGCTTTCTTTTATGTAAAAAGGAGGATATATAATGGCTAAAAAGTTATTAGTATTGTGTATGGCAGCTATTATGGCTGTGGCAGCTCTGGTGGCAGGCTGTGGTGGTGATCAGAAGGCAGCTAGCGATAACAAGGTACTGAAGGTTGGTACTAACGCTGATTTTGCCCCTTTTGAGTTCCAGGATGAGAATGGCAAGGAATATCAGGGCTTTGATATGGACCTGATTCGTGCTATTGGTGAGGAAATGGGCTACAAGGTTGAGATTAGCAATATTCAGTTTGATGGTCTTATTCCTGCTATTCAGGCTGGCAACATTGATGTGGCTATTACTGGTATGACCATTAATGAGGAGCGTAAGCAGAATGTATTGTTCTCCGATCCTTATTACAAATCTGGTTTGTCCATTATCGTAGCTAAGGATAACAATGACATCAAGACCTTCCAGGATTTGAAGGGTAAGAAGGTTGCTGTACAGATTGGTACTACCTCTGCTGCTGAGGTAAATAAGATTGGCGGCGTTGAGGTTAAGGAGTTTAACTCCTCCGCTGATACCTTTATGGAGCTGCGTGCCAAGGGCGTTGACGCTGTAGTAAATGACCGTCCTGTAAATGATTACTACATTCTCAAGAGTGGTGAGACTAACGTAAAGGCTCTGCCTGAGCTGCTGACCTCTGAGGATTATGGTATTGCTTTTGCCAAGAATAATACAGAGTTGCAGGGTAAAGTAAATGAGGCTTTGAAAAAGCTTCATGAAAATGGCAAGTATGATGAAATCTTTACCAAGTGGTTTGGTACTACTTCCAAATAAAGCATAAATTCTGAGAGACTGTTTCACTGGATATGTTTTACATTCTGAAGCAGTCTCTTTTTTGTGCTTAAATTTTTTCCAGTGCTGTATAAAAATTCAATTTAAATGCATAAAAATTTAGCCTTTGGCTTTAAATGAATTGACACTATAGTGGTTGTTACATATAATGTATAGGTAATATTTTATGTAGAGGCTAGGTGTGGGAAATGAATTTAAATGTTGATTTGATGATTAACTCCCTGCCACTTCTGATTGTGGGAGCAGGCATAACCATACAGATTACAGCTATATCTGTAGGTTTGGGTTTAATCATTGGTATGTTTGTAGGTATTGCTAGAATCTGCAATGTGAAAGTGTTGCGGGCTTTGGCTACAGTATATATAGATTTTTTGCGGGGCACTCCATTGCTGGTGCAGATATTCCTGATTTATTTTGCTTTGCCAATGGTGGTGGGCCAGCGGGTAGATCCATTTATAGCAGCTATTACAGCCTGTGGTATTAATAGTGGTGCCTATATTGCGGAGATTTTTCGGGCTGGTATTCAGGCTATTGATGAGGGACAGATGGAGGCAGGCCGTTCCCTTGGTATGAGCTGGGTGCAGACTATGCGGTATATTATTGTACCTCAGGCCTTCAAGAATGTTATTCCTCCTTTGGGCAATGAGTTTATTGCTTTGCTGAAGGATTCCTCTCTGGTATCCGTTATCGGTTTTGAGGAATTGACTCGTCGTGGTCAGTTGATTATTGCTAGAACATATGGCTCTCTGGAAATCTGGATTACTGTAGCCCTGATTTATCTGGTAATGACCTTGACCATTTCCCGTTTGGTATCATATATGGAGAAAAGGTTGGCGACAAAATGATTGATATAAAGAATTTGCACAAATCCTTTGGTGGCCATGAGGTGCTAAAGGGAATAGATTTACATATTAATCCTCAGGAAGTAGTGGTTATTATTGGGCCTTCCGGCTCTGGTAAAAGTACCCTGCTGAGATGCATGAATCTTTTGGAGGTTCCTACCAGCGGCAGCGTGGTGGTAGATGGCATGGATTTAACTGGGGATGCAGATATTAACAAGGCTCGTGAGGAAATTGGCATGGTTTTCCAGCGGTTCAATCTCTTTCCTCACATGACTGTGTTGAAGAATATTACCTTGGCGCCTATGAAGGTGCGGAATATTTCTCAGGAGGAAGCTGAGAAAACTGCTCGGGAGCTTTTGGAGCGAGTAGGCTTAGGGGATAAGGCTGATGCATATCCACCTCAGCTGTCTGGTGGTCAGCAGCAGCGTGTGGCTATAGCTAGAGCTTTGGCCATGAAGCCAAAGGTGATGCTTTTTGATGAGCCAACCTCTGCCTTGGATCCAGAAATGGTAAATGAGGTTCTGGATGTTATGAAGAGCCTGGCTAATGAGGGTATGACTATGGCGGTAGTTACCCATGAAATGGGCTTTGCTCGTGAAGTAGGAGATAGACTGCTGTTTGTAGATGGCGGTACTATTATTGAGCAAGGAGATCCTCGAGAGGTATTTGAGAATCCAAAGGAGGAGCGTACCAAGCTGTTCCTGTCCAAGGTTTTGTAAGAGAAAAAGAAAAGAGACACTGAAGCAAGCTTCAGTGTCTCTCCTTTTTTACGGGGTTAGATACTTAATATTCGGATTCAATCAGGCCGTATTTGCCATCCTTGCGGCGATATACAACGCTGACGGTTTCGGTATCGGCATCTCTATATACGAAGAAATCATGATTCAGCAGATTCATCTGCATGATAGCTTCCTGCACATCCATTGGCCGAACGGTAAATCTCTTTTTCTTTACAACAGGGAATTCGCTCTCATCATCAGGAATGGAAGGAGCAAAGGCTGGTGCGGAAAATGCCTCGTCCAACAGAGTGCCATCACGGAAGCGGCGCTGCATCTTGGTCTTGTGCTTGCGAATCTGACGATCCAGCTTTTCAATAACCAGGTCGATGGAGGTATACATATTGTCCGTAACCTCCTGGCCCCGCAGGAGCACACCCTGTACAGGTACAGTTACCTCAACCTTCTGCCGGTCCTTGGAAACACTGAGGAGAGCAGAAATCTCGCCAACTTCTTTGAAGTAGCGGGTTACTTTGCCGATTCGCTTCTCCACATAGTCTCTAAGCGCAGGAGTGATTTCTACATTTTTTCCTCTAATAGTGAATGTTGCCATAAATAACATCCCCTTTCTGGTTCTATGTTTATTTATATTCGCCATAGGGTATGATTTATCCTGCTTGTTAGAAAAAAATTTTTAAATTTTTGCCAAAAATTCCCTGTTCACCCTGTCAACTATTTTCTCAAACTAATTTAGTAGGTCAATTTTTTGACTTATATCTGATACTTTGATAAACTAATGTAGAGTCTGTGTATATTCTGCACTTTACCATAGATATAAACAAATTAGGAGTGAGTTCATGTTTGGTATTCTGAAACGCTTTTTGGGCGACAATAATGATAAAGAAGTAAAGAGATTGAGGGCCAAGGTGGATGAGATTAATGGCTTTGAGGAAGGCCTGAAAAATCTCAGCGATTCCTCCCTGGCACGTTGTACTGACAAATTCCGTGACCGTCTGGCTGAGGGTGAGACTCTGGATGATATTTTGCCAGAAGCCTTTGCCGTTGTTCGAGAGGCTTCCCGCCGTATTTTGGGCATGAGACATTTTGATGTGCAGATGATGGGTGGTATTTGTCTCCACGAGGGCAAGATTGCAGAAATGCGTACTGGTGAGGGTAAAACTCTGGTAGCTACTCTGCCAACCTATCTGAATGCCTTGACTGGCAAGGGTGTACACATTGTTACTGTTAATGATTATCTGGCCAAGCGTGACAGCATCGAGATGGGGCGCCTTTACAACTTCCTGGGCTTGTCTGTAGGTCTGGTGCGTCATGATATGGATTTCCCAGAGCGTAAATATGCTTATAGCTGTGATATTACCTTTGGTACTAACAATGAATTTGGTTTTGACTACCTGAGAGATAATATGGTAGTAGATATGAAGCAGATGGTACAGCGGGAGCTGAACTATGCCATTGTGGATGAGGTGGATAGTATTCTGGTAGATGAGGCCAGAACACCTTTGATTATTTCCGGCCCAGGCACCAAGCCAACAGAGACCTATGTCCGCATGGCCAAGGCTGTTAATGTGCTGCAGGAGGGTGTGGACTATACTGTAGATGAAAAGGCCAAAACCGTAGCTCCAGCGGATACAGCTATTCCAAAGATTGAGAAGGCCCTGGGTATCAAGAATATGTATGATCCTGAGAACATGGAAATGTCCCATTGCTTCATGGCTGCTTTGCGGGCTAAGGCTTTGATGAAGCGTGATCGGGATTATGTAGTCAAGGATGGGGAAATCATCATTGTTGACGAATTTACCGGTCGTCTTATGCAGGGCCGCCGTTATTCTGATGGCCTCCATCAGGCTATTGAGGCCAAGGAGGGCCTGGAGGTACAGAGAGAGTCTCAGACCTTGGCATCCATTACCTTCCAGAACTACTTCCGTATGTACAACAAGCTGTCTGGTATGACTGGTACAGCTAAGACAGAGGAAGATGAGTTCCTGAAGATTTACAAGCTGCCGGTTATTGTTATTCCAACCAATAGACCAATTGCCCGTATAGATCATCCAGATGTTATCTACAAGACTAAGAGGGCTAAATACAAGGCCGTGGCCAATGATGTAGAGGCAATTCACCAAAAAGGCCAGCCAGTATTGATTGGTACTACCTCCATTACTCAGTCTGAGGAGCTGAGCCGGATTTTGTCTCAGAGAAATATTCCTCATAATGTTTTGAACGCCAAATTCCATGAGCAGGAGGCAGAGATTATTGCCGATGCAGGCCAGAAATCTGCCGTAACCATTGCTACCAATATGGCTGGTCGTGGTACTGATATTAAGCTGGGTGAAGGTGTGCCTGAGCTGGGTGGCTTGTTTATTGTAGGTACGGAGCGTCATGAATCTCGTCGTATTGATAACCAGCTTCGTGGTCGTGCTGGTCGTCAGGGTGATCCAGGTGAGTCCCGCTTCTATCTGTCTTTGGAAGATGATTTGCTTCGCCTCTTTGGCTCTGATAATATTGCTCATATTATGGATAGACTGGGTATGGGGGAGGATGACCCTATTGAGCATAAGCTCATTACCCGCTCCATTGAGAATGCCCAGAAGAAGGTTGAAGGCAGAAACTTCGATATGCGTAAGCATGTCCTGGAATATGATGATGTTATGAATCAGCAGCGTGAGGTTATCTACGGCGAGCGCCGCAAGGTTCTGTTGGGAGACAATCTCCGTGAGCACATTCTGGGTATGCTGGGTGGCATTATTGAGGCTCAGATGAACCAGTATGCTAACGAGAAGCTTTATCCAGAGGAATGGTCCTTGGAGAATCTGATTACAGATGCTGAGGGCATCTATGCTCCAAAGGGCCGAATGAAGCTGGAGGAGCTGGAGGATATGAGCCGGGACGAGCTGCAGGATTTCTTGACTCAGGTAGCAGAGGAATCCTACACTCAGCGCGAACAGCTCTTTGGCGAGGACAATATGCGGGAGCTGGAAAAGATTATCATGCTGCGGGTAGTGGACAACCGTTGGATGGAGCATCTGGATCGCATGGATATGTTGCGTGAAGGTATTGGCCTTCTGGCTTATGGTCAGAGACAGCCATTGGTTGAGTACAAGATTCGTGGTCACGAAATGTTCAACCAGATGATTGCCAGCATTCAGAACGATATTGCTTCCCTGATTTTCCGGGTAAATATTATTACCAGAGAGCAGCAGGAGGCTATGGAGCGTGAGAACCAGCAGCGCATGGCAGCTGCCAAGGCAAATCATGGAGATGATTTCCAGGAGAATGTAAAGCAGCCAGTCAAAAACGGTGAGAAGATAGGCCGTAACGACCCTTGCCCATGTGGCAGCGGCAAAAAGTACAAAAACTGCTGTGGCAAGAATAAGTAAAATTTTTAGCATTAAAGCAAGGCTGTTTATGGTAGATTTAGTAGATATATGTGTTTTCTAGTTAGGATGTGAATGTAGATGCTGGAGGATTTGAAGCCGGAAATTGTGGCTCTCCAGGGGCGATTGACAGAGATGGAAAAGGCTCTGGATGTAGCTCACAAAGAAGAAAAAATTGCTGAATTGGAATATAAGATGGGTGAGCCTACCTTTTGGGATAATCCAGAGGAGGCTCAGAAAATCAATCAGGAACTGAATGATGTTAAAATCAGCGTAGACAAATACAAAGCTCTGGTAGCCAAGTACGATGATGTACAGGTTATGTGGGAGCTGGGTATGGAGGACAAGGATGAGAGTCTGGAAGCTGATGTAGTTGCAGATATGGAGGCTATTAACAAGTCTCTGGAGGAGCTGCAGCTTGAGGTTCTCCTGTCTGGCAAATACGATGCCAACAATGCCATTCTTACCCTTCATGCAGGTGCTGGCGGTACTGAGGCTCAGGATTGGACCAGTATGCTGCTGAGAATGTATGGCCGCTATGCTGAGCGTCATGGGTTTTCTGTAGAAACTGCTGATTTACTGCCAGGTGATGAAGCTGGTGTTAAGTCTGCTACCCTCTTTATCAAGGGCCATAATGCCTATGGCTTCCTGAAGTCTGAGAAGGGTGTACATCGCTTGGTGCGTATATCTCCATTTGATTCTGCGGCTCGCCGTCATACCTCTTTCTGTGCCTGTGATATTATGCCAGAGCTGGACGATACTGTAGAAGTTGAAATCAATATGGATGATGTTCGTGTTGATACCTATCGTGCCAGCGGTGCTGGTGGTCAGCATATTAATAAGACTTCCTCTGCGGTACGCATGACTCATGAGCCTACTGGCATTGTGGTACAGTGTCAGAATGAGCGCTCTCAGATTCAGAATCGTGAGCAGTGTCTCAAAATGCTACGGGCTAAGCTCTTTGAGCTGGAGGAAGAGAAGAAGGAGAAGGAACTTGCAGCTCTGGAGGGAGATCAGCAGAAGATCGAATGGGGCAGTCAGATTCGTTCCTATGTATTCCATCCTTACAATATGGTTAAGGATCATCGCACCAGTGCAGAAACTGGCAATACCCAGGCCGTTATGGACGGGGATATTGATATGTTTATAGAGGCTTTCCTGCGGGCAAAGGCCAATCATCAGTTGTAAGCCGGAGGCAGACAAAAAATGGGAAAAAGAATTTCCATACTGATAGGAATTGTGGTATTGGCGGCAGCCTTTTGTCAGCTTTTGCTGCCGGGGATTATCAGTGGCAATCTGGCTAATCGTATTAAGGAGGCGGCTAGAGCCGAAAATGTTACAGCCAATGTAAGAGCTATGCCGGGATTTATGCTGTTGGCAGGCCAGATGGATAATCTGGATGTGGTGGTAGACAATGCCTGGCTAGGGGATATTCAGGTGTCCAGATTAACCCTCCATGGTAAAAATCTGCAGGTGGATTATTCTGCGCTGGATTCTCGTGACGGCTCTGCCATTCAGTCAGCATATAATCTGGAGCTTACCGGGGTTATTACCCAGCAGGCTTTGCAGGATATGCTGGTAAAGAAAATGGAAAAGGTAGATAATCTCCATGTGCAAATGGATACTGACAAGATTAGTGCCACAGGGCAGGTAAAGCTGCTGGGGCGCATGGCTGATATTACCTTGGAAGGCAAGGTACTGCCAGAAAATGGCGGCCTATATTTCCACATGACTCGTCTGGATATTCGCAATGCGGTGCTGGGACAGGCAGTGTTGGGAAATTTCTTTGGAGATATATTGATTTTTGATCTATACAATTCCCCCATCAGGGCAGAGATTGATGATGTACAGCAGCAGGCTGGACAGGTTACCATCAAGGCTGTCCGCAAAGAGGGGAATAGTCTGCAATAAGGATAGATGATAATGAAGCAGTTTTGTTACAATAAAATTCTCATCGCTGTGATTATATTGGGGCTTATAGCTTCCCTGGCTATTGATGTGCAGCGATATCAGGTGGAACAGGCAAATAAGTCCATTGAGTTGATTATGGACTATGAGGATTTGGTAGCCTTGGCAGAAAAGGAAGGCTTGCCTCCTGAGAAGGTTTTGGCTCAGGCCAAGGAAGCAGGTATTACCTCTCTGGCTGTCTATGAAACCACCTTCAAGAAGCTGAATGTAAATGGCAAGGCAGCTGCGGTAAATGGCAGTGTGCTTTTGGCTAATTATCAAAATGGTGCCATTAGTGATCCAGGCTGGCGTCAGCTGATTGAAAGCGGTCAGATAAAGGGTACTAATGTCTATGTAACAGGTCATAATCAGCAAACCTTTCAGGAGGTGCATGAGGATCTGGTGCGCCGTCTAGGACAGGATAGAGTACGGGAGCTGACTATTAGTGGTCAGCGGGTGCTGGAGGTTAAGGCCAACTACGAAGAATTTGAGAAGATGGATTTAGGCATGCCTACAGATGAAATGCAGGCTGTTAACGATGCAGGCTTCTATGTAGTGGCACGACCTACCAATTACCGTCAGTGCACTAAGGATGATATTGATGCCTTCTTTGATCGTCTGGATGGCTATCAGGTATCAGCAATTGTGGCTTCTGGTTCCCAGACCTTGGGAGCACCTGATGAATCTCAGTATATGGCTCAGCAGATGCGCCAGCGTGGCCTGACCTTGGGCATGATTGAGGGAGTAACCCAGCTAAAATTCTTCCCTCAGGATGGTATGCTGGATATAGCCAAGGCTAATGACTATCAGTCTGCTAGATTGTATTCCATTCCTAAGGATGAGCAGAAAAAAATGAAGGTTAATGAAGCCATAGATCGTTGGGGGACTACTGACGATGAGCGTAATATTCGCTTTAATTTGCTGAAAACCTTTGAGAAGCCTGCTCCAGATATGACCTTGCTGGAAACCAATATGAGCTATGTGGCTGGAGTAAAGAATAAGCTGGAGGCTCAGGGCTTTACCATGGGACGAGCCGGTGTATTTGCCAGCTTCTATCCAGAGGCGCCTCTCCGCAGTCTGGTGATGCTAGGTGTAGCAGCAGGTATTGTACTTTACCTGTCCCTGGTTATTCCAGCTATGAAGAGCAAGCAGGCGTATATATTGCTGGCAGTTTTGGCTCTAGTTATGGTGGTGCCAGTGTTGATGGGCCACGGCAACAAAATCCGTGTGGCAGCGGCCTTGGCTGCAGCCAATGTTTTTCCTGCTATTTCCGTATTGTGGATTCTGGATAAAATCCGTCAGCGGGTACCTCAGCAGGGTGCAGGCTTGTTGCGAATGATAGGTACTGGCGTAGCAGCTCTGTTTGTCTGCGGTATGATTTCCTATGTAGGTGCAGCTTATTTGTCAGCGTCTTTGGCAGATACAGAGTACCTTTTAGAGGTAAATATTTTCCGTGGTATTAAGCTAACCTTTATTTTGCCGATTGTTCTGGTGGCTATAGGCTTCCTACAGCGATTTGATGTATTTGATGGCAAAATGGATGATACAGAGGGTTTTTTGGAGCAGTTTAAGCGGATTCTTGATGTGCCTGTAAAGGTAAAGACACTGCTGGGCTTGTTCCTGGTATTGGTGGCTGCTGTGGTTTTGGTAGCCCGTTCTGGTCATACTATGGGTATGCCTGTATCTGCTACTGAACTGAAATTCAGGGCATTTCTGGAGCAGGCCATGTATGCCCGGCCTAGAACCAAGGAATTTATGATTGGCCATCCAGCCTTCCTGCTGGCGGCTATGGCTTGGTTCCGCAAATGGCCAACTATGGCGCTGTTTGTACTGGTTATGGTAGCTACGATTGGTCAAGGCTCTATGGTTGAGACCTTTGCCCATATGCGTTCGCCTATTCTAATGTCTACCGCCCGGGGCTTGGGTGGCTTGGTATTAGGTGCAGGTGTTGGCGCAATCTGTATGATTTTGGTAGATATGTGGTTGAAGTATGTAGCACCACGTTTGTCTACGGAAAAGAAGTAATTTTTTGTGAAGATATTTAGAAGGAATGACAACAGAGCATGAGTAATGTTGTAATTTCCGGATATTACGGCTCCAGAAATGCTGGCGATGAAGCGATGCTGGCTGCTATGGTAGAGGTTTTATCGGATTTAGATCCAAAAGTGAATATTACAGTAATATCTGCCAATCCCCAGGATACCAGACAGCGGCACGGCGTCAAGGCTGTGGGCTGGCTTGATCTAGCAGGCATATTGGGAGCCTTGCGGCATGGCGATATCCTTTTGAGTGGTGGCGGCAGTCTTTTGCAGAATGTTACCAGCCGCCGCAGTCTATACTATTATCTGCTGATAATCTGGCTGGCCCAGTTGTTGGGAACGCCAGTCATGTTGTATGCTCAGGGTATCGGTCCTATTAATGGACGGATTGCCCGCTGGATTATGGGGTATATTGGCAATAGAGTCAAGATGATAACTGTCAGGGATAGAGGTTCCCTTAAGGAGCTGGCTTCTCTGGGCATAACTCGCCCACCAATTGAGCCTACGGCGGATCCGGTTCATGCCATTCATCAGGTGGACACTGCCCAGGGCAGGGAAATTCTCCTTAGACATGGTGCTCTGGTGGGGCAAAAGCCTTTGGTATGCATTTCTGTGCGGGAATGGTGCAATATGAATCACTACAAAGAGATAGTGGCTCAGGCAGCAGATAGGATTGTAGAGGATTTTCAAGCTCAGGTAGTTTTTCTGCCTATGCAGTATCCAGAGGATGTGAAAACAGCTCAGCTGGTGGCAGATATGGCTCAGCACGAAATGTTGGTATTGCCAGAGGAATATAATACCAGTCAGTTGCTTTCTATTGTGGGCAATATGGATTTGCTGATATCCGTCAGGCTTCATGCCCTGATTTTTGCTGGGGTAATGGGAGTGCCTATGATTGGTATTTCCTATGATCCCAAGGTAGATAGATTCCTGGAATCCGTAGGGGAGGAATCTGTGGGCACCTTGGAAAATGTAGAACTGGAGAAGCTGATGGCCCAGATTCATCTGAAATGGAAGGATAGAGAGGGCTTTAGCCATCAAAACGAACAGCTCTTTGACGATTTGCGTCATTTGGCCATGTGTAATGCAGAGCTTGCTTATAGTGTGATTGGAAAGGACTGAGAAATCGGTCCTTTTTTTCATTTCAACTAATATTGTGTTATGAAATAGGGCTGAATTGTGCTACAATAGTACGGAGTGTTGATGAGAAATGGGGTTGAAATTGATGATTCATATGAAAAATGTCACTAAGGTATATGAAAATGGTGCCGTGGCATTAAACAATATCAATGTGGATATTCGGAAGGGTGAGTTTGTTTTTTTGGTAGGCTCCAGCGGTGCCGGCAAATCCACCTTTATTAAAATGCTGTTTCGGGAGGTCTTGCCTACCTCTGGTATTCTGACGGTAAATGGTCGGGATGTTATTCGCATGGCCAATAAGGAGGTTCCCTACCTGCGCCGCAGTTTGGGGGTAATTTTTCAGGATTATCGCCTTTTGCCAGAGAAAACTGTTTATGAGAATATTTCCTTTGCTATGCAGGTTATTGAAGCACCTCGCAGATTGATGCAGCGCAGTGTAAATTCTGTTTTGGATATTGTTGGCTTGCGGGATAAGTACAAATGCTTCCCACATCAGCTTTCTGGTGGTGAGCAGCAGCGTGTGGCCATTGCCAGAGCCATTGTGAACAATCCATCTATCGTAATTGCCGATGAGCCTACAGGTAATCTGGATCCAGAAACCTCCTGGGGTATTATGGATATTTTTCAGCGGATTAATGCTGCTGGCACCACCATTGTAATGGCTACCCATGATAAGACCATTGTAGATGCCATGCAGCGACGGGTTATTGCTATTGAGGATGGACAGATTGTAAGGGATGAGGCCCAGGGAGGTTATGGCTATGAAAGTTAGGACCATAGAATATTATATCCGAGAGGTATTTATTTCCCTGCGGCGTAACAATTGGATGTCTGTGGCCTCTATTGGCACGGTGGCTGTGTCCCTGTTTATTTTTGGCATGTTTCTGATGATGGTTATGAATATGAACAAGCTGGCAGAAAACATGGAATCCCAGGTGCAGATAAATGTCTATCTCTTGGACAAGGTAGATAGAGAGCAGGCCAGAGATATAGAAAAGGATTTAAAGGAAATTGAAGGGGTAGAATCCGTAGGCTTTGTTACCAAGGACGAAGCTATGGAACGCTTCAAGGATAGATTGGGAGATCAGAAAACTCTCTTAGATGCTTTGGATGAAACCAATCCTTTGCCAGATTCCTTTGAGGTAACAGTGACCAATCCGGATTTGGTCAAGACAGCAGCAGAGAAAATGGAAAAACTTGATGGAGTGGAGTGCGCCAAATATGGTCAGGATGTTATGGAGCATCTTTTTGAAATTACCAGATTGCTGCGTATCTTTGGCTTCACCTTGATGTTGGTATTGGCCTTTGCCACTTTGTTTATTATTTCCAATACCATCCGCTTGACAGTTTTCGCCCGTCGCAAGGAAATTGCTATTATGAAATACGTGGGAGCTACTGATTGGTTTATCCGCTGGCCTTTTGTTATGGAGGGTATGGTGCTGGGGCTTTTTGGCAGTATAATAGCGGCTATGGTGCTGAGGACAGCCTATACAGCTATGGCGGAAAAGGTATACGATACCCTGGCCTTTTTCCCGCTAATACCTGAACAGCCATTTTTGACCTATATTACTATTGTGGTGGTTATCAGTGGCATGGTGGTAGGTGCTATTGGCAGTGCTGTGTCCATTAAGAAATTCCTTAAGGTTTAAGGCGGTGGCATCATGATGATGAAAATAAGTGGTCGAGGCAAGGCTTTGAATCTGGCTCTGTCCCTGCTCATTTCTCTGTCGGTAACAGGAACTGCCTTGGCTGATGATTTGGAGGATCAGCTGGCGGATTTGCAACGGCAGGCAGAGGAACAGCAGGCCAAAACCAATGAGGCTTCCGCCAAGGTGGAAAGTGTTTCAGAAAGATTGCGGCAGATTCAGGAGGAGCTGCGGGTAGCTACAGCAGAATATAAAGAGGTTAAGGGACAGCTGGATTCTGTTGAGGACAAAATCAGTGATAATACAGAGCTGTTACAGAAAACCGAAGCTGATTTGAAGGTAAAAAACAAGAAGCTGCAGCAAAGAGTGCGGGATATTTATATTAACGGCCAGATTAGCTATGTGGATGTGCTTTTTGGAGCCAAGGATTTTGCTGATTTGATGACTCGCATGGATGTTTTAAAGCGAATTATCAAGCATGATTATGACCTGATTATGAAGGTTAGGGAAGAAAAGGCTACGGTAGAAAATACCCGTGCCCAGCTGGAAAAAGACAAGGCTGAGGCTGAGGTGCTGGTAGCTGATGCACAGGCCAAGAAGGCCAAGGTAGAGGATAAGGAGTCTGAACAGCAGGTACTGTTGGATCAGGCTATCCATGATAGAGATACCTCAGAGCGGATGTATGAGGAGCTTATGGCAGCATCTCAGGAGGTTGCCAATATGATTCGCCGCAGTCATATGTCCTCCGCGGGTTATTCTGGTGCTCCAGCAGGAGCAGGAGGAATGATTTGGCCTATTAGCGGGCCTATTACCTCGGAATTTGGCTGGCGTACCCATCCTATCTTTGGTACAGCCAGATTCCATAGCGGGCTGGATATTGGCGGAGATTATGGCATGCCTATTTATGCTGCAGCCAGTGGTACAGTTATTTATGCTGGCTGGATTAGCGGCTATGGCAATGCGGTAATTATTGACCACGGTGGCGGTGTAACTACCCTTTATGGACATAATGATTCCCTGAATGTCAGCGAAGGTGAAAATGTAGCTCAGGGGCAGGTTATTGCCATGTGTGGCTCTACAGGTAATTCTACCGGACCTCATTGCCATTTTGAGGTACGAGAAAATGGTGAACCTGTTAGTCCTTATGGTTATTTGTAATTTCCTATGTGCCTATGAATGATGGGATATTCCCTCATTTATAGGCTGGTGAACAAAAGAGGTTTTTCATAATGAAGAAAATAATTATTACAGTTCTGACAACTGTAACTGCTATGGTGGTGGCTGCATTTATGGGACTGTATATGCTGTTAGGCGGCAGTTTGGAAAATGTAGCTCAGACAGTTAGATTGATTAGTACCATGAGCTTTGTAAAATCTCAATATGTAGATGATGTGCCTTTGGTACAGCTGGTGGATGGTGCCATCGACGGCATGGTTAAATCCCTGGGAGACAAGCACTCCATCTATATGGATGATGAAAATTTCAAGGCATTTATGCAGCAGACTGAGGGCAGCTTTGGAGGGGTAGGTATTGTCATGGGCTTTCCCAAGGATGGAACCTGTCAGGTTATGTCTGTAATAGAGGATACCCCTAGTGCTCAGGCAGGGATTCAGCCTAAGGATGAAATCATCAAGATTGATGGGGCTGATGTTAGCAATATGCAGCCAGATGAAATGGCAGCCAAGGTACGGGGAGATGAAGGTACTCAGGTGGTGTTGACGGTGCGTCGTCAGGGCCAGGAGGATTTTGACGTTACCTTGACCAGGGCGATTATACCTTTGACTACAGCCAAGGGTACCATAATTGATGGTACTAATATTGGCTATATCCGCATAGCTTCCTTTAGCGAGAATACGGGCAAGGAATTTGCCAAGGAGCTGGCAGCTCTTAAAGAGCAGAATATGGGTGGTTTGATTGTGGATTTGCGAGCCAATCCGGGGGGATTGATTACTTCCTGTGTGGAGATTGCAGACCAGCTGATTCCTGCTGGGGAGATTGTGTCAATGACAGATAAGGGAGGCCACAAGACTATTTATGAGTCTCAGCTGGAGTCCTTTGATTATCCCTTGGTTATTCTTATTGATGGCAACAGTGCTAGTGCTTCGGAGATTTTGGCCGGGGCTGTACAGGATCGCCAGTGTGGCACCATTGTGGGCACCAAATCCTATGGTAAAGGTTCTGTGCAGACTATGCTGGCTTTGAATCATGGAGATGGGCTGAAGCTGACAGTGGCTAGATATTATACCCCATCAGGCCGCAGTATTGATGGAACCGGC
Source organism: Anaerovibrio lipolyticus (assembly GCF_021531495.1). Taxonomy (GTDB): domain Bacteria; phylum Bacillota; class Negativicutes; order Selenomonadales; family Selenomonadaceae; genus Anaerovibrio. The sequence continues at coordinate 19,906 of NZ_JADYTY010000035.1, forward strand.
ATCCAGCCAGATGTGGAGGTAGCATTGCCAGAAAATGCAACTCGCGATTTGCAGCTGTTGAAAGCTATTGATGTGATGAAGGAAAAGCTAGGGCAGT
>NZ_JADYTY010000036.1 GCF_021531495.1 Anaerovibrio lipolyticus
TGCATTGTTTAGTTTTCAAGGAACACTGCTTTCTCACTAGCTTTTTGTAAGCTCTCTGTGTGAGTCAGCTTGTATATAATATCTCATTCAGTTCCTTTTGTCAAGAACTTTTGAAATATTTTTTATCGCTTCCTTCAAAGCAATCTCGGCAAGCTATCCGCTCCAAGACTTTGCTTTGCTGTATCTCAGCGACAACGATGTATATATTACAACAAATCTGCACCCCTGTCAACACTTTTATGAAATTTTATTCACATATTCTTAATTCTGCAAAAAATAACAGGCCACAGTATAGAAAATCCTACACTGCAACCTGCAAAATCTACATTTTATTCGTCCAAATCCTTGCTATAAGCCAAGGCCATATTTTTACCATGTCGCTTGGCCTTGTACAAAGCCTTATCTGCCAAATCCGCCAACTCAGCCACATCACGGCCATAATCAGGATACAATACATAGCCCAAGGATACTGTAACATTAATCGTTGGACACTCTTCCTTGCATTGGGAACCAACAAAATTCACAAAATCCTGCATCATCTGGTCCACATATTCATGGTTCGCATTATAGCACATGAGAATAAATTCATCACCACCAATACGTCCCAGCACCGCATCCTTGCCAAAATATTTTCGCATAGATTTCGCTACACGAATAAGCAAGCTATCTCCAGCTGCATGGCCCAAAGTATCATTAACACTTTTGAAATTATCCAGATCCATATAAACCACAGCATTAGGCATTTCTGGATATTTCTGTATATACTCCGCCATCATATCAAGACTATGCTTTCTGTTATATAATCCAGTCAAAGCATCAGTGGCCGCCATTTGCTCCAGCATGATTTCCCGTTTCTTCACAGAATCAATATCATAAACCAAAGCATACATCCACTTGTCCGTAAATTCATCCAAACTAAAGGTATTAATCGTAACCTTGAACCAATTTTCCCGTCCCTTATATTTACGACGGTACTCTATAGAAACATTCTCATCCTCTGGCAAATTGCGAATAGTTTCCAAAGAGAAAAAGTCCAAAAACCTTTGTCTGTCCTCCTTTACTACCCTTTCATTGGCAATTTCCCGAATCGCTTGATCATAGTAGGCAGCAAAAATTCTGGTCTCCTCCATCCATTTTTCCAAGCTATTATCTGCCACGAAGAAATTCTTGTCCACGTTGACAGTAATATCATAAACAGAATCCCTAATAAGATTGCCCACCAAATAGTTGTTGTGCTGCTGCTGCTGCTCATTAACCTTTTGATCCGTAATATTTCTCCAGGTGCCCATAGCATATTCTGGAATACCATCAGCATTTCTCACCGTCTGAGCCGTAAAGGATACCCAGATTAGTTCCTGTTCACCACCTTTAAAGGCCACCTCTTCGCAAACCTCTCCCTCAGTTTTCTGAGATAATAGTTTATTGACAAAATCCATGAAGCCATCTCTATATTGCCCCACAAAATCCACAGAATAAATAAATCCCTGGGGAAAATCCTTTATAAAAGCATAGGAATCATTCATAAATTCTGCATTTTGCAACGGTTTTTCTAGAACATCCGTATTAAAAAAAGTAGCCGTTCCCTGATTCATATCCCAATACCAGCAATTAACCTTGCTTTGGCATAATGCCTCAGTAAATAAAGCATCCTTTATCTGAGTTTCCAAATCATAGTCCAAACGCACCAGATATTTTATTTCTTCTACGTTTTTGTCTATACAAAAAATATGCGCCTTGCAATACAGTACTGTTCCATCTTTTTTCTTAAGCTCTGTATCCAGCATAATCTGATTCCAGGGCTTTTCTCCGGCTTTGGTCAAAGCATTCAAAAACGGTCTTCTTCCTCCTGTAGGCAAAATGCGTTCTACATACATCCCATGCTGCCAATCGTAATCATGCCAGTCAAAGAGGTCTTCAAAGGCTGTATTAGCAGATTCCACCTTGATATCATCATTCTTTTGTGTAAGATAAATAAGCGGACCAAAAACCTGATCCAATTTTGTTTCTGACTGAATATGATTGTTAATCAGCCAGGAAAGTATGCCTTTTTCCATATTTCATACCTGCCATCATAAGTTTTCTCCCAATAATACTTCTCTATATCTCCGCTCATAAAAGATATATTCCTATACTAGTCCTCTATCCCTATTGTTATTTTACCATAGATTATATAAAGCAGGCTATAATTATTTGCATTTTTTACACTTTATTTGTGATTATGGAGTTTTTTGCTTATTTTTTACGAAAACTGCAAAAAATAAGGACTAGAATAAATCAGAAAAGAATCTGTTATTCTAAGTCCTTATTAATAATTCTTCTATACTATCACCAATACACCTTGCGTAAAGCAGACAGTTTGATTTTTACTGACTAATAGCTCTTCTTACCACATCATAATCAGAATCGTTGGCCTGAACAAAGCCATCAATATGGGCAGCCTCCATAGCGATACCACACTCGCTATTGCCAGTACGAACTCCCTCAAAGCCCTTGGTAAGCATTTCAACTACATCCTTTGGCAAAGTAGGTGCTGCGGCAATTGCATCCTTTGGAATAGGATCTGTCATAAAGATGATATCCAAATTAGCCACTGCTTTCTGGCCAGCATCGTCAAAGGCCTCAGAATAGGTTGCGCCAGCCTGAACCTCACCGCTGATAACCGCATCAATAACCTTGTTATGGCTGCCTAGAAAGCTGGTGCTGCTAAAGAAATGCTCTGGATTCTTGCCATTTTCCAGCAGCGCTGCCCTAGGATATACATAACCAGAAGCTGATTCCTTATCAACAAAGGCAAAGCTCTTGCCCTGCAAATCATTAATGCTCTTAATACCGCTACCCTTTTTGGCAATAATATAGCCTGTATAGGAGGTATTATTGTTTGCCTTTGGTGTTACCAATGGCTGTAAATTAGTATCCTTCTTGGCAGAAACATATGCAGCAGGAGAGAACCAGCCAATATCAGCCGTACCGTTTTTCAACGCTCTGCCCAAAGCATCATAATCATTTACAATAATGGTTCTGGCCTTGTAGCCAGCATCCTTGGCCACCTTGGTCAAAATAGGCATATAGGTCTTTCTAATAATGTCCGGAGCTGTAAATGGATTTACCGCAAAAATCAGCTCATTTGACTTCTTGAAGGCTACTGCAGCCTCCTGCAGTCTATCTGCTACAGACAGCAAGGAGCTGGCATAATTATTAAGCCCATCCATGTTGTTAATCTGATGGACAACACTATCATTGGTTTCCCTGGTATGAGCCGCAATATCCACAGTGGCCTGACCAATATTCTCAATAACCTTGGCCATTTCACCAGTGGTATCCCGCTGTTTGGTAGACATATTGCTGAGATTGTCTACCACATTTTCAATGGTGTGAATATTCTTCACCATCTCAGACATAGCATTGGCAGATTCTCCAGCCATAGTTTCTACAGACTGGAGTCTGTCACTGCCCTCTCGCATACTCTTAGTTACGCCAGCGGTAGTGCCAGTAATTTCGTTAACAATTGCCTCTATTTCCTTGGTAGTTTCCTCACTTTCAGCAGCCAGCTTGCGAACCTCCTCGGCTACTACAGCAAAGCCCTTGCCATGCTCTCCAGCCCGTGCAGCCTCAATGGCAGCATTCAGGGCCAACAGATTGGTCTGGCTGGCAATACCACGAATTTTCTCTACAAAATTAACAATCTTCTCAGAAGCATTATTCAATTCATCAATATCATTTACAGCTGCCTGTACCACCTGTCCTACATTCTTAATAGCCAAAGTAACCTCATTTACCTCGCGCTGATATTTTTCTACCAAAGAGGTAGAGGAATGGCACTGATCCATACTGGATTGAGCAGTTTCAGAAATATCGTTGGCTACGCCGGCAATTTCCATAACACCAGCGGAAGCTTCCTCCAGACTGCTGGCATTATTCTCAGATTTGGAGCTAATATCGTTGGACAAATCCCCCAGCTTCTTAAAAGCAACCTCGAACTGGTTAATTCCCCATACAACCTGCTGGGAAGCAAACGCCATTTCCTCAGACAAGCCCAACAAATCCATATCAGAATGCTGTACCTTGGCAGGCTGTGGTGCTACTGGCACTGGAGCCTTCTGGACAGCAGGCTTCAAAACTGGCTTCATGGTAGGAATATCCTCTTCCTCCGCCACAATTTTGCTAATGCCTACAGCACCCAATACAGCTGCTACCACTACAGCCAACAGGGCGCCACCAAATACCCCCATACCAGAAGCTGCCAAAGCACCTGCAATACACCCAATGGCTGTACACAGTACATGACATAAAATTAACTTACCTTTCATAATCAATACCCCCGCCTTTTTTAAACAAATTGCATCCCTACAAATACAACCAAGCCTATTGAAGCACCTACAATGGAGCCATTCATCCGAATCCACAACAAATCCGGCTCTGCCTTGTCATACACCAGACGATTTATTTGCTGATCCGTCATAGTTCCCAGCACATCATTGGTAATACTCCCCAATAAATCCTGAGCCTGTAAGGCTCCCCTCGCAGCCATTTGATAAATCAAACTATTTAATTCTTCCTGCAAGGTTTTATTGTTAGAAAGCAATGCTTCTGCTCTTTCCAACAACTCCTCTATTAACTGTACCAAATTTTTCTCAATAAAAGCATTCATTTGGCCATTCTGATTTAACAAACGCTCACAAACATCCCATATCTTTGCGTTATTTAACAAGACATCATTTAATTCCTGCTTAATAAGCAAATTTTTTTCATAAAAATCAAAAATTTTTCCCAAAGATTCTTGAACCTGGGCGTACTCTGCTGTATTTTCCTGCTGAACCCTTTCCATAAGCAAAATAGTTTTCTTCTGAATCAGTTCAGCAGCCTCATCCACATTAATAATATTGGCAGACTGGGCAAAGCCAGCCATCATTATAGCCATAGGTCCTTGCAGCTTGGAATCAACATATTCCTCCAAACCATTTTTTACTCGTTGGTAAAATTCCGGATTTTTGGCAAAATCATAAAACCCTCTGATAGCGTAATCTGAAATAGGTCTCAGGCTTTCAGCCTTGAACTCAAAAGCTGAACTTCTACTCAGTGCTCCATCAGGCAGCCTGTCATGCTTGCTCAGCCACAATGGCAGCCTGGTTAACAGCCAGCCAGATAACATTTGCTTGGTCTGGGCTCTTCCCAGCCATGCCACCACCATATTGGCAAAATCAATTCGCCTTATCTTTTTTATCAGGCTTTTTCTACCAAAGAACTCCTGCTGCAGCATTCGGCCTGTAGCCTCAATAAATGACTGCCGGCGTCTTGGCAAAATCGCTGTATGCCAAGGAAATCCCAAGGGCTTTTCAAAAAGAGCTGTCACTGCAAACCAATCAGCAATACCACCTACCAAAGCCGCCTCGGCACAGAACAAAAAGCCTTTAGCATATACATTATCCTTATACTGAATGTTTAGACACAATGCAAAGCAAAAGATAGCTGCTGCTGCCAACAGAGTTTTATCAGCCTTATTCCAATTTTTCCACATCATGGCCACAACACCTGCCCTGCTAAATATACAATTGTATAAAGCCCCATGCCCACTAAAGAGCCTATCACAGAACCATTTATACGAATCATTTGCAAATCATCTGCAACCTTGGCCTCAGTAAACTCCACCAGCTCCTTATCTGATAGCTGGCCAAGCCTTTCTTCAATCATATGAGTAATAATATCATGATGCTTCCCCAGCTCATCAGCCAGCCATTTTTTTAGCCAGCTATCTGCCTGTTGCTGCCTAGCAGTATTTACCAAAAATTGCTGTAAATATCCCTCTGCCCAAGCCACCAGCTGACGGGATAAGGCTCCCTTAGACAAAAGACTTTCTAATACATCCTGCAGAATGGTTTGTAATCTTTCCTCTGTCAGCTTTTCAGCCATCATCTGAGCTAATAGCTGAACCACATTATCCTTTTGAGATAGCTGTTTTAGCTTATCTGACAGCCAAGCAACAGCCTGCGCCTCTCTAGCTGGATTTTGTGACAGCTCTGACAGCCAGTGAGCTATTTTATCTGATAGCTGATCTGCCAGCTTATTGCCTGACAAGCCCAAGAGGCCTATAACAAAGGCTCTGCTGGTAGCAGCATTTCCATATTCTGTCAGCAGCTCCTCCATATATTCTGCCAACAGCTGCTTTAGCTTCTGATCCTTCAACAACTGCTCCAGGCCTTCTGCCAACACATACAACAACCGTTTAGACTGCTCCTCATGAGACAGTCCTGCCAGCATTTCCCCTGCCATAGACTCCAGCAGATCATCTGTAAGCATATTCTTCATATGAGGAGCCATAAGCTTCGCCATAGCCTCCGCAGAAAGTTCCTGCTCCATTTGTACAGCTATCTTCTCTACATGTGGCATCAGCTTTTCCTGACCGTACTTTCTAACAAAAATTGTTAAAAATTCACCTAAGTCCTGCTGATTGACAAATTTCATGATATTTTCCGTAGCCAGCAAATCATTGGCAGCAAAATCTACCACCGCCTGCATAATACGCTGGCGATTACGGATAATAATCTCAGTTCTATAGGAAATTCCCAAAGGCTTTCTAAACAGAGCTGTTATGGCAAACCAATCAGCCAAGCCACCGATGGTGGCTGCCAAAAAGCCATTATGCACCATTCCGCCCAGAAAGCCTGTCTGAGCCAGACCAGTTGTACCAGCAGCTCCTGCAATACTTACCGCCAGTGCCGCTGTAGCTTTATATTTTTTCTTCATAAATTATACAATCACGCTTTCTTTAGGTCAGCATTCTGCATATTAGGATTTTTCTCCTTGGCCACAGACAGCATCAGCTTCAAACGATTCAGCTGATTTACCTCGCTGGCACCAGCATCACAGTCTATAGCTAATATATTGGCCTCTTTGTAATGTTTTCGCAAGCTATGAATAACACCCTTGCCAGTAATATGGTTGGGCAGACAGCCAAAAGGCTGCAAACATACCACATTAGGCACTCCATGACGAATCAGCTTCACCATTTCTCCTGTAAGGAACCAGCCCTCACCAGCCATATTGCCCAGAGAAACATGCTCCTTAGCCAAGGCTGCAATCTCCCCGATAGTATGAGGTGGCAAATAACGTTTGCTGTGCTTCATAGCCTTCCTAACAGGACGGCGGTAGAACTCCATCAGCTGGATAAACATCTGAGCAATCAGCTTGCTTTTCAGCTTGCCATCTAAAAGCTCCCTTTTCACCACAGCATCATAGGCTGAATACATAAAGAAGTCCACGAAGTCAGGCATAATCACCTCGGCCCCTTCCTCCATAAGTACCTTCTCAATATTATTATTAGCTACAGGATGATATTTAGCCAGAATTTCTCCCACAATACCAACCTTTGGCTTCCACATATTTTCATCAATAGGTATGGCCTCAAAATCCTGCACTATTGCCTGAATATTTTGGGAGAATCGCCGATAGCTAGTCTTTTCCCTAGACAATTCTTCCTTGCACTTTGCCATCCAACGATCATAAACCTGTTGAGTTTCACCCTTGTTTAGCTCATAAGGCATGGTGCGGTTCTTCACATTCATAAGAACATCACCATATACAGCTGCCTTAATAGCCTCTATCAAGCTTTCCCTGGTAAAGCTAAAGGCGTCTGTTTCCAAGCCCCAGCAAGCAAATACCGGCACCTGAGGATAACCTGCATCCTTTAAGGCCATGCGCAAAACATTCATGTAATTGGTAGCACGACAGGCCCCGCAGGTCTGAAACAGCATAATGGATGTATTATCTGGATCACACATACCGCTTTTCAGGGCATTCAACAACTGGCCAATAACCACAATAGCAGGATAGCACATATCGTTATGCACATACCGCAAGCCTACATCTACAGCAGATCTAGGCATTGGAGGAATCACCACATTATAGCCATATTTTTGCAGCACCGGTCCAAATAGCTCAAAATGAATTGGAGCCATCTGAGGAGCCAAAATAGTGTGACGACGTCTACACTCCTCTGTAAAATGAGGTCTATCTGGTATCTCCAGTGTCTGGTACTGCACCGGCTTACGACGAGCCAATGCGGCAATCAAGGAACGAAGTCTGATACGAGCCGCTCCCAAATTACTTACATCATCCAGCTTTATCATGGTATAAATCCGCTGGTGATCCTCCAAAATGGATTTTACCTGACCTGTGGTAATAGCATCCAGGCCACAACCAAAGGAGCTAAACTGTATCATGGTTACATTGTTATGCTCTGCCACAAAATTAGCTGCATGATACAATCTGGCATGATAGCTCCACTGGTTGACAATCTTTAGTGGCTCTGATTGCACAGGCATATGATATACTGCATCCTCAGAAATAATAGGCAAATCATAGGACTGAATCATCTCTGGAATACCGTGGTTAATCTCCGGATCCATATGATATGGACGGCCAGCCAGCAGGATAACATGACGCCCCTGAGCCTTCGCCTCCTGGAGAATTTCCTGTCCCTTGTGGCGAACTTCCTGACGATAGCTCTCTATCTCCTGATAGCCTGCCTCACAGGCTGCCTCAATATCCTTTTTGCTGATGCCCTCTCTTTTGCCCAGCTCCTCGTACAATCTCTTAACCATGCGCTTAGGGCTGTGTATAGGTAGGAAAGGCTGGATAAAATCAATATTTTCCTCAGCCAGAATATCCATATTGCCCCGAATATTCTCCGCATAGGAGGCCACTACTGGACAGTTAAAATGATTGGCAGATGCATTGGCCTCGTCCTCCATATTGTAAGGCAGACAAGGATAAAAAATCTTTTTGATTCCCTTTTCCACCAAATCCATAATATGGCCATGAGCCAGCTTGGCAGGATAGCAAAGAGAATCAGAAGGCACTGTAGCCATACCCTTATAATACATTTGGGCAGAGGATTCCCCTGAAAGCACTACCTCATAGCCCAGCTTGGTAAGAACTGTAAACCAGAATGGATAGTCCTCATACATATTCAGCACCCGTGGCAAACCTATTTTGCCTCTAGGGGCATTAGCTAATGGCTGATAGTGATTAAATAATCTATCATATTTAAATTTATAAATGTTCTGTACTGTAGCCCTTTTTTTCTGCTGACCAGCTCCTCGTTCACAGCGATTGCCAGTAAAATACCTGCCTCCATCAGGGAAATTCTGAACTGTTACCTGACAGGCATTACCACAGCCATGACAGCGGAAAGATTTGGTTGTAACCTTAAAGCTCTCCAGCTCATGAGCCGGCAGAATAGAGGATTTTTTCTGACCAGATTCCAAAGCCAGAATAGCGGCACCATAGGCCCCCATCAAACCAGCAATATCCGGACGAATAACATTTTTGTGCAGCAGCAGCTCCATAGAACGCAGTACCGCATCATTGTAGAAGGTACCACCCTGTACCACAATATTGGCCCCTAGAGTAGAAACATCCTTTAGCTGCATTACCTTAAACAGGGCATTTTTGATAACAGACAAGGCAATACCAGCAGAAATATCTCCTACATCAGCTCCGTCCTTCTGAGCCTGCTTTACCTTGGAATTCATAAATACCGTACATCTAGTTCCCAAATCAACAGGGGCCTGAGATGTTAGAGCCTTGGCCGCAAATTCCCCTGCAGTCATATTCAAGCTCTGGGCAAAATTCTCAATAAAGGAGCCGCAGCCTGCCGAGCAAGCCTCGTTAAGAATAATACTGCCAATGCTTCCTTTATGCACATAGAAGCATTTCATATCCTGTCCGCCAATATCCAGCACAAAGGATACATCTGGACAGAATTCCTGGGCAGCCCGCAAATGAGCAAAGGTTTCTACCTCTCCATCATCGGCATGAAAGGCAGCCTTTACAATAGCCTCACCATAGCCTGTAGTAAATACCGAAGCGATATAGGTATCCTTATTCATGGCCTTGTAAAGCTCCTTTAACTCCCCAATAACGGTCTGGAGAGGAGAGCCATGATTACTGCCATAGGATGTATATAATAGCTCCTTATTAGAGCCAATAACAGCCAGCTTGGCTGTAGTAGAGCCAGCATCTATTCCTACATAAACAGGACCATGATATTCTGACAACTGAGCCTGGGGTACCTTGTCCTTGTCATGACGAGCTTTAAACTCTGCATAGGCCTCCTGATTTTCAAACAACACAAAACCTGCCTCCCGCTTCTGGGATGCAATTTCCTGTTCGGTTTTGGCTATGCTGGTATGAATCTGCTCCATAGTAACCGGCTTGGCTTCCTCACCTAGAGCTGCGCCAACGGCTACAAAATAATTACCATCCTGAACCTCAACAATATGTTCCTTGTCCAGCTTCAGGGTTTCAATAAAGCGTTTCTTTAGCTCTGGCAGAAAATGAAGCGGCCCGCCCAAAAAAGCTACATGTCCATCAATAGGGCGCCCCTGAGCCAGATTGCTGATGGTCTGATTAACCACCGCCTGAAAAATTGACAAGGCAATATCTGCCTTGGAGGCACCATCATTCATTAAAGCCTGAATATCTGTCTTGGCAAAAACACCACAGCGGGAGGCAATGGTATATATCTCTTTACCCTTGGCTGCTAAGGCATTCAAGCCGGGAGCATCTGTAGACAGCAGAGAAGCCATCTGGTCAATAAAGGAGCCTGTACCACCAGCACAAACACCATTCATTCTCTGCTCAGGTGCCTCACCAAAATAAGTTACCTTAGCATCCTCGCCACCTAGTTCCACCACAGTATCTGTATGAGGAATCAATTCCTTTACAGCCGTAGCGCAGGCAATTACCTCCTGTACAAAAGGCAAACCAATACGCTCTGCAATACCCATGCCAGCAGAACCAGTCATAGCCAGAGAAAAACTCTTTTCCTTGACAACATTTTCCAATGCTGCCAGATTTTCCTTCAACACAGCGTTGATTTCCGAAAAATGACGAGCATATTTTTTGTAAATAAGCTCACGTTCCTTGTTAAGAACTACTACTTTAATCGTGGTTGAACCGACGTCGATTCCCACACGCAAAAGAGAATTCAAAATTGTCACCACCTGAGAAAACTTATCAAAACTGCCTGGAAAGAATGATTTTCACCTGCTTCTTCCCTGACAGATATTATGTAAAAATGCAGCTTTAGTCTAAAATCTATGCATGACATTTATACATCTAAAGCAACACATACTCTATTATATTATAATAAATAAGTAAGAAAAAAACAAGAAAATAGACCGCTACTTATTTTCATAGCGGTCTATAACACATATGCATATAAGCTTAATCGATTTTCAAAATTGCCATAAAGGCTTCCTGTGGCACATCTACCCGGCCTACAGATTTCATGCGCTTCTTGCCTTCCTTCTGCTTCTCCAGCAGCTTGCGTTTACGGGAAATATCACCGCCATAGCATTTGGCCAATACATCCTTACGCATAGCCCGCACATTTTCTCTGGCAATAATCTTGTTGCCAATGGCAGCCTGAATTGGAATCTCAAACATCTGCTGTGGAATAATCTCCTTCAGTTTGGCTGCCAGTTGACGACCTCTGGAGGCAGCATTATCCACATGAACAATGGTGGATAGTGCATCCACTGGCTCTCCATTCAACAAAATATCCAGTTTTACCAGCTTGGCCTGCTGATAATCTGCCAGCTCATAATCCAAGGAAGCATAGCCTCGGGTGGAGGATTTCAGCTTATCAAAATAATCGTAGATAATCTCACTAAGAGGAATATGGTAAACAATCATAACTCTGTTTACATCCAAATAGTCCATACCCTTGAAATCTCCCCGCTTAGCCTGGGAAATTTCCATAACCGCCCCGACGAAATCATTAGGAACGATAACTGTAGCCTTTACATAAGGCTCCTCAATAAAATCAATGGTAGTTGGATCTGGTAAATCAGATGGGTTATCCACCTTTACCATTTCCCCATCAGTTTTGTGCACATGATAGATAACACTAGGTGCAGTAGTAATCAGCTTTAGATTGTACTCTCGCTCCAAACGCTCCTGGATAACATCCATATGTAAAAGTCCCAAGAAGCCGCAACGATAACCAAAGCCTAAAGCAATAGAGGTTTCTGGCTCAAAAACCAAAGCCGCATCATTCAGCTGCAGCTTCTCCAAAGCATCCTTTAGATTATCATAATCTGCACTATCCACAGGATAAAGACCGCAATAAACCATAGGGGTAACTCCACGGTAGCCAGGCAATGGTTCCTTAGCCGGGTTCATAGCATTGGTAACAGTATCACCTACTCGAACATCTGCCACCTGCTTCAAGGATCCCGCCAAATAGCCTACAGAGCCTGGTCCTAGAGCCTCCAGTTCCATAGGAGCCGGACGAAAGCAGCCAATTTCCGTAGCCTCAAAGGTTTTACCAGTAGCCATCAGCTTCAGCTGACTACCCTTTTTAATCTCGCCATCCATAACGCGGATATGAGCAATTGCTCCCTTGTAGGAATCAAAATAAGAATCAAAAATAAGAGCCTGCAACGGCTTGCTGCTATCTCCCTCTGGCGCAGGGATTTTTTCTACAATAGCATCCAGAATTTCCTCGATGCCCTGACCAGTCTTAGCAGAAGCCAAAATAGCCTCAGAGGCATCCAAACCAATAACATCCTCTATTTCCTGCTTTACTCGCTCTGGATCTGCACTAGGCAAATCTATTTTGTTTATAACAGGTATAATTTCCAAATCATGCTCCAAGGCCATATATACATTGGCCAAGGTCTGAGCCTCCACTCCTTGAGCCGCATCCACGATTAGCAATGCACCCTCACAGGCAGCCAAGCTTCTGGATACCTCATAGGTGAAATCCACATGGCCCGGAGTATCAATCAGGTTCAGGCAATACATCTCTCCATCCTTGCCCCGATAGTCCAAACGAACTGTCTGGGCCTTGATGGTAATGCCTCTTTCCCGTTCCAAATCCATATTGTCCAATACCTGAGCAGACATTTCCCGCTTGGTCAAGGTACCGGTATATTCAATCAATCTATCTGCAATAGTTGATTTGCCGTGATCTATATGGGCAATAATAGAAAAATTACGAATTTTCTTGGTGTCCATCTATATCTTCTTCCTCTCAAACACACTTATAAACCATAATATTATAGCATGGAAGAATATTTTACCGCAACTACTAAAAAAGAAGTTGCATTTTTCCTTGCTTCATGCTAAAATGGACAGGTATTGAAATTTCAAGGGGGTGAATTAATTGCCAAATATTAAATCTTCTATTTTGAGTGTAAAGACTGACGCAAAGCGTCATGCAAAGAATCTGGCTGAGAAGTCCCGTGTTCGCACTGCTTCCCGCAATGTATTGGACGCTGTTGAGGCTGGCAACGCTGATGAAGCAAAAGCCCTCCTTACTGTCGCTTGCAAGACTATCGATCAGGCTGCTGCAAATCATGTATATCACAAGAATGCAGCAAACCGCAAGAAGTCTCGTTTAGCTCGCAAAGTTAACGCTTTAGCTAAATAATTTGCATGAGAAATAAAGACCTGTTCTCTTTTGAGGGCAGGTCTCATTTACTTTTACAATGAAATAAAATCATACAAATCAACCAGTCATAAAAAATAAATATTTATTTTTATGTGTTAATCACTTGATTTTCATAGGACTATTCTTGTATAATTTTTATAGATTTTCATAGGACTATTGTTGTATGTTTTTACATATTTATTCATATAAAAGTTAGGCTTATTTAATTATCGTTGTTCTATTGAATAGGAGGCGTATTTATGAAATTAAGACAACAATTTGCTGTTCTAACAGCAGTGGTAGCCCTGCTTATCGCCATTAGCTGTGGTGTAGGCTACTACATGGCCAGCTCTATGTTAACAGGTAGCATTGAACATCAGTTGACTGCCATTGTTAAGGGAGAAGGAGACAATGTTGACAGCTGGGTTGCCAACAAGGCTGCCATGCTAAACGGTACAGCAGCAGTGCTTTCCAAACAACCAGCAGAAGTAATAGACTCAACAGCCTCTGTCCCTTTCCTAGGTACAGCTTCAGCTGACAAAAATATTTTGGATATTACCAATGGCTTGGAAAGCGGTAATGCCTACAGCTGGTTAGATGGAAACCTTTCCGGCCCGGATTTTGATCCTCGCACCAGAGATTGGTACAAAGATGTAAAATCTGCCCAAAAAGGTATTTATACCAGTGCCTATGTAAATAAAGGCGGTATTACGGACGGCAAAATTGTTGTATCCTATGCTCTGCCACTTATTGATAGTAATGGCAATTTTATCGGTGCTCTCTGTGAGGATATTGATTTAGATATTCTGAAAGAGGTTGTTAAGAATATTAATTATGAAGGACAAGGTTCTGCCCTCATTGTGGATAAAGATGGGCAAATCCTAGCCAGCTCTGGCTCAGAGAAAATCATGAGCAATGTAGCAGACTACGAAGAATTGGCTGTCCATCTTGAAACTGTTGCCAATCAGCCAACAGGCTTCTTTAAAACCCAGATGGATGGTCAGGATGCTGTCTTTGCCTACACTACTTTAGAAAACACCGGCTGGATTGTAGGCTTGTTTGTTCCTAGTGATTATGTATTTGCCACCTTAACCAAGCTGAAGCTGGTATATACAATCATCTTTATTTTCGGCCTGCTCATTACCGGTATTGGAGGTATGGCCTTTGCTAAGAGGATTTCCTCTACTGTAATTCGCCTAAAGGATCACGCCCTTGCCTTGGCAGATGGCAATTTGGCTGTAGCAGATTTGGAGGTTCAGGACAACAATGAATTTGGTGAACTGACTACTTCTTTCAACACTATGAAGGAACATCTTCACAAGCTGATTAAAGACATGAGTTCCGTTTCCCAGCAGGTGGCAGCCTCCTCTCAGGAGCTTACTGCTGGTGCCAACCAGTCTGCCGAAGCCGCTACCAATGTAGCAGAAACCATTACCAATATTGCAGATGGTATGCAGAGACAAACCAGCAATATTGATGCCGCCAAGCAAGAAGTGGACAGCCTCTTTGACGAGATACAGACTATGGGCACCAACACCCAGGATATTGCTAACACTTCTAATGACACCGCTGAAGCAGCCAAGCTAGGCGAAAAGTTAATGACTGAGGCTATGGACAAAATGGAGCATATTGAGAATAGCGTTATGTCCTCTGCCAACACAGTTCGAGTTCTAGGGGAAAACTCCAAGGAAATCAGCATGATTGTAGACACCATTGTTTCCATTGCTGACCAGACCAATCTGTTGTCCCTTAATGCTGCTATTGAGGCAGCTAGAGCTGGCGAAGCCGGCAAGGGCTTTGCCGTAGTAGCCGAGGAAGTTCGGAAGCTGGCAGCTGAATCCCAGTCTGCAGCGGAGCAGATTCAGAGCAAAATATCCTCCATTCAGGCTGATACGGACCATGCTGTAGTGGCTATGGAAAGTGGCACCACTGAGGTACAGCAGGGTACTCAGTCCATCAAGGAGGTAGGCCGTCAATTCGCTGATATTATGAAGCAGGTAAATAATATTAAGGAAAAGATAGATTCCTTCCAAAAAGCTTCTGAGCGAATTACCAATGGAGCTACCAAGATTGTGGGAGCTGTAGATTCCATTGACGAAGTAAGCCGGGAAACTGCCGCACATACCCAGACTATTTCTGCTGCGGCTCAGGAACAATCCGCTTCCTCTGAGGAAATTGCTTCTTCCTCCAATGCTTTGGCCCAAATGGCTGTAGAATTGCAGGATAGCACCAGCAAATTTAAACTTTAATAAAATAGACTGCTTATTGAGATCGGTACAGACACCTCAAATAAGCAGTCTATTTTATTGCTATTTTTTAACCTGCCAGAGTTTGCACCAGCCGCAGGACAAAATCCTGCACCCGTTGCTTGGCCAAGGCCTTGACGGAAATCCGTATCAGATTTCTATCCTGGATAACCTTAAGATAGGATTTTAACCAGCCTGACAGCTCCACCATCCCCTCTGGGCGAATATGAGGGGTAGCTCGGAAATGAATCTCCAGGAACAAAGGAGCTTGAAGGATTTTTTCAACCCCCATATCTCTGGCATAATTGCGAATCCTGGCTACTGTTAACAGATTCTTTACTGGCTGTGGTGGCTTGCCAAAGCGATCTACCAGCTCTCCAGCAATCTCCTCTAACTGCTGATTATTCTGTACGGCAGCAATCCGCTGATAAATTTCAATCTTGTGCATGGCATCCCCGATATAATCATTGTCCAGATATGCCTCTACCTGCAGCTCTATCAAAGGATCTGGAACAACCTCTACCGGCTTGCCAGTTTTTAGCTGCTGCATAGCCTCATCCAAAAGGCGACAATACATTTCAAAACCTACACTGGCAATATGTCCATGCTGCTGAGAGCCTAGCAGATTGCCTGCGCCACGGATTTCCAAATCCCGCATGGCAATTTTGAAGCCTGCTCCCAACTCCGCAAATTCCTTGATAGCCTGCAGACGCTTTTCTGCCACCTCGCTGAGAACCTTATTCTGACGATACAGCAAATAAGCATAGGCTATATGGTTGGAGCGTCCTACCCGTCCCCGCATCTGGTATAACTGAGCCAGGCCAAATCGGTCAGCATCATAGACAATAATGGTATTGGCATTGGCAATATCCAAGCCGCTTTCAATAATACTGGTGGCCAATAGAATATCGTATTTGCCCTCATAGAACTCCACCATAGCCCTTTCCAGCTGAGCCTCTGGCATCTGACCATGTGCCACCTGAATCAGCGCATCTGGCACAATCTCCTCCAGCTTCAATCGCATTTCTTCAATGGATTCTACTCGATTGTAGACAAAATAAACCTGCCCTCCTCGCTTTAGTTCGCGACGAACCGCATTGCGAATAATGGCATTACTGTTTTCCACCACATAGGTCTGTACAGGAAATCTTTCCTGAGGTGGGGAACCAATAATACTCATATCCCTGGCCCCTGCCAAGGACATATGGAGAGTCCGGGGTATTGGGGTAGCACTAAGAGTAAGTACATCAATGCCCAAGGCCATGCTCTTAATTTTTTCCTTTTGCTTTACACCAAAACGCTGCTCCTCATCCACTATCAGCAAACCGAGATTTTTAAACTGTACTTTTTTCTGATTCAGAATAGCGTGGGTACCAATAAGAATATCTACTCGTCCCTCAGCTGTATCCTTCAAGGTGGCCCTTTGCTCCTTGAGACTGCGGAATCTGTTAATGACATCCACATGAGGGCCAAAATTTCTCAGTCGTTCCTCAAAGGTCTGATAATGCTGCTGAGCTAAAACCGTTGTAGGCACCAACACCGCTACCTGTTTGCCGGCCATAACTGCCTTGAAGGCTGCTCGGATAGCTACTTCGGTTTTGCCAAAGCCCACATCACCGCAAAGCAATCTATCCATAGGCTGAGGCTTTTCCATATCTTTTTTGATTTCCCTGATGGCTCTCAGCTGATCCGGAGTTTCCTCAAAGGGAAAGGCATCCTCAAATTCCTGCTGCCATACAGTATCTGGCCCGCAGGCAAACCCCTGGGATTTTTTTCTTTTGGCATAAAGCTGAATCAATTCCTGGGCTATGTCTTCGGCTGCTGCCTTGGCTTTAGCCTTGGTTTTGGCCCAGACAGTGCTGCCCATCTTGTGAAGACGAGGGATCTCCCCCTCTGCGCCGATATATTTTTGCAGCATTCCTACCTGATCCGTAGGCACATATAGCTGATCATCTCCGCCATATTGAATACGCAAATAATCTCGACGAATCCCCTCAATTTCCATAGTTTTCACGCCAAGATATTTGCCAATACCATGCTGGTTGTGAACCACATAGTCTCCCACATTGATTTCCCGGAAATGACTAATGCGTTCCTCACTGCTTACTCGATTTAAGCGTTTTTTCTGACGGCCAAATATATCCTTTTCCGTAATTACTACCAGGTTGGCACCAGATAGTTCAAAGCCATTCAGCAGCGCTCCCTGAACAATATTTACCCGTCCGTTCTTTAGAGGCTCTTCCCCATTTGCTTCCACAGAGGCCAGCCTATTACGAGCCAGCTGCTCTCGCATAGCCTGAGCTTTGGCCTTATCCCCCAGTACCATAAGGATAGAGCGCCCCTCAGCCAGCCAATCTCCTGTTTCCGACAGCAAAATATTCATTTGCTTCTGATAGGAGGTAATACCCTGAATCTGAACACTAATGATTTTATCTGGCTTTATGCCATGCAAATCTGACAAAATCAATGATAACAACAGCATATTACGCCCCTGCAGGTTCTCCACCAGCTCATCCCAAGAAAACATTCTGGTTTTAATATCAGGATTTTCCTTTAACAGCTTGATGCTTTCTTCTCTGGATTTCAAAGGCTCATCTATAATTACCCGTCCATTTTCAGGTAAAAAATCTCCAAAGCAATATTTTTTTTGCTTGTCGGCAACACCGCCAAAAGGCAGTATCTCCACCGCCTCCAGCTGTCCCATAGACCGCTGAGTAGCAATGTTGAACTGCCTAATGGATTCTATTTCGTTATCAAAAAATTCTATACGATAAGGGTGAGGGCTGTTAAGGGGGAAAACATCTACTATGCCGCCTCGAACACTGAAATCTCCAGCCATTTCTACCTGATCATTGCGCTCATAGCCCAGCTTGACCAGCTGCTTCAACAGCTCCTCCCGTTCTAGGACTTCACCTGTATGAAGGCTGAGGCTCAGCTCCCTATATTCTCTGGTGCCTATGCCTTTCTGCATGGCTGCCTCAACAGTGGCCAAAACTATACACTGTTCTCCCTGCAGTAGTCGTCCCAAAACATCCATACGGCGAGCTAAGCGATGTATCCCCTTGGCTGCGGCATTGAATTCTGCCATATCCAGCACCGGCAGCTCCAGTACCTCTATCTCTGGCAGCAAGCAGCCTAAATCGTCCTTCCATTGATTTAGCTCCTGCTGATCACTGACAATAATGGTCAAAGGACCAGCCAAAGAAAAACAAGCTGCTACAGCAGTATGCTTTTGGGTACCTGCCAAGCCATAAGCCAGAGTCCTAGCCTTCTTCGCCCCATATCTATCAGCTATTTCCTTTATAGCCTTATCCTTCAGCATAGCCTTTAATAAAGCCTGCATTCTATCACCATCCATACTTATCCAAAATACACATTATCTATATTGTAAATTCCCCCCTCCAAATTATCAAGCTGAATTATTTTTTACAGGCCTGCTATATACATTATCATTATGAATTCTGATTTGTAGAGCCAACGACTTATTTGCATAATGGCATACATATACTCTTTACTGCGGCATGGCATAT
>NZ_JADYTY010000037.1 GCF_021531495.1 Anaerovibrio lipolyticus
CAGATTACTTTATAAGGCAAAAATATGGCAGCGAGTGTGGATAACTCGCTGCCATATTTGTCTACGGTCTGAAGCTGCCTGCATATATTCCGCAGACAGCTTTTTTTATTTGTTTTTAATCCACCTGGCCATGATATTCAATGGAGCGGATTTCCTTCACGGCATTCTTTTCATCCACCATAACTACAGTTGGCTTGTAGGCAGCAGCTTCCTTCTCATCAAAGAAAGCATAGGCCATGATGATAACTATATCCTCTGGCTGTACCATGCGGGCAGCAGAGCCGTTGAGGCAGATAACGCCGGAATTGCGAGGACCTGGAATAACATAGGTTTCCAGACGGGCACCATTGTTGTTGTTAACTACCTGTACTCGCTCATTAGGCAGGATGTGGGCAGCTTCCATCAGGGCTTCATCAATAGTAATGCTGCCCATATACTTCAAATTGGCTTCCGTAACAGTGGCGCAGTGAATTTTGGACTTTAGCAGATTCAGTATCATTGTTTTTTCCTTTCTGAATACAGGACAGCTGAACAAAGATGGACAGCTTTTAGCAACCGATAATAATATTGTCAATCAGGCGGGTTTTGCCGATTTTAACAGCAATAGCCAGCAGGCTTTCCCCCTTAACCTGAGAAATTTCCTTTAATTCATCAAAGCTGTATAGCTCTACATAATCAATTACAGCCATAGGCTCTGTAGCAATTTCATTGCGGACAATATTTTTCAAGGCATCTACAGAGGTTTCCCCAGTCTTGTAGGCCTCTTCAGCTTTCTTCAAGCTTCTGGACAACACCAGGGCTGCCTGCTTTTCTTCTGGGGACAAATAAGCATTGCGGGAGCTTCTAGCCAAGCCGGATTCCTCACGGACAATAGGTACCATATTTACATTCACCTGAATGTTCAAATCCTTCACAAAGCGTTTGATAACCAGTACCTGCTGAGCATCCTTCTGACCGAAAAATGCCTCCTGAGCACGACTGAGATTCATCAGCTTGGTAACTACAGTAGCTACACCACGGAAATGACCAGGACGCTGACCACCGCAAAGCTTACCAGTAAAGGCAGATTCTACATTAACATAGGTGCCATAACCCTCTGGGTACATTTCAGCAGGCTCTGGATGAAATACCGCATCCACACCTACAGACTCCAGCTTGCGGCAATCCTCTTCAAAACGGCGAGGATATGCATCATAGTCCTCATTAGGGCCAAACTGTACAGGGTTTACAAATACAGAGGCAATCACCACATCACATTTAGCCTTGGCGGTACGCATCAGAGTAAGATGACCTTCATGGAGGGCACCCATAGTAGGCACCAGGCCAATAACCTTGCCTGCCTGCTGGGCAGCCTTGGCAAACTCTGTAATCTGGGCAACTGTACGCAAAATTTTCATAATTATCCTCTCCTTGTAACAAGCAGACAGCTAGCTCTGTCTGAGGAAAAATAAAGCGTTTCCTGAATGCCTACCAGGAAACGCAGATACACTTAGCCATGCCTGCGACTTTTGGGCATAAAAATACCAGCACAGACAAAGTTTATAAGGTTTCCGGTCTCGGTTCATGGGAATCCAAGCCGTGACAGTCAAATCAACTGCCACGCGTTAGCATATCACAACTTTTAACAAAATTCAATACTAAAATGAGGAAAAATACTATCTGAACAGGGGAAAGTGCATAGGCTAATACCTGCTAACATTTACTTTCCATAATATAAAGGTTATAATATAGCAAACATAGTATGAGTAATTAAATGTAAAATTATTGCTATAGGAGGCGATAAATGTATGAACGAATCCTTTAATATTTACGAATTTGTCAGCACCATGAAAAATATTACCCCGGAAGAAATCTGGGATATGCTTTTTATTCCCGGCTGTATCTTCTTGGCTGCTCTATGTATCGGCCAATTTATTAACAGCCTGATTGCCAGCTGGCTGGAAAGACATTTTGATGAAGATGAGATTTCCATTCGCTATATTATTTTGAAATCCGCCCGAGGCCTGCCTAGAGCCTGGATTGTAGGTATGACTCTTTATTGGCTGATTAATTCCACCAATATTAATTGGGCTGCCGCCAATTTGTTTTCCTACATACTTTCCGCTTGGCTAAGCTTTACCCTATTTCAGGTTATGGCTAGAGCCGCCACTGGCTTTATTGAGCTTTGTGCCCAGCGAAACAAAAATATTCCTCAAACCAGCCTGTTGCCAAATATTATTAATGTAGTAATCTACGCTATGGGTATTTTGCTGATTCTCAGCTCCATGGGAATTTCCATTGCCCCATTGCTAACTGCTATGGGTATTGGTGGTATGGCCATCGCCCTTGGTTTGCAGGAAACCTTGGCCAATATCTGTGCCGGTATCTACCTGCTGATGTCCAAGCAGCTAAGCATTGATGATTATGTCCGTCTCAGCACTGGAGAAGAGGGCCGGGTGGCAGATATTACCTGGCGTTTTACCACCATTATTGCCACCTCTGGCAACGCTGTAGTCGTACCAAATCAAAAAATCTCCAGCGCCATTATTACCAATTACTGTATGCCAGAGCCGGATATGACCATCAAGGTTCCCTGCGGCGTTGCCTATGACAGTGATTTAGATTTTGTGGAGCAGGTTACCTTGGAGGTAGCTTGGGAGATTACGCAAAAAGTTGACAATACTGTTACCAAAAAACCAGGGGTATTTTTCCACACCTTTAATGAAAGCAGCATTGATTTCAATGTGGTGCTCCATTGCAGCAAATTTGCGGATCAGTTCAAGCTAAAGCATGAATTTATCAAGGCTCTCACCAAGCGTTACCGTCAGGAGGGCATCGAAATTCCTTTCCCTATTCGCACCGTATACAATCAGCCTGTCCATGAAGCTAATTAATTTATTAACTCGAC
Source organism: Anaerovibrio lipolyticus (assembly GCF_021531495.1). Classification (GTDB taxonomy): domain Bacteria; phylum Bacillota; class Negativicutes; order Selenomonadales; family Selenomonadaceae; genus Anaerovibrio. Next base: position 2,888 of record NZ_JADYTY010000037.1, read on the forward strand.
TGCCCAAAGCTGACCATCTATACACTCTTTCCTGCCCATGACAAAACAGATAGGCACAGTCTCCAAACTGTGTGTACTAGTCAGATTTATGAAAAAGTGATATAATGAGATACTAAACAATACAAAGGAGTAAATTTTATATGCGTAGCTTTACCGTCAAATCAACCACGGAAAGTGGCCTTTTGGTGGCAATTACGGTTATTATGGCATTAATTGCAGTATATATGCCTATTATGGGCATTGCCGCCACCATGCTGTGGCCCTTACCCATAATTGTGCTGATTGTCCGTCATGGCATGAAATATGGCCTGTTAAGCATTGCTGCAGCCAGCGTTATTATGTCTGCCTGTATCTCTCCTGTAAGTGCGGTACATATGGCAGCCGCCTTTGGCCCCACCAGTCTGGCTCTAGGCTACGGCTTCCGTCAAGGCTTGACGGCATCCCGTATCTTGCTCTATGGCTTGGTGGCCTCCCTGGCCGGTGTTTTTCTTACCTCTGCCCTGACTCTGGCCCTAACTGGTATCAATCCACTGGCTATGTCCGAACAGATTAGTGCCATGAAGGAATCCGCTGGTGCGGCCTTCCAGCTTTATGAAGCTGTAGACATGGATCCTGATGAACTGCAGCGCACCAAGGATGAATTTATGCAGTCTATGGACTACATTACCATGCTTTTGCCAGTGGTTCTGCTCCTTAGCGGTATGCTGACAGCTTGGCTGAATTTTGCTGTGGGTGGCAAGGTACTGCGCCGTCTAGGACACAGTGTAACCACACTGCCTGATTTGGATGATTGGCATCTCCCCAAGGCTCTGCTTTATATCTTTGGGTTTGCATTGGTAGGCCTTTATTGGGGCAGTACCCGGGAGATTGAGCTTCTCCAGCAGGCTTCTCTGAATGCCTATGTATTATGTACCTTGGCGGGCTTTATTCAAGGTACTGCTGTTCTCAGCAAGCTTACCAGAAACCGTCTTAGCCGCTGGATATTCTGGATGATCATCGTCTTTGTTTTCGTTAACGGTACTATTTCTCAGCTTGTATCCATCTTCGGACTTTTTGACATTCTGTTGGACTATCGCCGGAGATTTTCCCGCTAACAATTATTTAGGAAGAAACCAAGAGGTAATATTATGCCACGTAATCTAAATGCCTGGCTGGATATCTGCTTTATCCTGTTTGCGGCACTTATTCTTACAGGTATACTAACTTATTACAATTTATTTATTGGCCTAGGAGCTGGGCTTGTATGGCTCTGTCTGCTGTTTTTTGGCCGAGAGCGCTGTCTTTGCCGCAGCGAGGAGTTTGAACACTACTGTCATACAGTTATTAGCAATGTAAACTCCGCCGCCAATTACGCTTTGAAAAAACTGCCCCAGGTGATTATTCTGGTGGATAAAGAGGGCCGTATCCAGTGGTTCAACAAGGAGCTGGAGAAGCATATCAACATAGAGCCTACCTACAATATTGCCATGGCAGATTTCTGGCCAGAGCTGGATTTGGAGCCTCTGTGGGGCCGCAATGGCAAAACTGTTTTTGTCCATGAGAACATTCACTATCAGGTTATCCATAGGCCTGTTTCCACCAAGGAAAACCCTTGTGGCATGCTGGCACTGTACATTCAGGACAATTCTGCCCTGGAAATTCTCAAAAACATTCATGCAGATTCCAGAACTACCCTGATGTATATTCAGATTGATAACTTTAATGATGTATTGCAGGGCTTGAATGATACAGAGCAGAACAGCCTGATTTTCGAAACCAACAAGGCCATTACGGATTGGATGAACCATCTGGAGGGCTTCCTTCGCAAGGTATCCGAGGATTTGTATGTAGCCGTTATGGAAAAACGCAATCTGGATACAGCAATGGAGGAAAAGTTTGATATTCTGGACAAGGTACGAAATCTTCAGAACCCTGTACGGCATCTCTCCGTAACCCTCAGCATCGGTGTGGCTGTAGCCGACCGTCAAAATCTGAATCAGCTAGGCGGCAAAGCCTATTCCATGCTGGAAATGGCTCTCAGCCGTGGCGGTGACCAGGTAGCCGTGCTGAAACGGGGCAAAACTGAGTTTTATGGTGGTAAAACCAATGCGGTAGAAAAATACACCAGAGTCAAAGCCAGAATCATTTCCAATTCCATCTATGAACTGATTCAGGAATCTGATGAGGTATTTATTATGGGACACCAGAATGAAGACTTTGATTCCCTAGGCGCAGCTATCGGTGTTTCTCGTATGGCAAAATATCTGAAAAAGCCTGTCCATATTATTCTTAGTGAGTTTAATACAGGCATTAGCAAATTTACAGAAACTCTCAAAACCAAGGAGGGCTACAGCGAATTATTCCTGCCCGCCAACAAGCTTATCAATATTACAGCGGAACGGCCATTGCTCTTTGTGGTGGATACTCATATCCCCCATCTGACAGCCTCTCCGGAGCTTTTGGAGCGTATCAAGGATGTTGTAGTTATTGACCATCATCGCCGCAGCTCCAATTTTATTAAGAATGCCCGGCTTACCTATAGCGAGCCAGCCACCAGCTCCACCAGTGAGTTGGTTACAGAGCTGCTTATCTATTTTAGTGATGATTTAACCCTGCCTCGCATGGAGGCTACAGCCCTTTATGCTGGCATTTTGGTAGACACCAAGAATTTTGCCGTGCAGACCGGTGTCCGTACCTTTGATGCAGCAGCCTATCTCCGCCGCTGTGGGGCTGATCCGGTATCTGTTCGACAGATGTTCCGTTCAGATTTTGAAACGGAACAGGCCAAGGCACAGGCCAAAGCACAGGCCCGTATGCTGCCTGGTGGCTTGATTATTACCATGTGCCGAGAGCCTTTGCCTAATATTCAGGTTATTGCCGCCCAGGTGGCAGATTCCATGCTGCGAATAGAGGATGTGCGAGTAAGCATGGTGGTATTCCAGCTTACCCCGGATGTTATTGGCATTAGTGCCAGATCCACAGGCACCATTAATGTGCAGGTAATCATGGAACAATTTGGTGGCGGCGGTCATCAGAATGTAGCTGGTGCCCAAATAGTCAATAGTGATATTGACACCGTATTCGAAGATGTTATAACAGCAACTCAATTATTTATAGAGGAGAATGATAAAAATGAAAGTAATACTGCTACAGGACGTTAAAAAAGTTGGTAACAAAGGTGATATTGTAGAGGTTTCCGAGGGCTACGGCCGCAACTTCCTGCTGCCAAAGAAATACGCTCAGGAGGCTACTGCTGCCAATCTGAATGTGGCCAATGCCAAGGCTGGCTCTGCTGCTCGCAAAAAGGCTCAGGACACTGATGAGGCCAAGCTCATGGCTGCCCAGCTCACCAAGATTACCGTAAAGATTCCGGTAAAGGTTGGTGCTAACGGCCGTCTCTTCGGCTCCGTTACCGGTAAGGATGTTTCCGATATGCTGAAAAAGCAGCATAATATTGAAATTGACAAGCGCAAAATCTCCATTAAGGGCGAAGTTACCGGCCCTGGTCTTTACGAAGCCGTTATCAAGGTACACCCAGAGATTACTACTACCATAAAGGTTGAGGTTACAGCAAACTAATGAACAATTTCTTTACCAGATTTTTCCGCTTGGACAATTCCAAGGGGAAAAAGGATAATCAACAGCTCCAGCCTCCTCAGGATAGCCTGGCTGAAATGGCTCCCAAGGATGAGCTGGATAGAAAAATTGATATGCTTTTCACATTGCTGGTGGATTATTATGGTTCAGACAAATTAGTCATCAAGGCAGGCAAAATGGATGCCCTGCATCTGGTCCGCTCTCCTGAAAAGGGAGAGCGGGTTCTTGCTTTACAGAAGATTATTTTTGAGAACCCTACTCTAACAAAACCACCAACAGAAAAGGAAATACCTGCTATACTGGATAGCCTGACAGAAAAAATGTCGGATATTTTGGCTCGCCGCAGTCTAGAGGCAGATTTGGAGCAAAAAGTAGCTGACCGTCTGGAGGAAAACCATCAGGATTATGTACAGGATATCCGCCGGCAGGTATTGCAGGAGGAAAAAGCCGGCGAAACTCCTATGGAACAGCAAAAGCGCCAGAAGCTGGAGGCTATGGATCAAATCAGCCTGACTCAGTCTGTTATGGAGCTGCTGCGTCCCAAGACTCTGACGGATATTGTGGGACAGGAAAGAGCTGTAGCTTCCCTTTTAGCCAAGCTTAGCTCCCCCTATCCTCAACATTTGATTTTATACGGCCCTCCGGGAGTGGGCAAAACCACCGCCGCCAGATTGGTGCTGGAGGCCGCCACAAAGAGAAAACTTTCCCCCTTTGGGCCAGAGGCTCCCTTTGTGGAAACCGATGGCACTACCCTGCGCTGGGATCCAAGGGATTTGACCAATCCTCTCCTAGGCTCCGTCCATGATCCAATTTATCAGGGCGCCCGTCGGGATTTGGCAGATACCGGTGTGCCAGAACCAAAACCAGGACTGGTTACAGATGCCCACGGCGGTATCCTCTTTATAGATGAAATTGGGGAAATGGATACTACCCTGCAGAACAAACTGCTAAAGGTATTGGAGGACAAGCGGGCCTTCTTTGAATCCGCCTACTATGATCCTACGGATGAAAAGGTGCCGGCTTATATTCGGAAGCTCTTTGAAGAAGGTGCTCCGGCAGATTTCGTGCTCATAGGTGCCACCACCAGAGATGCCTCCTCCATTAATCCAGCCCTTCGCTCCCGTTGTGCTGAGATTTATTTTGAGCCTCTAACACCAGAGCATATTCAAACCATTGTCAATAATGCTGTTCAGCGACTCAATGCCCAGTTGGCAGAAGGAGCAGCAGACCTTATCAGTGAATATACCATTGAGGGCCGCAAGGCTATTAATATTCTGGCTGATGCCTACAGCTTGGCCTTGGAGCGTTATGAGCAGAATACATATTCTGACCTGTCAGATGAAGCAGAGGAAAAGGACAATACCGACTCCAATAATGAGGAACAGAAAACCAATCTTCCTATGATACTAATCACCAAGGAGGATATTTACAAGGTGGCACAGGTAAGCCGTCTCAGCCCTTATGTAACCAAAAAAGCTTCTGATAAAGGCCAGGTAGGCCATGTCTTTGGCCTAGGTGTAGCTGGCTACCTTGGCTCTGTTATTGAAATTGAGGCCATAGCCTTCCCTGCCCATGAAAAAGGCAAGGGCACCGTTCGCTTTAACGAAACAGCCGGCTCTATGGCTAAGGATTCCGTTTTCAATGCAGCTTCTGTAGTGCGAAAATTAACTGGTCAGGATATACATGACTATGATTTGCACATCAATGTCATTGGCGGGGGCAATATTGACGGCCCTAGTGCAGGCACAGCGATTTTAACAGCTATCATCTCCGCTATTACAGACAAGGCCATCCGTCAGGATACAGCCATAACCGGAGAAATTTCTCTCCAGGGCAAGGTAAGGCCTGTAGGCGGTGTTTTTGAAAAGGCCTATGGCGCTCGTCAGGCAGGCATATCCCGCCTGATTATCCCACAGGAAAATGCCAAAGATATTCCAGCTCATCATCTAGGACTGGAAATCTATCCTGTTGATACAGCCCAGGAGGCTTTAGAGCTTTTAATGGAAAAGGAGGAGTAATATGCCCACACAGGATGATCTCATAAAGCTGGCTCCCCCTAATAATATTGAAGCCGAGCAGGCTGTGCTTGGCTCCATGATGTCCAAGGCCTCTGCGGTGGCAGATGCTGTGGAAATGCTGAAAACCGAGGATTTCTACCGAGAAGCCCATAGGATTATCTTTAACACCATGAAGGGGCTTTTTAGGGATAATATTCCTGTGGATATTGTTACTCTGTCAGAGCAGCTATCCAAGGAAAATCTGCTGGAAAAGGCCGGTGGCCCTGCTTTTATTGCAGGTCTGGCCAACGCAGTTCCTTCTGCCTCCAGCGTGCCCTACTATGCTAAAATCGTGCGGGAAAAAGCTGATTTGCGCAATCTTCTAAATGCCGCCAGCGATATTACAGCTATGGTTTATGATGGGGAGGATGATGTGCCTACCATTTTGGACAAATCCGAAAAGCGGATTATGGAGGCCGCCAGCCATCAGAATACCAGCGATTTTACCCCTATTGGAGATATTGTACTTTCCACCATTGATAAGATTAATACTGTATATGAGGCTCATGGTGGCTTAACCGGTATTCCTACAGATTTTACGGATTTGGACAATCTTACCTCTGGCCTGCAGCCATCAGATTTGATTCTGGTAGCTGCCCGCCCAAGTATGGGTAAAACCGCCTTTACTCTGAATATTGCCGCCAATGTGGCCATTAGAGCCAAAAAGACGGTAGCCTTCTTTTCCTTGGAAATGTCCAAAAACCAGCTTATGCAGAGAATGCTTTGCTCCGAAGCTAGTCTGGACTCCCAGAAAGCCCGAGTTGGTGAGCTGACCAACGAGGAATGGAATCGCCTGATTGGCATGGGTGAAATCATTGGCAAAGCCCCCCTCTATATTGATGATACTGCTGGTATCCAGATTAACGAGCTTCGTTCCAAGGCCAGACGGCTGAAATCTCAGCATGGTCTGGATTTGATTATCATTGACTACCTGCAGTTGATGCAGGGCAACAACACCAAAAACAGCGGTGATAATCGACAGGCTGAGATTGCAGAGATTTCCCGCTCCCTAAAGGCCTTGGCCAGAGAGCTGAACGTGCCGATTATTGCCCTGTCCCAGCTCAGCCGAAGCGTGGAAAACCGTCAAGTCAAAAAACCAATGCTGAGTGACCTGAGAGAATCCGGCTCCTTGGAGCAGGATGCGGATATTGTTATGTTCCTTTATCGTGAGGATTACTATGATCCTCAGACAACCAATCAAAACATTACCGAGGTTATTATTGCCAAGCATCGTAATGGTCCGGTGGATACGGTAAAGCTGTATTTCAAAAAGGAATATACCCGTTTCGACAATCTTTCCAAAATGCAATAAAAATTTTAAAAATCCTGTCTGTATTTTTATTTACAGGCAGGATTTTTGGCATTTAGTGCGAATTAATATGTATATAGTAAATTATGATTATCTGTCTTTTGACAACTGAGGAGGAATATATATGTATAATGAAGAATATCAGCGCTGGCTGGCTGCGGATTTACAGGATGCTGACCTGTCTCCTGAATTGAGAAAAATTCAGGGCAATGATGAGGAAATCAAGGATAGATTTGCTGTTTCCCTGCAATTTGGTACTGCCGGACTGAGAGGCGTTCTAGGCGCTGGTACTAATCGCATGAATATCTATGTAGTAGCTCAGGCTACACAGGGCTTGGCCAACTGGGTAAAAACTCAGGGTGGCACTCAGACTGTAGCCATCAGCTTTGACACTCGTCTTAAGAGCGATGTTTTCTCCAAGACAGCTGCCGGGGTATTGGCTGCCAATGGCATCAAAGTACGCATCTATGATGCTGCTATGCCTGTACCAGCTCTTTCCTTTGCCACCAGATACTACAACTGTAATGCAGGTATTATGGTAACAGCCTCCCACAACCCAGCCAAATATAATGGCTACAAGGCCTACGGCCCAGATGGCTGCCAGATGCCTGACCAGGCTGCCGATGTGGTATATAACGAAATCCAGAAGATTGATGTCCTCAATGGTGCGCAGCAGATATCCTTTGCTCAGGGCGTTGAGGATGGCCTGATTCGCTTTGTAGGGGATGACTGCAAGAAGGCTTTCTATGAGGCTATTGAGGCCTGTCAGGTGCGCCCAGGCCTGGCTGCTACCTCCGGTCTGAAGCTGGTATACAGCCCACTTAACGGCTCCGGTCTGGTGCCTGTTACTCAGGTACTTAAAGATATCGGTATTACTGATATTACCATTGTACCAGAGCAGGAATATCCAAATGGTTATTTCACTACCTGCAGCTATCCAAATCCAGAAATTTACGCTGCTCTGGAGTCTGGCTTGAAGCTGGCCAAGGAATGTGATGCAGATTTGATGCTGGCTACAGATCCTGATGCAGACCGGGTAGGTATTGCCATGAAGTGTCCTGACGGCACCTATGAGCTGGTAACTGGTAATGAAATGGGTGCCCTGCTCCTTGATTATATCTGCGCCGGCCGTATTGAAAAGGGCACTATGCCAAAGGATCCTGTTGCTGTTATGTCTCTGGTATCCACCCCATTGGCCAAGGCCATTGCCAAGCATTACAATGTAGAGCTGCGCAGTGTTCTCACCGGCTTCAAGTGGATTGGAGACCAGATTCTCAACCTGGAGAAAAACCATCAGGAGGATCGGTTTATCTTTGGCTTTGAGGAAAGTTATGGCTATCTGGCAGGCTCCTATGTCCGGGACAAGGACGCTGTTGTAGCCTCCATGCTGATTTGTGAAATGGCTGCCTACTACAGAGCTAATGGCTCCAGCATCAAACAGCGTCTGGAGGAAATCTACAGCCAGTATGGCCGTTATTTCAACAAAACCGACAGCTTTGAATTCCCAGGTCTTAGCGGTATGGACAAAATGGCTGGCATTATGACTAAGCTTCGCCAGGAGCCGCCTGCTGCTATTGGTGCTCACAAGATTACCAAGGCTGTTGACTTCAAAAAATCCGAAGAAACCGGCCTGCCACCAGCTAATGTGCTTCTCTATGAGCTGGAAAACGGCGCTACAGTTATTATTCGCCCATCTGGCACCGAACCAAAAATCAAGGCATACTTCACCACCCTGGGCAAGGATTTGGCCGAGGCACAGGCTCAGAAAGACGAGCTGGCTGCTGCCGTAGAGCCAATCTTCGCTTAATACCAGACATTAACCCAATCTAATACATACTAATACTGCTCTCCTAGTGGGGGCAGTATTTTATTGCATTATTTACTCGCTAAAACCCACCAATAAAAATACCCATCAGTAGTTTTTTCAACTAACTGATGGGTGTTTTATTAAATAATGCTGTTTCGATATCCTTAGATAAAATACATTAACTGCTCTGAGGTTTTAGTCTCGATATTTTGCATAATATCAGCTAAGGTTACGCTGGAAAGAGCATCCCGGATAGCCTTGTCCACATTAGTAAATACCATTTCCTGCAAAGCATCCTCAAGCTGAGGCTGAGTCTCGGCCACTGTCTTATCTGCTGGCTCCATCATAGAGGTTTCAATAGCAGAAAGAATATGATAGGCGGTAATCAGCTTTGGCTCCCTAGCCAGCTGATAGCCTCCCTGAGAGCCCTTTAGGGATAATACCAGCCCTCCCCGCTTTAGCAGGGCAAAAACCTGCTCCAGATAAATCTTGGAAATCCCCATTTTCTCAGAAATACTTATAATTGTTATAGGGTTGCCGCCGCTATAGTTCAGTGCCAAATGCACCATAGCTGCCAGTCCATACCGCCCTTTGGCAGAAATACGCATTTTTTCAACTTCCTTTCCTAAATACTCTCGTAACTATACTATAACAAATTTTTCATATAAAATCAATATATCATAGCGAATTAATATGTTTTGCAAAAAATATATTTCACCTATTGACAAAATATGAATTATCTATTATCATGTAAGCATATCAATCATATATGTTTAAGAATTTCACATGAATATAAAGGAGATGCGTCATATGTCAAAGGTATATAATAGTGTTACAGAGCTTATCGGTCATACCCCACTGCTGAAGGCCAACAATTTCATCAAGGCCAATAATCTGCAGGCAGATATTCTGGTAAAGCTGGAATACTTCAACCCAGCTGGCAGTGTCAAGGATCGTATTGCCAAGGGGATGATTGAAAAGGCTGAGGCCGAGGGCAAGCTTACCAAGGATTCCGTTATCATTGAACCTACCAGTGGCAATACCGGTATTGGCTTGGCCAGCGTTGCAGCTGCTAGAGGCTACAGAGCTATCCTGACCATGCCAGAGACTATGTCTGTGGAGCGCCGCAACCTGCTGAAGGCCTATGGTGCAGAGATTGTTCTCACCGATGGTGCCAAGGGCATGAAGGGTGCTATTGCCAAGGCTGAGGAGCTGGCAGCCACCATTCCTCATGCTTACATTCCATCCCAGTTTACCAACCCTGCTAACCCAGCTGTTCACAAGGCTACTACCGGCCCTGAAATCTGGGAAGATGCCGATGGCAAAATTGATTTCTTTATTGCTGGTGTAGGTACTGGCGGAACCCTTAGCGGTGTAGGTGAATATCTCAAGAGTCAGAACCCTGATATAAAGATTATTGCCGTAGAACCAGCTACCTCCCCTGTTCTCAGCAAGGGAACTGCTGGCCCGCACAAGATTCAGGGCATTGGTGCAGGCTTCGTACCCGAAACCCTGAACACCAAGATTTATGATGAGATTCTCCCTATTGATAACGAGGATGCTTTCAAATATGGTCGTCAGTTTGCTAGAGCCGAGGGTGTACTGGTAGGTATTTCCTCTGGTGCAGCTCTCACCGCAGCTATTCAGCTGGCACAGCGCCCAGAGAACAAAGGCAAGACCATTGTTGCCCTGCTGCCAGATACTGGTGACCGTTATCTATCCACCTCCCTCTTTACTGATTAATAATCCCCACTAACTCCCTTATTTAGTATATACACAATAAAATTCCAACCTCCCCATAGGTTAGCTTTCACCTCTAAGCCTATGGGGAGATTTTTGTTAAATTATTTGCCACCTATCAGCTAATTTGCGATAATGTATTTAAAAGAAAATTCTGATTTGTAAAGGAGGTGCCACATGGCCTTGAATCCCGAAGTTCGTGCCAAATTGCAGGCTCGAATTGATGAATTAAAAAAGCGTATGCAGTATGATGCCAATGACCTGGACTATGAAACCCATCTCAATCAAGTGCGAGAACTGCAAAAAATCATTTCTGCTGCCAAATAAACACAAAAATAGACTGTCTCTGCTGTGATAACCAGACTTGCTAGCACCAGATAATCCTGATGCTAACAGGCCTGCTTCATCATCACCACAGTGACAGTCTTTTTCTTTTACATATTACGGTATCTTTCAGCAGTGCTGTGAGCCTCGTAATCCCGTCCTGCGCCAGACATCTGAGTCTTACTGCCAGATGGTGGCTTAATATCCTGAATTGGCTCAGCCTCAATAGTCTCTGCCTTAATATCCTGTACTGGATTTTCCTCTACATACCTATCTCTTACAGAGTTATTTGGCCGTGACTCCATTCTTGCCTGATTGCTTTTGTTCAGTCTGCCCAAAATAAACCGACGAACAACAAAATTCAACAGGCAGATAATGGCAGCAATAATAACCAAATTCATTACCAAGCCCATAATATCTGCAAAAAGGCCTGCACCGCCAAAACCAAAGAGATGGCTTAGCATACTGCCCAGCAGCATACCACCAGCCAGCATACCCATAGTTCTCATAGCACTGCCCCAGCCGGTGCTCTTCTGAGCGTTAGCTGCTGCATTGCTTGCTGCATTAGTATTAGACTTGGCTGCCGGAGCATTTTCCTTATACTGGTCAGCCTTCTTAGATGGTGCATACTCCTTGTTATTAGGACCTTCCTTCTTGGTAGATGTCTCTGGCTTAGCTGCCTTTGGGGTTGATGCCTTCGGAGCAGAAACCTTTGGCACAGAAATCCTACCGCCGCCTTTGGCCGCATCTGCAGTACCTGCTCCTGCCGAAACTACAAAGGCTGCCGCCACCAGCATTACACCTATTTTCTTTAGCTTCATTTACTTATTCCTCTCTATATGACTTAATATCCTCAGGGAAAGCATAAATCTCTCCCAATGTGTCCAACTCACCTGACAAATATCTATCAATATCGTCCACGTCAATATACAGCTTGCAGTCAATATCCAAATATCCCTGCTCCTTGGCACCGCTAAGCTTCACAATATCCATCAGCTTCTTCCGCAGCTCTTTGCACTCACTGCCCTTGGCATGTATATCCAATTTGATTTGTGGGACACCGTATTCACTAATTACTTCGTTTAAAGTCATTCTCTGTGACATATGTTCATCCTCATTTCTGTTAAATTCAACTTTTTGACTTTTTACATTATACCATAAGGCATAACAAATTGCAATTGATTCAAATGGGCTGTTAATTGTTTTCATTGCTACATTAAAGGATTTTTTGTATAATATTGTCAGCGAATAATAAAATAATATTATACATCATACCATCTGTCCCAAGAAAGGAATGATCCATATGAAGGATACTACCAGTGCAAAGATTGATTATCTCATTGAGCGCTATCCTGCTCTCAATGTATGCCGTCAGAGCCTTACCCAGGCTGTAGAGGCTATTATAGAAAGCTATCGTCAGGGTGGCAAGCTGATTGTCTGCGGTAACGGTGGCAGTGCCTCTGATTCTGAGCATATTGTAGGCGAGCTGATGAAGGGCTTTGTCAAAAAACGCCCTGTTACAGATGAATTATATGCCAAAATGCAGGCTGTCTGTCCTAACGAGGCAGATTATCTCCGGGATAATCTCCAGATGCCTTTGCCTGCTATTTCTCTAATGAATGCTGTGGCTCTGAACAGTGCATTTGCCAATGATCAGGCTCCAGATCTGGCTATGGCTCAGCAGGTACTGGGTTTGGCCCGCCCAGAGGATATTTTCATCGGCATTAGCACCTCTGGCAATTCTGCTAATGTAATCTATGCCATTCAGATGGCCAAAACCTTGGGCACCAAAACCATTGGTCTCATTGGCAACCGTCATTGCCGTATGCAGAATCTCTGCGATATTGTTATTGCTGCGCCAGAAATGGAAACCTACAAGATTCAGGAGCTGCATCTGCCAATCTACCATATGCTTTGCATTGCCGTAGAAAATGAATTTTTTGATAAATAAAATAAAAAACGGGGACCACGGCACTTCATCCTGCCATGATCCCCGATTTTTATTTTGCAGATTTTTTCTTTTTGCACTGCCAATACAATACCAAGCAGATTACCACCAGAATAACAGCAAATGCCAAGCTGATTTCGTGGCCTACCTCCATCATAACTTTCCAGCCTTCACCCAGCATCATACCGATAACCAAAATCAAAGCTGTCCAAGGCAAAGAACCCAAGAAGGTATAGATAAAAAATTTCTTCATATCCACATGAGCAAAGCCAGCTGGCAGAGAAATGAAAGTACGCACTACTGGCAGCATACGACTAAAGAACACCGCCTTGATACCGTATTTATCAAACCAGTTCTGGGCAATATCTACATGGGATTTTTTGACAAAGAAATATTTGCCGTATTTGTCCACAAAGGGACGTCCGCCATAGTGGCCTACAGCATAAGCAAAAGCGGAGCCTAATATACCGCCAACCATACCGGCTACCATAGCCATAGTAAAGGTCATGCGGCCAGCAAAAATCATATAGCCGGCAAAGCCAAGAATCAACTCACTGGGAATAGGTATGCAGGCATTCTCCAACCCCATTAGAATGGCTACAGCATAATAACCCCAGCTATCAATAAACTGCAAAAACATATCTGTAAATTGTGACATTTTTCTTTCCTTTCTAACATTAACCTCAAAAGCCTTACATCAATAGTTTTACATTAATTTTGCAAAACTACTAGATACAAAAAAAGAGTCCCTATCATGGACTCTGAAAAAATTAGTGGTGCCTCAGAGCGGAATCGAACCACTGACACGGGGATTTTCAGTCCCCTGCTCTACCAACTGAGCTACCGA
>NZ_JADYTY010000038.1 GCF_021531495.1 Anaerovibrio lipolyticus
TAAAAATAAGGATTATGTACCAAAGGATAAAATCATCAGGCATACAGATAGTTTCTTGAAATTAATGTCTGTACTAACTCAGGATAATAGATATGTTGAAATGGGTAGAGAACTTTCTCATGACAAGGGGGGAATCAATATGTGTGAAGTATTAGATAGGGCAGAGGCTCGTGGTGAAGCAAGAGGAAAAGTCATTGGCGAGGCAATGGGGGAAGCGCGTGGAAAAGCCATTGGCGAGGCAATGGGCGAAGCGCGTGGCAAAGCTATTGGCGCGTTGAATAAAACTGTAGAAATTCTGCGGGTGATTATTGCCAAGAATAGCTGGTCTAAGGAACAGGCTATGGAGTTTATTGGCATACCAAAGAGTGAATTTGCCAAATATGCTGCTTTATTATAAGGTATTTTTCCAAACAAACCTTATATAAAAAATTTTAATTAATGATAAAAACAACAGAATAAATATTTACAAGTTTTATGAAAAAAGGGCATATTCGGCTTGAAAGGCGAATATGCCTTTATTTTTTTGTCAAGAATAAGGCTGTTGCAGGCAGGTATTAGAGGCGAGCTGTGAAGGAATATAAAAGAATTTCATCCTGTCTTGTACGGGGGGGCATTTGTGTTATAGTAAAAGAAATATTTAATGTAGGTGATTTTATTATGCCACAACCTTTTCTTTCAGTTTTAATATTGACGAAAAACAACCAACGAAGTATAAATTATGCTTTAATGAGCGTTCAGCCATATGCAGATGAAATAATAGTTCTAGATTCTGGTTCACAAGATAAAACGCTAGAAATTGCCAACAGATACACCGATAAAATTTACTTTAGAGAATTTGAAGGTCATTTTGGACGACAAAAAAACTATGGTCTATCCAAATGCACTGGTAAATGGATTTTTATTTTGGATTCTGATGAATTTATAGGCGAAAATTTTGCCACTACTCTGAAATACCTTCATAGTGGCTTTAAATGTATTACTATGCCACGTTACCATATATGCAGTATATCCCAATGGAGCCATTTTGTTACAAAAGCGCATTATTATGATTGGCAAAAACGACTTATAAAAAATGATAGCAATATATTCTATGGTAATAATAAAGTACATGAAAATCTACAAAATTACAGTCCTCGTCTTCACTGTGCTGCAGGACACATCTTTCATCTTGATTTTTTACTTCATGATTATACTGCTAGAGCTAAGAAGTCCGCTTTTTATGATCATTTAGCAGGTGGGGGCTATCCCCAATTATATTTACCAGAAAATTATCCATACTATACAATGCCTATGCAGGAATTGCCAGAGCCTGATATTCTGCAAGCTTTGCGCAGGGACAAATCGTTTAGAGAATTTGAACTTAGAGAAAACTATTTTATTACCCTACGGGAATGCTGCAAATGGAAGGTTCGACAAGCCGCTACCTCATTGCGCGTAGTACTTAAATTCTGATTTGCCGAATTGCCTATCTACTCAAATATTGTAACTGAAAGTCGTTATGTCAGTGGATTCTCGAAATACAGCCTGCGGTCATAACGACTTTTGCTCTGTCCGACTTAATGGCCCTATCTGATGGTTTATCCTGACGCACCAGTACCGCTTGTCGCTGAGCCAATTCACGGAGGCCGTAACGGTAGAGAGTGCCACCGGGACCACTTTTGCTACGCAAAAGCAGGAGTCTCCCGACGCAAAAGTGTCATGCCCCTCCGGCTGTTGTCGAATCATCAAGGCTTATCGGTATTGCCAATCTTCGACAATTCTGCTACCTTCGTAGAAAAACGATCATTTCAAACAGTGCCAAAGCAGGAAGGTGCAATGAATACACAAAATAGAAGGCATGACATATACCCTTAACAGGTATATCGATGTGCCTCGCTTCTTAACGAATTTAAGCCATGAAAAGGTGAACATCGTGAAGCTTTTCATGTGATTAAATGAGTTTAGCAGCGTGAGGCACATCAATATAGCGCGAGCGTGCCTGTAATGGTATATGCCATGCCTACAGAAAGTGTATAAATAAATTGCCTCATGAGAGCTTTAGTACCGCTAGGCGAGAAAAGTAGCGAGAACGTACCTGAAAGGGTACTCCCATATCGCCATTAATAATGGATAAGATGTATTCGGCAAATCAGAATTTTACCCATTATGCAAAAAGCCTTAGAAACTGCTTTCAGTTTCTAAGGCTTTTATATTCTCCGGCTTACTCTACAATCTGAATCTCACCAGTAATAGAGAACTTAACCCAGCTGGCAATATTCACGGCATGGTCCCCAATACGCTCAAAATACTTATCAATCATCAGCATATCAATAAAACACTCTGCATCATTGGTATCATCCTTCAACTGCTTAATCAAATCTTCCCGAATATCACAGAAAAGCTTATCCACCACATCATCGTATTTGATAACCTCATCTGCCAAATTCATATCCTTTTTATCATAAGCCATCATGGCCATCTGCACCATATGGCTAACCTCATTAGACAGCTCCTGGAAATCCACCTTATCAGTAGCTCTTACCACATTGCCTGCCGCAATAATCTCCGCAATCTCACAGGCCTGAATACCAATACGCTCCATATCTGTTACCATCTTCAGAGAAGAAGATATGGTCCGCAGATCCCTAGCCACCGGCTGCTGCTGCATCAAAAGCTTGAGGCAGATATTTTCAATACTACGCTCCTGCTGGGTAAGCTGGCTCATCATATTATTCAGAGCATGAGCCTTTTTCACATCCCCAGACATAAGAGCCTCAATGGTCTGCTGAATAGTATCCTCACAAAGACCGCCCATATAGAGCATTTCCTCGTTCAGAGTTTTCAGCTGCTGATCAAACATAGATCTCATCAGCCAAACCTCCCTGTGATATAATCCTCTGTTCTTCTATCCTTTGGCATAGAGAACATTTCCTCTGTCTTGCTGAACTCCACCAAATCTCCCAACAGGAAAAAGGCACAGTAATCAGAAATACGTACCGCCTGCTGCATATTATGGGTAACCATAACCACAGTGTATTTCTTCTTCAGTTCCACAGCCAGCTCCTCGATTTTGCCAGTGGAAATAGGATCCAAAGCAGAGGTAGACTCATCCATCAACAGAATATCAGGCTCCACAGCCAAAGCTCTAGCAATACACAGACGCTGCTGCTGACCACCAGACATACCCAGGGCAGAGGTATTCAATCTATCCTTTACCTCATCCCAGATAGCTGCATCCTTTAGAGATTTCTCCACAATAGTATCCAGCTTTACCTTAGAGGTAATACCATGAGTACGTGGGCCATAGGCAATATTATCATAGATGCTCATAGGGAAAGGATTTGGCTTCTGGAACACCATGCCAATTCTCTTTCTCAACCAGGTTACATCAACCTTTGGGGCATAGATATTTTCATTATTGTAGATGATATTACCTGTAATCTTTACATTTTCAACCAGGTCATTCATGCGGTTCAAAGTCTTTAAAAAGGTAGACTTACCACAGCCAGAAGGACCTATCAGGGCTGTAATCTGATTTTTAGGTATATCCACGTTAATATCATGGAGGGCATGATGATCCCCATACCACAGATTCAAGTCCTTTACTTCCATTATTGTATCCATAACAATCTCCCATCAAATTTAGTTCTTCAGCTTCTTGGCTGCATAATTAGCAGAGAAGTTCAGAATCAAGGTAAGAGTCATCAAAATAACCGCAATAGCAAAGGCTACATTAGTTTCACCACGCTCGCTGGCATATACATACAAGGCCACTGTCAAAGTAGCAGATGAGGATTCCAGTGCCGTGAAGAAATCATTCAATACCAGGCCAAAGCCCGCCGTAAACAACAGAGCAGCAGACTCGCCTACAATACGTCCGATGGACAAAATACAACCGGTAACAATACCATCAACAGCGTTAGGCAGTACCACAGTACGTACCATATGCCATTTGCTGGCACCCATAGCCAGAGAACCTTCACGATAAGCGTTAGGCACTGTTTTCAGGCTTTCCTGGGTAGTACGAATAATAACCGGCAGTACCATCATTACCAAAGTAAGACCACCAGCCAGAATACCTTGCTTCAAACCAAACATTTCAGAAAACAGAACCAAGCCTGCCAAACCAAAGATAATGGAAGGAATACCAGTAAGAGCCTCAGAGGCAAATTCAATCAGCTTAACCAGCTTTTTGTTAGTAGCGTACTCTGTCAGGTAGATAGCAGCCCCTGTGCCCAGTGGCAAAACAATAACCATAGCCACCAGGATAATATACAGGGTATTCATCAGGTTAGGAAGAATGCCGATAGTTTTCTTCACATAACTGGACTGGGAGGTCAAAAGCTCCCAGGAAAGATAGGGTACACCTCTATAAAAGATGTAGCCTATAATAAAGGCCAGCAACACACAGGTCAAAATGGCACTGCCCCAAATCAGGACCTTGGCACCTTGATTCCACAGCTTACGCTTGGAAAAGCCAGTAGGCTGGGCTACAGGCTGGCTTACAGCAACATTCTCAACCATCAGGCTGTCCTCCTTCCCTTGACAAATACATTCAGGAATACGTTAATCATCATAATAAACAGGAACAGTACCAGGCCGATAGAGAACAATGCCTGCTGCTGCAGAGATCCTGCGGCGGCATAGGCCATCTCCGATGCAATGGCTGTGGTCATGAACCTTACAGAAGTAAGCAGCCCCGGCAGATTAGCCACATTGCCTGATACCATGATAATGGCCATAGCCTCGCCAATGGCACGACCTACACCCAATACCACAGCTGCGGCAATACCGCTTTTGGCAGCTGGAAGGCTTACCCGGAAAAATGTCTCCATCTCAGTAGCTCCCAACGCCATAGAAGCTTCTTCGTATTCTCTAGGTACTGCCCGCAGTGCAGTCTCAGATACGTTGATGATGGATGGTAAAATCATAATGGTCAGCACGATAATGGCTGCTAATAAGGTGGCACCAGAGGGCAAATCAAAGGCCCTCTGAATACCAGGAACAAGTATAATCATGCCTACAAGGCCATATACTACAGATGGGATACCTGCCAAAAGCTCAACCGCAGTATGAATTACCTTGGCAAACTTTGGCGGAGCGGCCTTGGCCAAAAAGATGGCGGTCAAAAGGCCAATGGGGACACCTATCAGCACTGCTCCAGCAGTACCATAGATGCTGGTTAGGATGAATGGCAGAATACCAAATGACGGCTCTGTTGTGGTAGCAGTTGGCTGCCAGGTAGTGCCAAAGAGAAAGGTTGGCAAACCTATTTTCATAATAGCTGGCAGGCCGGCAATAACCAGATGTACTGTGATACAAAGGACGAAACCTACTGCCACAATACCGCAAAGCATGAACACAGCGTTGATACCTTTTTCGGTGAGCTCCTGCCATTTAGTTTTGTTTTTCATATCACGCTAGACCTCTTTTATTTCGCAGTAGGTACTGCACCAGCCTGAGAAATCAGCTCAGCAGCAGCCTTGGAGGTCATGAAGTCGAAGAATGCCTGAGCAGCCTCGCTCAACTTGGTGCCTTCCTTGGTAATCAGGTTAAATGGACGCTGGATTACATAGCTGCCGTTAGCAATATTATCCTCGGTGCACTCTACACCATTAATCTTCAAAACCTTGATACCCTTCTGATTCTCAACGGAAGCAAAGGAAGCATAACCGATAGCACCCTCGCTGTTCTTTACAGCCTCAATAACAGCACCTGTGGAAGTCAGCTCCTGAGTCAGTTTGCACTTATCCTTGGTCTTGGTAATGGACTCAAAACCATCACGAGTACCGGAACCAGCCTCACGGCCAATGGCAGCTACCTGGCCAGCCTTGCCGCCCAGCTTGCTCCAGTCAGTAACCTGACCATTGAACAAGGCAGCTACATCCTCGGTTTTCAAATCGTTAATAGGGCTGTTCTCATTGACGATAATGGCAATACCATCTAGAGCTACGGTAGTCTCCTTCAGGCCCTTTGCCTTTTCGCTGTCCTTCAAAGCACGAGAGGAAAGACCAATATCAGTGGATCCCTTGCTTACAGCCTCAATACCAGTACCGGAACCAGTAGCATCGTAGGTAATGGTAACACCCTTATTATCCCCCATAAACTTCTCAGACAGAATACCAATAACCTTCTCCATGGAAGTAGAGCCGTTGGTGGAAACCGCACCGCTAAGACCGGCACCCTTCTCAGCAGTATCACTGCCGCAACCCACCAATGTCAGGCCCATCATCATAATGGACATTACAACCAGTAAAAACTTCTTCATCTTGTTTACACTCTCCTTGATAAAATTATTCCTGATAACTAATCTCCTTGGAAATCTAGGAATATATTAACCCCTGAATGTAAAATCCATTAGAAGGTTTTTGTAAAATAAATGTAAAAATTCGGCCACAAAAATACTGCCTCCCAAGATTGAGAGGCAGTCCCCATATCTAATTTTATTTGCCCAAATCCTCTGGCCCAAAGCTTTCTGGCAAAAGCTGCTCCAATGTATAAACCAGCTCTCCCCCCTTGCCATCATCCAGAACAATCTCAAAACTATCTGGAGTGCAGAATTCCCGCATTACCTGACGGCATACACCACAAGGAGCACAGGTAGCATTGGCTTCCTGTCCTTCTGGCCCCCCTACAATGGCGATTCTGGTAAATTCTCTTTCCCCTTCATAAACGGCCTTGAAGAATGCTGTTCTCTCAGCACAGTTAGTAGGGCCATAAGCAGCATTTTCAATATTACACCCATGATAGATTTTGCCAGCCTTGGTTTCCAAAGCCGCTCCTACCTGAAAATGAGAATAAGGAGTATAAGCATGAAGTCTTGCCTTTTTTGCTTCTGCAATCAACTCTGCATTAGTCATAATCAGCCCTCCCTTTTCATAATCTTTACCAAACGGCTGGTACCCAGACGGTCTGCTCCCAGCTCAATAAACTTCTCCGCGTCTGCAAAGGAAGAAATACCACCCGCAGCCTTTACCTTCACATCCTTACCTACATGCTCCCGCATCAGCTTTACATCCTCAAAGGTAGCACCAGCAGTAGAGAAGCCAGTAGAGGTTTTGATATACTCCGCCCCAGCCTTGGTTACCAGCTCACAGGCCTTGATTTTTTCTTCCTCAGTCAAAAGGCAGGTTTCAATAATAACCTTCAACAGCTTGCCCTTGCAGGCCTGATGAATCTGGCGGATTTCCTCCTCCACCTCATCATAGCGGCCATCTTTCAGAAAGCCAATGTTGATAACCATATCAACCTCATCGGCCCCATTGTCCACAGCATCCCCAGCCTCAAAAACCTTGGTTGCCATAGTGCTATAACCATTAGGGAAACCAATAACGGTGCAGATAGCCAGCTTGCCCTGAACATATTCTGCCGCCTGCTTTACATAAGCAGCAGGAATACAGGCAGAGGCAACCTCATATTTCATTGCATCATCCAAAATCTGCTTAATATCTCCCCAGGTAGCCACCTGAGCCAGCAGTGTATGATCTACCTTGCTTAAAACTTCCTTTTTATCCATAAACACTTCTCCTTAAACCAATTTATCTAAAACAGAATAACCTATCGTACCTTCTGGCATATCCACACCAAAATTATCTGCAATGGTTGCACCAATAATCGCAAAGGTATCGCTTTCTGGCAGCTGGCCATTTTCCTTCATAGATGGAGAATAGGCAATAAATGGCACCTTTTCTCTAGTATGGTCCGTACCGGTATGGGTTGGATCATTGCCGTGATCTGCCGTAATAATCAGCAAATCATCCTCTCGTAATAATGGCAATAATTCTCCCAGCTTCACATCGAATTTTTCCAACTCCTGAGCATAGCCCTCTGGATTTCTCCGATGTCCCCACAGTGCATCAAAATCCACCAGATTTACAAAGCACAAGCCTGTAAAATCCTTCTGGGCTATTTCAATGGTCTGCTCCATGCCGTGGACAGAGCTTTTAGACTTGTTAGCCTCAGTAATGCCCTCACCATCAAAAATATCCGCAATCTTCCCTACAGAAATCACATCATAGCCCTTATCCTTCAAGACATTCAGGGCTGTTCTGCCATAAGGCTTCAAGGCATAGTCATGACGGTTGCTGGTACGCTTAAACTCTCCCTTTTTCTTGCCCACATAAGGACGGGCAATAATACGGCCTACCTTCCACTCATCCTTCATGGTAATTTCTCTGGCAATTTCACAACAGCGATAAAGCTCCTCCAGGCCAAAGGTTTCCTCATTACCACAAATCTGCAGCACAGAATCCGCCGAGGTATATACAATCATATGACCTGTAGCAATTTCTTCCTCGGCCAGCTCATCCAAAATAGCTGTACCACTGGCCGCCTTGTTGCCAATAACCTTGTGGCCAGTCCTCTTTTCCAGCTCTGCAATCAGCTCTGGGGGAAAACCGGTATCGGTAAAGGTCTTGAAAGGCTTGGTAATATGCAAACCCATCATTTCCCAATGACCTGTCATAGTATCCTTGCCTGTACTGGCCTCCCGCAATTTACCATAATGAGCCAAAGGCTTTGCCACTGCCTCCACCTGCTTCAGGGGATGTAGATTGGCCATGCCCAGCTTCTGCAAATTGGGAATGACAAAGCTATCCACACTTTCGGAAATATGGCCCAGGGTATCAGTTCCTGCATCACCATATTCAGCGGCATCCGGCATGGCGCCAGCACCCAGTGAATCAATTACAATGGTAAAAATCCGCTTATATTTTTTCCCGCTCATTTTTCAACCCCGCTTTCCATATATCTTTATAACCCCTATATATACCATGTCCTTGCCTTAACTTATTTTAGAACAACGCTACTAAACCGCAAAGCATAGCACTGAGAATGCTTAACAGCATACCGCCCAGCATCGCACGAACTACAATCCGGGAAAGCACACCCTTTTTCTCAGGACACAATGCACCAATACCACCGATGCAGATACCCATGCTGCTGACATTGGCAAAACCTGCCAGAGAAATAGCACACATCATAGCAGTTCTGGAATCCAAGGTGCTGATATATGCTCCCAGTGTACCAAAAGCTACGAACTCGTTAAGAGCCAGCTTCTGACCCAGCAAAGTACCTTCCTGCATAGCAGTTACAGTATCAAAGCCCATGAGATAGCCAAATGGACAGAATACATAGCCGAAAATCATTTCCAGACTAAGTCCAGCAAAGCCCAGAATCATATTTACCAAAGCCACCATGCCGATAACCGCAATCAGAGCCACACAGATACCCAGAACCACCTGCAGACCTACACCCGCACCATTCATAATAGCTTCGATAGCATTGGTATTGCCACCCTTGTTATCAATCTTCAGATTATCCACATTGTTGCAGGTTTCCATCTCAGGTAAAATCATCTTGGCAATGAGAATCCTGCCTACTGGTACCAGCATGCTGGCCATCAGGAGATAATCCATTGGAATACCCATAGATACATAGGCGGTAAGAATGGACACATCCATACTACCCATACCAGCCACCAGGATAACAAAAATCTCACTGTCCGTCATCCGGCCAATGTATTTGCTAATCAATACAGGGCTGCTAGTCTGGCCCAAGAACATATTGGCTGTAGCTACAAAGCTCTCTACCTCTGTGGAACCTACCAGCTTCTTGACCAACCGTCCCAAATGAGTAACGATAAAGCCCAAAGCACCAATATAGTAAAGGAACTCTACCAAAGCAGATACGAAAATAATATTTCCCAGAGATGATACCGCAAAGACAAACATCTTGGAGGTATCTGCCAAATCGCCAAAGACAAAGGATACGCCATCCTTACCGCAATTAACTACGGCAGTAACTCCATCAGAAAGAATGGAAATAACCTGCTGTCCCAAAGGAACCTTTACAATAAACACAGCCAACAACAGCTGAATAACAAAGGCCTTGCCAATAAGCTTCCAGTTAATGGACTTCCGTTGCCAGGAAAGAAGCCAGCAAATGCCAAAGACTACCAAAATGCCTAATAAATTAAATGCTAACTGCATCACCTTGTCCTCCGTTGCCCTTATTTATTCTTATCTTCTTTAATCAAAGTACGAATAGCTTCAACAGCCACCTTGATAGCCGCCTCTGTGTCATGGACAATAGGATTCTCCATGCCCAGAGCATTCCGCTCCTGATTGCCTACTACCAGGAAATCAGAGCCGCAGCGTACCTTCAAATGGCTGGCTACAATAAATAAAGCTGCAGATTCCATTTCAGAAGCCTTGGTGCCCAAACGCTTCCAAGCTTCCCATTTGTTCAAAAGCTCATAGCTTACTGGCATAATCTCAGGATCATGCTGACCATAGAAAGCATCCTTGCACTGTACCACACCAGCATGGTAATTCATGCCCAAGGTCTTGCAGGCCTTTACCAAAGCATTGGTAACATCCAAATCTGCCACAGCAGGGAACTCAATAGGGGCATATTCCTTGCTGGTGCCCTCCATGCGAATAGCACCAGTAGCAACTACAATATCGCCACCCTTAACATCCAAATCAATACCGCCACAGGTACCTACCCGCAGGAAGGTATCTGCACCGCACTTTACCAGCTCCTCCATAGCAATGGACGCAGATGGACCGCCAATACCGGTGGAGGTTACGCTAACCTTTTCCCCATCCAAATAACCAGTGTAGGTAACATACTCTCTGTTATCAGCAATCAACTTGGCATCATCAAAATGTGCTGCAATCTTGGCACAGCGCTTAGGATCTCCCGGCAAAATAACATATTTACCTACATCCCCTGGACGAATCTGTACATGATACTGTAATCCTTCTTCACCTGAATAGTTCTGCATAATAAGCTCCCCCTCTTATCTAATACCTGCTCTTTTTCCTATTTCCCCTATGTCTCTGTTTCCAAAATCTCTGCCAGACTTTCCTTCATTAATTCATACTGCTGTTGGTTTACAGTTAGCTTACTGCGAGAGCGACTAAGCATCCCCTGAGACTCCAGCTTTTGAACAGCCCGGGTAATGGTTTTGACGCTAAGACCAGTATAATCTGACAGCTTCTGCCTATCATTGGCAATGGTCAATTCCTCTACCACTTCCGACTGTTCATACATAATGGTCAACAGCATAATCAATCTATCGGCCCCCTGCAAAAACAGGAAAACCCGATTGTTGCGAGCCTGCTCTAGTAGATACTGCCCCATCAGCTTTGCCTCATGGCCCAAGGACCAGATGTCAGATTTTATCCATTTGGCAAACTGTCCCTTGGGTATCTTCAAGACGATACAATCCGTAACAGTCTGCAAGGAGGTCTGATAGGTATCAAAATCCATGATAACCTCCATGCCCCCATAGGCATATACATCCGTAAAAATCATAAAATCAAAGGATACCCCTAGGATTCTGTAATCTGTGCCCTTGATAATGCCGCTGCCAATAAAATAAATTGTATCCACCGGGTCCCCAGCCCTGATAAAAGTGGTTTCCTTGGGCATATTTTCTACTTGGAAGGAATCCAGCAGCCACAAAGGTGCATTTTGGAAATAGGTATAAAATTTTTCTCGCCGTTCTTTGGAAATTTTCTGAAGAAACGGTAAAACTTTATCTAAATATTTGTTTTCCATAATATTATATCCTGTTTTTGCTAGCATTTCGGATTCATTACAAGGATATTATATGGTTTTCGAGAGGATTTTGAAAGGCCATATGTCCCTTCAACTAAAATATTTACAAATTATCTTATTTGCCGTAGGACAGAGTTTCCGCCAAGGCTGGCCACACATCCTCTGTCTCCAAGGTACTGCGCCAATAGGCACCTCCTGCCAGATTGTAGCGATTCACCAAGGAAGCCTTCAAGGCCAGAGAACGGCGATTTTCCTGCCATACCCGATAGCGGTTATTTTTCTCCTGATATTCAAAATAATACTGTCCCTCCTTGGAAAGCCACACAGGCACCAATCCCTTTTCCTGAATTACCTTGTCTGCCTGAGCCATAGATAGGGTTTTGGCCTTCACCTTCCCCTTTGTCTCCTGCCAAAGACGCATATAAAGAGGCATACCCAGAATCAGCTTTTTCTCCGGCACCCCCTCCTGCAGGGTTTTCTGAATACCATCCTCCACCCAAGGCAGGGAAGCCACCGAACCGCTAACCTCGGAAGCAGCCCCGTGCTCATCATAGGCCATCAGCATCACATAATCCACCACCTCTGCTATGGCCTTTCGGTCGTAGCATTTGGACCAATAGCCGGAATTGCTGGGAATGGTCACATCTATGGAAATAATCAGCCCCTGAGTTTTCAAGGCCTTGCTAATTTCCTGCACAAAATCCGTCAGCTTGTCCTTGTCTGCCGGATTGATATTTTCAAAATCCAGATTAAAACCATCCAGCTCATAATCCTTGGCCAGCTTCTCCATCTGGGCAATCACCCTTTTCCGTGCCAGGGGACTGTCCAACAGCTTGCTGGTCATTTTGGGATCAAAATTGTTGGTAATCAAAGCCCACACCTGATACCCCTTGTTGTGAGCCTGACGGACATACTTCACACTGCCATGACGGGTTTTGATTTTGCCCTGGGCATTCTCAATAATAAACCAGCTAGGAGATAATACATCTATTCCCGGCAATTTTTCTCGTTGTACCAGCCGGCTCTCCTTCTCTCCCGGGGCCTGCCAATCCCACAACACCCCCAGATTTCCCGCCGCCAAGGCACTCTCTGTCCACACCATTAACAAACACAAAATGATAAATATTCTCCTCATCCACAACAACTCCCTTTTATGATGTTATTC
Organism: Anaerovibrio lipolyticus; assembly: GCF_021531495.1. GTDB lineage: Bacteria > Bacillota > Negativicutes > Selenomonadales > Selenomonadaceae > Anaerovibrio. Next base: position 12,713 of record NZ_JADYTY010000038.1, read on the forward strand.
GCTTTGAAATACTCTTGTTTTATGATACAATTCTTATGTTGCCGCCTCTATTTCCACCCGGAAGGAGGTGTTACGCATGTTTGAATATAGCACATCATTTTTAATCTCTGTTATGGCAGGAATAGCCTGTCACTATATCTGCAAATGGCTAGACAGAAATTAACTGGCAACTAACCTGAAGCTGATACGGCTTCCAAAATAAGGTATAGCAAAGCCCCCACGACTGGTACTCGTGGGGGCTTTGTGTTACCTGTAGGCAACAACCGTTACGCTTGCCATACAGCACATCATTTGTCAATCAAAGTATACCACAAATAATGTTTTTTAGCAATATTTACCTATTTTTGTCCAATAAACTTGCCATTAACAAATATGCAAGGTATAATAAAAATAAGAGGAGCACCGATAGACGGTTGCCCCGACGAACAGAAAAAGCTAAGTATGAAAAACCGCCCTTTAGCTCGGCCAAAAGCATTGGCGGTTTTTCTATGCCTTAATAGCAACAATGCAGATAGTCACTATAACCAAGCCCCCACGACTGGAACTCGTGGGGGCTTTATGCATATTGCTCTTTATTTATCTACTAATTTCTGATACATTTTCATTAGCTGGGCTACACATTCAGATTCAGTATTCAGCTTACCCCAGAAGCCGTAGGCTTCCATTACTGCCCGATCATTGGCTTGATGTGCTTTTCGCAGTTCTGGAGGCATCAATACCTCATCATAAAGGTCAGCCAAACTGGAATCTGGATATTTGGCTCTGGCATCCAGGATGCCTTGGGCTGTTTTTTCTATTTTAGCCTTTTGAGCCTCGGTGGGTGCAGGCCAAGGGAAGTTGTTGTAGATAGATGGCGAATAGCGATAATCGCTTTTCAATCTGCCAGCTATTACACGCATCCATGCCATATGAACATTGGAAATTAATACGCCAAATTGATAAATCGTGGCATCAGGTATAATACTACAAGCATCACCAGCAATTATCTCCGACTCGACAAAACCGATTGGTATATATCTTCTCCGTTCGGAAGAATGTCGTGGAAATACTAGATAAGTAGATGATGGTTGTCTTATTTGACAAAAAAGCCATGGATATACTGCCATTTTCTGAATTCTGTCTGCCTTGCTTTTACTGCGTAACTCAACAACCATCTCTAAGCGTTTTCTGATTTCAGGTATATGTCCAAATTCCTTATTATTACCATCCTTAAACCATAAGCAATATCTTGAATATGTACCTATATTGTCATGTAAAAATTCTCTAGCACCTATAAAAGGACGTATATATTTTTCCAAAATTGGATATTTCTTGATAAAAATTTCTTTTTCTTCCGCAGTCAGTAACAAACCGCCATTATCCGTAGGCGGACTGCCTGTCGTCATTTTTGGTAATCCTGATTTTTGGATATTCGTCCTTGAGGTTATCCATATATCAGGGGCATCATATAAATAGCCATTAATATGATTAGCTATATGCTCTTCATTATTGGAATATATTCGCTTTATACCCTTAAAAGAGCTATTGGCGAAACCGACAATAACACAATGTACATGCGCCTTTTCAGTAGCTTCACTATTCCAAATAAATGATGTATGCGCAAATATGATATTTACACCATGCGTACACATTTCTTGCCAAAAAGTAGGTACAGCCTCTCCCTGACAAATCGAATTAGTAGAAACAAAAGCAGATTTTATCAATCTAGGCAAAGCCGTATTAATATAAAGTATCGCCTTCTTATACCAGCATAGTACATAATCCTGTTTATTGATAGGATTGCCTTTACCAAAAATCATAGTCATATCATCAGACTGCTCTTTGCTTCTTAATGACTGTCCTACAAAAGGCGGATTGCCCATAATATAATTGCACTGGCTAGGTGGCAATACCTCCTGCCAATCCATGCGGAGAGCATTTCCCTCCACAATGTTCACATAGGATTTCAAGGGCAAAAAGTCCAGATTCATTTCCACAATGCTCTGAGTTTCCTGCATCATCTGCAACTCGGCTATCCACATAGCTGTTTTGGCTACTACACAGGCAAAATCATTGATTTCAATACCGTAGAATTGATGGATATTTACCTTCACAGGGCTGGCCATTTCGCCCAACACAATCTGCCCCTTGGTAAGACGGTCAATAACCTTGTTTTCCAAACGGCGCAGAGAAATATAAGTTTCTGTCAGGAAATTGCCAGAACCACAGGCAGGGTCAAAAAATTTCAGTCCAGCCAATTTATCCTGAAAAGCCTCTAGCTTTTGCTTCTGAACCTTGGGCTGAGGGATGTCTGCAATGGCTTCATATTCCTTTTGCAAATCATTAAGGAAAAGAGGATCAATCACTTTGTGAATATTCTCTAGGCTGGTATAGTGCATTCCTCCACTACGACGGATTTTGGCCGACAGAGTGGACTCAAATACCGCACCAAATATAGTAGGAGAAATTCCCTCCCAAGAAAAGGGACAAGCCACATTGAGAATCAAATCTACACATTCCTCGCTAAAGGTTGGAATAATCAGATGATTATCCGCAAAAAGGCCCCCGTTGACATAAGGGAACTCTGCCAATATTTTTTCCATATAAGGGTCCCGAGCATTATCAGGAGTGTCCAGAACCTCAAACAAATCTATCAGCGCCCGCCGAAAATGCTTGGGCTGGAAATCTGCCAGATAGTCATGGAACATATTGCGACGGCCAAAAATTCCCGCATCCTCAGCATAAAGACAGAAAACAATCCGCACAATCAGCATATTCAGGCTCTTGAGCATTTCCTCCGTCGGATTCTCCCCATACTGCTTCAACAGCATTTCATACATCCGGCCTACCAGCGTACCAGCATTAAGAGATATTTCCAATTCCCGCTTGATTCTGTCATCGCCCATATCCACCAGGAAATTCAGTCGATGATATTCCCTAGGCAAATCCTCCAGCTTCAAAACAGCCGGCTCTCCATTGGGCTGTCCCATATCATAAATATAAAACTCCTGAAAATTACAGGTAATACCCCAGCGAGGATATTTGAAATACCCCAAAGCCGCAGCATACCGCTTCAACTGCTGGAGAGGCGTTAGCATTGTGCCATCAGATTGACGAATAGCCTTGGACAAGTCCTTGTTAATGGATTTTTGTTCTATCATTACCTTGGTGGCTGGCAGATAAATATCTATAAAACTGGTATTTTCCAGTTGAACCTGAACTTCACATTCCATATAGGAAGCGGGATTTTCTACACCATAGACAGTTTGCAAAAGCTCTACCCAAAATAATTGGGTTTCACCTTTCTCATAGCCCCTCCCCTGCCATTTCTCCACAAAAGCCTTGGCCGCCTTTTTCTGCTCCATTTCCGTCATATCCTCACGCCCCTGTAATATTGATAATATTATGGTATCACAAAACTCCCCACCATTCCACCAATATATACTGACATAAATTCTGATTTGACGAGTTGACTATCTCCCTAGGATTGTAAATATAATTCGAGATGTCAAAAATTTTCGAAATACAGCCTGCGGTCATAACGACTTTTGCTCTGTCCGACTTAATGGGCCCGACGCAAAAGTGTCATGCCCCTCCGGCTGTTGCCGAATCATCAAGGCGTATCGATACTGTCAATCCCAATAATTCTGCTATTTTCGTAAAAATAGGTCATTTCAAATAGTGCCAAGGCGTAAAATTGCGATGAATACACTAATAAGCGGTATGGGAGTACCCTGCACAGGTACTCTTCGCGCCTCGGTACTTA
>NZ_JADYTY010000039.1 GCF_021531495.1 Anaerovibrio lipolyticus
TTGGCAGTTTGGCTGATTGTGCCCAAACTGCCAAAAATTCCGATATCATCATGGAGTTCTTGGCAGCTATGGGCTGGAATCAGGGTTATGCAGCATAAAAGTTGTAAAGTGCTGTAACAAGATGGATAGAGCACCAGAGGGGAATTCCGCCAATCAACAGCAGATTATTAGAGATGATATTTGCAAGGTTTTAGCCCCATTGACTCCAGAGCAGGTTTATACATCCTTTATTTCCACTCAATCCTATGAAGAATATCTCACGGATGAGGATGAGGAAATCAAGGCAGAGCTGCTGGCAGAAAGCGGTCGGGAAGAGTTGATTGCTAATCTAAATGCCTTTGTACAGTCAAGGCAGGTAACAGCCAAAATAGAGCGTCCCCTGTATACTCTGCAGGAGGCGGTAAGAAATGTATATGTGGCGGAAGAGATTAATATGCTGAATGATGCAGAAAGTCTCCTACTGCGGAAGCAGCGGATTTTGCAAAACGGCCAGGCGGATGCTGAGGAGGAAATCAATGGCTTGACCATGGAGTGCCAGCAGGATATTATTGAACTGGGCAGAGAAGCGGCAGGCTATTTAGAACCAGGTGTAAGCGAGGAGGAGTTCAAGGCAAAGCTAAATGAATCCGGACAAAGGGCAGAACAGGCAACCCAGGATTGTATACAGTCAATAGAGCGGGCCTTTGGCAGATTGGCAGATACGATTCAGAGTGAGATGGATAAGGAGCTGGCTTCCACATCGGCGCAGAAAATCTTTGCTAGAAATAATATTTCTGTCTCTGTGGAGAGCACAACAGACTTTTCTATGGAACCTGCGGGCAGTGTCGATAGTGCAGGCATGGGAGCAAATGTTAAAGCGGTTAGTGATGTTATCTTGGGAACAGGTCTTTCTGGTTCAAAAGCTTTTGGTATGTCAACTTGGAATATTTGCAATTCTGGACTGAAAAATTTTTCTGGTTCCATGATTCATACCAAGATTTTAGATATTGGTAAATTTTTTGGTGTGAAGTTCAAGCCTTGGGAAGCTGTCGGTCTGGCAAAGAATCTAGCCAGGGTGGGGACGGCATTAAATATATTAGGTTTTTTGCTTACTATTTGGGGTAAATTCAAATCTGATGCAGAACGCCAGCAAAAAGAACAGGAATTGCGGGAGTCAAAGGAAGAAATCAGAGCAAATTTCAAGGAAAATGCCAATACTATTTATGGAGATATCATGCGCAATGTGCGTGAAAAACTGGCAGAGTCTGTAGGTAAGGAGCTGGACAGTGTGGAGGACAGTTTGCGCCAGATTGCCGAGGAGCGACAGAAAAAGGAAGCGTGCATGGCAGTCTTGGAAAAGCTTTCTGCAAAAATCGACAAATTGTGTAATGAGATTGAAGCTGGCGGTGCTGTCTGAGGCATCGTGCCAATAAATATAGAATGGAAGAAGGTGAAGGAATGACAAAGATGAAAAAAATAGACTTAGATGAATTGCGTCGGGAGCTTAGTGCCTATCTGGAAGAAAATTATACCGGCTGTGGCGATGAACAGGCAGATGAATTGATTGCGAATAACAAATTAAGTTATTTTGCCTATAGTGGTGGTCTTGCCTGTCGATTGGGTATGTTGAGTGGTATTCTTGAAGGACGCAAGAAGACTTTTTCGGAATCACTGCTGGATTTGCTGGCTGAGAAGGAAATGAAGCCGGTTGAATTTTATCGTAAGGCTGGTATAAGCAAGGAGCATTTTTCCAAAATCAAAAACAATGTTGATTACCAGCCCTCCAAATCTGCCACCATGGCTATGGTGCTGGCCTTGAAACTGCCTTTGGATGAGGCAGAAGAGCTTATGGCTAAGGCGGGTTATACCTTTTCTACTGCCCTGATACAGGATCTTGTGGTTAAGTTTTTTATCCAAGAAGGAATTTTTGATGTGGATGCGGTGAATGTTGAGCTGTATAAGCTGGGAAAAAAGCCACTGACAAATCAAAGGGTCTCCAGTTAGCTACAATATAAAAATTCGAAATGAGAGGTTTGTTGCTAAAGCATAGGACGAATGGTATAATGAACATGATGAATTGGATGAATAACATAAATTAATTTTCGGTAAGGGGCATATATGGTATGGGGATGTCTATATACAATAATTTGACAGCCATGTCGGCGTTGCATGAAAATAACCGCAACGAAAAAAGTTTAGCTAAAATGTTGAAGCGGGCTGCATCAGGCATGAAGATTAATTCTGCCGGTGATGATGCATCCGGCTATGCAATTTCAGAAAAGATGCGAGTTAAGCTGAGAGCCTTGGAGCAGAATGACCGCAATGTAAAAAATGGTGCTTCTATGTTGAGAACTGCCAGCGGTGCTGTACAGGAACAGACTAATTTGCTAAAAACTATTAAGCAAAAGGTTATTGATGCCAGCAACGATACAAATACAGATCAGGATAGAGAAGTTATCCAAAAGGAAATAGATCATTGCTACAGCCAGATGGCGGATATTGTTTATGATACCGAGTTTAACGGAAAAAAAATATTGCTGGGTAACTCAGTGGCAGAGGTGGTTAGCAGCTGGGAAGTATTGAATAATGCCATGCTGGCAGATGATAGTGACATACCAGGTTTGCTGGCGGATGCCAATGAAAGCTCCTTGGATGGAGAGCAAGGCCCATTTGCGACTTTTGGCAAGGCATCAGATAAGCCTCCTTATGATGGCTATAATAAAAAAGCTGAGAGCCCTGCAACTTGGAAGGAATCTTCAGCTAAAAATAACGGAGATCGTATGGTAGGAGGCACTAAAGGTGTATCCAATACCATAGATTTAGATTTGTCCCAATATGCGAATTTTTCGGCCACTAATCGGGATCCATTGGACAATACAACATTTTGTGTTAATTCCCCCTATTACCCACAGCAGCATTATTTTACTTTGACTACAAATATGAGTAATAACTATGAGAAAGGTAGTAAAATAGATATAAGTGGCTGTGGTTCCACTGATGATGTGGCCAATGCGATTCAGAATGCTATAGCTAGTTCCTTGGGAAATGTATATTCAGTGTCGGTAAGTGGCTCCAAGGTTACCCTTACAACTAAGCAGGATGGGGTAGTAACCAATGGCAATGATTACAACACTGAAGGTGCAACTTTGACTGGGGGCACACCCCCAAATGGTCATGATGGGGCAACAGGTACTGGCTTGAACATAGGAGCTTTTACCGGTGGCAAAGATGCTATTACTCACACAGAAACCAGAACGGATCCTGCAGATCCAGACCTTAAACATACTGTTACGGTAGAGGATGTTCCAGCGGTTAAGGCAAAACTGGAAATCCCTAATATCTCATCAGTTGCGCCGGGAAGCGGTATGACCATAAATGATGCTTATTATGGTACAAGTTATTTGTCCTTTAGGTATGATGATGGAGGTTTGAACTATGATTCTGCCTCTGGGCATTATACAGTAGGTAGAAATTATCAGGGAAACTTTAATATTTCAGGTATGCATTGTTCTATGTCTAATGGCAGTTTGATTGCTGAGGTTTCTACGGGAGGAGTTTATGCCGGGAGGTATTCCTCAATAACTGATGGAATAAAGCCGTATAGGCCTACCTATACAGCTACAACAGCTTTGACTGGCATCAACAACAAACATTCTGGCGCAGATGGCAATACAGCTCACTGGGATTTGGATTTATCAGCCTATAATGCCTCAGATGAAACAATGGCTGAAGAATTGATAAATAGATACAAGGGTAAAACCTTTGGTACGAATACAACTACGGAATATGAGTTTATAGATACTGGTTCTTCATCTGGTATGGATGGATTATACAAGGTTACTACTAACACCATTGATTTAAATGAGGTTCGCAATCAGGTTAAAGCTGGCAAGACTGTAGCGGAGGCTTTTGCCAATGTGCTTAATGGGCTTAATGGGCACATTGGTAATACAGAGATTTTGAAAGCTGCAGACAATACTACAAATGGTATCAGGATTAAGGCAACTTCCCCAGGTGAAGCCGGGAATAATCAAAAAGTTTTCAGCCAAACCGGAGAGCTGCGACACTATACCATTGACTGGAAGAATTGGGTAAAGACTCAGGGAATTACGGATATTCCAGCGGCCTTGCATGAAAAGGGGATTCGCTTTTATTGTCCTACCGACGCCAGCCAGTGGGTTAATGTGCGTTTTGTTAATGGTTTCAGCGATTTGGATGCTGAACGTCCAGCAAGCGGTAATGCCAATATGGATATTAAGACCTTGACCATTGACTTATCCGCTGTCGATAGTGTAGAAACCTTGGTTGAAACCATAGATACAAAATTGGGGGACTATCTAAAGAATAAGTATAAGCATAATCTGTTAGTTACTTCAGATCCTAAGGCTGGCACGACGACGATTTATGACCAGAGACGGAAAACTGTTCGTAATAATCCAGGGTATGATAATCAGGAAAAAGGTGCCAAGATTGGTACAGGCATTATGGATAATATAATCAAGACCAATCGTAATATCTATGTTAATGATCTGGTGGTGCAGCATACAGATAAGGCTAGTATGAATATTCATGTAAAAATACCTCAGACCAGCATAGACCAAATTTTTGGTTATAAAGAGGGAACTCGTCATATCAGTGAGTACAATGTCATGACCAAGGATATGCGGGACAAATTGCTGGGAATACCACCAGATAAGGGAATTTTGGACAGAGGTATAGATTATCTGCTGGATGCCCAGACAACTATTGGTGCCCAGATGAATCATATGGATTATGCAGATAATAATATTATTACCTCCCATGAGAATATTACTTCGGCGGAGTCGGTCGTTCGGGATGCTGATATGGCGAAAACCATGATGGAATATGCGAAGAGCAATCTTTTGGCCCAGGGTTCTCAGTCCATGCTGGCCCAGGCTAATCAAACTCCTCAGGCTGTGATAAGTCTTTTACAATAGCAAGTATATTAAGGCTGGTTTCCCAGAAGTAACCTTGACTGTAGATGCTTCCTCCCCTAAAAAAATCCTGCAAAACATTTCTTGGTTTTGCAGGATTTTTCCTTTGGCTTCATACATGGTATAATATGATATTACAGTTTTTTATTTTACCGATGAGGTGCAAAAATGCGTTTATATATAGCAGAGAAACCTAGCATGGGCCGGGAGATTGCAGCAGTGCTGCCGGGGCCTGTGCGGAAGGGCAATGGATTTATTGAAACAGGGGCTGGCACCGTTACCTGGCTTTTTGGCCATGTGCTGCGGCAGGCGGAGCCTCAGGAATACGATGCCAAATACAAGGTGTGGCGGGCAGAGGATTTGCCTATTATTCCAGAGCATTGGAAGCTGATGGTATCAGAAAGCAGTGCCAAGCAATTTGCTGTGGTGAAACAGCTGATTAGTCAAGCTGATGAAATCGTTCATGCCGGAGACCCGGATAGAGAGGGCCAGCTTTTAGTAGATGAGGTGCTGGAATATGTAGGCTGTAACAAGCCGGTACAGCGTATTTTGTTGAATGCTTTGGATGAAAAAAGTATCCGAGAGGCAATTGACCAGCTAAAGCCTAATGCGCAATTTTTTAACCTGCGACAGTCGGCTTTGGGAAGAGCTAGAGCAGATTGGCTGATTGGCATGAATTTGTCCAGAGCCTATACAATGGCTGCCCAGCGCAGCGGTCATAGAAAATTGGTTTTGCCTATTGGCAGAGTCAAGACTCCTACTTTGGCGTTGGTGGTACGGCGGGAAAGAGAGATTGAGAATTTCAAGCCAGTGGATTATTTCAATATTAAGGCGGTTTTTCAGCATACTAATGGACAGTTCCAAGCTCAGTGGAAGCCTAATGAAATGCAGCAGGGACTGGACTCCGAGGGCAGGCTGGTGGATAAGCAGATTGCAGAGGCCAAGCTAAATTTCTTCGGACAGGAGCCATTGGCGGGAGTGATTTCCGGCTATTCCAAGGCTAAAAAGCAGGAGGCTCAAAGATTGCCTTTTTCCCTTTCTACTTTGCAGGTTTTGGCAGGCAGGCGATTTGGCTATGAGCCACAGCAGGTGTTGGATACGGCTCAGGCTCTTTATGAGCGGAAACTGACTACCTATCCTCGTTCTGATTGCGAGTATTTGCCTACTAATCAGTTTAAGGAGAGCCAAAGTATTTTGACTAATCTGCAGAGCTGTGGGGATGATACTTTGGCTAATTGGGCCAAGGGGGCCGATGGCAAAATTAAAAGCCGTGCTTGGAATGACAAGAAAATTTCCGCCCATCACGCCATTATTCCTACCCGGGTAAAGGCAGATTTGAGCAAGATGAATGTAGTGGAACGGAATATTTATTTCTTGATTGCCCAGGCTTATATGGCTCAGTTTTATCCAGTGCATACCTATTACCAAACCAAGGTGGAGGTAGCTTACAAGGAGGAGCTTTTTGCTGCCAGCGGTAGAACGGAAATAGATTTGGGCTGGAAGGCTCTTTATACCAGCAAGAAAAATAATGAGGCTGATAATGAGGAGGGCCAGGATAAGGAGGATAATGGTCAGGAAGAAAATAACCTGCCTCCTATGAAGAAAAATGATAATGTTGACTATGTATCTGGGGAGCTGGCCAAAAGTGTTACCAGACCACCAGTGCGATTTACTCAGGCTACCCTTATTGCCGCCATGAAGGATATTCATAAATTTGTGCAGGACCCGGAAGCAAAAAAGCAGCTGAAGGCGGTATATGGTATTGGTACTGAGGCTACCAGAGCTACTATTTTGGATGAGTTGATTCATAAGCGGAAGCTGATAAAGGAAATGGGCAAAAAGAAGCAGCTGCAGCCTACGGAGGCAGGTTATTTGCTGGTGGATGCAGTGCCAGAGGAGCTGTCTTATCCGGATTTTACGGCTATCTGGGAGGATCAGCTTCATTCTATGGCAGAGGGAGATGGCTCCTTGGAGGCTTTTTTGCAAAACCAGGTAGATTTTACCACCAAGATGTGTCGCAAGGCAGAGGGCACCAGCCTGGTGGTGGAGGATGCGGTTAAGTGTCCTCGCTGCGGGTTGGGGATATTGCAAAAACGCCACGGCAAAAATGGAGATTTCTGGGGATGCAGCAATTATCCCCGTTGTCGTATGACCTGCAATGATAAGGATGGAAAGCCTAATCTGGAGGAGGCTCGCCAGCGGGCTAACTATAGAAATCCGGGTAATGGTTTTAATAATAATGGCAGTGGGCAAGGAAGCCGATATAGAGCTGGCCAGGATATGGATGAGATAGCAGAGCTGGGGAATCCATATATGAGTGAGGAAGAAATGGCAGCCTTTACTAAGGAGTATTTGCGGTAATATAAAGGAATCAATTAAATGGATACATTGGATAAAATACGAAAAATAAAGGAAAATCCTAATGAGATATTCTCTTACCTTAAAGAAATTGCAAAATTAAATGAAATTTGCAATGCTAAAGGTGAGAGCATATTGACTAAACAGTATGAAAAAATTAATGGAATTCAATCTGGAACAGCATTAGAAATGTATTTAAATCCTAATAAGAGAAAAAGTGCAAATTCTCATAAATATGCCCCTATATTTCCTTTTGGTTGTAATAATAGTCAATATGATGCTGTTACGAGGGCGATGAATAACCAGATTAGCGTTATACAGGGGCCGCCTGGTACTGGTAAAACACAGACTATCTTAAATATTATTGCAAATATTTTATTGCAGAATAAAAATGTGATAGTTGTATCAAATAATAATGCTGCTATTGAAAATATATATGATAAGCTGGCTAAAAAAGAAAATGACTTAGGATTTTTAGTGGCAAGACTTGGCAATTCGGAAAATAAGAAAAAATTTATAGAAAATCAAATAGCAGCTTCCGATAGGTGCAAGAATTGGAATTTAGATTTTAAAACAGAAATTTCACAAGAAACAATATATGAAGAGACAAGAGCGTTAAAGAAATTATTTGATAAACAAGAAGTCCAATCAAGTTTATTGCAGGAAAAATCACAAATAGAGGCAGAGTATCATTATTTTTTACAGTATGCAAAGAATAGCGATATAAATGTCGATGATTTTAAGTATATATATAATATATCTGCTAAGAGTTGGCTTAGTTTGTGGCAGGAAGCTCAAACTGAAGTAGATATTAATCATAAATTTGGTCTTTTATTTAAACTAAAGCTTTTGTTTAAATATACAATACTAGATTATAAGCTGTATAAACAGGAACCTGAAAAATTTATAACTATTTGTCAATGGTTATATTATAAGACAAGAATAAAATGGATAATAAGTGAATTAGAAAAATTGTCAAGAGAGTTGGCTGATATAGACATTAATTTGCCAGGAAAGGCAAATTCTAACGCCATGTTGCTGTTAAAAAGACATTTATGCGCAAAGTATGCGGATGAAAAATCAAGAACTATATTTAAAGAGGAGGACTTGTTTTATAATTGGAAAAAAATTCAAGATGAGTATCCAATTATTTTGAGTACAACATTTTCAGCTAAAGCGTGTTTGAATAAAAATGCAGTCTATGATTATTTAATTATGGACGAAGCATCTCAGGTAGATATTGCAACTGGTGCATTAGCTCTATCCTGTGCTAAAAATGCCATAATAGTAGGAGATACAAAGCAGCTTCCAAATGTAATTAAAAGTGAAGCAAAACAGAAATCAGAAGAGATTTTTAAAAAGTATAAAATAGCATTAGGATATAAATTTTATAAGAGTTTTTTAAATTCTGTTGTAGAAATTATGCCAGATGTGCCTCAGACGATGTTACGAGAGCATTACAGATGTCATCCTAAAATAATCAATTATTGCAATCAAAAATTTTATCATAATAACTTAGTTGTTATGACAAAGGATAATGGTGAAAAAGATGTAATAATGGTTATGATAACCGTTGAGGGAAATCATAGAAGAGAAAATTACAATCAGAGAGAAATTGATGTTATAAAAAATGAAATATTGCCTATGTGTAATAGCCCTGCTGAAGAAATAGGGATTATTGCACCATATAATGGGCAAGTTGATAAATTAAAAGAACAGATAAAAGGTGTTGATATTTCGACAGTACACAAATTTCAAGGAAGGGAAAAGGAGACTATAATTTTAACTACTGTAGATGATCAAATTACAGATTTTGTAGATAATCCATATTTGTTAAATGTTGCTGTATCTAGAGCTAGGAAAAGACTTATTTTAGTTGCTACAGGTAATAAACAGTCAGGAAGCACAAATATAATGGATTTAATGCATTATATTCAGTATAATAATTTTTCTATTCAATATAGCAATATAAATTCTATATTTGATTATTTGTATAAGGCATATAAGAAGGAGCGGGAAGCATATTTAGGTAAGCATACAAGAATATCGGAGTATAAATCTGAAAATCTAGTGTATGCCTTATTAGAGGATATTTTAGCTGATGATAAATATCAATCGTTAGATGTGGTTTGCCATATGCCCCTTAACATATTGTTGAAAGATATAAGTTTGCTTAACGAAGCTCAACAAAAATATGCTATGAATTCGCTTACGCATATAGATTTACTTTTATATAATAAATTTTCTAAAATGCCTATTTTAGCTATAGAAGTTGATGGTTGGCAATATCATAATGAAAAAACGCCACAAGCGAAACGTGATAAATTAAAAAATGAAATTATGAATATTTACAATATAGAATTGCTTAGATTGGTCACAAATGGAAGTGGTGAGAGAGAAAAAATAATAAATACTTTAGATAGGTTACTTGGTATAAAAGATAATGCTGGAATGAATTTTTAGGAGGCAAATAATTTTGGATGATATAACGATGAATATTATAAAGTTGGTGCTGGTGGTTTTGCTGGTGCTGATGAATGGTTTCTTTGTGGCGGCGGAATTTGCGGTGGTAAAAATACGCGGCTCACGGTTGGAGACATTGATAAATGAGGGAAATAGCCGGGCGGTTTATGCCAAAAAGCTTACGGATCATTTGGATGTGTCCCTTTCTGTAACTCAGCTAGGTATTACCTTGGCTTCCCTGGGCTTAGGTTGGTTAGGTGAGCCTACAGTCAGCAAAATGCTGGAGCCTGTATTTGAATACTGTGGACTGGGGGGAGCCTTGGCCACTACCATTTCCTTTGCCATAGCCTTTGGTTTGATTACGGCTATGCATATTATCTGTGGTGAGCTGATTCCAAAAAATTTGGCCATACAGAAGTCCGAGGCGGTAACCTTGGGGATTGCTATGCCTATGCTGCTTTTTCAAAAGGTAATGTATCCATTTGTTTGGTTTTTGAATCATGTGGCTAATTTTACCGCGGAAAAGCTGGGAATCCCGGTGGAGACTGAAAGCGAGGAAACAGCTCATACAGAGGACGAGATTCGCATTCTTATGGAGGAAAGTCACAAAAAGGGTTATATTGACAAAACTGAGCTGGATTTTGTGGATAATGTTTTTGATTTTTCCGACCGCAATGTACGGGAGATTATGATTCCTCGTACAGATATGGTATGCCTTTACACTGAGGATTCCTTTGATGAGAATATTCAGGTGGCAGTGTCGGAGCATATGACCAGATATCCTGTATGCCGAGAGGATAAGGATGATATTATCGGTTTCCTTCATATTAAGGATTTGATGGGGTATCTTTATAAGCATCGCCGGCCAAGATTGCGGCAGCTGGTGCGGAAGGCTTTGATTGTGCCGGAAACCATGCGTATCAGTATGCTGTTGAAGATGATGCAGAGGGATCGCTCCCAGCTAGCTATTGTGGTGGATGAATATGGCGGTACTGCCGGTATGGTTACCATTGAGGATATTATTGAGGAAATTGTGGGGGAGATTCAGGATGAATTTGACCAGGAACGTCCTTTGGTGGAGAAGCGGAGTGAATATGTTTATTCTATAGATGCCAAGCTGCTGCTGGAGGAGGTTTGCGATATTCTGGAGATGGATATTGAGGCTGACAATATTGATACCATTGGCGGCTGGCTCTACAATAATGTGCAGTCCCCTCCGCGGATTGGGATGAAAGCTAGCTGGAATGGACGGGACTTCTTTGTGGAGGAAATGGATAATCTTAGAATTACCCGTATTTTGGTCAAGCTGCCAAAGCCTTTGCAGGAGGAACATGAGGAGATTGTGGATAATATCCAGTCAGAAAAAATGGAGGAGAATCATAAATGATTTTAACAGTGGAGGAATTGGGGAAAAGCTACGGAGAAAAAACTCTCTTCAGCCACGTTAATTTGAATATAAATGAGGGGGATAAAATCGGTATTGTTGGTGTTAATGGTACTGGTAAGTCCACCTTTCTCAAAACTGTGGCAGGAAAGCTTGTGGCAGATACTGGCTCTATGGTAACTATGCGGAATATGCGCATTAGCTATTTGGAGCAGTCCAAGGAATTTGTGCCAGAGAATACAGTGTTAATGGAAGCTTTTAAGGATGATAGCCCCTTGATGCAGGCCCTGCGGAATTATGAGTCTGCTTTGGCGAAAAGCGAAAAGGGGGATATGTCTGAAAAGGTGCAAAATCAGCTGGCTAAGGCCTCTGAGCAGATAGATGCTTTGGGGGGCTGGAATATGGAGAGCCAGGCTAAAAGTATTTTGACTCATTTGGGAATTACAGATTTTGAAGCAAGGGTGGATACTTTGTCGGCGGGACAGCAGAAGCGGTTGGCTTTGGCTACTGCTTTGATACAGCCTTGTGATTTACTGCTTTTGGATGAGCCTACTAACCATTTGGACAGTGAAACTATTGGCTGGCTGGAGGAGTATCTGGCAGTCTGGAAAGGCTCCCTGCTGATGGTAACGCATGACCGTTATTTTTTGGATAGAGTGGCTAGCGGGATTTTGGAGTTCGATAAAGGCAGAACTTATAGTTATCAGGGGAATTATTCGGAGTTTTTGGAGCTAAAGGCGGCGCGGATTGAGCAGGAGGAAGCTGGGGAAAGAAAGAGACAGAATTTCCTGCGGAATGAGCTGGCTTGGATTCGCCGTGGTGCCCAGGCTCGTTCCACCAAGCAAAAGGCTAGGCTGCAGCGCTATGAGGAAGTAAAGAATCAGAAAGTGGATTTGGAACGGAATCAGGTGGAAATTGGTTTGGCTGGCAGTCGCTTGGGGCGGAAGATTATTGAGCTGGAGCATGTTGGCTATAGCTGGCAGGGACAGGTGTATATTCGGGATTTCAGCTATACAGTATTGCGGAATGATATAATTGGCATTATTGGTGGCAATGGTACAGGAAAGTCTACCCTGTTGAATATTATTGCTGGTAGATTGCAGCCTACTGAGGGTACAGTGGAAATTGGCCAGACTGTAAAAATTGGTTATTTTGCCCAGACAAATGTGGAAATGGATGGCAGATTGCGGGCTAAGGAGTATATTCAGGAGGCGGCTCATTATATTACTATGGCGGATGGCAGCAAGCTGTCTGCTGGTCAGTTGATGGAGCGTTTTCTCTTTCCGCCGGATTTGCAGTATACGGAGATAAGTAGATTGTCTGGTGGTGAGAAAAGAAGGTTGTATCTTCTGCGGGTGCTGATGGAGGCCCCTAATGTGCTCCTTTTGGATGAGCCTACCAATGATTTAGATTTGGAAACTATGGGAATATTGGAGAGCTTTATTGATGATTTTAATGGGGCCATTATTTTTGTTTCTCATGATAGATTTTTTATTGACCGCATGGCGCAAAAGGTTTTTGTTTATACTGGCAAGGCGGGAGAGATTGAATGTCATGTAGGTGGCTATAGCGATTATCATCAGCGGCTGCAGGCGGAGCAAAAAGCTAGAGCTGGTGCTTTGACTAATGGGGTGAATGTTAAGGCTAAGGATGGTGTGGCTGTCAGCAAAAAGAATTATCAGCAGGATAAAGTTCGGAAAAAAGGTCTTACTATGTCGGAAAAGCATGAATATGGTGAGATTGAGGCTGTGATTGCCAGCAAGGAGGGGGAACTGAAGATGATACATCTTCAGATGACTCAATTTGCTACGGATTATGATAAGATACAGGAATTGACCAAGGAAGAAACTAGGGTGTCTGGGGAGCTGGAGAAGCTGATGGAGCGCTGGGCATATCTGGAGGAAAAGGCGGAAAATTCCTAAGTGTGTATTGGCATAATGGAATACATATACTCTTTACTGAGGCATGACATATACCCTTACAGGCACGCTCGCGCTATATTGATGTGCAAAACTATCCCCTATTAATTGCGATATGGGAGTACCCTTTCAGGCACGCTCTCGCTACTTTTCTCGCCTAGCGGTACTAAAGCTCTCATGAGGCAATTCGTGGCTAACGCCCCGAAAGCTCATGAATCGCTAAGTACCGAGGCGCGAAGAGTACCTGTGCAGGGTACTCCCATACCGCTTATTAGTGTATTCATCGCAATTTTCCGACTTGACACAATTTGTAGATTTTGCGAACTGGCTGGAATAGAACAGCAGATGATAGTACCCTAAGAAAACCCTTACTAAGCGATATTTAGTTTATATTACCTCTATTTTGGGATTTAGAATCGAAAAATCACGATGATTCGGCAACAGCCGGAGGGGCATGACACTTTTGCGTCAGGCCCATTAAGTCGGACAGAGCAAAAGTCGTTATGACCGCAGGCTGTATTTCGAAAAACTTTGACATCCCGAATTATATTTACATCCCTAGGGAGATAGGCATCTCGATAAATCAGAATTTATTAGGGAAAGAAAAAAATATGAAAAAATTTTATAAAAGTGTTGACAGAGGTGCAGATTTGTTGTAATATATACATCGTTGTCGCTGAGATACAGCAAAGCAAAGCCTTGGAGCTGAACGCTTGCCGAGGTTGCTTTGAAAGAAGCGATAAAAAATATTTCAAAAAGTTCTTGACAAAATGAACGCTTTGAGATATTATATAAAAGCTGACTCACACAGCGGCTTTACAAAAAG
>NZ_JADYTY010000003.1 GCF_021531495.1 Anaerovibrio lipolyticus
CGAGAATCCACTGACATAACGACTTTCAGTTACAATATTTGAGTAGATAGGCAATTCGGCAAATCAGAATTTATGATTTTAAGTCTCTAGCAATAGAAGGATAATAGTTATATGATTGCAAGAGAATTTTGAATTAGGGAGCATGCGAGTGCTATAAGGCTGGTATGCTTCTTTTTGTGTGTTCAGCAGGGGGACAATCTAAAATTTGCAATTAGTTTTCTGGAAAGGTATAATAAACGCAAACATAATTTGGAAGGGAAGAATATTATGAGCATGTTGACATTGGCTCAGGCCAAAGAGATTTTGCCTAAGCATACGACGGAACAGCATCTTTTTGTTCATGCAGCAGCCGTAAGCGCAGCTATGGGAGCTATGGCAGAGCATTTTGGGGAGGATAAAGCGTACTGGGAGGCTATTGGCTATCTTCATGATGTGGATTTTGAAAAATTTCCCCAGGAGCATTGCCATCATGTCCGGGAGCTTTTGAACAATGAGCCAGTGGATGAGGAAGATATGGAAAATATCATTGCTCATGGCTATGGTATTTGTACTGAGGAAGTGCAGCCATCCAGCAATTTGCAAAAATCCTTGTTTGCGGTAGATGAGCTGACTGGAATTATTCATGCCTATTCTTTGATGCGTCCAGAAGGGATGGAAGGCATGGAGGTAAAAAGTCTGAAGAAAAAATTCAAGGATAAGAAATTTGCGGCTAAATGTAATCGTGAGATTATTAAAAATGGCGTAGCAGATTTGGGCATGGACCTAGGGGATGTGATGGCCTGCTGTATTAAGGGCATGACTGAGCATAAGGCAGAGCTTGTGTAAAAATATTAAAATATGGAGTTAAGTAAAAATGGCAGAAATAAACGGAAAGACAATTGAGACGGAAAGGGATTTTACCTTTTCTGAGGCTGAATACAATCAGCTGATGGAGGAGCAGAGAAAAGAGCGAATGAAGGCCCTGCGCCGTCATAAGCTGCCAGAGAAGCTGAGCCTTCAGGATGCTTTGCTGGCTTTGACCAAGCAGGAGCTGGAGGATATTCAGTATAATCTGAATCTTCCTATGGGAAATCTGAATCGCACCAAGAAAGCAGATATGGTAGCGGCCATAGAGCCAGAGGTGGTAAATTTTGTGGGCCGTTGGTTTGTTAGTGCCTTTCAGGAGCAGAAGGATATTTTTGACTATGCCTGTCAGCATAAAGGCCTGTTAAAGGATTTGCAGCAGGAGGACTACCGTCTGGATTATCTCCGAGGAGTAGGTGTGCTGTACTGTGGCCTGCAGGACGGAGAAATGCTTTGGTATATGCCAGAGGAGATTCAGGCTGAATATGAGAAAATCAATAACGCCGCCTATGCTGATGCCGTAAACCTCAATACAGAGGTTATGCGTCTGGCAGCAGGCATGGTTTATTACTATGGCATTATTGACTATGACCAGCTCTATCAGAAGGTTTGCGACCAGATTGATGGTGAATTGGATTTTGCTGATTTTATGGGCATTATATTCAATGGTGGCTGTTGGTATCCCCAGGTGGTAACTACGGAAAAGGATTTGATGCATGAGTCAGTAATGAATCCAGAGGCTCTCCAGGCAGCTCAGAGACAGCGGGGTATGGTTAACTATGCTGATTTTCCTTATGATAAGCTGTTTGATGCAGGGCAGGAAAGCTATATTGAGTCCACAGAAGCCTATCGGGCTTTGGCTCAGTATTTTATGAAGCAAAAACAGCTGGATGTGCTGCAGGCAGCGGAGGCTGTCAACAGCATTAATATGATTCTCCAGAATGGTTATGGCATGAAGGAAATTATGGGCTTCCTCAAGGACCATGAACTGGTAATGGAGAACAGGGCAGAAGCAGATGAATTGGTGGCCCTGATTAGCGACTATAATAATACCTTGCCACAGTGGGTGCTAAAGGGGTATACTCCTGAGGAAGTAGCCAATATGCCTCGTCAGTCTGTGGTAAGGACAGGCCGTAAAATTGGTCGTAATGAGCCATGTCCTTGTGGTAGTGGCAAAAAATACAAAAATTGCTGTCTGAAAAAGGAATATTGATTGCTGAAGCCATCGGTATGACAGGGGTTTTCTTGTCAGCTGATGGCTTTTTAGCAAAAAAATTTTGTTTTTGGGGCATATTGATGTAAAATAATCTATATGTGACTATTTTTAGATAATACAGGGTGGAGCTAATATCTCCACCCTCGTCGAAACCCCATTGAAATAAAATGCAATGGCATTTTATTTGAACAATGTAGGGGTTATAAAAAGTGAGATTTTCTATGGGACAATATTCAACTGAGGCCCTGATTCTAGGAATTAGGAATTGGGGGGAGGCAGACAAAATCATAACCCTTTTATCTCCACAGCAGGGGCTTATTAAGGCTGCCGCCTTTGGCTGCCGCCGCACCAAAAGTGCTTTGGCAGGTTCTCTCCAGATGTTTAATCGGGTGGAGATTCAGTTGAAGCAGGGTGACAAGCTGGACACCATTCGGGGTTGCAGCCTTTTGCACAGCTATCGGGTAATGAGCACTGATTTTACCGCTATGGCCTATGGAGCCTTTGTGGCAGAAACAGCTAGCAGGCTGGCTATAGAAAATTTTCCCCAAAAGGATATGTACAATAGGTTGTTGGAAATATTTTCCACCTTTGGGGAGCGAAATCCTCGGATTGCTGCTTTGGCTGCGGCCTATCAGCTGTTGGAGTTTTCAGGTATGCAGCTAGGCTACCAATATTGTGCCGAATGTGGCAAAAGGCTGGAGGGAGATGGCACCTTTTCCTTTGAGGCTGGTGGAGGGCTTTGCTCAGAATGCAGCCGTCATGGCTATGGGCCTCAGGGAGAATATCCCCAGGAGCTTAGACAGCTGATAGTACAGCTTTTGCAGCTGGATTGGCAAAATCCTCCGGCTTTGACTGTCAAGGGTAAGACTCTTTTGGCAGCAGAGGCCCTGCTGTTGGGATATTTGCATCATATATTTGAAAAACCGTTAAAATCGCTGGAATTTATCCGGCAGATTAGTTAAGTGTGGAATAGAAACGAGGTTGCTTTATTGCGAGAGGTATTAGAGGAAATTATTGAATTTCAGGATAGACAGGAGGCTCAGGCTCTGCTGGGAGAGCGGGATGAATATGTTCGGGTATTGATGGACAATTTTGATGCTCGTTTTATCAGTCGGGGTGATGCCATTAGTATTAGCGGCGAGGCGGATCAGGTACAGCCGGCAGCTAAAATCCTACGAGAGCTGCAGTATCTTCATCGTCAGGGTACCACTATTACCATGCATGAGGTACGCTATAGCGTAGGGCTGGTTAAGGGCGGCAAGGGCGAGGCTCTTCACCATCTCTTTAGTGATACCATTATGGTGACTTCCAGAGGCCGTCATGTACGGCCCAAGACCTTGGGCCAGCGTATATATGTGGATACTATCCGACACAACTTTATTACCTTTGGGGTGGGGCCGGCAGGAACAGGTAAAACCTATTTGGCTGTGGTGCTGGCCTGTGCGGCTCTTCGCAACCGAGAGGTGGAAAAGCTGATTCTCACCCGCCCTGCTGTAGAGGCTGGCGAAAAGCTGGGCTTTTTGCCGGGAGATTTGCAGGAAAAGGTGGATCCTTATCTGCGACCTCTTTATGATGCCTTGCAGGATATTCTGGGGCAGGATGTATTTGCCAAGCTTATGACCAAGGGGGTAATTGAGGTAGCTCCTTTGGCTTATATGCGTGGGCGCACCTTGGAAAATGCCTTTGTTATTCTGGATGAGGCACAGAACACTACGGACAAGCAGATGAAGATGTTCCTTACCAGATTGGGCTTTGGCTCCCGTATGGTGGTAACAGGCGATCCGGGACAGATTGATTTGCCACGAGGGGTTACCTCTGGGCTGGTGGAGGCTACCAAGATTCTGGATGGCGTCAAGGGAATTGGCGTGGTACGGCTGGAGGCTATGGATGTTATTCGTCATGATGTGGTGACTAGAATTGTTCAAGCCTATGATGCCTATGAGCAGAAGCAAAAGATTGAACAGAAAAAAGAAATTGCTATAAATAATAAGCGAAAGGGAGAGACAGAATAAAGTATGGAAATTATTATTGGCCGAGAGCCGGAAAATCTGCAGGTATCTGAGGAAATGGGTACCTTGGAGGAATTGGAAAAAATCGTCAAGCGGGCAGTGGAGATAATTGGCCCTCTTTATGATGTGGAAAATTCCGAGGTTAGCATTACTCTGACCAATGATGAGTATATTCATCAGATGAATAAGGAATATCGGGGGTTGGATAGGCCTACAGATGTGCTTTCCTTTGCCTTTGTGGACAGTGAGGAGCCAGAGATTGAGGATGGGCCGGAAACCGAGGTGCTGGGAGATATTATTATTTCCTTGGAGAGAGCCTGGGCTCAGTCTCAGGAATATGGACACAGTATGGAACGGGAGCTGTCCTTTTTGACCATTCACGGTATGTTGCATCTTCTAGGTTATGACCATATGGAAGAGGAAGAGCGAATGGAAATGGAGGAGGAGCAGCGCTACATTATGGGTAAGCTGGGGATTTCCAGAGATGGCAAGGGCATGATTCTGCCTTTGGCTCAGGAGCCTCAGATTGCCCTGTCCAAGGGTAAGGAAATCAAGCTGGAAGATATGATACCAGAGCCAAGATTCCAGATTGATCCCAAAACTCACAAATCTGGCTTTGTGGCTGTAATTGGCCGGCCAAATGTAGGCAAGTCTACCTTGATTAACAGTCTGATTGGTCAGAAAATTGCCATTATGTCTGATAAGCCTCAGACTACCCGCACCCGTATTATGTGTGTGCTGACTCAGCAGGATGCTCAGATGGTATTTTTGGATACGCCTGGTATTCATAAGCCAAAGCATAAGCTGGGTGAATATATGGTGAAGGCTGCAGAGGGAACCTTGAAGGAAGTGGATGCCATTATTTTTGTGGTAGATGCTACGGAGAAATTTGGCCCTGGGGAGCAGTATATTATGGAGCGTTTGCAGGCTACTAACAAGCCTGTAGTGTTGGCCATTAATAAGCTGGATTTGCTGGAGGACAAGGAGCAGCTGCTGCCTATTATTACCAGCTACAATGGAAAATATCATTTTGCGGCTACGGTGCCTATTTCTGCCAAGGAGGAAAACAATCTGGATGGACTGCTGACAGAGATAAAGAAGCATTTGCCTAAGGGCCCGCAGTATTATCCAGATGATATGGTGACAGATCAGCCAGAGCGGTTGATTGTGGCGGAGCTGATACGAGAGAAGGCCCTGTTGCTGACTAGAGAGGAAATCCCTCATGCTATTGCTGTGGATATTGAGGAGATGAAGGCTAGAGATAACGGGGATATGTATGTCCGGGCTACTATCTATGTGGAACGGGAGTCTCAAAAGGGTATTGTTATTGGTAAGCGAGGTTCTTTGCTGAAAGAAATCGGGGCTCAGTCCAGAGCAGATATTCAGATGCTTTTGGGGTGCAAGGTCTTTTTGGATTTGTGGGTGAAGGTAAAGAAAGACTGGCGCAATAGAGATAATATTTTGAAAGACTTTGGCTTTCAGGATTAAAAATTCTGCTTTGCAAAGTTGCCTATTTCCCTAAATATTGGAAATGAAAGTCGTTATGTCAGTGGGTTCTCGAAATACAGCCTGCGGTCATAACGACTTTTGCTCTGTCCGACTTAATGGCCCTATCTGATGATTTATCCTGACGCAGTAATACCGCTTATCGCTGAGCCAATTCACAGAGGCCATAATGATAGAAAGTGCCACCGGGGCCACTTTTGCTGCGCAAAAGCAGGAGTCTCTCGACGCAAAAGTGTCATGTCCCTCCGGCTGTTGCCGAATCATCAAGGCTTATCGATATTGTCAATCCTTATAATTCTGCTACCTTTGTAGAAAATCGGTTATTACAAACAGTGCCAAAGCGGAAAGACTCAATGAATACACTAATGAGCGGTATGGGAGTACCCTGCACAGGTACTCTTCGCGCCTCGGTACTTAGCGATTCATGAGCTTTCGGGGCGTTAGCCACGAATTGCCTCATGAGAGCTTTAGTACCGCTAGGCGAGAAAAGTAGCGAGAGCGTGCCTGAAAGGGTACTCCCATATCGCCATTAATAGTGGATAAGATGTATTCGGCAAATCACAATTTTTATGTCACAATGATTTTTTTGCTGGATTTTGCTATAATATATATGGGAAAATTGAGAGCAAATAAGAAAGGTAGGTGGCGGTTGTGCTGGTTAGAGAACGGGTTGAGGATCAGGAATATCTTTTGCTGTCTCCTTTGGCGGCTAAGAGCCGTGAGGCTGAAAGGGATAAGCAGCAGGAGGAGTGTCCATTTCGCACCAAATTCCAAAGAGATCGGGATAGAATCTTACATTCCAAGGCATTTCGCCGCCTTAAGCATAAGACACAGGTTTTTATTGTCTCCGGGGATCACTACCGTACTAGAATGACTCATAGTCTGGAAGTAGCTCAGATTGGCCGAACTATTGCCAGAGGCCTTAGTCTAAATGAGGA
Organism: Anaerovibrio lipolyticus; assembly: GCF_021531495.1. Lineage (GTDB taxonomy): Bacteria > Bacillota > Negativicutes > Selenomonadales > Selenomonadaceae > Anaerovibrio. The sequence goes on from NZ_JADYTY010000003.1 coordinate 6,513, forward strand.
TTTGACGGAAGCCATAGCCTTGGGCCATGACGTAGGTCACACGCCCTTTGGTCATTCTGGGGAATCGGCTCTTAATAAGCTGTGCAATCATTTTGCCCATAATGAGCAAAGTCTGAGAGTGCTAAAATATTTGGAGAAAAATGGTCAAGGTTTGAATCTGACTCAGGAGGTGCAGGATGGAATCCTTCATCACAGTGGGGCGGTACTTCCCTATACTATGGAGGGAAGGATTGTGCACTGGGCGGATCGAATTGCCTATCTTTGTCATGATTTTGATGACAGTATGCGGGCAGGGCTTTTGTCCGTAAGTGATTTGCCAGAGCAGGTGCAAAGCCATATTGGCACAGTAACCTCTCAGATGATTACCAACATGGTGTCAGATGTAATCTGTCAATCTGAAAAGGCAGGAGATATTGTTTTTTCACCTCAGCTGACAGAGGCAATGAATGTATTTCGCCAGTTTATGTTTAAGAATATCTATCATTCAGAGGCCTTGGACCGGGAAAGATGGCAGGGAGTATTTGTCTTGGAACAGCTTTACAAATACTTTATGGAGGATAGCAGCCGTTTGCCAGAGGAATTTAAAGAAAGAGAAAAGCAATGGGGCCTCCAGCAAACAGTGGTGGACTATGTGGCAGGCTTAACGGATAGCTATGCAGTGCAGCTTTTCAATCATATTTTTATGCCTCCTGTAGGGGAAATGGTGCGTTAGAAAATTTAAAATATATGTAGGGAGCATATTTGCCTTGGGGCAGATGTGCTCTTTTTTTCTAAAACTAACCTTTTTAGTCAACATTTTTAATGCTATTTTAAGAAAAATATTATAAACTAGAGAGGTAAATTTGTATGGTAAAATGGAAATTTTCACCTAAAGGACGGTGTTTTTATGAAAAAAGCGAAGCTTATATTGGGGGCCTGGCTGCTGACAGGAAGCCTGCTGGGATATATGCCTATCGGCAGCTGTATGTCCCTGTCCTTGGATGAGGCTGTGGATATGGCCATAAAGAACAATCCTGATGTGCTCATTACCCAGCTAGGGGAAGAAAAGGCCAAGGCAGGTTTGCGACAGGCCAGAGGTCAGAACAGCATTAGCTGGACAGCTGGTTCTACCTTCGGCAGATCCGATAACAATAATCTTGGCTGGAATAACAGTAACAATAACAAGATTTCTGCTTCCCTGCCAATTTATTCTGGAGGCGTGCATCAGAACAATATTAAAAGCAGTGAGCTGGATGTGGATATAGCCAAGCTGCAAACAGAAAGAAAATGGGAAACTACTCAGCTGGCTGTAATTCAGGCCTATTATGATGTGCTGGAGGCGCAAAAGAAAATTGGTGTCTATCAGGATACAGTTAATAAATACCAGCAGCATCTGATAAACGTGGAGCAGCTTTATAGCGCAGGCAGTAAAGCCAAGGTAGAGGTGCTGCGGTCTGAGGTGGAGCTGTCCAATGCCAGACAGGATTTAATCAAGGGAAAGAATAACTATGATAACAATCTTAGTACCCTGAGAAATCTTTTGTATTTGGCTAGTCAGGAGCCATTGGAGCTGACAGATGATTTTGTCTATATTCCCTTTGCCGGCAGTATAGGCGATTGTGTGGATTTTGCCTTGGCCAATCGAAAGGAGCTTTTGATTGACAGCTATCAGCTGCAGCAAAAGGAATTGGCTGTTAAAAATGCCAAGGCAGGCTACCTGCCTACAGTGGATTTGTCATTAGGGGCAGGCTGGAACAAGCAGGTTCTGCCAGATGGAGACAATCATGAATATAGCGCTTCCATTGGTGTTAGCTGGAATATTTTTGACAGTGGTGTAACAGCAGGCAAGGTGGATGCTGCCAATACAGAGCTAAAGATTGCCCAGGCTACGCTGCAAAAGGATAAAAATGATATAGATTTGTCTGTGCGGAAAAACTATAACAGTATGCGAGAAGCGGAGGAGCGCTTTAATTCTACGGAAACAGCCATAAAGCAGGCAGAGGAGGATTATTTTATTGCTCAGGAAAAATACAAGGCTGGGGAAGGCATAATGCTGGATATTATCGATGCTCAGGAGGCTTTGTCCACTGCTCGTCAGAATTATATCAGTGCCCAATATGATTATGCCCGCTATAAGGCAGCCTTGGAAGCAGATATGGGTGGCACCAATGAGCCAGCCCCCATTGATAATTAGTGAGGAGATAGTATATGGCAAAAATATTACAAGGCAAGGTAAAATGGCTGGTGCTGGTCGTTGTACTGGTGGCAGCTGCTGTTGGTGGCTATATGTATTACAACAGTCAGCAGGAGGCCGCTAAGGCCAATATTAATGCAGATTTGGTAGAAACACAGCGGCAAAGTCTGAAATCTGTGGTTTCAGCTACAGGAACTATTAGACCTGTGGACTCTGTTGAGGTTAGCTCCAAGATTACCGCCAGAATCAAATCTGTGCTGGTAAAGGAAAACGATACAGTTAAGGCGGGGCAGACTGTGGCTATTCTGGATGGCAAGGATTACGAGGCCACTAAGGATCAGGCTACCTACAAGGTAAATAATACCCGCTCCAAATATAATAGAGCAGAGTATCTTTACTCCATTGGCGCCAAATCTAAGGAGGAACTGGAGGATGCAGAGTATGATTACGATACAGCCGAAAGCTCTTTGTCCAAGACAGAATCTGATTTGGCAGAAACCGTTATTACAGCTCCTATGGATGGCGTGGTAGTAGGAGAACCAAAATCTGCCGGTACTATGGCGGTACAGGGAAATAGCAATCCAACTGTTATTATGACCATTGCTGATATGTCCCGGAAGCAGATTATTGCCAAGGTGGATGAAACGGATATTGGCAGTGTAAAGGTAGGCCAGAAGGCAACTTTTACGGTGGATACCTATAATGGCAAAACCTTTACCGCTACAGTGTCCAGAATTTCACAGACTGATGTTACCAATAGTTGGAACATTAATACCAGCTCCGCCAATACCAGTACACCTACAGTTATTTACTATTATGTGATTCTGGATGTGGATGATCCGGATAATCTCCTTTTGCCAGCTATGACTGCCAGGGTAGATATTGTTACCGACGAAAAGGAAAATGCTTTGGTGGTGCCAATTTCCGCCTTGAAAACAGATTCCTCCGGCTCCTATGTAATGGTAGCTGCTGGGAAGGAGCAGGAAAAGCGGTATGTTTCTACAGGCATCTACAGTGATGAATATGTGGAGATTACCGATGGGCTGACCGATGGAGAACAGTTGGTAGTCACCTACAAATCCAAATCCGGCTCTAGTAAGAATATGGGTGGGCCGCCACCAATGTAAAAGGAGGTTAGCTATGGATAAAAAAGATGCAATAGCTATCCGTCTCAGGGATATTAAGAAAATTTACAAGATGGGCGGTCAGGAGCTGGCTGCTCTGAATGGTATTAATTTGGATATAAAACGAGGGGAATTTGCTGCTCTCATGGGACCATCAGGCTCTGGTAAATCCACTCTGATGAACATTCTAGGTTGTTTGGACAGACCTACAGTAGGCTCCTATGAGCTGGAGGGCAAGGAAGTAGCTCATTTATCAGATGATGAGCTGGCCGTGATGCGCAATAAGCATATTGGCTTTGTCTTTCAGAATTTTAATCTGCTGTCCCGGATTTCCTCTTTGGAAAATGTGGCCCTGCCTTTGGTTTATGCCGGGGTAGGAGCTTCAGAGCGACGCAAAAGAGCGCAAGAGGTTTTGGAGGCGGTAGGTCTGGGGGATCGAGCAGAGCATCTGCCTAATGAGCTATCTGGTGGTCAGCGGCAAAGAGTGGCCATTGCCAGAGCCTTGGTAAATAATCCAGAAATTATTATGGCTGATGAACCTACAGGTAATCTGGATACCAAATCCACCAAGGAAATTATGGAAATATTTCAGGAAATGCATGGTCGAGGCAAAACCATTATTCTGGTAACCCATGAACCGGAGATTGCTGTATGTGCCAATAGACAGCTTTTGGTGCGGGATGGGGTTATTACCAGAGACGAAGGAAAGGGCGTGGTGTTGGATGTTGTTTAAGGAATGCTTCCTGATGGCCTTTACAGCTCTATATGCCAACAAGCTTCGCTCACTTTTAACCATGCTGGGCATTATTATTGGCGTGGGAGCCGTTATTGCTATGGTATCTGTAGGTATGGGTGTCCGCAGCAATGTACAGGAATCCATTGCCAGCCTGGGTAGCAATATGCTTATCGTATCTCCTGGTTCTTCCAATCGCAGCGGCCCTAGGGGGGCTGCTGGCTCTAAGACCACTTTGAAATATGAGGATGCCCAGGCCATAGAGAGCAAGGTGCGGAATATTGATTACGTATCTCCCAATGCCAGTGGCAATTACCAGATTGTTAATGGTAATCAAAACTGGAATACCAGTGTTCAAGGCGTAACTCCTGGTTATATGGATATCAAATCCCTGTCGGTGCAGTCTGGTTCCTTTATTACCCAGGAACAAATGAATAAGCGGGAAAGAGTGGCTGTTATTGGTACGACTGTGGCAGAAAATCTATTTGGTTCCGAGAATCCTGTAGGCAAAAAAATCAGGGTGAACAATCAGCCCTTTCGGGTAATTGGTCTTTTGGAAAGCAAAGGCCAGTCATCTATGGGACAGGATCAGGATGATGTGGTAATAATACCACTGACTACGGCTCAGGAGAGAGTGCTGGGTATTACCTATGTTAATTCCATCAGCATTCAGGTGAGCAATGCCAAATATATGGATCAGGTCCAGGAGGATGTAGAAATTCTTTTGCGCCAGCGACACAAAATTGTAGGAGGCAAGGAAGATGATTTCCATGTACGGAACCTTACCAGCCTGATGGAAACCATGACTCAGACTACCACCATGATAACGCTGCTTTTGGGCAGTGTGGCAGGTATTTCCCTAGTGGTAGGCGGGATTGGTATTATGAATATCATGATGGTCTCTGTAACAGAGAGAACCAGAGAAATTGGTATTCGCAAAGCCTTGGGAGCAACCTTCAACAATATCATGATGCAGTTTCTGATTGAATCTGTGGTTATTGGTGTTATAGGAGGCATTATTGGCATTTTCCTGGGCTGTGGCATTTCTTCCATTATTGCCAAGGTGGGAGGCTTTAATACAGTGATTACCTGGGCGCCAATTGCGGTATCCTTTAGCTTTTCCGTGGGAATCGGCCTGCTTTTTGGAATATTGCCAGCCCGCAAGGCTGCTCGTTTGGATCCAATAGAAGCTTTGCGTTATGAATAATTTGTTTATGCCTGTGCAAAGATAAATTTTCTTTAAAATTGGTAAAATTTCTCATTGTTTTTTTGCAAGATTTATTATATATTTATTGGGTATAAGTATATATTAAATCTTGTTTTTTTACGGAAGGATGTTGACGGCATTGTTTGGCATGTCTATGGATATAGGAATTGATTTGGGTACAGCCAATGTGCTGATTTATATTAAGGGCAAGGGCGTTGTCCTGCGGGAGCCATCAGTAGTGGCTATTGATAGAGATACCAATAATATTTTGGCTGTAGGCGAGGAGGCACGGCAGATGATAGGCCGTACTCCTGGCAATATTGTAGCTATTCGCCCCATGCGGGATGGAGTTATTGCAGATTTTGATATTACGGAGTCTATGCTGCGCCATTTTATTGAGAAGGTAACTGGTCACAGTTTTATGATTCGCCCTAGAATTATGGTATGTATTCCTTCCTGTATTACTATGGTGGAGCAGCGGGCCATTCAGGAGGCTGCTGAGCAGGCTGGAGCCCGCAGCACTTATTTGATTGAGGAGCCTTTGGCAGCAGCTATGGGTGCAGGCCTGGATATTTCCGAGCCTTATGGTTCTATGGTAGTGGATATTGGCGGCGGTACTACAGATGTGGCTGTTATCAGCTTAGGTGGTATTGTTATTAGCGATAGCCTGCGAGTGGCTGGTGATAAATTTGATGAAGCCATTATGGATTACATCAAAAAAGAATTTAATCTCATGATTGGTGAACGCACTGCCGAGAATATCAAAATGGAGGTTGGGGCAGCCTTCCCAGAGGCTCGCCACAGCAAGATGAATATTCGGGGCCGGGATTTGCTGACAGGCTTGCCAAAGAATATTGAAGTAACTACAGAGCAGGTTAGCAAGGCTCTGGAGTCTTCTGTGGTTCAGATTGTGGATTGTGTCAAGGAGGTATTGGAGAAATGCCCACCAGAATTGGCTTCCGATATTATGGATCACGGCATTATTCTTACTGGTGGTGGAGCTATGCTCTACGGGTTGGATGAATTGATACGCAAGGAAACTCAGATTAGCACCAGCTTGGCAGAGGATCCATTGAGTTGTGTGGCTTTAGGTACAGGTCGAGCTTTGGAAAATATTGATAAATTAGATAGCAAGAAAAGTATTGCTTTTTGGAAATAAAAGGCATATAGGTTAACGGATAAGTTAATCAAAGGGGGATTTGCATATGTGGCGAGGTTTGTACACCGCAGCTACTGGTATGATAACTGAAACCAGACGAACTGATACTATTGCCAATAATTTGGCTAATGCCAATACAACAGGCTATAAGCGTGATGATGCCGTAACTATGGATTTTGAACCAATGCTGCTGCGGCGCATTAACGACAAGACTGGCACCCAGCAGGAGGTAACCAGCTTTAAGGGATTTTCTCTAGGTACCAATGCTTCTGTGGTAGGTGAGCTGGGCTTAGGTGCACAGGTGGCAGATATAGCCACTGACCATACTCAGGGTTCCTTGCAGACTACTGGCAATCAGTTGGATTTTGCTGTAGAGGGTGAGGGATATTTCCGGATTGCCACCCAGCGGGGGGAGAGGTATACTAGAGATGGTAATTTTTACCGGGATGCCCGCAGCCGTCTGGTTACCGTAAATGGTGAAAATGTGCTGGATAATCGAGGTAGAAATATCATTATTCCACCAGAGGCAGCAGAGTTCTCTGTATCACCAGAGGGGAGAATTACGGCTGATGGTGTGCTGGTGGCTCAGCTAGGCTTGGTAACCTTCCCTGGAGGGGATGAGGTTATGGTGAAAGAGGGAAATAGCCTTTATCGTGTGGCAGATCCTCAGCTGCAGCCTCAGCAGGCAACAGGCTCCGTTCAGCAGGGAGTGCTGGAGCGTTCCAATACAGAGGTGGTATCTGAGATGGTAAATCTGATTGCTAATTATCGAGCTTATGAGGCCAGCTCCAAGGCTGTGGTAACACAGGATGGAATGCTGGATAAGGCGGTTAATGAGGTTGGGCGCAATAGCTGATAACTGCTAATAATTATGTGGAGATAGAAAAGGAGATTTTGTCCTATGATGCGTTCTTTATGGTCTGCGGCTTCAGGTATGAAGGGACAGCAGAAGCAGATGGATATCGTGGCTCATAATTTGGCCAATGTTAATACTACTGGTGCCAAGGCTCAGCGGGCTGAGTTTCAGGATTTGCTGTATCAGACCTTGAGAGCTGGCGGCGCGGAAAGCGGCGATGGCAATATGTACCCTACTCCTATGCAGATAGGCTTGGGTTCCCGTTTGAGTGCTACCAATAGAATTTTTGTTCAGGGTAACGTACAGACTACTGACAACCCTACAGATTTGTGTATTCAGGGTGAGGGCTTCTTCCAGATTCAGATGCCAGATGGAACTACTGGCTATACCAGAGATGGTTCCTTTAAGATTGATGCCAATCGCAATCTAGTAACCAGTGATGGCTATCCTCTCACTGAGGGAATTACCTTCCCAGAGAATGCTACTCTGGATAGCGTAGTGATTTCTCCTACTGGTGCTGTTAGCTGTGAAGTAGATGGACAGCCACAGGATGTAGGTCAGATTGAGCTGGCTCGCTTCCTGAATCCTGCTGGTTTGACTGCTGTAGGCAAGAATCTTTTTGTAGAGTCTGCTGCATCTGGCGAGCCCCAGGTAAATCAGCCAGGCAACGATGGTACAGGTACTCTTTTGCAGTCCTGTCTGGAAATGTCCAGTGTGCAGATTGTAGATGAAATGGTTAATATGATTGTTTCTCAGCGTGCCTATGAGTCCAACTCCAAGGCTATTACTACCTCCGACAGTATGCTGGAGATTGCCAATGGCCTGAAGCGCTAAGGCATGATTTAATCAGGAGTGTGACTATGGCTATAGTCAGATTTTTGTTAGTCTTTTTGATAACTATAGGGTGCTGGTATCTGCCTGAGAGGCAGGTTCCAGCTCTTTGGTTTGTACAGCTTTCCAAGGTAGAGGCTGCTATTCAGATTGAGCCTACCCCTCAGCTGCCTCAGGTTATTCTGCGGGAGAATCTTATTCAGCAGGCCACCAATTGCATTGCTCAGGAAATGGCGGCAACGGGAGGCAATAAGCGTTATACAGTGGAGGCAGTAAGGGCGCCAGCAGGCTTGCGACTGCCCTGGGGGCATATTACCTATAGCTGCAGCTTGCCCAATGGTATTCGCAAGTCCCTTTTAACCGCAGTAAATGTGGAGGTGCTGGTAGATGGTGCCCCTTATGCTCATATGGTATGCAGTATGCGGGTACATATTTACGAAAAGGTGGTAGTATCTGCTACTCCTATTCAAAAGGAAACTCCTATCAGACTGGAAAATCTCATGGTGGCAGAGCGGGAGGACAAGGGCAAGGCCTATGAGCGTTATACTGTTCCCCAGGATTTGGTAGGCAAGGTGATTACTACCAATGTTCCAGCAGGTACGGTGCTTCATAGCGGCATGGTGAAGGAACAGATTTTGATTCAGCCTTATAGTCAGGTAAATATTTGCACCAATGTCAACGGTGTAGAAATCAAAACCGACGGCACAGCTTTGGAGCGGGGACGGCGGGGAGATTATATCATGGTTCAGAATATTTCTTCCAAGAGAAAGGTTCGGGCCAAGGTAATAGATGAAAATAATGTACAGGTAGCAGCCTGATAGGCTTGTTATAAGCATAGGAGGCGCACCTGTTTGAGGCAGCCCTTATGATGGGAGATGAATAATATGCAAAAAAATAAAATCGCCTGTCTGTCTGTAGCAGCTTTGCTGGCTGTGAATGTGGCAGGTATGGCACCGGCTCACACCAGTGCTGAAAGCCTGTGGGGAAGCCATCATAGTTTGTTTTCCGATAGGAAGGCATCCCAGGTGGGAGATATTCTGACTATTTTGATTAACGAAAGCTCCAAAACATCCCAGAGCTTGTCTAATTCCAATTCCAAATCCGGTAATCAGTCTCTGGGTGCTGGTACAGGAATTTTTGGTTTTTTGGCGGCGGCTACGGCATCTGGCTCTGATAGCTTCAAGGCCAATGGCAATGCCAATAATACCAACACAGCTACAGGTAATGTAACAGTAACTGTAATAGAGGTAAAGGATAATGGCAATCTGGTGGTTGAGGGAACTCAGTCCATTTGGAATAACAAGAATGAGCATAAGATTACGGTGCAGGGGGTAGTTCGTCCTGATGATATTTCCCCTGATAATACGATTGTCTCCAGCAAGGTGGCAGATGCAACCTTGAGATTCGATGGCAAGGGTCCATTGAATGCCAAGCAGCGTCAGGGTATCCTTACTCAGATTTTCAATATTTTGTTCTAAATGCCGATATAGGTGTTGGGAAAGGCAAGGAGAAATATATGCAGAAGTTATGGCGTGTAATAAGTCTGGCTTTGTGTCTGTGCCTGCTGGGAACAGCCACAGCTATGGCGGCAGGTTATTCCTCTGTACGGCTGAAGGATGTGGCCAAGGTACAGGGGGTGCGCAGCAATCAGCTTATGGGCTATGGCCTGGTGGTAGGCCTGAATGGTACAGGTGATTCCAACAAAATGACTCAGACCATTCAATCCATTGGCAATATGATGCGGGAGTACGGTGTAGGTTTTGACACCAGTGGCTTGAAACCAAAGAATGTAGCTGCAGTTATTGTTACAGCTACCCTGCCTCCCTTTGTACGGGAGGGAGATACCATTGATATAACTGTTTCCTCTATGGGTGATGCCAAAAGCATTCAGGGTGGTACTCTGTTGCAGACTCCTTTGAAGGCTGGCAATGGCAATGTTTATGCCGTGGCTATGGGAGCTGTGTCCACAGGAGGTTTTTCTGCTGGCAAAGGCAACAACACTGCTCAGAAGAATTTTCCTACCGTAGGCACCACTCCTAATGGTGCTATTGTGGAGCATTCTGTGGAGGATGATGATTTAGCTCCTAATGGTGTTTTGTCCTGGTCTTTGACCAAGGCTGATTTTACTACAGCTAATAGAATTGCTCAGGCTATTAATGCTCAATATGGTGGTATTGCCAAGGCTGCTAATCCAGGCCGGGTGGATGTAGTCGTACCTGCCTACTATCGCAGCAATATTGTAGGCTTCATTTCTACTATGGAGGAGCTGATTGTTACCCCTGACAATATTGCCAAGGTTGTGGTTAATGAACGCACTGGCACCATTGTTATGGGCGGTGATGTGGCTGTGGACACCATTGCTATTACTCAGGGCGGTATTACTGTGGACATTGGCCGCAACTACGATGTGATTCAGCCACCACCATTTACTCATGGCAATACAGTGATTTTGCCACAGGATGATGTTAGTGTAAATGAGCAGAAGGGCAGTTCCATTGTGCTGCCAGCTACAGCCAATGTAAATGATATTGTAGGAGCCTTGAATTCTGTAGGCGCTACCCCAAGAGATATTATTTCCATCCTGCAGGCCATAAAAGCAGCAGGAGCATTGCATGCAGATTTGGAGCTGATTTAAGATGATGAATACAATTGGCGGTTTGGGGCTGTCAGCCAATATCATGGCTGATAAAGCTCAGAATAAGGCTCAGGTGGAAAAGGCAGAAGGCTTTGCCCAGGAGCTGTCCAAGGCTGAGAAGAATACTATGGATGATCCAGCCTATCAGAAAAAGCTGAAGGATGCCTGCCGTGGCTTCGAATCCATGTTTATGCAAATGATGTGGAAGGAAATGCGAGGTACCGTGCCAGAGAATGCACTCTTTGGGGAATCTCATGGAGAAAAGATTTTCAAGGATATGCTGGATACAGAAATGGTAGATCGCATGAGTGAGGCTGGGGGCTTAGGCTTGGCAGATATGATGTACAAGCAGCTGACAGCTCAGTATCAGGCCAAGAAGGATATGGCAGAGCGGGCTAGGGCTTCTATGGAAGCCAAAGGCCAGCATATAAATCTGCCTGGCTAACCAATTGCTGTGGATTTGGTGAAGAGGCTATCAGATGATAGTCTCTTTTCTTTGCATATATTATGGAGGTACTATGAAAAGACTTTTAATAAGTTGTCTGGCTGTTATGCTGCTGGTGGGGAATCTGTCCTCAGCTTGGGCTGCCAAGATGCCGGATTGGCTGCCGACAGGAGGCATAAGCACTTCACAGAATGTACTAAGCAATATTCGCTATGGGGATAATAATACCCGTTTGCGTATTGTACTGGATTTGAGTGCAGCTGCTAATTACAGTGTTAACAGAGAGAATAATGATACCAGATTGGTGGTTAATCTAAATAATATTGCTACGACCTTGCAGGGAGCACCTGCCCTGCGCAGCAATGCGGTTAAGGATATTATTCTAGGCACCTATGGCAGTGATACTGTTCAACTGATTGTGGATATGAAGGCACCTATGGAGGCCAAGGTATATACTATGGCCAATCCCAATAGGCTGGTTATTGATATTCAGAAGGAATATGAGGAAATGCAGCCCCGGCAGATTATGCCAGGCTTGAATTATACCCGTTATTTACGGGTGGATAACCGTGGTATGCTGACAGCCTATGTGCTGGAGGCAGATAGAAGCAAATTTGATTTACAGCTGGTGCTGGCAGGGGATAGCATTGCCTCTGGCCGTCAGAAGTTAAAGGCTATAGCATCTGCCCATCAGGCTGTGGCTGCTATTAATGGTGGTTATTTCGCCCTGGATGGCAGTTTGATTGGCAATACGAGAATTAATGGTCAGACGGCAGGAACCACCTATTTCGACAGGACATCTCTGGGCTTTATGCCAGATGGCACCTTGAAGCTGGCTACATCTCAATACTATGGGGTAGTAGAGATTGCTGGTCAGAAGGTGTATTTGTCAGGAGTAAATTGCCCTAGAGGAGAAAATAATACCATTCTGTATAATAGCCTTTTTGGCAATTATACTGGTACTAATGAATTTGGCAAGGAATATGTGGTGCAGAATGGCAAGGTCATAGCTATTAATCAGGCTAATAGCTTTATTCCTACAGATGCACAGGTGATTTCAGTGCATGGTACGGCTCAGGATGCCTTCGCCAAGGTTAGGATAGGAGATAAAATAAGCATTGGCGAAAATTTTGGCCCTGAGCTGGATAGTGCCTCTACCATTGTAGGTGCTGGCCCAGAACTGCTAAGAAATGGTCAGCTTCATGTTACGGCTGTGCAGGAGCAGTTTCCCTCTGATATTGCCAAGGGCAGAGCGCCTAGAACGGCTTTGGGCATCAAGGCTGATGGCAAAATTATTCTCATGGTTATAGATGGTCGTCAAAGCCATAGTATTGGTACTACCTTGACAGAAACAGCTCAGCTGCTGCAAAAATTTGGAGCAGTTAATGGCTTTAATCTGGATGGAGGCGGCTCCAGTGAAATGGTGCTGCAGGGACAGATTTTGAATAGTCCTTCTGATGGAGGTGAACGGCCTGTAGGCAGCGGTTTGATTTTGACAAGGCGATAATGAGGAATTTTTAGATGTATATGAGCAAAATACTTATTGCTATTATTTTTTTTTCGGCTATAATGGATATATTACCGATAAGCAAAAGTATTTTCGAGGTGAATTTTTTGAATAGATATATAGGAAAAATAAAAAAGGGTTTGGTGTCTCTGTGTTTGACTGGTGCCCTGCTGGTAAGCAGTGTGGCAGTGGCAGCCCTGCCAGAGATTATAGGGCTAAAGGAGCTGCAGCCTGGTATGTGGGGAACTGGCTATACTGTAATTGATGCCAGTGGAGAGATTCGCCCCTTTGATGTGCAGGTAGTGGGCATATTGGGAGATAATAGCAAAATGTCTGCCAAAAGAATCCTGGTTAATCTATCTGGACCTTTGATTGAGGAAACCGGGGGAGCCATTTCTGGCATGAGTGGCAGTCCCATTTATTTTAATGGCAGGTTGGCAGGCGCATTGTCTGCCGGCTACAAGGATATGTATCCTACCCAGCGGATTATGCTGACTCCTATTGAGGATATGCTGAAAATATGGGATTACCCAGATACTAGAAACAAAACCCGTATGCCCCAGCTGGATTTGGCTCAGATGAAGGCGGAGCGGGAAAAGTTCCAGGCTGACCAGGAGGCCAAGGCCAAGGAAGGCAAGGAGCCTGCTGAGGAAAAAGCTGCAGAGGAGGCTGTAGCGCAGTCCGAGGAACATGAGGAGCAGGCAGGAGCAGAAGCTCAGGATGAAGAAACAGTCACTGATGAAGAAGCAGCCACTAATGAAGAAGCAGCCACTAATGAAGAAGCAGAGGTGGAAAGTGGCAGTGAAGCTCCCTTAGAGCATAAAACTACTTATTTTGCTTCTGGTTTTGGTGCACAGGGCTTGAAGATGCTGCAGAGCAAAATGTCTCCTTTGGGGATTCAGGTAGATTATGATAATACCTGGGACAATGGAGTCTCCATGATGTCTGCTCGCCCTAATGCAGTTTTGCAGCCTGGTTCTCCTGTAGGTGTAGCCATGTCCATAGGTGACTTCACCTTTGGTTCCATGGGTACTGTTACAGCAGTGGATGGCAATAGGGTTTTGGCCTTTGGTCATTCCTATACCCATAGAGGCAATGTAAATTATTTTATGACAGACGCTGATGTTATCAGCACCATACATGGCCCCACCTCCGGTATGAAGCTGGGCAATGTACAGGGAATTATTGGCAGAGTCAATCAGGACAGACAGGATGGCATAGGCGGTATTTTAGGCCAGTTCCCTCAGACTGTGCCTGTGATTGTTACAGTTCATGACAAGGATACAGGTCGGGAGATAACCTATAATACTATGGTAGCCTACGATGAAGAGGTACTGGCGGCACTGGCACCAGTAGTAGTATACAGCTCTATTAATACCACTCTTGATCGACAGGATGCTTCCACTGCCAGCTTGCAGTTTTCTCTGCGAAGCAGCTATGGCAAGGATGGTCTGATTAGCCGTCGCAATATGTTTTATGATGATGGGGATGTGGCCAAGGTTGCGGTAACAGAGCTGAATGATATATTGGCGGTTATTCTGGGCAACAAGGAAAAGGAAGCAGATATGCTGGATCTTAAGGTGGATGTAACCATTGATAAGGGCCGCAAAACTGCTACCTTGGTATCTGCTGTGCCTAGCAAGCAGGAGGTAGTGCCAGGAGAGGAAATTACCTTTGATACCACCATCAAGCCTTATCGTGGGGAAAAGATAAAGCTGTCTGTACCATATAAGGTGCCTGAGCATCAGCAGCCAGGCCAGTTGGCTCTAGATGTACACGGTGGTGGTCTGGTTAATGTAGCAAAAATCCTGCTGGCTCAGCAGCAGGCCGCTGAGGCAGGTGCCAAGCCTGCTGAGGAAGAGCCTACAGTAGATGTTCAGCTGCAGAATATGCTGTCCAGCAATTGCAATAATGATATTGTCATTGAATCTACAGTAGAAGTGCCTCAGAACGATGCAGAGCTGAAGGAAAGTATTCGTCAGGCTCAGAAATTGGCCAAGGAGTTAGCTAAGAATCCCCAGGCCGTCAAGAAACCTAATCAAAAACCTGTAGTCAATAAGCTGGCTACTGATTATATTATTGAAAATGTTATTCATACCAGCGTTAAGGTGCTGGAGAAAAAATAGTTTACTTCCATAAGTAAAGAGGCTGTCCAATTTCAGTTAATTTTCACATAATTTTACTATGATTGTGCATGGTATTATGGCTGAAATTTTGGGACAGCCTTTTAAATTTTGTTTTTTCCTGCTAAAATAGAAGGTAGTTTGGAATTATATGGAGGAAAACACAATATGTTTATCCGATTTTTGGAATATATAGGCAGTTGGGTGCTGAAGCTGTTATTTTTGGTGGGGGATATGACCTTGCTGCTTTGGGAAATCTTCAAGCAGCTGCCCAAAAAGCTGCGGCCTAAGCATATTCTGCAGCAGATGTCCCATCTAGGAGTAGATACCCTGCCTATTGTGTCTTTGACACTTTTATTTACGGGTATGGTTATGACCTTGCAGATGGCAGGAGAAATGATTCAATTTGGTGCCGAGTCTACCGTAGGCGGCGTTATTGCTATTGCCACTGGTAGAGAGCTGGGGCCGGTGCTGGTCGGTGTAGTAACCGCTGGACGGGTTGGTTCTGCCATGACAGCGGAAATCAGTACCATGAAGGTAACAGAGCAGATAGATGCCTTGCGCTGTATGGCTGTAAATCCAGTGGGCTATCTAGCTGGCCCAAGGATGCTGGCCTGTATGGTTATGGTGCCCTTACTGACAGTATATGGCAATTTGATTAGTGTCTTGGGTGGCTGGCTGGTGTCCAAAGAATATTTTGGCATCTCCAATTATGTATATTGGCATTCCATTGAGCAGTATGCAGATGGAGCTGATTTTTCTGGTGGTCTTATCAAGGCTGTGGTTTTTGGCATGGTAATTGCTACAGTAGGCTGTTACTATGGCATGAGGGCACCAGAGGGGGCTCAGGGTGTAGGTATGGCTACCACTCGTTCTGTGGTTACCTCTATTATTATCATTTTCTTGTTGAACGTGATTTTGTCCTGGATGCTTTATTAATAAAGGATAGAGAACTATATGATTAGAATAGAAAATGTTTGTAAAAGCTTTGGCGAAAAGCAGGTTCTCAAAAATATAAATATGGAAATCCGTGAGGGAGAAACCTTGGCTATTATAGGTGGCTCCGGTTCTGGTAAAAGTACCCTGCTAAGGCTCCTTATTGGTTTGGATAGGCCTACCAGTGGCGAAATCTACATTATGGGACAGGCTATTTCCCATATGCAGGAGGCAGAGCTGGATAAACTGCGGATGAATATGGGCATGGTTTTTCAGTATTCTGCTCTCTTTGATTCCATGACAGTGGGGGAGAATGTGGCCTTTGGCCTGCGGGAGCATACGGATTTGTCTGAGGAGGAAATTCAGACTATTGTAGCCCGCAAGCTGGAGCAGGTTGGCTTGCCAGGGATTCAATCCACCATGCCAGGAGAACTGTCTGGTGGTATGAAAAAGCGAGTGGGGCTGGCTAGAGCCATAGCCTTTGACCCCAAGATTATTTTTTATGATGAGCCTAGCTCTGGTCTTGATCCTATTACTACAGTGAAGATTGATGAGCTGATGAAGGAAACTCAGAAAAAGCAAAAGGCTACCAGTGTGGTAGTTACCCATGATATGGTTAGTGCCTGCAATATTGCAGATAGAATAGCCATGATTTATGAAGGGGAGCTAATAGCAATAGATACAGTGCAGAATTTCTGTCATATCAAGGATGAAAGAGTGCAGAGCTTTATGCAGCGTATGTACATGGGAAGGGAGCAAGCAGAATGAAGTTGGAAGCCAAGGTAGGAGCCTTTACCCTGCTGGGATTGGGACTGCTGATTGCTATCATGGTAATGCTTAGTGGCATAAAGCTAGGTGGCAGTCAGGGCTATAGCCTTAGCATAGGATTTCCTCAGGCCGTGGGACTGACCTCCGGCAATGATGTATGCTATGCCGGTGTGGCTGTAGGCAAGGTAGATAGTGTGGAGCCATCTGGTGTTGGGGTAGTGGCTGCTGTGCATATAGACAGCCAGGTAAAGATTCCTCGTAAATCCACTGTAATTGTTACTGCCAATGGTGTTATGGGAGGCAAGTTTATCAATATTGTGCCAGATAAGGATGCCAATTTTGAGGATTGCTATGGGCCAGGGGATTTTATCTATGGTTTGCAGGAGACTACTATGGATGATATGATGGCCAATATGAATAATGCTGTTTTGAAGGTACAAACACTGCTGGATTCCATGAATCAGCTATTGGGAGATAAGGATACTCAGCAGGCTTTGAAGGAAGTATCCATAAATATGCGCAATATTACTGCCAACATAGATAGCCTGACAGCAACCTTGGCCAATATGGCTCAGGTTAATCAGGGAGATATTCGCCAGATGGCTCAGAATTTGAATCACATGACAGGCAGCCTGATGCGGACTGCTGATAGTTTGGAGGTTTTGGTAGCAACATTTAATGGCAATGGAGAAACCGGAGCTAATTTGAGGGAGGCTATTGCTAATCTTTCTGCCACCAGCAAGCGCATTGATAATATGGCCGCTTCCCTGGAGGGAGTAGTAACAGATCCTCAGGTGGCTGATGATTTGAAGGCTACTCTGCATAATGTACGCAATGTTAGTCAGCGGGCTGACGATATGATGAATACCGTTTCGAATATTGAGGTTAATGCTGGCTTGGAAACCATGTACAGTGGCAAGGAAGATCGCTGGCAGACTAATATGGGGGTGGATATCCGCCCTACAGAAAATAGCCTGCTAAGATTGGGCCTGAATGATATTGGAGAGGACAATCACTTCAATCTACAGGGCGGTATGTACAATGGCAGTCTAGGGGCGAGAGCCGGAGTTATTGATGGCAAAGCTGGTTTGGGCTTGGATATGGGGGGCAACAAGCTGCAGCTGTCTGTAGATGGCTATGACCCCAATGATTTCAAGCTGAAATCCCGTTTGCAGTATGAAATTGCCAAGGATACCTATATTTTTACCCAGGTTAATGATATAAATAAAGCTGATACCAGAGCAACATATTTCGGTCTGCGCCGAAGCTTTTAGTATAAATGGTTGATAGATGTATATGTAGGAGGAAATGAAGTTGAAAAAGAATTATATGAAAAAGCTGACAGCCCTTGTGCTGGGCGGTTTGATGACCACAACTATGGCAAGTGCCGCTATGGCAGAGTCTGTGGACATGACCTTGGAGGAAAGTGTTCGTACTGCCTTGGATAATAACTACAGCATCAAACAGCAGGAGGCTGAATACGATAGTGCTGTATGGGCCCGCCATCAGGCTCGCCGCAGCTTTGGCCCTACTGTGAACTGGCAGAGCACAGCTACCAAGATGGGTGGCAAATACAACGATAAGCTGAGTTTGAGCCGTAACTATGGCAATACTCTTAGCCTGACCATGCCTATTTATACCGGCGGTCAGCTGGAGGGTGCCATCAAGGCAGCAGATTTGGCTATGAATGCCAATGAGCTGGGGTTGGAGCTTTCCAAGCAGAAGGTAAAGGCTGCCACCATGAGTGCTTACTATCAGGCTTTGCAGGCCAAGAATCAGATTAAGGTAGCTCAGGATTCCGTAAATACCCTGACTGAACATCTGAAAAATGTTAATGCTCAGTACACTGTAGGTACAGTAGCTAAATCCGATGTGCTGGGAACTCAGGTGCAGATGGCCAATGCAGAGCAGAATCTCATTAATGCCAAGAATAGCTATGATGTGGCTATTGCCAGCCTGAACAACGTTATGGGACTGCCTACTGATACAGAGCTGAATCTTACCGATAGTCTGGATTACAATGTTTATGAGATTCCTTTGGAAGAGTGCACTGCCTATGCCCGCAGCAACCGCCCTGATGTGCTGATAGCAGATTATCAGGTGGCTATTGCTGAGGCTGGGGTACAGCAGGCTAAAGCTGGCTATATGCCAAAGGTAAGTGCTCAGGCCTCCAAGAGCTGGGCTGGTGATTCTCCATTTGGTTCCGAGGAAACTGACCCGCGTTATCAGAATAACAATAATTGGACTGCTGGTGTGGTAGTGTCCTGGGATATTTGGGACAATAATGTTACCCAGTCCAAGGTAAACCAGTCTAAGGCTGCTGTAGCCAAGGCTGAGGCTGCTGCGGAGAATACCCGTCAGTCTGGTGATTTGGAGGTTCGTACTGCTTATCTGAATCTGAAGGCTGCGGAGAAGAGCATTAATACTACCCAGGTTGCTGTGGATAAGGCTCAGGAGGATTATAAGATTGCCCAGGTTCGCTATGCGGCTGGTGTAGGTACCAATCTGGATGTTATGGATGCCGAGGAAAAGCTGGCTCAGGCTCAGACCAATTATTATACTGCCCTCTATAACTATAATTCCAGCAAGGCTGCTCTGGATAAGGCTATGGGCATTATGGTTGACCTGGATGTTAGCAAGCTGGCTCTGCCACAGGAAGCTGCTAAGTAAATCTTGACAGATAGATGATTTTTTGTTAAACTGATATGGCTATGGAGAGGTGTCCGAGTGGTTTAAGGAGCTGGTCTTGAAAACCAGTGATGTCGCAAGGCACCGTGGGTTCGAATCCCACCCTCTCCGCCATAGAGAAATTAAAAGGACTGCCGAGGCAGTCCTTTTTTGTGCGTAATTTTAAAGGCCATACCAGCAATAGAAGCAGGCATGGCCTTGGAAATTTAAGTTATTTTTTGCAGTGTTGTACGAAATGTTCAATGCGGGCAATGGCCTCAGAAATTTTGGTTACGGAGGTGGCATAGGAACAGCGTACATAGCCCTCGCCACACTGACCAAAGGCAGTACCTGGTACCAGTGCCACATGCTCCTTCATAAGAAGCTGTTCGGCAAATTCCTCAGAGGTAAGGCCGGTGGAGGTTATATCTGGGAAGATATAGAAGGCTCCCTTTGGCTCAAAGCACTTCAGGCCAGCATTGGTAAGACCATCATAAATAAGGCGGCGGCGCTTGTCGTATTCAGAAACCATTTTCTTCATGTATTTCTCACCGTGACGAAGAGCCTCTACCGCAGCAATCTGGGCGGTAATAGGAGCACACAGCATGGTGTACTGATGTATCTTGGTCATGGCAGAAATAATGGCCGGGTTGGACATAGCATAGCCAATGCGCCAGCCAGTCATGGCATAGGCCTTGGAGAAGCCATTGAGAAGAATAGTTCTATCCTTCATACCAGGCAGACCAGCAAAGCATACATGGCGTTCCCCGCCATAGGTCAGGTCACCATAGATTTCATCGGAAATAACAATCAAATCGTGTTCCTGGGCAAATTTGGCAATATCCATCAGCTGTTCCTTGGTGAGAATAGCACCAGTAGGATTGTTAGGATAGCCAATGAGGAGAGCCTTGGTTTTGTTGGTAACATGAGCCTCCAAATCTGCTGGGGTAATGCTGAAATTATTTTCGATTTTGGCTGGTACAGCTACAGCTACAGCACCGGCTAGGGAAGCACAGGCCTTGTAGGAAACGTAGCAAGGTTCTGGGATAAGAATCTCATCCCCAGGAGTGAGAATAGCCCGCATGGCAATATCCAGGGCTTCACTGACACCTACTGTAACCAGTACATTGGTCTTGGGATCATAGTCAATATTGAAATTGCGCTTCTGCAGGGCGCAGATTTCCTCTCGCAGTTCCCAAAGACCACGGTTGGCAGTATAGGAGGTATAGCCCTGCTCCAGACCGTAGACACAGCTTTCTCGAATGGACCAAGGAGTAACAAAATCCGGCTCTCCTACGCCTAGAGAAATAACATCCTCCATTTCGGCAGCAATATCAAAAAAACGTCGAATACCAGATGGAGGTATAGCCTGTACTACAGGAGAAATTCTTTTCTGCCAATCTATATTTTCTGTCATGGAGTCATCACCAGCCTTCGATCTTGTTCCTTATCCTCAATAATAATGCCATCCTTTTTGTATGACTTCAGCATAAAATGACTGCGAGTCTGGGTAACCCCTTCAATGGTGGACAAGCGGGTAGCTACGAAATTAGCCACATCCTGTAGGGATTTACCCTCAATGATTACCAGCAGGTCAAAGCTGCCAGACATGAGATAAACAGTTCGTACTTCGTCAAAGCGATAGATGCGTTCCGCAATGGCATCAAATCCTGTCTCTCTCTGAGGGGTAAGATTTACCTCGATAATGGAGGTTACGGTGTCGCTGCCGGTTTTTTCCCAGTTAATCAGGGTGTTGTAGCTTAGGATAATCTTGTCCTGCTCCAGCTGACGCATCTGCTGTTCAACCTCATATTCGCTGCGGTGCAGCATGGCCGCCAGCTCACCGGCTGGCCGACGGGCATCATGTTCCAAAAGCTCTAACAATTCACGCATTTTTCATCGCTCCTTTTTTCAATAGTATTAATCTTTATACCATATAAAAGAAAAAATTGCAAATGAAAAGAAAAAGATTAATCTTTTGAGAAGAAAATATATTAAATTATATTGATTTATCCTAGAATTTCTGCAAAATATTTTTCCTTGTAATTTACCTCTGATATAATTTGCATAATATGGGATTTTTGTATAAAATATCCTTGGTATAGTCTTTTTTTTGGAGATGATGGAAAAGGTTTTCCAAAGGAGTAGATGAAATTGATTATTGGAAATATGAAGGAGGCAGCTTCCGGCTTTGGCAGATACCCAGAGGCCGTTAGAGAAGCATTGGAGTTTCTTCGCAGCCATGATTTTACCACCATGGAGGATGGTAAATATCCCATTCATGGTGAGGACAGCGTGGCGATTCTACAGAGATACGAAACCAGAGAGCCAGATAGCGGCAAGCCAGAGGCCCATCGTCGTTATGTAGATGTTCAGTATATTGTCAGCGGTCGGGAGGAAATGGGCTGGTGTCCTATGAGTCCTGAGCTGAAGGTATGCGATCCTTATGACCAGGAGAAGGATATTGTTTTCTTTGATAATTTGATTCCTATCAGCGGCATCGAATTAGCAGCAGGAGATTTTGCTGTGCTTTATCCCACCGATGTGCATCGGCCTTGTGGTTCACCAGAGGGAGGCCCGCAACAGGTTACCAAGGTGGTAGTAAAAATTGCCATAGACCATATGAGATAATATTAGCTAGCTTTGTTTTTTTATTATAGATATTGGAGGCAGATCAATGAGTGTAAGAAGAATTTTTGTGGAAAAGCGTCAGGGCTTCTTTGACATCCCCGCCCAGCAGCTGCATGACGACTTGGTAGAGAGCTTCAGACTGTCCGGGCTGAAGGCTGTCCGCCTGTTCAATCGTTATGATATTGAGGGCCTTAGCGATGAGGAATACGCCCAGGTAAAGGCTGTCGTTTTCTCTGAACCTCCTGTGGATGTGGTTTATGAAGAGGAGCTGCCAACCTTCCCAAATTCTACCATGTTTGCAGTGGAATATCTGCCAGGCCAGTATGACCAGACCGCAGATTCTGCTGCTCAGTGCGTACAGTTGGTAACTCAGAAGGAGCGTCCAAAAATTGCTACAGCCAGAGTTGTAGTTCTGGTAGGGGATGTTTCTGCTGCAGATGTGGAGAAAATCAAGAACTACTATATTAACGCAGTAGAAAGCCGTGAGGCTTCCATGGCAAAGCCAGAGACTCTGGATATGAACTTCCAGGCTCCAGCTGATGTAGAGCTGCTGGAGGGCTTTACCACTATGGATGAGGCTGCTCTCCATGCTTTCATGGATGCCAGAGGTTTTGCCATGAGCTTTGAGGATCTGAAATTCTGTCAGGAGTATTTCAGAGATACTGAGAAGCGGGATCCAACCATTACCGAAATCCGGGTAATTGATACCTACTGGTCAGACCATTGCCGTCATACTACCTTTACCACAGCTGTAGATTTGGTGGATATTGAGGATGGCTATTATGCAGAACCTATCCGCAAGGCTTATGATCAGTATTTGGCAGATAGAAAGGATCTCTATGCTGGCCAGAATCGTGATGTTACCCTGATGGATCTGGCTGTTATTGGCATGAAGGCACTGCGGAAGCAGGGCAAGCTGGAGGATTTGGACAAGTCCGAGGAAATCAACGCTTGCAGCATTGTGGTTAATGCAGATATTGGTGGCAAAAATGAGGAATGGCTGGTTATGTTCAAGAACGAAACCCATAACCATCCTACTGAGATTGAGCCATTTGGTGGCGCTGCTACCTGTCTGGGCGGTGCTATCCGCGATCCATTGTCTGGCCGTTCCTATGTATATCAGGCCATGCGTGTTACCGGCGCGGCAGATCCACGCCGTCCTATTAGCGAAACCCTGAAGGGCAAGCTGCCACAGAAGAAGATTACTCTGGGGGCAGCAGCAGGCTATAGCTCCTATGGTAATCAGATTGGCTTGGCTACTGGTCAGGTTTCCGAGGTATATCATGAGGGCTTCCTGGCTAAGCGTATGGAGATTGGTGCTGTTATTGCAGCTGCACCAAAGGTAAATGTAGTTCGTGAAGTTCCTACCACTGAGGATGTTATTGTGCTGGTAGGCGGTCGTACCGGCCGTGATGGCTGTGGCGGTGCTACTGGTTCTTCCAAGGAGCATACTCTGGAGTCCTTGACTGCCTGCGGTGCAGAGGTTCAGAAGGGTAATCCTCCTACTGAGCGGAAGATTCAGCGCTTGTTCCGCAATGCAGAAATCAGCCGTATGATTAAGCGTTGCAACGACTTTGGTGCAGGCGGTGTTTCTGTTGCTATTGGCGAGCTGACTGATGGCCTGGTAATAGACTTAGATGCTGTTAAGAAGAAGTACGAGGGCTTGGACGGTACTGAGCTGGCAATTTCCGAGTCTCAGGAGCGTATGGCCGTTGTTATTAACAAGAAGGATGTAGAAGCATTCTGCAAGGCTGCTGATGAGGAGAATCTGGAAACCGCTGTGGTAGCTGTTGTTACAGATAACCGTCGTCTGGTTATGAACTGGCGCCAGAATACCATTGTAAACCTGAGCCGTGATTTCTTGGATACCAATGGTGTCAAGCAGCATATCAATGTAGTTGTGGAAACTCCTGCTAAGGAGACTTGCTATTTAGACCATATTCCTGGCAAGGTAGCCGCTTTGGCTCCTGATTTGGAGAAAGCATGGCTGGAGAACTTGAAGGATTTGAATGTATGCAGCCAGAAGGGCTTGGCTGAGCGCTTTGACTCCTCCATTGGCGGTAACAGCGTTCTTATGCCTTTCGGTGGCAAGAACCAGCTGACTCCTACTGAGGGTATGGTGGCTAAGCTGCCTGTTATTGGGGCAGAAACCACTACAGCTACTGCTATGACCTATGGTTACAATCCATATCTCATGGAGTGGAGCCCATTCCACGGTGCTATGTATGCTGTTATTGAGTCTGTAGCCAAGATGGTAGCTCTGGGCGGTCGTGCGGATAAGATTCGCCTGACCTTCCAGGAGTATTTTGAGAGCCTGGGAACTGATAGCAGAAAGTGGGGCCGTCCATTTGCTGCTTTGCTGGGTGCTCTTTGGGCACAGCATCAGCTGGAGATTCCTGCCATTGGCGGTAAGGACTCCATGTCTGGTACCTTTATGGATTTGACTGTTCCACCAACTCTGACCTCCTTTGCTGTGGATGTTATGAAGGCAGATAATGCCCTTTCTCCTGAGTTTAAGGTGGCTGGCAGCAAGGTTTATTATGTACCAATGCCAAAGGACAAGCTGGCAATGCCTGATTTCCGCAAGCTGCGGGATACCTACGAGAAGGTAAGCAATTTCATTGCTGCCAAGAAGGTATTTGCTGCTTCCAGTGTTCGTATGGGTGGTACTGCTGCTGCTATTACCAAGATGTGTCTGGGTAACGGCATTGGCTTCCGCTTCAATACCAAGCCATCTATGGAGGATTTGTTCAAGGCTGACTACGGTGCTTTGATTCTGGAGGTTGCTCCTGATTCCGATATTAAGGAGGCCTTGGCTGGTACTGGCTGCTATGAGCTGGGTACTACTACTCAGAATAGCAATATTGTGGCTGGTGAGGCTGTTATTGGCTTTGCTGAGGCTAAGAAGGCTTATACCTCTCCATTGGAGAAGATTTTCCCAACCAAGGTAAAGGTAGGGGAGAAGAAAACTGCCAGCGAGTATATCTACACTGGTGGCAATAGAGTTACGCCAAAGGTTGGCATCGCCAAGCCAAAGATTTTCATTCCTGTATTCCCAGGCACTAACTGTGAATATGATACTGCCAGAGCTTTCAGCAGAGCAGGCGGCGATCCAGAGACCTTGGTTATCCGCAACCTGACTCCACAGGCTGTAGAGGAGTCTGTAGAGGCTATTGTTAAGGGTATCAAGGCATCCCAGATTGTTATGCTGCCAGGTGGCTTTAGTGGCGGTGATGAGCCAGATGGTTCCGGCAAGTTTATTGCAGCTATGTTCCGTAACCCTCGTATCAAGGAGGCTGTTCATGAGCTGCTGCAGAAGCGGGATGGTCTGATGCTGGGTATCTGTAATGGCTTCCAGGCTTTGATTAAGCTGGGCTTGGTTCCATACGGTGAGATTCGGGATCTGGATGCTGCTTCTCCAACTCTGACTCACAATCAGATTGGCCGTCATGCTTCCTGCATGGTTCGCACCAAGGTTGTATCCAATCTGTCTCCTTGGTTCAACAATGTACGTCCTGGTGATGTATTCACTATTCCTATTTCTCATGGTGAGGGACGCTTCTTTGCTGACAAGGAGGTTGTGGCTAAGCTGAGAATTAACGGTCAGATTGCTACTCAGTATGTTAATGAGGAAGGCAATCCTACTATGGAGATGCCATTTAATCCTAATGGCTCCATCAATGCTATTGAGGGTATTACCAGCCCTGATGGCCGTGTATTGGGCAAGATGGGCCACTCCGAGCGTATCGGTGGCTCTGTAGCTATGAATGTACCAGGTGAACAGGATCAGAAGATCTTCGAAGCTGGTGTAGCATATTACAAGCTGTAAGCATTAAATTGAATTAACTAAGAAACCGCAATCGGTCTGGATAAGGTGTCAGTGCCTATCAAGGTCTGGTTGCGGTTTTTTGTTGCCAATTTATCTTTTTGTATGTTGCATTTTGCTGAAGGCGGTATGTAAATTGCTATTAATAATTGTGTTGATGTGATAAAATTTATGGTGAAGGTGGTGTTATTATGTGCAGGATGCCAATAGGAATAGATGATTTCAGAATGCTCAGGGAGGAAGATTATTATTTTGTCGATAAGACGCATTTTATCAAATCGCTGATAGATTATCATGCACAGGTGACATTAATCACTAGGCCGAGAAGGTTCGGCAAGACATTGATGCTCAGCATGCTGCAGGAGTTTTTCGATATAAATGCTGCAGGCGGCAATTTGTTTGATGGTTTGAAGATAGTCCAAGCCGGAGATTTTTATACGAAAAAGCAGGGTAAATATCCTGTGATTTTTATTTCCCTGAAAGATATGGGGGTAGGAAATTTTAAGAAAACTATGTGCATGCTGCGGGCTATGCTGTCTGATTTATATAAACAGTTTTCCTTTTTGCTGGAAGCTGATGTTTTGTCTGAGGATGAAAAAGGGTATTTTGAGAAGATTAAGCAGGCCGATGAATATATGGTGGCAGAGTTTGCCATGAGTCTAAGCCGCCTGTCAGAGTATTTGTGCCGCTATTATGGCGTAAAGCCAATTGTGCTGATTGATGAGTATGATGCACCGGTGCAGTATGCCTGGGAGCATGGATTTTATGATGAAATGATTGTATGTATGCGGCCATTTTATAGTAAATTGTTGAAGTCGAACAAGAATTTGGAGTTTGCAGTGCTGACAGGGGTGCTGCGTGTGACGAAAGAGAGCATTTTCAGTGGCTTGAATAATCTGCATGTATGCTCGGTGTTGGAAAATGATTATGGTGATGTTTTTGGCTTTACACCTGATGAGGTGCAGGGAATTGCTGCACAGCTTGACAGAGAGGATAAGCTGCCGGAACTGAAAGAGTGGTATGACGGCTATTTGTTTGGCGGCAAGGAAATATATAATCCCTGGTCAGTCATAAAGTATTTTCAAAATGATTGCAAGCTGGGGGCCTATTGGGTAAATACATCGGAAAATGGCATTATCAAATATCTGTTGCAGGATTTGGACGGCGGCAGCCGGGCGGAACTGCAGCATTTACTGGAGGGCGGCAATGTGGCCAAGCCTTTGCAGGAAGGCGTGGTATATACCGATATTGGCAGGAACAGGGATGATTTGTATACCATGTTGCTGACAACCGGCTATTTGAAGGTCATGGGGGAAGAAATCGATATGTTCGGGCGTGTAGTTGAGATGGCGATTCCCAACAAGGAAATTTATACTTTATTTGCACGTGAAGTTATGCAGTATATGAACGGATACCGAGGCACAAGTGAGCTGAGGAACATGTTGCAGGCCATGCTGACAGGGAATGCGGAAGTCTTTGAGGCGGAATTGTCGAGATTGTTGCGCAATCTGGTCAGCTATCACGATACGGCCAATGGTGAAAGTTTTTATCATGGCTTAATGCTGGGAATGTGCGTCTTGCTGCGTGACAGGTATATCGTAAAATCCAACTGGGAGAGTGGCTACGGACGGTTTGATTTGGCCCTTGTGCCTCGCAATAAAAATGTCTGCGGCGTACTGCTGGAGTTTAAAAAAGCTGATAATAAGGCGGACCTGCCAGCAAAGGCGGAAGCGGCAGCAGAACAGATTGAAAGCCGGGAATATGCTGTTATGTTTTCTGAGCAGGATATTGACAAGGTATGGAAATACGGTGTGGCTTTTTGTGGCAAACATGTCTGTCTAAGAAGATATTAACTAAAATTCTATGTGGAGGTTTTAACGTGACTGACATCAAGAAAATAGATGTGCTTTGGGATGATAATCCCGTTGATATAACTGCAGAGGCGAATTTTATTTGGAGTATTGCCAATAAGCTGCGTGGCACGTATATGCCGGATAAGTATGGTGATGTTATTATTCCTATGACGATTATCCGCCGTTTTGAGTGCGCTTTGGCAAAGACTAAGGCTGCTGTTGTAGCAAAATACAATGAGAACCCTAATTACCCTGCTAAGGCTATGTATAGGCTTTCCGGCTATCAGTTCTATAATATCAGCGAGTTTACTCTGCAGGAGTTGTGCAACGATGCCGACCACATTGCGGAAAACTTCAAGGCATACATTCAGGGTTTTTCCGATAATATTAAGGATATTTTGAATAACCTCGATATGGAAACCCATATCAAGAAGATGGATGAAGGCGGTTGCCTGTTCAATACGGTCAAAGCCTTCTCTGAACTGGATTTGTCCGTTGAGAGCTTTGACAGCATTAAGATGGGGTATATCTTCGAGAATCTTATCGGCAGATTCTTCCAGAACGTAGATGCCGGTCAGTTTTACACCGGTCGTGATATTGTTAAGCTGGGCGTATCTTTGCTTGTTTCCGAAGGCTGCGACGATATTTTTGATGACCACAAGCTGATTACCATTTGTGACCAGGCAGCAGGAACTGGCGGTATGCTGAGTACGGCGTACAGTTATTTTAAGCATTATAATCCTACTGCCGATGTTAAGCTGTTCGGCGTGGAGTTTATGGGTGTTTCTTGGGCTGTGGGCATGGCGGAAATGCTGATTAAAGGCCAAGATGCAACTAATTTTGTACATGCGGATTCCTTTAAGGAGGATCCTTCTGCTGATACCAAGATGCGCTTCGTGCTGATGAACCCGCCTTTTGGTACTCCCTGGAGCGGTAAGGACGCAAAGGCAGGACAGGAAGAAGCTGTAAACAAGGAATACGCCAAGGAAAACAGTCGTTGGGGTGCAGGTTTGCCCGGCGGTGGTGATTCGCAGATGCTGTTTTTACAGTCCGCCATTGCGAAGCTGGATGAAAAGGTTGGCCGTGCTGCGATTATCGAAAACGGCTCACCGCTTTTTACCGGCGGCACAGCATCCGGTGAAAGCCAGATTCGCCGCTGGATTTTGGAGAACGATTTGCTGGAAGCTATCATTGCTATGCCGACGGATTTGTTTTACAACACCGGCATTGCCAGCTACTGGTGGATTATATCCAAAAACAAACGCCCGGAGCGCAAGGGTTATGTGCAGCTTATAGATGCGACGAATATTTACCACAAGCTGCGTAAGCCTGTGGGCAACAAGAAAAACGAGTTCTCTCCCGAGGACAGAGCGCAGATTGCCAAGCTGTATACTGATTTTGACAAGGCTGACAGCGAATACAGCAAGATTTTTAAGAACGAAGATTTTATGTACCGTGAGTATGCTGTTATGCAGCCTTTGCAGCGGAGCTATTCCATTACGGAAGCAAGCATTGAGCGTATGCTGCAGAAGGGGGCGCTGAAAGGCTTATGGGATGAAGCTAAGGTTGCAGAATACGAGGAAAAAGGCAATGCTTTGAGTGGTAAAGACCAGAACAAGCTGCAGGCTTTTTATGCTACGAAGCCTGTTTATGATGCTATTATGGCGAAGCTGCAGGAGCATATTGCTGATAAAAAATGGCTTTCGCCTAAAGCATTTACACCGGTGCTGCAAGCTGTTCTTGGCGATTTGGCTGATAAAAAACTCTTTGAGAAAATCATGGACGGACTTTCCGTTATGGATAAGACTGCGGAAATCCAGCGGGATAAAAAAGGCAACATTATTTACGACAAGGAAACCAAGGATACAGAGCTTGTGAAATACACCGAGGATATTGAAACCTATATGGCGCGAGAGGTGTTGCCGCATATTCCTGATGCCAAGTGGTTCTGGGAAGAGAATTTGACGAAGAAGAAGCCTGTAATTAAAACCGGTGCGGAAATCCCCTTCACCCGCTACTTCTATAAATACCAGGCACCTAGGCCCAGTGCAGAGCTTCTGGCGGAGTTTTTGGCAATCGACAAGGCTGTGAATGAGCGTGTTGCTCGCCTGATGAAATGAGGTGATGAGAATGCGCGAAATGAAGGATAGCGGGATTGAGTGGATTGGGGAGATTCCGAAGGATTGGGAAATCATAAAAGGTAAGTATGTTTTGGAATACTTACAAAAACCAGTTAAAGATGACGATGGTGTAATTACTTGTTTTAGAGATGGCGAAGTTACTCTTAGATCAAATCGTAGAGAAGATGGTTTTACGTTGTCTGATAAGGAAATAGGTTATCAAGGTATTGATGTAGGAGATTTAGTAGTTCATGGTATGGATGGATTTGCGGGTGCTATAGGAATTTCTGATTCTCGTGGAAAAGCGTCTCCTGTTTTAAATGTACTTAATTCAAAATACAATAAGCGATATTTGATGTATTATTTGCGTTCTATGGCGTTTAGCAATGTTTTTGTTGCATTAGCTTCTGGTATTAGAGTACGGTCTTGTGATTTGCGTTGGAACAAATTAGCAGAGTTACCTTATCCAACGACTAGTTATGATGAACAAACGGAAATAGTAAGCTACCTCGACACTCAATGCTCCGAAATCGACGCGACCTCTGAAGATATCCAAAAGGAAATTTCTCTTTTGGAGGAGTATAAGAAATCTGTTATTACCGAAGCGGTTACCAAAGGGCTGAATCCTGATGTGGAAATGAAGGACAGCGGTATTAAATGGCTTCCTAAGATTCCTATGCATTGGAAGGTAATTCCGTCGAAGTATTTGTTTGCTAATTCTGATATTAGGCGTCAGACTGGCGATGAACAATTAACTGCAAGCCAAAAATATGGCATTATAACACAAAAGGATTATACAGCTAAAGAAAATGCTCAGATAGTTTTAGCTACACAAGGATTAGAAAAATGGAAACACGTTGAACCAAATGATTTCATCATAAGTTTGCGTAGTTTTCAGGGTGGTTTGGAAATGAGTGAGATTACGGGCTGTATTACTTGGCATTATGTTGTATTGAAAGCTCAGAAAGAAGTGTGCCATAAGTATTATAAGTGGTTGTTTAAGTCTGCTAGATATATTAATGCATTACAAGGAACATGTAATTTTATTCGCGATGGTCAGGATTTGCGCTTTTCAAATTTTGCTTTAGTACCATTATTTGAATTACCTTTAGCAGAACAACAGCAAATTGCAGACTTCCTCGATTCCAAATGCTCCGAAATCGACTCTCTTATCGCTGACAAAAAGCGCCAGCTCGATATCCTTGCCGACTACAAAAAGTCCCTCATCTACGAATACGTTACCGGCAAGAAGGAGGTTCCTGTAAATGAATAACATCCTTTCAGAAAAAGAATATCAGCGTTATATCATCGACCAGCTTGTAAAGCCGGAATGTGGGTACGCAGAAGCTCCAGGAGCGGAGTTCGACCGCCTTTTTGCGATGAACCGTAAGGCATTGTTTACTTTCCTTGATGATACCCAGCCGGAAAAAATGGAGGCTTTGCGCAAAATCTATAAGGAAAAAGCTGAAGATACCATTATTGCCTTTATCAACCAGCAGGAAACGAGGGCGAACGGCAGTCGTCTTGATGTGCTTAAGCATGGCGTAGAGCTGGCCAACATTCATCTGGATTTGATGTATACGAAGCCTGCAACGACCTTCAACAAGGAGCTTAACGCTTTGTATCATAAGAACATCTTTACCGTCTCCGAAGAGGTTTGGGCAAGCAATGATGAACGCATTGACCTGGTAATCTTTCTCAATGGCCTTGCAATCATCACCTTCGAGTTGAAATGTAATGCCGCAGGACAGTCCTATCAGGATGCCATCTATCAGTATCGTATGGAGCGCAATCCTAAAGACCGCCTCTTTTTGTGGAAGGCCGGTTCCTTGGTAAACTTCGCTATGGATTTGGAACAGGTTTATATGTGTACCAAGCTCAGCGGCAGCAGTACCTTCTTCCTGCCCTTCAATATGGGATGTGGTGAAGGTATTCAGGTCGGTGCCGGCAACCCTGTTTTGGAAGATGAATACAGCGTTCATTATATGTGGGACGATATCCTGCAAAAGGACAGCCTGCTGGAAATCCTTGGCAAGTTCATGTTTATCGAGGTCAGCGAAAAAGAAGATGCCAACGGCAAGGTGAAGAAGAATGAAACAGTTATCTTCCCTCGCTATCATCAGCTTGATGTGCTGCGCAAGGTGCTTGCCGATGTTAAGGAGCATGGCAGCAGCCTGAACTATCTTCTGCAGCACAGTGCAGGCTCCGGCAAAACGAACGAGATTGCTTGGCTTGCACATCGTCTGGCGTCTTTGCATAGTGCAGACAACAAGATTATCTTTGACAATATCATCATCTGTACCGACCGCGTAGTAGTCGACAGACAGCTTCAGCAGGCGGTACTTGGTATTGAGCACAAGGAAGGCCTTATCCGCGTGATGGACGACCAGTGCAACTCTACTGACCTTGCCAATGCGCTTGGCGGTAACACCAAGATTATTGCAACGACGATTCAGAAGTTCCCCTATATCGTGGATAGCGTCAAAGGCTTGAAGAATAAGCACTTTGCGGTAATCATTGACGAAGCCCATTCTTCTACCTCCGGCAAGAACATGGCGGCGATTACCAAGTCGCTTGGCTCCGGTAAAGTGGAAACCGATGTTGATGTTGAAGATATTATTACCGATGAAATCCAGCGCAACGGCAAGCAGCCTAATGTGTCGATGTTCGCCTTTACCGCTACGCCGAAACCGACTACTCTGCAGCTTTTCGGCAGGGTAAATGAGCAGGGACAGTATGAAGCCTTTCATATTTACTCCATGAAGCAGGCTATCGAAGAAGGCTTTATTCTTGATGTACTGCAGAACTATATCACTTACGATACCTTCTTCCGTATCAACAAAGAGATTGAAGATGATCCGGAAATGAAAACGAATGATGCCAAGCGCCAGATTGCCCGCTTCGTGCAGCTGCATGAAACAAATATCTCGCAACGCATTGAGGTTATCATCGAGCATTTTCGCCAGAACGTCATGCAGGAGCTTAACGGTCAGGCTAAGGCTATGGTCATTACGGAATCGCGTGCCGGTGCAGTAAAATATCGACAGGCCTTTGAGGATTATATCAATCGCAAAGGTTATACCGGGCTGAAAGCACTGGTTGCCTTTTCTGGCAAGGTTACCATTGACGGCAAGGAATATACCGAAGTAGGCATGAACGGTATTGCTGAAAAGAACCTGCCTAAAGAGTTTGATAAGGACGAATATCAGGTACTGCTGGTAGCAGATAAATATCAGACCGGCTTTGACCAGAAGAAGCTGTGTGCTATGTACGTGCTCAAAAAGCTGCGTGGCGTAAATGCAGTGCAGACTTTATCCCGACTGAACCGTATCTGTCCGCCCTTTGACAAGAAAACTTTTGTCCTGGACTTTGCTAATGATTATGCGGATATTGAGAAGGCTTTCAGCAAATACTACACTGTGACTTTGCTGTCCAATAGCATTAACCCGCGTTCTATTTATGATATCAGCG
Organism: Anaerovibrio lipolyticus; assembly: GCF_021531495.1. Classification (GTDB taxonomy): domain Bacteria; phylum Bacillota; class Negativicutes; order Selenomonadales; family Selenomonadaceae; genus Anaerovibrio. Next base: position 39,578 of record NZ_JADYTY010000003.1, read on the forward strand.
CGAAAATCGACGGCTATTTCTTCCTTGATCCCGGCGATGTAGAGGACTTCAATACGCTTCTGTACAAAGAAAAGGTTACCGCTGCGGACAAAAAGAAAATGACTTTTTTCCTGCAGAAAGCCAAAAACGTCATCGAAAAGAATAATGACGAGCAGACGCAGAAGGAAATCCATATGGCAATCCGCCATTTCATCCGCTGTTATGAGTTCTTGGTGCAGGCAACCTGCTTCGAGGACTTGGATATTCATAAGAAATATAAGTTCTTGTCTTACTTGCAGACGTATCTGAAAGTAAGACATTCAGGTGGCGGTTTTGACCTGACCGGCAAAATCAAGGCAGATAACTTTGTGCAGAAAAAGAGCGGAGAGTTTGCAAATGTTAAGCATAAAGCTGATCCGATTGTTCATCTGCCAACCGCTGAATCTCTTAACCTTACTCCTGCAAAGATTGAACGTCTGTCACAGATTATTGCAGAAATCAACAGCAGAACAGGCAAAAACTACGACAATGACGTTGCAGTCAAGGCAATGTTGCAGATTAAGGATATCATGATGAAATCTGAAAAGCTGCGAGCAAGTGCTCAAAATAACACTGAAAGAGACTTTGAGTTTGCTTATTTCGATAATATTGACGATGCCTTAGTGGAAGGTTTAGAGCAGAATCAGGACTTCTTCAGCCTGCTTTTGGATAATGATGAGATTAAGCGTCGGGTGTTGGGGATTTTTGCCAGTGATGTATATAATGAGCTTAAGAGCAAGAAAAACGTGATTTATCCTAAGTTTAAGCAAAAAACTATAGAACTTAATGTAGCGGAAGAAGTTGATACTTATAGTAGTAAAGGAGAAGAAAAGTGATGGCTAAAACAGAAATTATGTTGATTCTAAAAAAATAAAAATTTTTTTAGAATCAAGCAGGAAAATGTGACATGGATGGCGAATAGGTATCTTGATAAAAGTTTTGCAGGGGATTTAGGCAATTAACAAGAGCCTCTGCAAGGGGAATTGTTTTTTCAAGAGGGGGATTTTTCAATGGCAAAGAAGTATGTAATGGCATTAGACGCAGGTACAACCTCCAACAGAGCAATAATCTTTGATGAGAACTCCAAAATCGTAGGGGTAGCGCAGAAGGAGTTCACTCAGCATTTTCCACAGCCTGGCTGGGTAGAGCATGATGCAGATGAGATCTGGAGCACCATGTGCGAAGTAATGAAGGGTGCTTTGGAGCAGAGTGGTCTGGAGGCTAGCGACATCGCAGCTATTGGTATTACCAACCAGCGTGAAACCGCTGTTGTTTGGGATAAGAATACCGGCCGTCCTGTATATAATGCAATTGTATGGCAGTCCCGTCAGACTGCGGACATTGCCAATGATCTGAAGGCCAAGGGCTTGACTGAGGAATTTAAGCAGAAAACCGGCTTAACCATTGATGCTTATTTCTCTGGCACCAAGATTACTTGGATTCTGAAAAATGTAGAGGGAACTCGGGCTCGTGCTGAGGCTGGCGATTTGATTTTTGGTACTATTGATACCTGGCTGATCTGGAAGCTGACTGGTGGCAAGGCTCATGTAACTGATTATTCCAATGCTTCCCGTACCTTGATGTACAACATCAAGGAGTTGAAGTGGGATGATGCTCTCCTGGGCTACCTGGATGTACCAAAGTCCATGCTGCCAGAGGTTCGTCCATCCTCCAGCGTATATGGCTATACCACTCCATCTATTCTGGGTGCATCCATTCCAGTTGCTGGTGCTGCAGGTGACCAGCAGGCTGCCCTCTTTGGTCAGAACTGCTTCAAGCCAGGCGAGGCTAAGAACACCTATGGTACTGGCTGCTTCATGCTGATGAATACCGGTACTGATATCTATGATTCCAAGAATGGTCTGGTAACTACTATTGCTTGGGGCTTGGATGGCAAGGTTGAGTATGCTCTTGAGGGTTCCATCTTCGTAGCTGGCTCTGCTATTCAGTGGCTCCGTGATGGCGCTCGCATGGTAGATTCCGCTCCTGATTCCGAGTGGGTTGCTAAGAAGGTTCGTGACACCGGCGGTGTATATCTGGTTCCTGCCTTTGTAGGTCTGGGTGCTCCATATTGGGATTCCAATGCCCGTGGTATGATTATCGGTATTACCCGTGGTACTACCAAGGCTCATATCGTTCGTGCAACTCTGGAGTCTCTGGCATATCAGACTAAGGATGTTCTGGGTGCTATGGAAGCTGATTCCGGCATTAAGCTGGCTGCCCTGAAGGTAGACGGCGGCGCTGTTGCCAACAACCTGATGATGCAGTTCCAGGCTGATATTCTGGGCGTACCTGTAGACCGTCCTCAGATTATCGAGACTACTGCTCTGGGTGCTGCTTATCTGGCAGGCTTGGCTGTAGGCGTATGGACCAGCAAGGAAGAGCTGAAGACCGCTTGGAAGCTGGATGTACGCTTTGAGCCTGTAATGGCAGAGGCAGAGGCAGCCAAGCTCTACAAGGGCTGGAGAAAGGCTGTTAAGCATGCTATGCATTGGCTGGATGATGAGGAGTAATCTGGCAAGCTGATAAGCTGACAAAATCTGATATTCAACATCCTCACTTGTATTTTTGCAGGTGGGGGTGTTTTGGATTTACAACCATGAATGATGTTCAAATATAGGGAGGTTATTATTGTGAAAAAGATTATTAATGCTGTAGAGAATGTAGAAGAAGAAATGATTCTCGGTCTGGTAAAGTCTGCACCAGATAAGCTCCGCAAGCTGGACTGCGGCAACGTAGTTGTGCGTGTACCAAAGAAGGAAGGCAAGGTTGCTTTGGTTAGCGGCGGCGGCAGCGGTCATGAGCCAGCTCATGGCGGTTATGTAGGTGAGGGTATGCTGGATGCAGCAGTAGCAGGTGCAGTATTTACCTCCCCAACTCCTGATCAGATTTATGAGGCTATTAAGGCTGTAGCTACTGATGCAGGTGTACTGTGTATCGTTAAGAACTACACCGGTGATATTATGAACTTTGAAATGGCTGTTGATATGGCCAAGGATGAGGATATCAAGGCTGATTATGTGATTGTGAACGATGATGTGGCAGTAAAGGATTCCCTGTACACCACTGGACGTCGTGGCGTGGCTGGTACTGTGCTGGTGCACAAGATAGCAGGTGCTTTGGCTGAAACTGGTGCAAGTCTGGAGGAAGTAAAGGCTGTAGCTGAAAAGGTTATTGCCAATGTCCGCACTATGGGTATGGCTATTACTGCCTGCACTATGCCAGCAGCTGGCAAGCCAGGCTTTGAGCTGGGCGAGGATGAGATGGAAATCGGTATCGGTATTCATGGTGAGCCAGGTACCAGCCGTGAGCCACTGAGATCTGCAAATTCCATTGCTCAGGAATTGTTAGACAGAATTGTGGAAGATATAGACTATACAGGCAAGGAAGTTGCTGTTATAATTAACGGTATGGGCGGTACTCCATTAATGGAGCTTTATATCGTGAACAATTTTGTAGCAGATTTCCTGGCAGAAAAAGGTATCAAGGTATATCATACCATGGTAGGCAATTATATGACCTCCATTGAAATGGCAGGCTTCTCTATTACTCTGCTCCGTCTGGATGATGAGCTGAAGAAGCTGTATGATGCCAAGGCTGATACTCCTGCCTTGAAAAAGTAATTTCAAGAGGTGTATGACGAATGATTAACAGTGCAAAGACAATAGAGATTTTGAAGGCTATGGCTGACAGAATCGAAGCAGAAAAGGACTATCTCACAGAGTTGGATAATGAGATTGCAGATGGTGACCACGGTGTTAACATGGCCAAGGGCTTTAATGCCGTTGTTCCTAAGATTTCCACCATGGTAGGCAAGGACATTGGTTCTTTGCTGAAAACCACAGGCATGACCTTGGTATCCACTGTGGGAGGATCTGCAGGTCCTCTCTATGGTACAGCTTTTATGAAGGCTGGTGCAGCTCTCCGGGATAAGATGGAGATTGATGGTAAGGATTTGGTAGTTGCCTTGGAGGCAGCTATTGGCGGTATTCAGATGCGTGGTAAAGCTACCGTAGGCGAAAAAACCATGTTGGATGCTATTTGTCCTGCCTATGATGCTATCAAGGCGGCTGTAGAGGCTGGGGATGATATTAAGACTGCTCTAACCAAGGGAGTGGATGCGGCCAGAGATGGTGTAGAATATACCAAAACTATCAAGGCTACCAAGGGCAGAGCCAGCTATATCGGCGACCGTAGTATTGGTCATCAGGATCCTGGTGCTACTTCTTCCCTGTATCTAATGGAGGCAATGCTGGAGCAGCTTTGATAGATGTTGCTTTGGCGTAACGGCTAAAAATGTACAAGCACAATGAAGCAGGAAAGCGATTGGGCTTCTTTGAGGAAGGCTTTGCCTGCTTCGTTAGTTTGTAGGGAATTTGAAAACCATAGAAGGGGATATTCATCATGGTAGGTATTGTTGTAGTTTCCCATAGCCAGAAATTGGCAGAGGGTGCTGTGGAGCTGGCAAAATTAATGGCAGGAGATGCCAATATTGTAGCAGCTGGTGGCTTGGATGATGGACAGGCTGGTACCAGCTTTGAAAAGATTATGTCAGCAGTGGAAGAGGTTCATGAGGAGGATGGTGTAGCTGTGCTGATGGATATGGGCAGCGCAGTTATGACCACAGAAATGGTGATTGAAGCCTTGGGTTATGATGATGTAGTCATGCTGGATGGGCCTGTAGTTGAGGGTGCTATTGTGGCAGCTTTGGAGTCATCTATGGGGACACCTTTGCGGGATATGCAGGCCAAGGTAGATGAAGCTAGAGAAACACGAAAATTAGATTTAACAAAATAAAATGGTGAGGAAAATCTCATTGCCAGCAGGTAATGAGATTTTTTATTGTGTCTTTTGTTTTGAGTATGATATAATCATAAAGATATGGGGAGTGATTACTTGCGAGGATATTTGTGTTTATTAATGGCATCCTTCCTGTGGGGCACAACATTTGTGGCTCAGATGGTGGGCATGGATGATATTGGCCCCTTTACTTATGGTATGGGGCGATATGCTGTAGGTTTTTTTGTAGTTTTGGCAATTTGGCGAGCCTTGGCTGGTCAGAGAAAAAAAGCACAGCAGCTGGGCCGATGGAAGTCTGGCTGGAAATATGGCATCGGTGCAGGCTGTATTATGTTTGTAGGTTCTGCCTTGCAGCAGATAGCCCTGCTTTACACTACTGTAGGGAAGACAAGCTTCATTACCTGCTTGTATATTATATTGGTGCCCCTTTTTGCCAAGCTGATTGGCAAAAAAATAAGGCCGGAAAACTGGCTGGGAGCTGTTGTAGCCTTAACAGGACTTTATTGTCTAAGTATCAAAGGAGAATTTAATCTGAACTTTGGTGATGTATTGGCGTTTGTAGGAGCCTTTTTTTGGTCCTTCCATATACTGTTTATAGATAGATATGCTTCCAGAGCTGATGGAGTGGAGATTTCCGCTTCTCAGATAGGTATATGTGCTATATTGAATACCATAGCCTGCCTTTGGTTTGAAAGCTTCACCTGGCAGCAGCTGGTGAATGCAGCTATTCCTATTTTATACGCAGCAGTATTGTCCTCTGGTGTGGCCTTTACCTTGCAGATTATAGGCCAGCAGACAGCGGAGCCGGCTCCCGCAGCGGTGATTATGAGTCTGGAATCCGTATTTGGCGTGCTAGGAGGCTGGCTGGTGCTGGGGGAAATCATGAATAGCACAGAAATATTGGGGTGTTGCTTGATGTTGGCAGGTATGCTGGTGACACAGGCAGGGTTGCTTCTAAAGAAAACAAGGCGGCCTATAGGCTGATAGTATAGATTATAGGGTTAGAGTGGATTTGTGGAAATATGAAAATAGAGGAGGCACAAGCATGATTGATGTGCAGGATGATATTAAAGGAGCAGTAATTACCATTAAGATTGTAGGCATTGGCGGCGGCGGTAATAATGTACTGCGGAGACTGGCTGCCAGTGGCTTTAACAAAAGCCAGCTGTTGGCAATTAATACTGATGTGCGACAGTTAAAGACTTTGGATGCAGAGGGGATTCCTTGTCTGCTGATAGGTGGCGCCTTGACTAAAGGCAGAGGTACTGGCGGTAATGTAGAAAAGGCTCAGAATGCAGCTATTAGCGAAAAGGACGAGATTGCCAAGGCTATTGCCGGGGCAGATTTGGTTTTCCTGACTGCTGGTATGGGCAAGGGCGTAGGTACTGGTGCTGCACCTGTAGTGGCTAAGATTGCTCATGATATGAATATTCTTACTGTAGGCATGGTGACTCTGCCATTTTCCCATGAGGGTGAGCGTAAGATGAACACTGCCAAGGACGGCGTGGATTTGCTGCGTCAGAATATGGATGCCCTGGTAGTGGTAAATAATGATAATATTGAAAAGCTGCCGGAATTCCGTCGGATTACTGTAGGAGAAACCTTCTCCACTGTAGATGAGGTGCTCCGTCAGTCCATTGGCAGTATTGTAGAAATGATTGAAACCACTGGTTTTATTAATGTGGATTTTGCCGATGCCAAGACTATTCTCACTCAGGGCAATACCAGCGAGGCTATTCTGGGCACCAGTGTAGGCAGGACTGCTCTGGAGGCTGTCCAGAATGCCATTAACAGCCCATTGATTGAGCTTTCTATTCATGGTGCTCGTGGTGTTATTGTTAATATTACCGGTAGTGAGGATTTGACCTTGGATTCTGTTCGGGAGGCCAATGACTATATTCTGGAGAATATTCACCCAGAGAGCAATAATATCTGCGGTTTGGTAGTGGATGAAGCTATGGGGGATAAGGTACGAGCTACCATTATTGCTACGGATTTTGATCCTCAGATGCTGTCTGATTACCGCAATGGTATTAAGCCTATTTCCTTCGGCCAGCCTGCTGCTGCCAAGGAGATTCCAAGCCTTTATGATGAAAAGAAGCCTGCTAATGACAATGGACTTTTTGGTGCTGGGGAGAAACAGGTTGAGGCAAAGCAGGAGAATAACATCAATACTGTAGATGTACCTGCCTTTATGCAGAAGAAGCCAAAGCCATTGATTTTTGGCAAAACAGATAGAGATTAATTTTTTACTTCGTAAAATATGCATCCCAGGCTTTCGCCCTGTAGAGATGGCAATAAAGGAGGTGCATATATGTTAGATCAGTTTTCCCGCAGTCGGATTTTGTTAGGCACAGAGGCTATGGACAAGCTGGCGGCCAGTCGAGTTATTATCTTTGGCGTAGGGGGAGTAGGTTCCTATGTGGCCGAGGGCTTGGTTCGCTGTGGTGTTGGACATTTTATTCTGGTGGACAACGATGATGTGAGCCTTACCAATGTAAATCGCCAGATTCATGCCACTACTAAAACTATAGGACAGCCCAAAACTACTGTGATGGCAGAGCGTATGAGGGAAATCAATCCACAGGTGGAAATCCGGGAGATTAAGGATTTTTATCTGCCTGATAATAAGGAAATGTTCTTCAAGGAAGAATACGGTCAGATTGATTATATTGTAGATGCCATAGATACGGTAAAAAGCAAAATAGATTTGGCGGTAGAGGCTCAAGAGAGGCAGATTCCTATTATTAGCAGTATGGGGGCTGCCAACAAGCTGAATCCCGCCATGCTGCAGGTATCTGATATTTACAAGACATCTGTGTGTCCTTTGGCCAGAGCTTTGCGCCAGAAGCTGAAAAAGCTGGGGGTAAAAAAGCTGAAGGTGGTATACTCTCAGGAGGAACCATTGAAGCTGTTGGAGATTGAAGGGCAGATGGAAAAGCCGGCTGGGGCTAAATATACTACCCCAGGCAGTGTGTCCTTTGTGCCCTCTGTGGCAGGCATGATTGTGGCCAGTGAGGTAGTTAAGGACCTTTGCGGCATCGTAAAAAATAGATAAAAAGTTTATGTAACAATGAGGTTACGAAAGGGACAATGTTCCTTTGCGTAGCCTCTTTTTGTTTTTGGGAGGGATGATTATATTGATAATAATTATCATGTATACAGTATTTTTATAAAAACAGCTTTTATTATTTCACTTATATGCTATAATGATATATGTGATATGCGAAAAGCGAATAATATCATGATGTATTGGGCAAGGAGGAACTAAAATGAAATTATTTAGTAAATTATCCATTCTCAGTGTTCTGCTGGTGGCTGTAATCTCTGTGATTGCAGGCTGTGGCGGAGATACTGCTGGAGATAAGAAGTTTTTAAACATTGCTACTGGTGGTACTGCTGGTACCTATTATCCAATTGGCGGTGCTATGGCAGAAATTCTCAACAACAATATTCAGGGCATGAATGCCAGCGCTCAGAGTACTGGTGCTACTGTAGCTAATATCAATATGCTTCATGATGGCTCTGTGGATCTGGCTATTGTGCAGAACGATATTACCTATTATGCAGCCAATGGCCTTGAGATGTTCAAGGATAAGAAGATTGATTCCATTAGAGGTATTGCAACTCTCTATCCAGAAACCTGTCAGATTATTACTCTGGATGCCAGCAGTATCAAGAGCGTGGCTGATTTGAAGGGCAAGCGAGTAGCTGTTGGTGCTCAGGGCTCTGGTGCTGAGGCCAATGCTCGTCAGATTTTGGAAGCCTATGGCATTACCTATGATGATATTGATGAGCAGTACCTGTCCTTCTCCGAGGCAGCCAGTGCTCTGAAGGATGGCAATGTAGATGCAGCTTTCCTGACTGCGGGTTATCCAACCGCTGCTGTACAGGATATTGCCTCTCAGAATCCAATCCGTGTTTTGCCTATAGAGGCAGACAAGGCTGATGCTCTGATTGCCAAGTATCCTTTCTATACCAAGGTAGTAATTCCTGCAGGTACCTATGCAGGCTTCAATGAGGATGTGCCAGCTATTTCCGTTATGGCTATGCTGGTATGCACCGACAAGGTTGATGATACCATGGGTTATGATATTACCAAGGCATTGTTCACCAATCTGGATCGCATCAAGGCAGCTCATTCCGTTGGTAAGCTGATTACCAAGGAGGGGGCTATGGAAGGTATGCCAATCCAGATGAATGCTGGTGCTGAAAAGTTCTTCAAGGAATAAGTGAAGGAGAGAATGGGGCTGCGGCAGAGTTCTGGGCAGCCCTGTTTTTGTTTGTTATGCATGGAAAAGGAATTCAAAAAAATTATATTATTTTTCTGATACTGGTATTAGCTATGGCAGGATTAACCTGGTGGGGCAGCCGGCCTTGGCTTTTTATTCAAGGAGAGACAGAGATGATAGCTGCAGCTCCGGCCTATCCGGGACAGGCCTTGTCCATTAGCTTTATTCATTCGGTACAGAAAACCCCGGTGGAGGAATATCTAACTGTAGATGACAGTATGTCAGAGCTGGTGCTGAACAGCACTCGTTATCACTCCTTTGGGGTGGGACTGCCCTTTATGGAAAGCGATGGGGAATTTTATCAGGATGGTGATGATTTTGTTATGGATCATATGAATCGTCATTTTGATAGCCTTAGTCTCCGCACAGGCTTGGGCACCAAGTTAACCCTGGAGTTGGATAATCAAAGCTATCCGGTATATGAAAACCATGAGCCTGGGTATAGAGTTGATATTTTTATAGCCCCTAGGGCATATGGGATTCCTTGTATTAAACATTTATTTGGGAGGTAAAGCTTATGGCTTTAGATAAAAACACTGCCAGCGATGAGGCACTGGCTCAGGACGTGCTAAAAAAGTACGATCGTGAGTCAGATACTATGGAGTATAAAGGCTTCATGGCCAAGCTGGTTTCGGCAATTGCCATTACATTTTCTATATTTCAATTGTACACAGCCTTCTTTGGGGTGCTGGATGCCCAGCTCCAGAGAGCTGTACATTTAGGCTTTGCTTTAGCCTTGTCCTATTTGCTGTATCCAACCTGCAAATCCTGGTCCAGACATAAGCTCCATCCCTTGGATGCCATATTGGCTGTGCTAGGCGCTGCTTCTCCTGCCTATATCGTTATTATGTATAGAGAGCTGGCCTTTCGAGCTGGTATTATAAATTCTGTTGATTTAGTCATTGGTGTTTTGGGTGTACTGCTGGTTATAGAGGCCACCCGTAGAGTAGTAGGACTGCCTATGGTTATTGTGGTGCTGGCCTTTTTAACCTATGCTTTTGCTGGCCCTTATATGCCTGGTGTACTAAGCCATCGAGGTTTGACTCCTAACCAGTTGATTGGCCATTTGTATTTTACTACAGAAGGTATTTTTGGTATTCCTTTGGGAGTATCTTCCACCTTTATTTTCCTGTTTATCCTCTTTGGTGCTTATCTGGAATGCACTGGTTTGGGCAAATTTTTCATTGATATTGCCAATGCCATTGCTGGCTGGGCCAGTGGCGGTCCTGCCAAGGTAGCAGTTATTTCCAGTGCCTTTATGGGTACTGTTTCTGGCTCCTCTGTAGCCAATGTAGCTGGTACTGGCTCCTTTACCATTCCTATGATGAAAAAGCTAGGGTATCGCAAAGAATTTGCTGGTGCAGTAGAGGCCGCTTCCTCTACTGGTGGTCAGCTCATGCCTCCAGTTATGGGTGCAGCAGCTTTCCTGATGGCAGAGTTCGTAGGTGTGCCATATATTGAAGTTGTTGAGGCGGCCATTATTCCTGCCGTTCTGTATTTTGCTGGTGTATGGCTGGGCGTACATTTGGAGGCCAAGCGTACCAATTTGAAGGGTATTCCTAGAGATCAGCTGCCAAAGGCTTGGGTGATTTTCAAGGAAAGAGGCCATTTGGCTATTCCTCTGATTGTTATTGTATATCTGCTGGTAACTGGTTATACCCCTATGCGGGCAGCTTTGGTGGCTATTGTTCTCTCCATTGCTGTTTCCTGCCTGCGGAAGAATACCCGCATCAGTGTTAAGGATGTGGTAAAGGGCTTGGAATCTGGTGCTAAGGGCGTACTAGGTGTAGCAATTGCCTGTGCTTCTGCCGGTATTATTATTGGTGTCGTAACCAAGACCGGTGTTGGTCTGAAGCTGGCTTCTGGCCTGCTGGCTCTCTCTGGCGGTTATTTGCTGCCAACCATGTTCTTCACCATGATTACCTCTCTGGTGCTGGGTATGGGTGTACCTACTACAGCTAACTATGTTATTACCTCCACTATTGCAGCTCCTGCTTTGCTGCAACTGGGGGTGCCAACCTTGGCTGCTCATATGTTTGTATTCTACTTCGGTATTATTGCCGATGTAACTCCGCCAGTAGCCTTGGCAGCCTATGCCGCTTCCGGTATTAGTGGCGGTAAGCCCTTAATGACCGGGGTTAATGCTTCCAAGCTGGCTATTGCAGCCTTTATCATCCCTTATGTATTTGTTATGTCTCCAGAGCTGTTGATGATTAATGCTACAGCAGGAGGTTTGCTGATGGCTGTGGTTACAGCCATTCTGGGTATGGTAGGTGTCAGCTCCTCTCTGATTGGTTATTTGGCAGACAAGAGCACCATGCTGGAGCGGGTAATGCAGTTTGTCAGCGGTATTCTCATGATTATCCCTGGTACATTGACAGATATTCCTGGCTTTATTCTGTTCCTGATTGTAGTATTCTTACAGACTCGCCGTAGGAAGCAGCAAGGATAAATTTAACTTTCTAATTACCGTGCCATTCTATTATGGTACGGTAATTTTTTTGGAAAAACATTGCTATTATAGTGAATATTGTATAAAATGTATCTGTTTTATATTAGTTGACGATTTTGTGTTATGGAGTTGTTACGAATGAGCAAACGATGTCGGATTCCGAAAGATTCCATATTGAAGCGTATTCAAGGTTATTTTAGATTGCTGTGTGCCTCCTCTAGTGAATATTATTATGTTCAGGATTTCAAGGCAAATCTCATGATGCTATCTCCCAATATGATAGCAGATTTTGGCCTGCCGGCTGAAGTGGTTACGGATATAGAGGCTGTGTGGGTGCCTGTTATCCATCCTGATGATGTAGAGGGGTTTTTGAAGGAGCTGCACAAGAATTATACTCCGGAGGATAATGTCCATGATGCCTTTTACAGAGTGCGAGATATAAAGGGAAATTATATATGGGTTCATTGCTACGGTGTAGTATCCTTTGACAGCCGTACAGGAGAGCCGGAGCTTTTTGCTGGTGTTATCAAGCAGATGGAGCAAAAGATTCAGGCAGATGCCAATACAGGCTTGCTGGGGAAATACAGATTTGAAAAAGCTGTCAAAGAAGCCTTGGTGCGAATAGATGGCGAATATGGCCAGGGCATAATTATGATTATGGGGTTGGATAATTTCAAGATTATCAATGAATCCTATAATCGTCGTTATGGCAATATTATGTTGAAGCTGGCGGCAGAGGCTATAGAAAAGGTTTTGCCAGAGGGCGTTCGCCTCTATAAGCTGGATGGAGACGAATTTGGCTTAGTAATGCCAGGTTTGGATGAGGATTCAGCGAAGAATCTTTACGAGGATATTCAAAAAGCCTTTTGTCATCCTCATATGGTGGAGGGACGAACCCTGTTCTGCACCATTTCTGCCGGTGTGGTGGCCTATCCTCAGGGGGGCAAGGATTATCTGGTACTGCACAAGCATTGCGAGGCTGCTTTGGATCAGGCCAAGCGAGAAGGCAAAAACAAGAATGTAATTTTCAGTAAGGAGCAGTATAACCGCTGGCTTCGCTCTGTGAATATGCGGGAAATGCTTCATGATAGCATTGAAAATAATTATGAAGGCTTTTCCTTGTTCTATCAGCCACAGGTTAACGCCAGAACCCAGAGGCTCATCGGAGCAGAGGCTCTGCTTCGTTGGCGCAGTCCCAATGGCCGCATGGTTTCTCCTATGGAATTTGTGCGGATACTGGAAGAAACCAAGATGATTATTTTGGTGGGACGCTGGATATTCGAAACGGCTGTAAAGCAGTGCAAGGCTTGGCAGGAGAAGTGGCCCGGCATGAGAATCAGCATCAACCTTTCCTATGAACAAATTAAGGAAAAGGGCTTTGAGGATTTTGCCATTGACTGTCTGAAAAAATATGATTTGCCTCCTTATTTAATTGTTTTAGAGCTGACAGAAACAGCCATTGTATCTGATTGGAACAATGTTAATGCTCAGTTCCAGCGGTTTAGGGATTTAGGCATGAGTATTGCTATGGATGATTTTGGCACAGGTTATTCCTCTCTGGCCTATATGAAGCATTTGGCCTGTGATATTGTAAAAATAGATAGAGCTTTTGTTATAAATATTGTGGAGCCAGATAATGAATTTGACCGTCAGCTGGTGAAATCCACCATTGAGTTGTGTCATAGTGTGAATATTACTTGTTGCATCGAAGGCGTGGAAGCCGAAAAGGAATATTTGCTGCTACGGGATTTCTGTCATGCTGATAGTATTCAGGGCTATTATTTTGGTCGGCCAGAGCCACCAGAGGAGTTTGAGAAAAAATTCTTTGTGGAGCCGGGCAATCCTTATACCAGTTTTTAAGCAGGAATCTCCAGCCTCTATAGGCGGGAGTACCTTCACTATTGGATAAAAGAAAGGTATATATAATAATTATGAGTAGAGATAGAGAAAATATGCCTAACATCACCCTTTTGGGCAATCAGCATACTAAATATGATTTTGACTACAAGCCAGAGGTGCTGGAAACTTTTGACAATAAGCACCCAGATCGGGATTATTGGGTAAAATTCAACTGTCCTGAGTTTACCAGCCTGTGTCCTATTACAGGTCAGCCGGATTTTGCTACCATTTATATTTCCTATGTGCCGGATATTAAGATGGTAGAAAGCAAATCCCTGAAGCTGTATCTTTTCAGTTTCCGCAATCACGGAGATTTTCATGAGGATGTGGTAAATATTATCATGAAAGATCTGGTGAAGCTGCTGGAGCCAAGATATCTGGAGGTATGGGGTAAGTTCCTGCCACGAGGGGGAATTTCCATAGATCCATATACCAATTATGGCAAGCCTGGCACCAAATTTGAGGAACTGGCTTGGCAGAGATTCAGCCAGCATGATTTGGTGGCTATGGATAAGGTAGACAATAGATAAATATTTTGCGTTGAAGATTGTTTCCTTGTTGAAAATCAGCAGGGAAGCGGTCTTTTTTTATTTTATTAGAAAATTGCTGAAGAAATCATGTTTCTTTATATATATAATATGACGATAATTGGAAGTATTGAAAAATAAAGTAGTTAATGCTATATTGAAGAAAATATTCGGAGGTGAGAAAAATGCCTATGTACAAGAAGGTTATGGGAGCTTTGGGGATTATATTGCTATTGGTGGCGGGAATTAGTTTTTATGATTATCAGCAGTCTGGTCAGGCTGTGGATTTATCTACCTTATCCTCTGATAATAAGGAGACTGCCAGTGAGAGGCAGGTGGCTGTATATGTTACAGGAGAGGTGGCAAAGCCAGGGGTGGTATATGTGCCTTGGGAAGGACGGGTAGGAGATGCCATTAATCAATGTGGGGGACTGCTGCCTACCGCCGATAGCAGTCAGGTGAACATGGCGGCTACCGTTAAGGATGGCATGGAAATTCGGGTAAAGGGGAAAGCTATATCTAAAGATGGCAATACAGGAAGCCAAAGGAATCATTCTGGTGTAAAGAGTAGTGTTGCAAGCAGGGCTTCTAAGACCAGTTCCCCTGAGCAAGGAAAAAATGTCAGTGGTGAAATAGTAAATATTAATACTGCAAATGTAGAGGAGCTGAAAAAGCTTAAGGGCATAGGGCCGGCTATGGCTCAACGGATCGTAGATTATCGGGAGGCCAATGGCAGCTTTCAAGCTCCAGAGGATATTATGCAGGTTAAGGGCATAGGCAAGGCCAAATATGCCAAGCTAAAGGAGCAAATAGCTATATGAAATATGGTCAGCATCCCAAGGCCTTTGTAAATCTGCTATTGGTTGGTCTTGTAGTAGGGATTCTACTGGCTGATGCTATGAAGCTTCAGCCATATCAAGGAGCATTTTTTCTAGGCGCCTTGGTATTACTGCTGGTAGGAGCAGTGCTTATTAAGAAGGAGCATAAAATGGCCTGGGCTTGCCTGTGGCTGGGCCTGATTCTGTTAGGGGCAGGGAGATATTATTTAGCTATAAATATAGAAGAAAACAATATAATTAAATTGGCTGGCCAGCAGGTAAAGCTGCAGGGAAAATTGGCTGAGCCACCCAATGTTACCAGAGATGAAAAGGGCAAGCTTCATCTGCAATATGTGGTGGAGGTGGAAAAGGTTTGGCAGGGAAGCAAATACGGCAAAGCAGGTCAAGCCATGCAGGGAAAATTGCTGGTATATGGCGGGGAGGAATCTCTTAAAAAATCACCCCAACAGGGGAAAAATAAAGCAACAGGTTTAGAAGATGATACTGTTGTTGAGTCTATAGAAGGCATCTATGGTCAGGTGGGAGATGGTATTCAATTAGTAGGTAGGATTAGTGAATTTCATGACTATGGCAATCCAGGACGCATGAATAGGGTTATGAGCAATAAAGCCAAGGGTATTTGTGGCAGGGCTATGATTAGCAAATATAGTCTTGTTATAGAGCCAAGACAGGAAAAATCCTTGGCAAGGCTGGCGGAGCAGGTGCGGAAGCAATATGAGGCCTATATGGCTCAGGCTATGCCAAAGCAGGATGCGGCAGCGATTTTTGCCATGCTTTTTGGTGGTTATCAGGGGATACGCCCAGAACTGCTGGAGGCCTTTACTATAACCGGTATTGTTCATATTCTTTCTGTATCCGGCTCTCATATAACTTTGATGGCTGGTACCGCAAATATTGTAGGGCGTTTTCTGCATATGTCCCCCAGGGCAACAGCAGCCTTGGCCACAGGGGTTATATTGTTTTATAGCCTTTTGGCAGGGGCTATTCCCCCAGTTATTCGCTCTGCCTTAATGGGAATTTTAACCCTGCTGGCCTTAACTACTGGCAGGGAAAGGGATGCTCAGCATATCCTGGGATTGGTGGCCTTAGGCTTATTGCTATATTCTCCTCTTTGGCTTTTTGATATTAGCTTTCAATTGTCCTTTGGAGCTACCGCTGGCCTTTTGTATTTAGCTCCCCCTCTTAGGAAAAGCCTGCGCAAGAAACTGCCGGTATTTGTGGCAGATAGTTTGGCTGTAACTATAGGTGCCCAGCTGTCTGTAATTCCCATAATCGCTTGGTATTTTAATGTGCTTTCCCTTAGCTCCTTGTTGGCCAATTTGGTGATTGCCCCTATTGTGGAATGGATTATTGTGGCAGGACTGCTGGCAGGCTTGCTAGCTAGTCTACTTCCTTTGGCAGGCAAGGTGGTTTTTCTTCTGGCCAGTGTGGTGCTGGGCTTGGTTTATGAGCTTTCCCGTTGGGTGGCGGCTTTGCCGGGAAGTCAAATCTATATGCCTACCTTCATTTGGTGGGGGGGAATGTTGTACTATATGGGATTAGGCTGGCTGATTATTGGTAATGGATACAGGAAAAGACTGATGTCCTGTATCGGCAGTAAATATCTGCTGGCTATGGGACAGAAGCTACGGAGTTCAAAAGGCTGGCAAGCTGTTTTCCTATTGGGAATGTTGGCAGTGATTTTCTGCTGTTGGCAGATGGGGTGCAATAATAAGGAAATGCAGGTGCATTTTATTGATGTGGGCCAAGGAGATAGTGCCCTGGTTATAACTCCACACGGCAGAGCCTTTATGGTGGATACAGGGGGAGTACGGGAAGGAAGCTATGATATTGGCAGCAGGGTGGATGTACCTTATCTCCTGCATTATGGGGTGGAAAAGCTGGACTATATTTTTCTTACCCACGCCCATGATGACCATGCAGGAGGGGTGAAAGGTATTTTGACTAAAATACCGGTAGGCGCTATTGGTATTGGTCACGAGGGAGCAGGGGATTATCTTCAAGCCTTTGGCACAGGGGAAATAGGAAAAATAAAAAAGCTGCTGGTGCCCTTGCAGGAGGGCAGTAGTATAGAATTGGATGGAGTACGGATAGATATGCTTTACTCCCCAGAGTCAAGGAAGGTGCAGGAAAGTCAGCTGCAGGCCACTGGCAATGAATTTTCTAATCTGATAAGGGTGAGCTATGGAGAGGCTTCTTTTTTATTTACTGGGGATTTGATAGCGGAGCAGGAACAGCAGGTATTGGCTAATGGTACCAATGTAGCCAGTACAGTGCTAAAGGTAGGCCATCATGGCAGCCGTACCTCCAGCAGTCAGGAATTTTTGACAGCGGTCAATCCTGGCTGGGCGGTTATTTCCTGTGGCTACAATAATAGCTTTGGTCATCCTCATAAGGAAATTCTCAATCGACTGACTAGCTGTACTAAGGCAAAAATTTTGCGGACAGATCAGCAGGGAGCCATTGTCTTTAGAACCGATGGAAAGAGCATTAAGGTTGAAAGCTTCTGCTAAACATAAAAAAATCTTCATTTTCAAGGATATTTTAAAATTTTCTAAAAATATGCATAGTTGTGTATAAATATTTAAGGAATATCAAAGTATGCATAGAAATGTGTTATTTGTTAAATCCCGTAAAATATGGGAGTATTGAAAGTATTTCTTAAATGTGATAAAATTGCGAAGTATGTATGGAATAGTGTATATTTTTATGAAAAGAGGTATTTTAAGTGGAAAAGGTAACATTCAAGCCTTATATTCCTGCGGAGAAAACTCCTTTGGAATTAACGGCGGTTTCTGTAGTGGTAGGTATGCTGCTGGCTATTTTGTTTGGCGGTGCCAATGCCTATCTGGGATTGCGTGTAGGTATGACCATATCTGCATCTATTCCAGCAGCTGTTATTTCAATGGCTGTTATTCGTGTCCTGTTGAAGCGTGATTCCATTCTGGAGAACAATATGGTTCAGACCATTGGTTCTGCTGGTGAGTCCGTAGCAGCAGGCTGTATCTTTACCCTGCCTGCTATGTTTATGTGGGCACAGGAGTGGGGTACTGAGACTCCATCCATGGTAGAGATTGCAATTGTAGCTTTTATCGGCGGTGTTCTGGGTGTACTGTTTATGGTGCCTCTCCGCAAGGCTCTTATTGTTAAGGAGCATGGTGTTCTGCCATATCCAGAGGGAACTGCCTGCGCAGAAATCCTGCTGGCTGGCGAGGGTAAGGAATCTTCTGCCAAGACTATTTTTGCAGGCTTGGGCCTGGCTGCAGTTTACAAGTTTGTAACTGATGGCCTGAAGGTATTCCCAAGTGAAATCGCTTATAGCTTTGAGCGTTTCAAGGGTTCCGAGATTGGTATAGATGTACTGCCAGCATTGCTGGGTGTAGGTTACATCTGTGGTTATCGTGTATCCGCTGTATTGTTTGCAGGATCTATCCTCATGTGGTTCTGCATCCTGCCATGTATTGCTTTCTATGGTGCCGATGAGGTAATATTCCCTGCAACCAAGATGATTCAGGAGCTTAGCACTGGTGCTATGTGGAGCAGCTTCGGTCGCTACATCGGCGCTGGTGCTTTAGCAGCTGGCGGTATTATCAGCTTGGTAAAGGCTCTGCCTTTGATTGTTGATACCTTTAAGAAGTCCATGGTCAGCTTTGGCGGCGGTCATACCGCTCTGCGTACTGATAAGGATCTTTCCCTGAAGTTCATTATTGGCGGCGTTATTGCTATGGCTGCCTTGATGGTAATTGTACCTGTTATTCCAATCAGCCCAATGGGTGCTGCTTTGGTAGTTATCTTTGGTTTCTTCTTTGCTACTGTATCCTCCCGTATCGTAGGTATTGTAGGCTCCAGTAACAACCCTGTTTCCGGTATGACCATTGCTTCCCTGCTGTTCATCAGCATTATCTTTGTAGCTAATGGCAATGTAGGTCAGGAGGGCATGATGGCAGTTATTGCTATCGGCTCCATTATCTGTATTGTAGCAGCTATTGCTGGTGATACCTCTCAGGATTTGAAGACCGGTTATATTCTGGGTGCAACTCCTGTTAAGCAGCAGATGGGTGAGCTGGTTGGTGTGTTTGTTTCTGCTCTGACTGTTGGTGGCGTACTGTACCTGCTGAATGCTGCCTGGGGCTTTGGTTCCAAGGAGCTGGCAGCACCACAGGCTATGCTGATGAAGATGATCGTAGAGGGCGTTATTACTGCTAACCTGCCTTGGGATTTGGTATTCATGGGTGCAGCTATTGCAGTAGCAGTTGAGCTGTTGGAACTGCCTGTATTGGCTTTCGCTATCGGCCTGTATCTGCCAATCTATCTGACGGCTCCTCTCTTTATCGGTGGTTTGATTCGCCGTATCTGGGAGGCTAAGAAGTATCAGTCTGACAAGATTAAGGAAGCTGCTATTAACAACGGTACTCTGATGGCCTCTGGTATGATTGCCGGTGAGGGTATTGTAGGTATTGTACTGGCTCTGCTGGCAGTGCTGAATGTAGATACTGATATCTCTGGCACTATTAATCTGGGTGAAATTGGCTCTATTGTTGCCTTTATCGCTTTGATTTGTGTAATGATTTACACCATTGAGTCTGGTAAGAAGAATGCTTAAGTCCAAGAATATTTTTGACCTAAGGTATCGCCGCAACCCTGACCTGCAATGGAAGATGTTGGAGGATGGTACCGTTGAGCTGGCCATGGAGCATAAGGGCGTTTTTGCGGCCATAGCTCACAAGGTCTTTAAGCGTCCCTCTACCAGCTATATCAAGCTGGATGAGCTAGGCAGCTTTGTGTGGCAGGAACTTGCATCCAGTCAAGATGTGAAAACTGTATCTGAGGCTGTGCACAGTCGTTTTGGGGAAAAGGCTGAGCCGTTGCTGCCTAGATTGGGACAGTTTTTCAATCTCTTGGAGCGTTATGGCTTTATAACGAGGTGTCCGTAGTCCCAGCATCCATAGCTGGCGGGAGGTTGTACCAATGACAGGGTGGAGCTAATATCTACACCCTCGTCGAAACCCCATTGAAAGAAAATGCAAAGGCATTTTCTTTGAATAATATAGGGGTTATAGTGAGAGAAAAGTAATTGATAGGCAATGGGGCGTGTGGCCCCGTGAAATCCGTCTGTATTGGGGAATGCAGGCGGATTTTTGTTCATTGCTAGAAAACTGGTTTCTGCATATAATTAATACAGTGGACAGAAAACGGAGAGAAGTAGGCAGGTGAAAAAATATGAACTATGGTGAGCTAATGGCAGGGCTGCGGCAGGGAAAAATTGGTCATTTGTACCTGCTGGCAGGAGAGGAAGCCTATTATATAGATAAGGCCAGGGAGGCTCTGCTGAAGATATGGCAATGTCCTATGGAGGATGTGCAGGTGGCAGACGGCACATCTCTTAGCGAGATTATGACCTTGGTGGAGTCTGTGCCATTTTTGACAGACAAAAATGTAGTATGGGTTAAATCTGCGGCTCTTTTCAAGGATAAAGGTGAAAGCAGCAGTAAGAAATTAGAAGAAAAATTTCATGCTATGCTGCATAATATACCTGAATTCAGTTATGTGATTTTTGAATATCATGGCAAGCCGGACAAGCGGAAAAAGCTGTACAAGATTCTGGCTGAGGCTGGCATAGTTATGGAGTCGGAGCCTATTCGGGCCAGCAATATTGGGGACTGGCTACAGGGAAAGCTGCAGGAGCTAAATAAAAATATGGATAGGCAGGCCTATGAATACATGGTAGGAGCTGTAAGCAGTATGCAGACTGTGGATTTGGCTTTTCTTAATAAGGAGCTGGAGAAGCTGGTTTTGTTCCTAGGGCCGGAGCAGCGGCAGATTACCCGCCAGCATTTGATGCAGGCCTTTTCTGATGTGCCGGAAATTTCCAGCTTTGCTATGCTGAATGCCATTGGCGCAGGGCAAACCGCCAAGGCTTTGCAATTATTTCAACGACAACTGGATAATGGTGTGTATTTTGCTTTGACCGTAGGTTTGGTGGCTAGGCAAATCCGCCTGTGGTGGCAGGCCCAGGCCTTGCAGGCTCAAGGTGTTCGAGGCCGTGCCTTGGCTGGCAAATTGGGACAGCCTCCTTTTATTGCCGAAAAAACAGGTCGGGAGGCGGCCAGCTTTCCGCCGGGACTCTTAAAGAAAGCCTTGCTGGCCCTGTCTGATGCGGATTATGGCCTGAAAACCGGACAGGCAGATTTGGTGGAGTTGGAGGCTGTGATTATCATGCTGGCCAATCGAGGACGGGATAATTTATGAAAAAGGAATTTGGTATATATATACATATTCCCTTTTGCCGGCAAAAATGCTTTTATTGTGATTTTCCCTCCTTTGCTGGCCGGGAGAAAAAAATTGATAAGTATTTGCAGGCCTTGGAGCAGGAATTTGCTTTATTAAGGCAAAGGCTGTACCCAAAAGATAATGTCAGAGATACAGAAAGTAAATTTGCTCCTCGAACCATATATATAGGGGGAGGCACTCCCACCGCCCTTAACGCCCATCAACTGAAAAAGCTATTGGAAATTGTCCAAAAATATGTGACTGTGGCAAAGGCGGAGGAATTTACGGTAGAAATGAATCCCGGCACCGTAGACAGGGAAAAGCTATTGCTTCTGCAACAGGCAGGAGTAAATCGCCTTAGTGTAGGGGTACAGTCCTTTGATGATCATTGCTTGCAAAAAATAGGCCGTATTCATACTGCTCAGGATGCAGTAAATACCATAGAATTGGCTCATAATTTAGGCTTTGACAATATCAGCTTGGATTTAATCTATGGCTTGCCACAGCAGGATAGGGAAATTTTAACCCAGTCGGTGGAAAGGGCTTTGACCTTGCCGGTTCAGCATATATCCATTTATGGCCTGCAGCTGGAGGAGGGCACAGCTTTTCAACGAATGGCGGATATGGGGAAATTGCAGCTGCCAACAGATGAACTGGTGGAGACAATGCATGATTATATAGTGGAAAAATTGCCAGAGGCTGGGTATCAGCGGTATGAAATCTCCAATTATGCCCTGCCTGGATATGAAAGCAAGCACAATCTGTCCTATTGGCAGGATGTGGACTATCTAGGGCTAGGTTCTGGAGCTCATAGCTATTGGCAGGGAACCCGCTACGAAAATCCCAGAAGTATAGATGATTATATCTCTGCTCTGGAGGTAGGCAGGTTGCCATCCACCCTAGAGGAGCAGGTAGATAGACAGGCTCATATGGAGGAGTATTGCTTTCTGGGCTTGCGAACTGCGGCAGGCATTGACAAAAATCTCTTTCAGCAGAAATTTGGGGTGGATTTGTTTACAGTTTATGGCAGAACTATCGAGAAGCTGGTGGCGCAGGACTTGTTGCAGCATACAGCTAATGGCATTGCTTTGACTACTTTGGGCATGAAATACGGCAATCAGGTTTTCGGGGAATTTTTATTGTAAAAAATATTTTACTTTGACTTATTGACATTTTGACAAATAAGAGGTATATTATTTTCAGAAGTTAGCACTCACCTGATTGGAGTGCTAACAAGAGGAGGCTGAAAAATGTTGAAAGGGCTTGATGATCGCAAAAAGCGAATTTTGCAGGCTGTAGTTCAGGACTATATATCCTCTGCTGAGCCTGTAGGCTCTCGAACCTTGGCCAGAAAATATGACCTGGGGGTTAGCTCAGCCACCATCCGCAACGAAATGGCGGATTTGGAAATGCTGGGATATTTGGAGCATATTCATACCTCCTCTGGCAGGATTCCTTCCTCCAAGGGCTATCGGCTTTATGTGGACTCACTTTTGCCTGTCCAGCCCATGAGCGAGGAGGAAAAGGCTGTTATCAACAAATGGTACCAAAACAAGGTACAGCAGGTTGATCAGGTTTTTCAGGAAACGGCCAAAATAATCTCTCGGCTCACCAGAAATGTTTCTCTGGTGTTGGCGCCTCAGATTTCCCAAGCGGCTTTTCGCTGTATGCAGTTTCTGCCCTTAGATGACCATCGGGTTATTGCAGTGCTGATGACAGATGCAGGCTTTGTGGAAAACAGGATTATGGAAATGCCAGCCGGGGCTGCCTTTGAAGATTTTCAGCGCATGGCAGCAGTGATAAATGGGTGTCTGGCGGGACATACTCTAGGAGCAATCCAAAAGAGCAGTCTAAAGCAGATTCAGGGAGAGATTGGCGATAGTGGTCTTTATGAATCCGCCCTGCAGCTTATTAACAAGGCTCTGGATTCCCAGAAGAAGGAAAGGCTTTATCTGGGAGGCACCACAGAAATGCTGGAGCAGCCTGAGTTCCACAATGTGGACAAGGTAAAGGACTTGCTGATAATGCTGGAAAAGGATCAGCTGATGAAGGATATTCTCAAAGCACATTTAGGGGATGGCCTTACCGTCAGCATTGGTCAGGAAAATGATTACAGCGGCATAAAGGATTGCAGCATTATTACTGCCACCTATCATCTGGATGGGGAGCTGCTGGGATCTATGGCAGTGCTGGGGCCAACCCGCATGGAATATGGCAAGACCATGTCCTTGCTGAATTATATGAATCAAAATCTCACTGAGGTAATCAAAAGGTTGCATTGGTAGGAAAGATAGAAAATATGAAGAGGTGAAGGTTAATGCCTTTGGAGAATGAAGAAATGAAGAAAAATGAAGATATAGAGCAGCAGACCACTGAGCAAGCTGAGGTAGATACAGCAGAGAACACTACTGAGGAGCCACAGACCGCCGAAACTCAGGCTGGAGAGGCGGAAGCTTCTCAGGAAGCTGCTGAGGAGGCAGAGGGCCAGGAGGCTGCCGAGGAATTGGAAGCTGTAAAGAAGCAGCTGTCTGAGGGTGTGGAGCGCATGAAGCGCTTGCAGGCAGATTTTGAGAATTTCCGCCGTCGTACCCGTCAGGAAAAGGAAGAATTGTCCAATATGGTAGTACAGGATTTTATCAAGGATCTGCTGCCAATGATTGATAATTTTGATAGAGCTATGGCTGCGGAAGCAGCTGATGGCGCCAAGTTCCAGCAGGGTGTGGAGATGATTTACAACCAGCTGGCAGAAATATTGAAAAACAAGGGCTTGGAGAAGATTGACACCACTGATGCCAAATTTGATCCAAATTTCCATCAGGCAGTAATGCGGGTGGAAAATCCAGACCTTGAGGATGAATCCATTGCTATGGAGCTGCAAAAGGGCTATATGGTTAAGGGCAAGGTTATCCGTCCTGCCATGGTTCAGGTTGTAGCAAATAGCTAAAATAAATTTGTAAAGGTTCTTATTTTATAAGGAGGAAATAGATTATGTCTAAGGTAATTGGTATTGATTTGGGTACTACTAACTCTGTAGTATCTGTTATGGAAGGCGGCGAGCCTACAGTTATTACAAATCCAGAGGGTAGCAGAATTACTCCATCAGTTGTTGGCTTCACCAAGACTGGTGAGCGTCTGGTAGGCCAGCTGGCAAAGCGTCAGGCTGTATCCAACCCTGACCGCACCATTTCTTCTATCAAGCGTCATATGGGTGAGAAGAACTACACTGTAACTGTTGATGGTAAGAGCTACACTCCACCTGAGATTTCTGCCATGATTCTGCAGAAGCTGAAGGCTGATGCTGAGGCTTATCTGGGTGAAAAGGTAGACAAGGCAGTTATTACTGTTCCTGCTTACTTTAATGATAGCCAGCGTCAGGCAACCAAGGATGCTGGTCAGATTGCCGGCTTGGATGTACTGCGTATTATCAACGAGCCTACTGCTGCTGCTTTGGCTTATGGTATTGACAAGGACGAGACTCAGACCGTTCTGGTATTTGACCTGGGCGGTGGTACCTTCGATGTGTCCATTATGGATATTGAGGATGGCGTATTTGAGGTTCGTGCTACCAATGGTGATACCCATCTGGGCGGCGATGACTTCGACCAGGCAGTTATGAACTGGATTGTAGAGGAGTTCAAGAAGGAGAACGGCATTGATTTGTCTGCGGACAAGATGAGTGCTCAGCGTGTTATCGAGGCTGCTGAGAAGGCTAAGATTGAGCTGTCCAACATGGTTTCCACCAATATTAACCTCCCATTTATTACTGCTGATGCCAGCGGCCCTAAGCATTTGGATCTGACCTTGACTCGTGCAAAGTTTGATGAGCTGACTGCTGATCTGGTTGAGCGTACTATGGTTCCTACCCGTAAGGCTATGGAAGATGCAGGCATCTCCAGCAGCGATATTACCAAGGTTCTCATGGTTGGTGGTTCTTCCCGTATTCCTGCTGTTCAGGAAGCTGTTCGCAAGTATTTGGGCAAGGAGCCTCATCGTGGCATTAACCCTGATGAGTGTGTATCTGTTGGTGCTGCTATCCAGGGCGGTATTCTCTCCGGTGATGAGACTAACGCCAAGGACGTAGTTCTGCTGGATGTAACTCCATTGTCTCTGGGTATTGAGACTCTGGGCGGTGTTTGCACCAAGATTATTGAGCGTAACACCACCATTCCTACCTCCAAGAGCCAGGTATTCTCCACGGCAGCTGATAACCAGCCTGCTGTTGAGATTCATGTTCTGCAGGGCGAGCGCGAAATGGCTGCCGGCAACAAGACCTTGGGCCGTTTCAGCCTGACCGATATCCCACCTGCTCCTCGTGGAGTTCCTCAGATTGAAGTTACCTTTGATATTGACTCTAACGGTATAGTACATGTATCTGCCAAGGATCTGGGTACTGGCAAGTCTCAGAACATTACCATTCAGTCTGACAGCGGCATGAGCAAGGATGATATTGACCGTATGGTTAAGGAAGCTGAGGCTCACGCAGCTGAGGATAAGGCCCAGAAGGAAAGCATTGAGATTCGCAACAATGCTGACTCCATGGTATATCAGGCTGAGAAGCTCATTAAGGAAATGGGCGACAAGGCAGAGGCTGGCCAGGTAGACAAGGCCAAGGCTGCTATTGAGAAGGTAAAGGAAGCTTTGAAGGGCACCGATACTGAGGCTATCAAGAAGGCTACCGAGGAGCTGCAGGAGCCACTGCATGCTATCAGCGCAGCTGCTTATCAGCAGGCACAGCAGGCTCAGCAGGCAGCCGGCGGTCAGCAGAATGGTCAGGCAGGCCAGCAGCAGTCCAGTGGCAAGCAGGATGACGATGTAATCGATGCTGAGTTTACTGAGAGCAAATAATTAAGCAAATCATTAGATGAAATTTTGAGTATGGGCTGCCGCCCTGGTGTATGTGTCAATGTTCACTGCCTAGAGGTGGCAGCTCATATTTGTGTTAATAGGTAAAGGTGAGATAAATGAGCGAAAAGCGGGATTATTATGAGGTCCTGGGTATAAAAAAGGGAGCCTCTGATGATGAAATAAAGAAAGCCTATCGTAAAATGGCGATTAAATATCACCCGGACCGCAATCTGAACAACAAGGAAGATGCTGAGAAGCACATGAAGGAAATCAATGAGGCCTATGATGTGCTGAAGGATCCTCAGAAAAAGGCTCAGTATGACCAGTTCGGTCATGATGCTTTTGCTCATGGTGGCGGTGCCGGTGGTGCTGGCGGTGGCTTTGGTGGCTTCGGCGGTTTCGGCGGCGGTGGCTTTAGCGGCGGCTTTGGCGATTTCGGCGATATTTTTGACACCTTCTTTGGTGGTGGCCGTAGTCAGGCTCGTCGTAATGGCCCAGAGCAGGGTGCGGATCTGCGCATTGATGTGGAGCTGACCTTTGAGGAAGCAGCCTTCGGTGTGGAGAGAGAGCTAAAGGTTCCTCGTACTGAGAATTGTACTGCCTGTGGCGGTACTGGTGCAGCCAAGGGAACCAGCCCAGAGGAATGTCCTCAGTGTCATGGTACTGGTCAGGTTCAGTCCTATGCCAATACCCCATTTGGCCGTATGGTAAATTCCCATGTCTGCGAGCGCTGCAGTGGTACAGGCAAGATTATCAAGACTCCATGTAAGGAATGTGGCGGTCGTGGCCAGAAGAAGGTTACCAAGAATATCAAGGTAAAGATTCCAGCTGGTATTGATGAAGGACAGCGCATCAGAGTTGCTGGTGGCGGTCAGGCCGGTCGTCGTGGCGGCCCTAGCGGTGATTTGTATGTTTATGTATATATCAAGCCACATGAGCTATTTACCCGTGAGGGCTATGATGTAATGTGCCAGGTGCCTATAACCTTTGTGCAGGCAGCATTGGGTGATACCATTGAGGTGCCAACCATTCATGGCAAGGTGGAGATGAAGATTGCGCCAGGTACTCAGTCCGGTACTGTAATGCGTCTCCGGGGCAAGGGTATTCCTATGCTGAGAAGAAATGGCAACGGCGACCAGCACGTAAGAATCAAGGTGCTCACACCCCAGAAGCTGTCAGATAGACAGAAGGAACTGCTGAAGGAATTTGGCGAGTTAAGCGGAAACAAGGTAAATCCAGAGCAGGATAGCTTTTTGAATAAAATTAAAAAGCTGTTTAAGGATTAAATTCTGAAGTTTACGAAATACAGGGCAGATGTTACAATATAAGGGTAACGTCTGTCTTTTATTTTGTTCATATAGAGGAGGATTTTGGATGAAGTGGTGTGAAATAAGCATTCAGACCAGCCATGAGGCGGTGGAGCTGATAGCTGAGATTTTTCGGGATTTAGGTGCTTCTGGCGTGGTTATTGAGGATCCAGAGCTGGTCAACGATTATATAACCTCTGGCAAATGGGATTATACAGATATTCCTATTGCCAAGGAAACTGAGGTAGTTGTGGAAAAGGCTTATCTGCCAGTTAATGGGGAGCTGGAGGGAAGAATCCAGACCTTGCAGCAGGAGATTAAGGCCTTGGAAAGCCGTGGTGTCAATACGGCTCCTGCTGTGCTGACTACAGCAGAGCTGCAGGACGAGGATTGGTCAGACACCTGGAAGCAGTATTTCCATACAGAAAAGCCAGGAGAAAGAGTGGTTATCAAGCCTACCTGGGAGGAATATGCACCACAGGGTGATGAGGTTGTCATAGAGCTGGATCCAGGAGCAGCCTTTGGCACAGGCACCCATGCCACCACGTCTATGTGCATCCGTCAGCTGGAGAAGCTGGTGAAGCCGGGCATGACTGTCTTTGATGTGGGCACTGGTTCTGGCATTCTCTCCATTATCTCTGCCAAGCTGGGAGCAACAAATATTCAGGCTGTGGATTATGATGACTCTGTGTTGAAAATCGTGGAAGAAAATCTGGAGCAGAACAATGTACAGGATATAATCTCTGTAGCTCAGAGCGATTTGATGCAAAATGTGCATGGCAAGGCAGAATTGGTGATTGCCAATATCATTGCAGATATAATTATCCGCCTCTTTGATCAGCTGGATGAACATTTGGAACAGGGCGGCACCCTGCTAACCAGCGGCATTATTGAAGACAGAATCGAGGATGTATTAGCAGCCGCCGAAGCCCACGGCTACGGAGTAGTAGAACGGATGGAAAGCAAAGGCTGGGCTTGTATAACATTCAAACGCAAGGCTGATATGTAAATCAATTTTATCGCCTCAAGCAAATATCCCAGGAATTGATTAAGAAAAATCATCAGGCGTATAAGGAATTGGCGTATAAATGAATAAAGAGATAGATTTTCAAATCGATTACAGGAAGCCACTGTTATTAGCAGCTATTTGCCGGGGAGACAATTATTATGCAACCTTTAAAATTATGCGATGAGATTCTACAAGTAGTTTTGGGAGAAAAACCATATTCCTTCTATGCATATTTCGATGATGGCACAGTGCACTATTACGATGCCGAAAATTTGATAAAAAGTGCTGGTTCTGATAGTGTTTTTGCTGCCTTGAAGGATATAGAAATATTTAGAAATAAAATTACAGTATTGTGTGGTACTGTGGCATGGGATTTACGAGGAGATAGAAATCCCGCAGAATGTATAGATATTGCTCCTGATGTTATACATGAAGGCATGTTGGTAAGAGATCCGTTAGAAAAAATAGCTCATGTTTAACACTACAAGCGTAACAAAAAGGCTGGTTTGAGGAATCAGACCAGCCTTTTGAGGTGGATTGATATGGAAGTTGCATTTTTGAAGAATTGCGTGTAGACTATTAATACAGAATGTAATACTGATTGTGGTAGAGTTAATATGGGAGGGGTTTTTATGTCTACTAATGAATATATCAGCATACCTATTGACAGTGAATTAAAGACAGAATCAGATTGCATATTGGCAGATATTGGACTCTCAACCCAGGTGGTAGTTTCTATGTTGCTTCGTACCATAGTCCGTAATAAGGCTATTCCTACAGAGCTTTTTATTATAGATAGCAAGGCAGCCAATAACGCAGCATATTTAGCTAAATTGGATCGTAGCTTTGCAGAATACGAAAGGGGCTTGGGAGAACAGCATACATTGTTAGAGGTGCCCAATGAATAATATCATTTGGACACCTACTGCGTGGAAAGAGTATTCTGATGAGAAAAATATCATACGGATTGCGATTTTATGTAATGCGTATAGATTTTTGCGTATGCGCAATTATAAGAATACAAAAGTGATATCGATTGACATGATACTAACATCGCAATCGGTATCACTTTTTTCATAGTTAGATTAATATTATCTGAAAATGATACGATATACTATGTAGCGAAGTTAGTATAGATTTTCGCATTTCCTGCTAGCAACAGGATATAGTATGATAAATGCAATGGTAGGGTGGTGTTGTCCCATGCCTATTTTTATAGTGGGAGAATACACAAAATTATATGAAAGTTTTGGCCTATGAGCAGTGCTCATAGGCTTGTTTTGGTTGAAAAAATATTAGAAATATACATAAATAACACATAAATAACACATAGGGATTCAAAAAATATATTATATGAGACAAATATAATAGGTTCTGTTAATGGGAGGTATGATGTTGAAGCTTGGAATAATGCAGCCCTATTTTTTTCCGTATATAGGGTATTTTTCTTTGATTAATTATTGCGACCGATTTATATATTTTGATACACCACAATATATTCATCATGGGTGGGTAAATCGAAATCGTATATTAAAGCAAGGGAATGACGCCGCGTATATAACTGTTCCAACAAAAAAAGCAGCAAGAGATACACCTATTAATAAAATTATAATTAATAATGATCTGGCTTGGAAAGAAAAGATATATGGACAACTATCATATTACAAGAGGAAAGCACCATATTATTATACAGCAATAGAAGTAGTAAAATCCGTTTTAGATAATGCCGATGAAAACTTATCACAGTTGTGCATAAAAAGTATCGAGCAAACCTGTGAGTTTTTGGGAATAAATACTCCTTGCGATATTTTTTCTGATATGGATTTAGATATTGAGGAAGTTACAGCTCCTGATGAATGGGCACTGAACATTACAAAAAGATTAGGCTATAAAACATATGTAAATCCACCTGGGGGAATATCTTTTTTCGATGTAAAAAAATATCATATTGCAAATATAGAGATTGAGTTTTTAAAACATGAATTGACACCCTATATTCAACGTATTGGACATTTTGAGCCAGGTCTATCTATTGTGGATATTATGATGTTTTGTAGCGTAGAAGAAATAAAAGAAATGTTAGGAAAATATCAGATATTGTGAGGTTAATATTATGATAAAAAAAATAATGGTTACTGGTTTATGCACTTTACATTGGGGACGTCTGCAATATGGCAATGTTGGCAACTATTACATTGTGGAGCCATTGTTTAGGTTATTACACAAATATTATCCAGAAGCAGAAATTGTAACCACGTTTCAGATGGATGAGAATTTCATATGCAGGGAAAATATAAATGTAGTTCCAATGGAATTATATTACGCTTGGCAGTGTGATGATGTGGGTAAGGCTGAAAAGGATGTTGAAACAGCACAAAAATATGTTGTGGATACTGATTCTGTAAAATTAACGCCATATTTGTCGTGCATAAAGGATGCTGACTTAATTATAAATGTATCTGGAGATATGTGGGGGGCTAATGCAGAGCATGTAGGGCATGAGAGATTTTATGTTGATTGCCTAAAAATGAAGGCGACACAAATTTTAAACAAAAGAACGGTATTATACGCAGTTACTCCAGGGCCATTTCCAATAGAAAGGCGTGATTTGGCTTTAGAAGTATTCTCAAAATTTGATCTAGTTGTTATAAGAGAAAAGGTATCATTTGATAATTTAAAAAAATGGGGCTTCCCATTAGATAATGTGGTGTGGGCACCGTGTCCATCATTTTTATTTGAAACGGATAGTAATTATACATCAAAATGGATTGATTTAATTAGTCAATCAGATAGTAAAATTATTGGTTTTACCTTTGGTGGATTTAATATGCCAGTAGGTCCTTATGATATGTGGCCAAGGGAGAATGCCCAATATGATGTGTTTATAAAAATAATAGAGCATATCATAAACGATTTAGATTGTAGAATCTGCATTTTTTCTCATACAAATGGCTTTGAATTACCACCACATTTTAAGCTGATTAATGGTAGAGATTTTACTATATTAAGTCGTCTGTATGAATTACTTATAGAAAAAAATGAATGTTATAAAGAAAAAATTATACTGATAAATGAGCCACTATTACCTGTTCAGTTAAAAACTATAATAGGAAAACTGGATATGTTAGTAACTGGTAGAGTGCATGCTTCCGTAGCTGCAACAAGTCAGTGCGTTCCAACCGTATTTATGGAGTATGATAGACGTGTTATTTATAGTGACAAAATGTTAGGTTTTTCTCAGCAGCTAGGTTTGGAGGATTACGTATGTATGCCTGGGAACTATGAACAGATAAAAGATTGTGTTGACAGATGCTTCTTCCATAGGCAGGAAGTTAGGGAACATTTGGAGACTAAAATGACAGAAATCAAATTTGAGGCAGACAGTATCGTAAAGGATTTAGGTCATTATGAGTGAGATGGTGGAGTGGCTCAATGGGGATAACGCAAAAACAAGAATAATAAGTTTTTTCCAGGAAATGGATAAGGAATTTATTCCCTCATTGAGCAGCCGAGTGGATATACCAAGTTACGCAGCAAAATTGGCGGAATTAGCAGATACTATTTTTATTACTAATAATATAGGTCAGGATATAGCATCTTGTTCAATATATTGCAATCAAAGGGATGCATATATATCATCCATAGCTGTAAAAAAGTCTTACCAAGGTAAGGGAATAGGTCATATGCTTATGGATGAGGTTAAAGCTCATATTAAAAATAGGTGTGGTGCTATTGTATTGCATGTCCACATCAGTAATAGAAATGCCATATATTATTACAAAAAAAATGATTTTAAAGAAAAGCAGATTAATGCAGATTGGATAGAAATGATTTATTACGCGAGGTGAATTATGGAAGCTTGCAAAATGCTTAGTACATCGATAATGGTAACGGATTATTGTACTTTAAATTGCAAATTGTGTTTGGCATACATACCATATTTAAGGGATCGTAAAAGATTATCGTTAGCAGAGGCTAAAATAGTGTTTTATAATTACTTTTCAATGGTAGATCATGTAGATAAATTCAGTATCACTGGGGGAGAACCTTTTACAAATACTGAATTGGTTGATATATTATTAGAATTACTTAAATATCGAAGTAGAATATCAGAGATAATAATTATTACTAATGGAACTATTAAATTACCAGATGAATTTTTAGAGGTTGCATCAAAAGAAAGGAAATTAAAGGTAATAGTAAATAATTATGGTTCCATATCTAAATTTGCGGGTGAGAATAGAGAACTTTTGGGCAAACATGGAATAACAAATATATTATACGATGACTCTAATAGGTATGATTGGATTGATTGCCGGGATCATAGCTTAAAGAATAAAATTGAGAGCGAAATAAAAGCACAAGCTGCTAGTTGTGTATTTTTTCAGGGAAAAAAATATTTAATTAATCATGGTAAATTGTATACTTGTACTCGTTCTTGGTATCGTATAGAGAATAATTTAATTCCATATAGCAAAGAGGATTATATAAAACTAACAGAGAAAGATTTTGATGTAGAAAAATCCAGAGAAAAGTTGTTGAATTTAATGGCAAGAAAATATTCAACATCATGTGCTTACTGCTCAGGTAGGACAGAAAAATCAATACTGTACCCAGCAGCAGAGCAACTGACTAAAGGAGATTAACTGTGAATATTAACATTAATAGAAGTGCCTTAAATATATGTTCTGTGTGCAACCTAAAATGCAAACATTGTTTGGCATTTATTCCATATTATAAAAAAACTCATATTATGAGTTATAGTGAGGCCAAGTCTATATTGGAGCATTATTTTGCGGTTGTAGATAGTGTAAAACACTTTACTGTCACTGGTGGAGAGCCATTGTTAAACAAAGATGTTTTGCCAATATTAGAAGAGGTGATGAAATACAAAAGACATATTGGCGAGACTTTAGATTTTGTGACTAATGCTACAATGATGATTCCTAATGAGGTTCAGGATTTTTTTGAGGCAAATAAAGATAGTACACGTATTGTATTAAGCGATTATGGTCCAGATTTATCAAAAAAATTAAATAGTATTCAAAATGATTTGGATAATAGAGGCAGCGTTTATAGAATTTCCAAATTTTATGGAGATAATTTGTATTATAATGGGTGGATTGATTTTTCGGATCATTCATTAAAATGGAAGACCATAGAGGAAAGGGATAGAAATGCAGCCAAGTGTATACATAATGTAGGTAAATATTTCGTAATTAATGATGGTGAAATACATAGGTGTTCCAGATCATTTTGGAGAATAAAGAATGGTTATATTCCTAAGCTTAAAGGTGAGTACGTACCTTTAATGGATGATAGTATTTCTGTAGAAGAAAAAAAGAAATATCTGATGATGATGGTGGATTCAACCTCATCTACATCTTGTGCACATTGCGTAGGCTTAAGAAATGATGTTGAAAGAGTGCAGCCGGCACAGCAGTTGGTATAACTCTGATATTCGCAAGAACAAGTTAGATTCTATAAATGGGGTTAGGAAATGGATAAAGTTTTACCTACAGTATATATATATATTCAGAGTTATGACTTGGCAGAGCCATATCTTAAACGAGCCTTAGAGTCAATTCTTCATCAAACATATAGAAACTTTATATGTTATATATATGATAATTGCTCTGGTCCAGCCGTAAGAAAAATAATTCAACATTATGCTGCCATAGACGAAAGATTTAAGCTGGTTCTATTCGATCGCCCAGAAGAAGTTATTGCATGGAAATTTGGGATTCCGGATATTTTAGATGCATCTCAAGGAAAGGGATATTTTACACGTATAGATGCAGATGATGCACTGGCATTAGATGCTTTGGAAAGAATGGTAGCATTTGCAGAAAAAAATAATTTGGATATGACTGTGGCCGGTGTTTATGGTATAGATGGTACATCTGATAAGATTATAGGTAAAAGATGTTTAGAGAGGAATGTTATTGTAGAGGGAAAAGAGTTTGAAAATATTTTTCCTGATACATATGACTTGATGCGTACACATTGGCTAAAATTATACAAACTAGAAGTGATTAATGCTGTAAATTTTCAGAATGTAGAACTAATAGGGTACGGCTCTGATACACTATTTGTTCGTCAGACTATTTTATGTAGTAACAGAATAGGAGTATTGGCAAAATGTTTATACAGATATACAGTCTATTCCGTTAATAAAAAAGTTTATGATAGAAATATTTCCAGAATATATGCACCTGAAAAATTGTATTTACATGATATAAATTTCTTGTTAAAAAAATGTGGTTCTGTCAGTGATAACAATCTGGAATTTTTATTGATGGCCTTTTTAATAGAGCTAGAGGATTGTTTTAATTTTATAAAAAATGGAGCTTTTTCTGACAACAAAATTGAACTTGTGCACAATATTGTTTGCACTAGCACTTTTAAACTGGCAACTCAAAAGATAAATCATTATTTGTATAAGAATATTGCTATATGGATATTGAAACAGGATATTTTCGTCAACAAATCAGTATTAGAGAAAGCGGCTGAAATATTGGCGGTACTATCTTTTTATCCAGCTCAATTACCGTCTAAAAGCGTAGAAAAAGAGTTATTGTTATTATTATATATTCACAAATTTTGGAATGTGGGTGAAACAAAATCAGATTTAGAAAATCAGATTTTGTCCAAAATGCAAGCAGTACCATTGCTTGCCCAAAGTACACCGTTTTTTGCCTTCTTATGCCTGGAACTGGTTTTTGATATTCTTACCGGAGAGTATGTTGCCGCCTTAAATTGGCTTGTAGATAAATTTGAAAATAAAGTGCATTACTATCTTATACATTGGGAGTTGGATTTAGCTCGGTTGGGTTTAAATATATCAGCAATTTTGGAAAATGCAGAGCGTTTTGTGTGGTTTAAGGAGAGGGAAATTAACTATTTATTGGAGCATGATGAGCAAGCTGCAAAGAAAGAAATTGAGGATTGGAAGGATTTATTGCCATATAAAATATAGGAGGTGGCTAAATGAAAAAAATATTTGTTACCAAAGCAACAATACCACCACTCAACGAGTATGTGGATGAAATTAGTGATATATGGGAAACTCATTGGTTAACGAATATGGGAAGCAAATATAAAAAATTGCAGGAAGAATTAAAACTATATTTGGATACGGATAATATTGAACTCTTTACCAATGGTCATATGTCTTTGGAACTTTCTTTGCAAGCGTTGGGCTTAAAGGGAGAAGTTATAACTACGCCTTTTACATTTGCTTCCACAACACATGCTATTGTGCGAAATGGACTTACGCCTGTTTTTTGCGATATAAACCCTGATGATTATACGATAGATGTGTCAAAGATTGAGGCATTAATAACAGAAAAGACTAGTGCCATCCTTCCGGTGCATGTATATGGCAACGTATGTGATGTTGAAGGAATAGAACGCATCGCGGATAAGTATAATTTAAAAGTAATTTATGATGCCTGTCATAGCTTTGGTGTTAAATACAAAGGAGTTAGTACAGCAAATTTTGGAGATGTTTCCTGCTTTAGCTTTCATGCCACAAAGGTATTTAATACCATTGAAGGTGGAGCTGCATGTTTTAGAAACAAAGAAATAGGACAGAAATTAGCCGATTTGAAAAATTTTGGCATACATGGTCCTGAGTCTGTAGAAGCTGTAGGAGCAAATGCTAAGATGAATGAGTTCTGTGCGGCCATGGGGTTGTGCAATTTAAGACATGTAGATGAAAATATTCTTTTGCGAAAAGAAGTATCAGAATATTATCGCGAGTTGTTAAAAGATATTCCCGGTATCAAATTAAATATTATACAGAATGATGTTGTATCAAACTATTCTTATTTTCCTATATTTATTAATAAAGATAAATATGGAAAGCATAGGGATATCATTTGTGAAATATTATCAACCTATGGTATAAATGTGAGAAAATATTTTTATCCTATTACCATTGATTTTGATTGCTATAAGGATTGGCTGCAGGCAGATGGATTGGATGTATCACGAGATGTAAGTAATAATGTAATAGCATTACCTTTATATCCAACACTGGCGAGGGAAGATGTAAAAAGAATTTGTGAAATTATAAGAAAAAATTGTCAATTCTAAGTAACGTTATTTAAATTTCTGTTTCGGAAGGGATTTGTGGTAATGACTGTTTTTATAAAAAAACATCCTGCATTAAATGTAAAATTGGTACGCAATATTTTAAAGGAAGATTTATCAATTCAAACAATTACTGCTCCAGATAAAATTAATGTATCAGATGTAATAATCATGTCCCAAAAGGATAAGTCCCTTTCTAAAGAAGAAATGAACAATTATAATATCATTTTTCTTGAGGATGTTGTAGGTAGAATTCAAGAGAATGTGTGGCAAGAAATAAGTAATAATTATGATTACTATTATATGAAATATCAACTATCCAAGGCGATAAATTCACAAATAGATATGATAATAACAGGTTCATCCTACGGACTGTTTGGTATAAAAGAATCAATGCTGCCTAATGCAGTTAATCTGTCTTTAGCGTCTCAGGACTTGTATTATGCGGTAAAGGGAATAGAGTATGTTTGGAATATAAATAAAAATATCAAGCATATTGTTCTTTGCGCCAGCTATTACTATTTTTATTCTGATTTGTCAAAAGTAAGTAATGATTTTGAAATACAGAGAATAGCAAAAGTGTATAGTCCTATATTTGATGATAGGCACAATTGTTATTTGATGTCACAAAGAAAAAATATACTTTATAAAAGTGATATCTTTGATATTGAAAGCGTATTGGAGCGTACTGCGAATAGTTTTTATGCAAATGGATATTTTAATGATAATGCCCCTAGATGTAATTTTGCTACAAGAATTTGGCAAAGTGATAAGGCATGGAAGGAGTTGTCATATGAAGAAAAAGCTGTGGCAGGAAAACAACGTGCATTAAGTCACAATAAGAGTCTGAAGCACATCAATAGCTTGCTTGCAAACGCCGAATTATTCTGTAGGTTTGTGCAATTTTGCAGGAATCGCAATATTGCACTGACCATAGTAGTTGCACCGGCATCAAAATATTATGTTAAGCATATAGCACCGCAATTTAAGGAAATCTTTTACGAAGTGGTTAATAGCATTGATAGCAGTTTGAAGATCTTGGACTATTCAAATGATGAAAGTTTTCTAGATGAGGATTTTAATGATATGGATCATTTAAGTGATAGTGGTGCGATCAAGCTTACAAATGCAATAACGAGAGAGTATACAATATGAACAATACTAGTATTATAATATTGAGCTACAACACATATAAATTAACAAAATTCTGTATAGAAAGTATTCGCAAATACACGCCTACTGGCAGTTACGAGATAATCGTGATAGATAATGCATCTCAGGATGAATCCGTAGAATGGTTAAAGGAACAGATAGATATAAGATTGGTTTGTAATGAGGAAAATAGAGGTTTTCCAGCGGGGTGTAATCAGGGGATGGCTATGGCAGAACAGGGCAATGACATTTTGCTTTTGAATAGTGATACTATTGTTACCCCTCGATGGTTGGAAAATTTGCAAACAGCTTTATATAGCGAACCAAAGGTTGGAGCTGTTAGCTGCATTACTAGCAATTGCTCAAATTGGCAGCAGATTGATGTCAAATATGAGACTTATGATGAATTGATGGATTTTGCTGATAAAATGAATCATTCTAATCCTGAGTTGTGGGAAGTGCGGCCTAAGCTGGTGGGATTTTGTTATCTTATCAAAAACGAGGCATATAATATAGCAGGATTTTTGGATGAAATATATTCGCCTGGTAACTATGAGGATAATGATTATTCATTGAAGCTGATAATGGCTGGATACAAGCTCTTGGTATGTAGAGATACTTTTATTCATCACTATGGAAGTGGCTCTTTTGGAGAGCATGCCACACAGGAAGAATTTAATGAAAAAATTCGTAATTATAACAAACTTCTGAAGAAAAATCTGGATATTTTTCTAGATACATGGCATGTTACAGAAAAATATGATGATTTACATAATGTTGTTTTGGATGTTGAAGCACCAAGAGAAGCAACAATGAGAATTTTTGTTGTGGACTGCAATATGGGGATGGATATTTGCTATTTAAAGCGGAAATATCCTCGAGCTGAAATATCTGGTGCTACAGAAAATTGGGTAGAAGCAGCTTTGGCAGGTAAATATTTGGATGTAAGCTACTGTCCTGATATAGAAAAGAGTGTATTTATTTTGCTGACAGGAAAATATGATTATATTTTGTTAGCTGATAAGGATAGGCAGTATGAGGATTTTGATGGCTATGTGGCAAAATTGATGGAATATTTGACACCAGAGGGAAGTATTAATATTAGCGAGTGAACGCTGGAGAGGTAATATTAAGTGAGTAATTTCAGGAAAATAGGCAAAGTTGTATTAGATCTTAGTGCCTATAATGGTAAAGATGTATATAGCGATGGAGATGTGGAAAATGATATCCTAACCTATTGCAAGCATGAAGATATTCAGGAAGTATTATTAAAGGATACAAGATGGCCTGTGTTTTATCATTTATCTCCTATTAGGGAGAATCTGGTGAATTGGTTTCCATTTGAAAAAGATGCCGCATTATTGGAGATAGGTATGGGCTGTGGGGCACTGACTGGCATATTTTGTGAAAATGTAGCAAGGGTAGAAGGAGTTGAAATTTCACCTAGGCGTGCTGAGATAGCAGCCTGGAGGCATAAGGATTGTGACAATCTAATGATTCATGTTGGTAATCTTAACGACATGAATATAACTCAAAAATTTGATTATATAACACTAATAGGAGTGTTGGAATATGCAGGATCATTTACACATACAGATGAACCTTATAAAGATTTTTTGCAGTCATGTAAAAAGTATCTAAAATCTGATGGAAAACTGCTTTTAGCAATAGAGAATAGGATGGGACTAAAATATTGGTCTGGAGCTAGAGAAGATCATACTGGAAAAATATTTGATGGTATAACTGGGTATCAAAATAATCATAGTGTAAGAACATTTTCTAAACCAGAATTAACCAAATTATTGCAGGATTCGGGATTTGGCGAACTGGAATGGTATTATCCATTTCCAGATTATAAGCTTCCTCATAGAGTTTATTCAGATGAATATATGCCCAAAGTTGGAGAATTAAAAAATAAGCATTTTTTATATTATGATAGCGAGAGGTATCTTTTGTTTAATGAGGCTGATGCAATGAATGGGATTGTGGCAAGTAATTTATTTGATATATTTTCTAATTCATTTTTTGTTTGTTGTCATAATGGAGATAAATAATGAAAGTAATTTACGCACAGAGTACCATGTATCGGAAAGCGGAATATGCTGTATTAACTCAATTTATAGAATCTGAAGGTAAAAGATTTGTACTCAAGAAAGCAGAAAATAAAAAAGCTATTTCTTTTGTTAATGGATTTGTCAAGAATTATCATGAAATGGTAAAGCAATATGGTGAAGAGCATGTGGCTAAGGGAGAGCTATTATCCCCAGGTCTTTTTAAAATGGAATATGTATATGGTGAGACGTTTGCGTATAGATGTATGAAATGTCTTCAAGATGGTGATTTTGAGAGATTTATACATAGAATATTATATTATTATCAGCATATCCTATGCAATTATGAGGAAGATAATATATCAATAGATGGTTTTGATTTTACGTCACCTGACAGACAATATAATATTGACTTAAATCTAGGCAACATTATTTTTATTTCAGATACAGATGATTTTAAAATTATCGACTATGAGTGGTTGATACCACAGATAAGTAAACAGTTTGTTTTTTTTAGAACAATATTATCATTGTACATGGAAAAGGGTGAGATATTTGAGAAACATAATATGTCATTAGATACATTGCTTCAAGG
Source organism: Anaerovibrio lipolyticus (assembly GCF_021531495.1). Lineage (GTDB taxonomy): Bacteria > Bacillota > Negativicutes > Selenomonadales > Selenomonadaceae > Anaerovibrio. Next base: position 79,731 of record NZ_JADYTY010000003.1, read on the forward strand.
GTGTGGCATGGATAAAAATGAAATCAATATGTTTATGAAAATGGAAGAATTGTTTTATGACAACGTGCTGGATTGGTCAACTAAGAGAAATGAAAAGGCTATGGCAGTGGTAAATTTTTGACCTAAAATATTGGTAATTTGTTATGGCAAATATATTTTATTATAATGAGGTAATATTATGAGCAATAATGATGTGGAAATGTTATATAATCATGTCCAAACAATATATGAAGCAACGGAATACGGGAAAAAACTTTGTCAAGAAGATAAGGCAGAAGAGGTTCAGGAGCTGCTGAGAGATTTAAATGTGCTTGTGGATATTGTTGAAGCTATGCTGGCACAGGATAAAGGACATTTATTACCTTTAGCTATAGTATGCTGCAAGAATATCCGTTATGCCATAGAACAATTTAATAGCAATTCGCAAAATAGATATCGCATATTCAATATGGAATTAATGAATATGGTATGGAATCTAAGGAATATAGTGCATAAGCAATATGATATTCTCAATAATAAAGAGAATGCTAAAAGGAATCAATGTGAAATCATGAAGCATGCTATCGAAATGCATGATATGGTTAAGAAGAATAAAGCAAGAAAATTTAAATATAGGGTATCTATAATTGTTACGGCGTATAATAAACTGGAATATACTAAAGCTGCTATTGAAAGCATATATAAGTATACAGACTTTTCCAAAGGGGATATAGAACTAATAACCAAGAATAATGGTTCAACTGATGGAACACAGCAGTACTTTGAATCTTTGCCCAATGAAAAGAAAATTAATTACAAATATAATGCATTGGGTACATCGGAAATGGCGGAATTGTTTGAGGGAAAGTATGTAGTTGGTTTCTCCAATGATGTAGTTGCTACCCCTAATTGGTTGGAAAATTTGCTGACATGTATAGAATCTGATGACAACATTATTTGTGCAGTGCCAACGTGTCAAGATTATGCTATATCTTGTTTTCAGGGAATACATGTTGACTACGATAATACATTTGAGGCTTTGCCACAAATGGAAGAATTCGCTCAAAGCTATAATAAAAGTAATTCCAGACTGTGGGAAGAACGACCTTTTGTTATGCCGTTTGTATCAGTAATACGAAGGGAATTATTCGAGGTTGATATACATGATCCAAGCTATACACAGGGGCAATTTATAGATGATGATGTATCAACTGTATATAGAAGATCTGGGTGGAAGCAAATTTTAGCTAAAGATACTTTTATGCATCACTTCGGCAGTGTTACATTGAGGGATATTAATGATACGATGAACATTGATGGATTTGATAATATGCGTAAGGTATTTTATGATAAATGGGGAATAGATGCATGGGAATCAAGAGGTACAATATCTTGTTCAAATGTTGTTTTTGATTGTTGCGATATACAAGATGATGACAAAATTTTGTGGATTGACCCACTATTTGGGTGTAATTTCCTAGATTTTAGGAACAGGTACATAAGGAATAATAAAAATCTGGGTAATACGAAAGCAATAGTGACTAATGCCAAATATCAAAAGGATGCAGAGGCATATTTTTCCAATGTGGTTGTAAATAAAGACGTAATAGTTGCACTTAGTAAGGATGACAGCCAATATAATATTATTGCTATGAGTCGGCATATAAACGAAATTATAAGTAATAATTTATGGGACACAGTAATTATGCTATATGAGCATTTAGCACTCAATGGTTATTTGATGATACCTATAAAAAATTTTTCATCAGCAAAAGAAATATATGAATTTTTATCAATAGGTAGCAATAATAAACCATTTTTTGATATAGAAAGCTATAATCACATAGATATAGAACGTTTTATAGATATGCTAGAAAAAAATAATTTTAAATATAAAGTTTTTAGGATACTAAATGATAATGGTATTGTTGACAGAGTGAATAATGCTATGGTTAATATGGGAATAAGTGTTGATGATACTACGTATAATACATTGAAAATAGGAATGGCTTGGTTTGTAATCAAGAGATAAAACAATATATTTATTTAATTACGGCAATATAATAATGGGAGTTTTTACAATGTTTAATAACAAAGCAATATTAATCACCGGTGGTACTGGTTCTTTTGGCAACAAAATGACCAAATATCTACTTGATAACTACGATGTGAGAAAGATAGTGATTTATTCTCGGGATGAGTTTAAGCAGTGGCAGATGGCAGAGAGATTAAAGGATTATGCGGATAAGCTGCGCTTCTACATTGGGGATGTGCGGGATGCTCAGCGTCTTCATAGGGCTTTTCATGAGATTGATTACGTCATCCATGCGGCAGCGCTGAAGCAGGTGCCTGCCTGTGAGTACAATCCCAGTGAGGCGGTGAAAACCAATATTAATGGTGCTCAGAATGTTATAGACGCAGCCATTGATTGCGGAGTTAAAAAGGTGGTAGCTCTGTCCACAGACAAGGCAGTAAACCCAGTGAACCTCTATGGTGCTACCAAAATGGCCTCAGATAAGCTGTTTATTGCGGCTAATGCTTATGCCCGTGGCCGGGAGACTTCCTTTGCTGTAGTGCGTTATGGCAATGTAGCTGGCAGTCGTGGTTCTGTAATTCCCTTTTTCCGCAGTCAGCTGGCAAAGGGTGTAGAGGAACTGCCTATTACAGATTTCCGCATGACCAGATTCTGGATTAGTTTAGAGGAAGGCGTGCAGCTGGTGGTTAAGGCTTTTGAGGAAAGTATTGGTGGCGAAACCTATATCTCTAAAATACCATCCTTCAAGATAACGGATTTGGCCAAGGCTATGGGTGGAGATAATATCAAGTTGAAGGAAGTCGGTATTCGTGATGGCGAAAAGCTGGATGAGTGCATGATAACCAAAACCGATGCCAAGCATACCTACGAATATGATAAGCATTATATTATCTATCCTCATGACTATTGGTGGAATAAGAATAGCAAAAGAGTTATTACAGGCAAACCAGTACCAGATGGCTTTGAATATGATTCTGGTAAAAACACAGAATGGTTGTCTGTTGAGGATTTAAAAAAATTAGTGGATTTATTCTAAAAAATTGAGATAAGAGGTTAGGCTGAATTATGAAATTATCAGATTATGTTGTGGATTTTTTGCACGAAAAAGGTATAAAAGATGCATTTTTGTTGGCAGGTGGCGGAATTATGCATTTGCTGGACTCCATTGCCAAGTCAGATATAAATAAATACTACAACCTACATGAACAGGCTTCTGCATTTGCAGCTGATGGCTATGGGCAGTTTGCCAATAAGCCTGCCTTGGTATTAGCTACTACTGGACCAGGTGCTACAAATACAATTACAGGTGTGGCATCTGCATATATTGATTCTATCCCTATGATCGTTATAACCGGTCAGGTTAAAAGAGCTGATATAACTAAAATAAAGGGTGTACGTCAGACAGGCGGACAGGAAATAGATATAGTGTCCATGGCGAAAGGTATTACAAAATATGCTAAAACTATTCTGGATGAAAACACCATAAAGTACGAATTGGAAAAGGCGTGGCATTTAGCTAATACAGGGCGTAAAGGACCTGTGCTGTTAGATATTCCTTTGGATGTTCAGGCTCAGGATATAAATCCAGATACATTGGAGAGCTATATTGCCAAGGATCAAGAGCCTTTCGCTTCTGAGGTTGAGATACAGCAGGTTTATGAACTGTTGAAATCAGCAGAAAGACCTTGCCTACTGGTAGGTTCTGGTGTGGTATTGGCAGATGCTATGAATGATTTGATTAAATTGGTTAATGCTATGCAGATACCTACAGTTTCCTCTCAAAGAGTAAAAAGACTGTTTAGTAAGGAGAATGCGCGCTATTATTATGGCAGTGTTGGTGTAGTGGACAGCAGAGCAGGCAATTATGTATTGCAAAATTCAGATCTGTTATTGGTACTGGGGAGCGGTTTAAGGTACTATATGACTGCCTATAATGAGCCAGGATTCGCACCTAAGGCAAAAAAAATCATAGTCAATATTCATCAACCAGAAATAGAAAAGCTGAGAATGCCAGTAGAGCAGGCTGTGGTTTCTGATGCAGGTGCATTTATACGCAGCTTGTATAATTTGTATGTAAAGCAGCAGGGGACTGTTGGCAGCGAAAAATGGCATGTATATTGTGATAGAGTACGTGATAAATACAGGTTTGATATCAATAGCTTGGAGCATGACGCGGAGAGAACAGATGGCTATTTGGTAACTAATGCCATTAATAAATATGCTGCAGATGATGATATTTTCTTTATATCTTCATCAGCCTATGATTATCCATATAATGTTTATTCAATCCATGATAATCAGGATCAAATTTGTCCAATAGGTCTGGGTAGCATGGGAGCTACTTTGCCACAGGTTATAGGTGTAGCAGCTGCGGCAGGTAAGCGTCGTGTACTAGTAGGAGAAGGTGATGGAAGCCTGCAACACAATATACAGGAGTTGGCTTTGTTGAGGACATATTCATTGCCGATAAAGCTTTTTGTGGATAATAATAGTGGCTATGCACAGATTAGAAATATGCAAAATAGGCATTTTCATGGCAATTTAGCGGGCTGTGATGAAACCAGTGGCGTGGAATTCCCAAATCTTGAATTAATTGCCAAGGCTTATAATATTCCATATTATTCCATAAGGACTGTAGCCGAAACTGAGGAAAAGGTTCAGAAGGCTTTGGCAGATAATGAGCCCGCTATTATCGAAATTTTTTCTAGCAAGGACACAGAAATCGTACCAATAATTAAAAGCCGTATGGGCGAAAACGGCAAAATGATTTCAGCAGCTTTGGAGGATATGTATCCGTTTGTTTCTAAGGAGGAACAGATAGAGAATATGTCCATATCTAATGAGTGAAGGAAGATGTAAAAAATGGCAGGATTGTGTCTGGGAACAGTTCAGCTGGGACAGAAATATGGTATTAACAATCAAATAGGCCGCCAGCCAACCCATGAGGAAGCTTTTGGTATAATCCAAGCTGCAATAGATAGCGGTATAGAGTATATAGATACAGCGTCTGTATATGGTGAAGCTGAGGAACTTTTAGGAAAATTTGGGATAGGTAATTATCCTGTTAAGGTGATAACAAAGCTTTATATAAGGGAGCAAGCAGATATAAATAATATCAAAAAGCTGGTACATAGTTCTTTGCAAAAACTAAAAATGGACTGTGTAGATGGGTATTTGCTACACAACGCAGCGGATATGTATAATGATGTTATTATGCAGCAAATGACAGAGGTAAAAGAGTCGGGGAAGGTTAATCATATAGGTGTGTCTATATATGAGCCAGAGGATGCTATTTATGCGGCTAAGCTAAAAGAAATTGACTATATCCAGATACCATATAATGTATTTGATCAAAGATTGGATCATACGGAATTTTTTCATTTGACGAAAGAAAATGGCAAAACTGTATTTGCCAGAAGTGCTTTTTTGCAAGGACTGTTATTGAGCGATGATAAAAATATACTATTGCCGGAAGCAGCAGACAGCATAAAACTTTTTAGAGCTATAATAGAAAAATATCATATATCACCGCAACAGGCTGCATTTTACTTTAGCTATACACATAGCAATATAGATTATGTTGTATTTGGTGTAGATACCAAGGAACAGTTACTGAATAACCTAGCTATGGTAAATGATCTAAATGGTGATTTTATGAAATGCAGACAGGAGCTGGCAAGTAGTTTCAAGGATATGCCTAAGAAAATTATAACGCCAAGTTTATGGAAGGAATGTTTATAGATGGCACAATATAATGGTAGAAGTGAACAAAAGAGAACACGGTTAGCAGATGTAATTCCTGTAAATACTCCGTTTGTATTTGGTTTTTTTACAGGAGATATATGTAATTTCAAATGTAAGTATTGTATACAAGCATCCCTAAATAGTGGCATTGAATTGCAGGATGAATTTTTAGATTGGTCTACCTTTATCGAGGTAGCAGATAGTCTAAAACGATTTCCTAATAGAATAAAAAAGGTTTTATTTAGCAGTATGGGTGAGCCATTGCTGAATAAAAATCTTCCAAAAATGATAGCATACTTGAATGCAAATGATGTAGCGGATGCATATGAAATAGTTACCAACGCTTCAGTATTGACACATGAATTATCACGACAGTTGATAGATGCAGGCCTTACTAGATTATGTGTGTCTATACAAGGTATTACAGATCAAAAATATTTAGATATTTGTCAGGCTAAAGTAAAATTTGCCAACATAGTAGATGAATTGTCTTACTTTTATAATTACATAAAGAAGAACAATAAGAATTGCGCAGTTCACATAAAAACTGTTGATATAGCTTTAGATGATGGTGAGGAAAAGAGATTTAAGGAAATTTTTGATGGTATATGTGATACTTTATTTATAGATAATGTAGTTCCATCATATCCTGGAATTGATTACTCAGAAATGTGTAATGATAATATTGGATTGTATGGCAAAGGAACAATAGAACGAAAAGTATGTCCGAGTGTTTTTTATACATTGTATGTCCTGCCAAACGGCGATGTAGTTACATGTTGTGATCCACCATATCCAATAATATTAGGCAACATTAAAGATGAATCCCTAATTGATATGTGGAATGGAAAAAGACGGGAAGAATTCTTAAGAATGCAGTTGCAGGGAAATAGGCATAAACATCCAGTTTGTCAAAGGTGTATTCAGCCAAATATAACAGACTTTAAAGAAGATGATTTGGATGAAGTAGCAGAAATTCTTCTTAAGAAGATATAGATTATGACTTATTTTAGTGGTGATTAAAGATGAAAGAAATAAAAAAGAGAAGCCTTAATAAATCAAACGAATTATGGAATGAGGCACAGAATTTAATATTATCAGGGTGTCAATTATATAGCAAAGGTCCAGAGACGCACATAAAAGGGGTTTCTCCGATATATATTGATCATGGCAAAGGTTCTCATGTATGGGATCCTGATGGCAATGAATATATTGACTATGATATGGGATTAGGCCCTATTCTTTTAGGGTATCAGTATGAGGCTGTTGATAATGCTGTAATCAAGCAATTACGCCGTGGCATGGGATATTCATTGGTAGCTCCAGAGGAGGTGGAATATGCAAGATTGTGTGTTAAGTATATTCCAAGTGCCGAAAAAGTGAGATTTTTGAAGACTGGTTCTTCTGCAACTGAAGCAGCTATTAGAATAGCTCGTGCATATACAGGACGCAAGCATATAATACGGGGAGAATATCATGGCTGGCATGAGTGGACTACAGCAGCAGAGAGTGTAAGACAGGGTGGTATATTGGATGATGTTCGCCAATATGTTCACAAATTTGACTATAATGATTTGAATAAAGTGGAAGAGTATTTTGAACAATATCCAAATTCTGTAGCGGCTGTTATAACCGAGGCTGTTGAAACAGAAGAACCACAGGATAATTTTTTGGAGAAGCTCAAGGAAATATGTCATGCCAATGGAGCATTGCTGATATTTGATGAGGTCGTTAATGGATTTAGATTTGATATAGGCGGAGCGCAGGCATACTTTGGTGTTACACCAGATTTATCTACCTTTGGAAAAGCAGCAGCCAATGGAATGCCATTATCCATTGTTGCTGGCAAGCGAGAGATAATGGATGCTGTGGATAAAAAAATATTTATATCCACTACATTTGGTGGGGATTGTATTTCTTTAGCTGCAGGTATTGCTGTTATGAAAGAGCTTGTTTCAGGTGAAGTAAATAGATCCTTGTGGGAAAAAGGAAGATATTTGCAGGACAATTTTAGACAGCTTGCCAAAGATGTGGATGTGCCTATTGATTTGCAGGGTTATCCGGTTCGCATGAGTTTATTTTACACAGATTATAATGGCAAAAAAGATTGGTTGTATAATTCTATTTTTATGCAGGAGTGTGTAAAACGAGGCGTGTTGTTAGGTTGGCATATTTTCCCTTGTTATTCACATACTAAAGAGGATTTGGATTATACCTTAAATGTATTTGAAGATGCCATGAAGGTTTATAAAAAAGCACTCAAAAGCGGAAATCCAGCAAGCTATATGGAAGGTACGCCATTAAAAATTGTGTTGGGATAAGTAGGAAAGGTATATGTTATGATTTACTATGGACATCAGCATATTACGGAAAAAGATATTCAAGCAGTAGAAAAGGTACTACGTTCTAATTACCTTACTCAGGGGCCAGTTATAGAATCCTTTGAGAAAAAGGTTGCCAATTACTGTGGGGCAAAATATGCTGTGGCAGTGACCAATGCCACCTCAGCCTTGCATATTGCTTGTAAGGCTGCCGGTCTAGGGGAGGGGGATGTTTTGTGGACTAGTCCGATTACTTTTACGGCTTCTGCAAACTGTGGCCGGTATTGCGGAGCTGATGTGGATTTTGTAGATATAGATGATAAAACCTACAATATAAGTGTGGCAGAGCTTCAGCATAAGCTGGAAACAGCACTACAAAAACCCAAGGTTGTTATTCCTGTCCATTTAGCGGGGCAGTCCTGTGATATGGAGGCCATCAAGGCATTAGCTGATGAATATGGCTTTAAAATAATCGAGGATGCATCCCATGCCACTGGAGCAGATTATAAGAACACTAAGGTTGGATCCTGTCGTTATTCTGATATGACTGTTTTCAGCTTTCACCCAGTAAAAATAGTTACTACTGGTGAGGGGGGAATTGTCCTAACCAATAATAAAGAACTATATGAAAAGCTAAAGCTTTATCGCAGCCATGGCATTACCAGAGACGGTGATTTAATGACTCAGGAAGCAGATGGGCCTTGGTATTATCAGCAGATAGAATTGGGCTTTAATTATCGCATGACGGATATGCAGGCAGCCTTGGGATGCAGTCAAATGGATTCATTAGATGAGTTTGTGGCTAGGCGCAGGTATTTGGTCAGGCGTTACAATGAGAAACTGAAAGACTTGCCTCTTAGGACACCGTATCAAAGTGAAGATACAAATCCTTCCTGGCATATCTATATAATTAGAGTTGATTTTACCAAGGTGGTGTTAAGCAAAAAAGAAATTTTTGCTCGTATGAAGGATAGAGGTATTGCGCTGAACTTGCATTATATTCCTGTTCACACTCAGCCATATTATCGAAATTTGGGCTTTAAAAAGGGTGATTTTCCTGTTAGTGAAACATATTATGAGGAAGCCATTACCTTGCCTTTATACTATGATTTGACAGATGAGCAGCAAGATCAGATTATACAAGCTTTGAAAGATGTGTTGCAGGGATAAAAAAATATGGGTGTAATTGTTTTTCGAGCAGATGCTTCTAGATTGATAGGCAGTGGTCATGTTATGCGCTGTCTGACCTTAGCACAAAGATTGCGTAAAGAGCAAAATGCCAAAGTAATTTTTATTATGCGAAAGCTATCAGGCAATTTGATAGATGTAGCGCGAAAGCAAGGTTTTACTGTTTTGGTACTGCCACAAGCAGATGAAGACTATAAGTTGGAGGACTATGGCTTGTGGTTGACTGTGCCTATGGAAGTAGATGCTCAGCAAACCATAAAGGTATTACAGCATTATTTGCAAGAACATGACTGTGATGTTGCTGATAGACTAATTGTTGATAGCTATGCTTTGGATGAGCAGTGGGAGCGAATGTTACGTCCATATTGTAAGGAAATCATGGTTATTGATGATTTGGCCAATCGCAGGCATGAGTGTGATATTTTGCTAGACCAGAATTTTTATTCGAATAAGGATGTTCGCTATGCAGGACTGGTTCCAGAGCATTGCAAAATGCTTTTGGGACCAGAGCATGCACTGCTTCGAGAGGAGTTTTATGAATCAAAAAAGCATCTCCGTAAGCGTGATGGAAATATCAAAAACATCCTAGTGTTCTACGGTGGCAGCGATTTGACCAATGAAACTGAAAAAGCTATCAAAGCATTAGTCCAGCTACATGATGAAGGCTATAGCTTTACGGCAGATATTATTACAGGTTTATCAAATTATCGCAGAGGAAAAATAGAGAAGATATGTAGTAAATATCATTTTTTGCATTATTATTGCCAAGTCAGCAATATGGCAGAGTTTATGAACAAGGCAGATTTGATGCTGGGCGCAGGAGGCTCTACCACATGGGAAAGGCTATATATGGAGTTGCCAGCCTTGGTAACTGCTGTAGCAGAAAATCAGATACAGGGATGTGAAGATTGTAGGCAGGCGGGAATTATAGAGTATTTAGGCATTAATAAGGATGTTAGGGTAGATACGATTTTAGAGGCTTTGCATAAAAAGTTAGATAAACATAATTGAAATGTGGTGATGTTTTGTCAGATGGTTTGAATTTGCGACCGGTAAATTTTGATGATAGAAAAATTTTATTTGAGTGGCGGAACGACTCTTTAACTAGAAAAAATTCTCTGCACACAGAGATAGTAAATTGGGAAAAACATTGTCAATGGTTTGAAAAAATATTAGATACTCATAGGTTATTTTTTATACTGGAAGATAAATATTATCCGGTAGGTCAAGTTCGAATTGATATTGAAAACGGTGTGGGTACTGTGAACTATAGTATTGCTCCTGATAAGCGAGGTTTTGGATATGGAAAGATTATATTACAGCTTTGCGAAAATTATTTATATGAACAACAGCCTAGTATCTCGCTTAGGGGAATTGTAAAGAAGGATAATATAGCTTCGCAGAAAATATTTTTGTCATTAAATTACGCAGAAAAAGAGGATGATAATTATTTTGTCTATGAAAAGACAGCATTATCACACTACAAAATAAAGAACGCAATTTCGAGAGGATAATACTCCTTACCAATAATCGCAATACATTGCCATTGTATGAATGGATTTCAACTAGTACAGAATGTTTACTATATAGTGATAAGATTACAACTGGTATTTTGAACAATTATAAACCAAAATTGATAGTAAGCTATAACTATAAGCATATCATTACTCAGGATGTTATTGATTACATGAATGGACAGTGTATAAACCTACATATATCCATGTTACCGTGGAATAGAGGTGCAGATTCCAACTTTTGGAGTTTTGTAGATGATACGCCAAAGGGGGTGACTGTTCATAGAATTGCTAAAGGATTAGATACTGGAGATATAATTTTTCAAAAAGAATTATTCTTTGATGAATCGCAAGAAACTTTTCTGAGTACATATCAGATTTTGCAAAAAGAAATTATTGATTTGTTTAAGTTAAATTTTCAGAAATTATTGAATGGGAATTATGATGCAAAACAACAGTGTTGTGTAGGCACATATCATCGCAGACAGGATATGCTGGATCTTATCAATGAGGTTGCTTTTAGTTGGGATATGAACATAAACCGTTTTAAGGAAAATTTGCAGGTGAAGAAAAATGAATTTTCAGCAGAGAAATAAACCTTTTATTATAGCGGAAATGAGTGGAAATCATAATCATTCATTAGAACGAGCTTTGCAGATAGTGGATGCAGCGGCGGAGTCTGGTGTAGATGCTTTGAAGCTGCAAACATATACAGCTGATACTATAACCATAGACAAAAGTGATGGAGAGTTTTTTATAAGTGATCCTAATAATTTATGGAAAGGTGAATCTCTTTATAGCTTGTATCAGAAAGCCTATACACCTTGGGAATGGCATAAAGCTATTTTTGACAGGTGCAAGGAAAAAGGAATAGTTTGCTTTAGTACACCCTTTGATTTTACAGCAGTAGATTTCTTGGAGGAATTAGATTGTCCTATTTATAAAATAGCTTCCTTTGAAAATATCGATATTCCACTGATAAAGCGGGTAGCTAAGACCGGCAAGCCTATGATTGTATCAACTGGTATGGCTAGCCTCAGTGAATTAGACGATTTGGTTCGCACTGCCAAGGAAAATGGCTGTCAGGATTTGGCCTTGCTGAAATGTACTAGCAGCTATCCTGCCACACCAAAAGGGACAAATTTATTGACCATTCCTCATATGAAGGAGTTGTTTAAATGCAATGTAGGCTTATCTGACCACACTCTTGGCATAGGAGCTGCAGTGGCCAGCGTGGCATTAGGAGCAACCGTTATCGAAAAGCATTTTACTTTATCTAGAGCAGATGGCGGAGTGGACGCAGCATTTTCCATGGAACCAGCAGAAATGGCTCAGCTTGTAAGAGAATGTAATACTGCCTGTGAGGCATTAGGCGAAGTTAGCTATGAAATACAGGAGCAGGAAAAGAAATCTGTAGTATTCAGAAGAAGCCTGTATATTGTAGAAGATATGAAGGCTGGAGATAGAATAACTGAGAAAAATATGAGAAGTATAAGACCAGGATTGGGGTTAAAACCTAAATATTATAATGCAGTTCTAGGGAAAAAGGTTGTACATGATATAAAAAAAGGAACTAAATTAACTTGGGATATAATAGAGACTTTTATCTGATTTATATATTGATATTAAAGTTTGTTTTAGTGAATAAATGGTTTGTCAGGTGATTGCGATGAATATACATGTAGAGTTAGAAAATGAAAATAAATGCCCGATATTGTCTCATTATACGAAATTAGAAAAAGCACTAGAAATATTACGTAGTGGAAAACTAGTGCTTAGGTGTAATAGTTTTCGATTTATGAATGATCCTCGAGAATGTAAAGCGTGGCGTTTTAATACAACTAAGAATACAAAAAATGACATATTATGTATTGAAAATGAATTTGCTAATAAAGTAAAAAAGAATATATCAGCAATTTCTTTTGCCATGGATCACCCAAATGTTTATTATAAAACTGATTTGAGGGCAGATTATTATTATGGATATTATAGACCCAGAATGTGGGCACAATATGCAGAGCAGCATCAAGGCGTGTGTCTTGTTTTTGATAAGGAAAAATTATTGAAGTGTTTTGAAAAGTCATTAAGTGCTAAAGGTGATTTATATTACGGAGAAGTAGATTATTTTGATGGTGACAGTATACCACAACACTTATCAGGGGAAATTCAAGATATGGAGAGTGAGTGTTAATATTTTATGAATAAAAGAATTTATTTATATGGTTGTAATCACAGGTCAGAGGTGGTATTTAGGAAACTAAAGGATTCAGGTGTAAGAGTAACTGCTTTTGTAGACAGAAGCAAAAAAGGTGCTAATATTATAAATCTCCAGGAATTAGAGCTTGTAGATGATAAAGATGATGTATGTATTTATATATGTATGCAAAATGCTATGCAACATGAAATTGTAGCAGATATGCTTTTTAGAATGGGGTTTCATTATATAATTTTTTTACCGGTATCTAGCAAATACAATATGCAAGCATATAAAATGGTTGAATTATGGAATAAAATTTATGAAGAAGGTATAGATTTTGTTATTGATATTCCACGATACGAAAATCTGATTACGAGAGATACAGATGAAAACAATAATATTGTATATGCACCCATGGAACTTATATTTACCTCAAAATTTTTTTTAAAGGAGTATAGAAATTGGGAAAATAGGCACATTTCATTGTATGAACCATATAATCAGTTATATAGATATATATATGAAGGAAGAGAACTTCCAAAGGAATATTTGCAGGAGAATTTCGATTTACGTGGCAAAGAAAAACAAAGTACTATAAGGGACAGAATTATTTTATACGAAGGGCTTTCAAGCAGAATGAATAATGATTCTCTCTATTATCATGTAATGACATGTCCAGTAGAAGTTAGTGAGTCTGGTGTTTTTAATCTAAAGGATGGCCATCATAGAGCTAATTTAGCTTTTCATTTAGGTAAGGATTTTTTGCCAGTTAGGGTTCACGGTGGTGAGGTAAATTATCGATGGCTTAATGAATTCATGCAGCATAGAAATTATAAATTATTTTTACTGTTGTCAGATATTGTTCTTTTTTCATCAGATTTTGCGTCCTGTAATATTTTTTCAGTGGATCATAGTTATATAATAGCAAAATACATGAAGCTATTAGCAGGTGATGAAATTGATATTTTAGTTACTGATGATATGCAGCATATGAAGCAGGCTGACCTGCAAATTATATTTAAACGCAACCGGGATGATGTAATAGGAAACATATACATATATAACAGAAGTAACGAGTTGTTTCATATGAAGCCATGTTATGTGTTTGATAATTGTATATATCATGTTCATATAAATGAGGGGGATATTAATGATTTTACGTGAAGAGTTTTCAAGAGTGATGGATAACTGCCATAAGGTATATATTTTTGGTACAGGGCAAGTAGCTGATAGGTTATATGAGCTAATCAAAGCATATGATGGAAATGATGAGAGAATTTTGGGATTTGTTGTTTCAGAAGATAAATTTTGCAACCAAAATAAACCTAAAAAAGTGTGGGTTGTTAGCGAGGATTTAGATTTTAGCATTCCGTTTTTGGTAACTGTTAATAGGGTATATCATCCAGAAGTGTTTGAATTGCTAGGTAAGCTTGGAGCAAAGAGTATAGAAGCACATAAATTTTATATGCTTGAATTGACTGGTGAAGGTAATTTGAATGCAGAAATTCGTATGAGTGGAGATTGTTACAATGGAATATTAACAGAGGACGAATTATCTTGTAGAAATAAATTATTAGATTTATATTGTAAAAATTCTCAAGCCTTTGGGGAAGGTAAATTTTATCAGAGTTTCCCTAGGATTAAGCTCGAAGGAGAACGGCCTACAGATATTCGGATAGAAAAATATGATTTAAAACAGTATCTTTCTAAGAAAGTTGATGTTTTAGACATTGGTGCAAATGATGGATTTATTGATCTGGAAATATCATCTGAAGTAAATTCAGTTTTGGGCGTTGAATACAATGAAAAGCTTGTGGAGATTGCACATGTAGCCAAAGATATATTAAAAATAGATAATGTAGATTTTGTATGTGATGATTATAATCATTGGAAAACTGTCAATCGTAGAAAATTTGATATTATCTTTTCCTTTGCAATCCATATATGGATTGGCACAACACCAGAGGAATACGCAAGAGATATTTATAAAATGCTAAATAATAATGGCGTATTTTTCTTTGAATCTCAGACTTTGGAGAGTGATGTAAAGTATGTTGATTATTGCAAAGAATTTGAACGTGTAGGCTTAAAAAAAATTAGGGAGGAGGATTTTAGTGATGATGGTAAAACAAACCGTAGGTTTGCCGTATTCGCAAAGTAATCAAAATCTTAAAATACCTAAATTTAAGGATTTGAAAAATATTTATGATAAGGTAGGATTATAATATAATGTGTAACACAAATGGTTTATAAAATATAATAGCCATGGAGGAGAGGGTATGAAAGCAGTTATTTTGGCAGGTGGTTACGGCACCCGCATATCGGAGGAATCTCAATACAAGCCAAAGCCTATGATTGAGGTTGGGGGGATGCCAATTCTTTGGCATATTATGAAGGAGTATTCTGTTTATGGTATCAATGATTTTGTAATCTGTGCTGGGTACAAGCAGTACATGATTAAGGAATGGTTTAATAATTATTTCTTGAATACCAGTGATGTAACCTTTGATATGACTGATGGCAACAAGGTTATTCTGCATGAGCAGCACTCGGAGCCTTGGCGGGTGACGGTGGTTGATACTGGGGAGAACACCATGACGGGAGGTCGTATCAAGAGAATCCAGAAGTATATTGGAGATGAAACTTTCTGCATGACCTATGGCGATGGGGTGTGTGACGTGGATATTTCGGAAATAATCAAATTTCATCGTTCCCATGGCAAGCTGGCTACCTTGACCTCTGTACTTTTGGATCAGTCCAAGGGGGTGTTGAATATAGGCGGTGATAATGCGGTGCAGTCCTTCCGGGAAAAATCCAAGGAGGACAGTGCACCTATTAATGCTGGCTATATGGTACTAGAGCCGGAGATATTCGATTATCTGGATGGAGATGAGTGCATTTTTGAGCAGGCACCTTTGGAAAAATTAGCCGAGGAAGGGCAGCTTATGAGCTATCGTCATCGTGGCTTCTGGCAGTGCATGGACACCATGCGGGAGAAAATCCAGCTAGAAAATCTTTGGACTCACGGCAAAGCACCTTGGAAGGTATGGGATGAGTAAATGGTATTTGGCATTGTGGATAACGATACAGAATTTTTGACAAAAATATAGTAAAATTATATAATAAGAGTGTTCTAGTATAGTTTTTATAGAGGTGTTAAAAATGGTCTTGTCCGACGGAATGATAAGAACTTTAGCAATTAATCAAAGGATGCTTGTACCATTTGAAGAAAATAGGTTGCAAGCGGTTTCCTATGATATTTCATCTGGTAAAGTTGCAGTAGTATATAGAAACATAGATCAATCTATAGATTTGCGAAATAAAGATTTAGTGCAGTTCGTGACTCGTGATATAGATATTAGCAACGGATATCATATTAAGCCAAATGAATATATTTTGATAAAGACAAAAGAAAGGTTTGCTATACCGTCAAATATTACGGCACATATTAGACCACGTACAACCTTTACAAAATTGGGTCTCACAGTGTCTTGTCAACATATGAATCCTAATTTTCAAGGTTATCTCTATTTAGGATTGTACAATGCAACACCTAATATTATAGACATTTACCCGGATTTGGTAATAGCACAAATGGTGTTTGAGGAAGTTAAAGGGGAAATAACGAAGGAAAAGTTATACGATCATAAGAAAGACGCTAAATATCAAAATGAGGACGAATTTATCTCTCCTCAATACGATCAGTTAGATGATACTGAAAAAGTTAGGGTCGATAACATTATAAATAGAATGTTAGGTAAAGAAAATGTCTAAGTTGAGAGATTTATTAGAAAAAAGTTTTCAAAATGAAAATATAACTGAGAAGGAGCTGCATTATAAAGATATAATAATTGATCGATTATAGAAAGAAATAAAGCAGGAGATAATTACTGAGGAAGCTGAGCAGGTAATACAGGCAGAAGAAAAAAGAAGGCTTATAGGTAAGATTGGTTTAATAAAAGATACTTTTTGGACTGTGGTAATTATTGGTATCTTAGTCGGTGTAACTGGTAATCAGGTTACAGAGTTAGTTTCATTTGGTAAGTATGGTTTACCTATTGGATGGACGATAGCGTTAATAGTATTTTTAATATTAATCATGTATATTTATTTTTGGATCGGGTATTTAAAGCAGGCTACTGCGGAAATAACCACGTTTAAGGAGAAAAATGGATAGAGCATTACCGCACAATGGGGAAATTTGGAGACATTTTAAGCAAAACGTTTATCGTATAATTACCATTGCAGAGCATACAGAAGCAAAGGAAAAGTTGGTTATATATCAGGCGCTATATGGGAATTATGGTATATACGCAAGGCCGTTGCATATGTTTATGAGTGAAGTTGATCACGTGAAATACCCAAACTCAGAACAAAAATATAGGTTTGAAAAGATTAATACTGAGAGGAATTAGCGTTGAGTACCGCAAGTATGGTTATACTTGGGATTGGGGGCGAGGCGGTGAGCTTCGTCCTTTTTGTCTATAAAAAATAAAAATGCTAAGAGCAAAATTGCTAGTGTAAAAGATATTACTAGATATAGAAAATTGAAGTAAATTCGCAATTTGTGCCGTATGCTGTAAGGCATACGGCAATATTTTTAAGGAGATTTTTATATGGTTTTGAATTTGGATTTTTATAGAGGCAAAAATATTTTAGTAACAGGCCATACTGGCTTTAAGGGAATTTGGCTTTGTAAGATTCTGGAGCTGCTGGGGGCTAATGTTACAGGTTATGCTTTGCCTTCGCCTACGGAGGAAGGGAAAAAGGTTTTTCAGCAGTCTGGTGCTGAAGCTGGCATGAATTCTATTATTGGCGATGTGCGGGATTTGGCTGCTTTGCAGAAGGCTTTTGTTGAAGCTCAGCCAGAGATTGTTTTTCATCTGGCGGCTCAGCCTATTGTGCTGGAAAGCTATCGCAATCCTGTAGAAACATATAGCACAAATGTTATGGGAACCGTAAATGTGTTGGAGTGTATAAGACAAAGCAATAGCGTAAAATCATTTGTGAATATTACCACGGACAAGGTTTATGAAAACAAGGAGTGGCCTTGGGGTTATAGAGAAAATGAGCCTTTGGATGGCTTTGATCCCTATTCTAATAGCAAGAGTTGTTCTGAGTTGGTAACCCATAGCTATCAGAAAAGTTTTTTTGCTGATGGCAGGGTGGCCATATCTACAGCTAGGGCAGGTAATGTTATAGGTGGAGGAGATTTTTCGCCAAATCGCATTATACCTGACTGTATTCGAGCAGCCTACGCAGGCGGAAATATAGCAGTGCGAAATCCCCATTCCATTCGGCCATATCAGCACGTTTTGGAGCCTCTTTATGCATATTTGCTGATTGCCGAAAAACAGTATGCAGATGGTAATTTGGCTGGTTGGTACAATGTTGGTCCTGATGAATGTGATTGCCTGACTACTGGGGAGCTGACGGAGCTTTTTTGCCAATGTTGGGGAGATATAAAATGGCAGGATGTTAGTGTGGAAGCTCCCCATGAAGCAAAGTTTTTGAAGCTGGACTGCTCTAAGTTGAAGGCCGCTATGGGCTGGCAGCCTAAGTGGCATATAGAGGAAGCTGTGGCCAAAACCGTGGCATGGGCCAAGGCATGGCAGAATAATGACAACATAAGTTTGTTGATGGAAAAGCAGATTAGAGAATTTTTGGAGGATTAATCTATGGGACAGCAGGAATTACATGATAAAATATTGGCATTGGTAAAGGAATATTGCGATAAATATCATAATCAGCCAAAGAATTTTCATGAGGGAGATAAGATTTCCTATGCCTCTCGGGTTTATGACCATGAGGAAATGTGCAATCTGGTGGATAGTGCCTTGGAGTTTTGGCTGACCTCTGGTCGATATGTGCAGGAATTTGAGGCTGGTTTAAGTAAATATCTAGGTGTTAAATATACCGCGGTGGTAAATTCTGGTTCCTCTGCCAATCTGTTGGCATTTATGACCTTGACTTCTCCCTTGCTGAAGGAGCGTAGGATTCGGCCAGGTGACGAGGTTATTGCCGTGGCGGCAGGTTTTCCTACAACGGTTTCTCCCATTATAAATTATGGTGCGGTGCCAGTATTTGTGGATGTAACTATTCCCCAATACAATATAGATACTGCTCAGTTAGAGGAGGCCTTGTCTGAGAAAACCAAGGCTGTTATGATAGCTCATACCCTTGGCAATCCCTTTGATTTGCAGGCAGTCAAGGCTTTTTGCCAGAAGCATAATCTTTGGCTTATTGAAGATAATTGTGATGCTCTAGGTTCCACATATGAGCTGGATGGGGTAGAGCATTTTACTGGCAGTATTGGTGATATGGGAACATCCAGCTTTTATCCACCTCATCATATGACTATGGGCCAGGGTGGCGCTGTATATACCAATAATCCACTGCTGAACAAAATTATGCGTTCCTTCCGAGATTGGGGCCGGGATTGTGTATGTGCTTCCGGTCAGGATAATTTCTGTGGTCATCGCTTTGATGGGCAATATGGGGAACTGCCCAAGGGATATGACCACAAATATGTTTATTCCCATTTTGGTCTGAATTTAAATATTACCGATATGCAGGCAGCAGTAGGCTGTGCCCAGCTAAAGAAATTTCCTGATTTTGTGGAGCGTCGCAGATATAATTTTAATCTCCTGCATAAAGAGCTGCAGGAGGTACAGGACAAGTTGATTTTGCCAGAGCCATGTCCTAATAGTAACCCTAGTTGGTTTGGCTTTATGGTGACCTGTCGAGAGGGAATCCAGCGGGATAAGGTTATTAGATATTTGGAAAATCATGGTATTCAGACCAGAATGCTTTTTTCGGGTAATCTTATCAAGCATCCTTGCTTTGATGAAATGCGGAAAGCTGGTAAAGGTTATCGGGTGATTGGGGATTTAGCCAATACAGATAGAATCATGAATGATACCTTCTGGGTGGGGGTATATCCTGGCATGACTGATGAAAAGCTGGTGTATATGGCCAAGATAATTAAGGAAGCAGTGAGCAAGGTATGAAAAAATGTATTGTAACAGGAGCAGCTGGTTTTACTGGTTGCAATTTGGTGGAAAGATTATTAGCTGCAGGATATTTCGTCTATTGCGTGGTGCGGGAAAATTCCGCTCATAACAAGAGGCTGGAAAATTTGGTCAATGTACAGCTGGTTTATGCGGATTTGGCGGAATATAAAAATCTCTATCAGCAAATTCAGGAGCCATGTGAGGTGTTTTTCCATTTGGCTTGGCAGGGTGGCAGATATGATTTCGCTGCTCAGTATCAGAATGTAGAAGATACCTTGGGGGCACTAGAGGCAGCCAAGGAAATTGGCTGCAAGCGATTTGTTTGTACTGGTTCTCAGGCAGAATATGGCCCTCATCAGGATTTGATTACAGAAGAAACCTGTCCCCATCCTATAGATGCCTATGGCTCTGCCAAGCTGGCGGCCTGCATATTGACAAGGCAAAGAGCTATGGATTTGGGCATTGAATGGATATGGGGACGGATATTCAGCCTTTATGGCAAATACGAGCCAGCAGGGAGAATGCTGCCAGATTTAATTGCCTCCTTGCAGGTAGGGAAAGACTTCTATATGCAGTCAGATGGCCAGCAAAACTGGGACTATCTCAATGTTATAGACGGTGCAGAAGCATTGATAGCTTTAGGAGAAAAAGGAAGAAGTGGCGAGATTTACAATATCGCCAGCGGAAAATACAAGCCATTGAAGGAATTTATAGAAGATATTCAAAAAGTTGTAAAAAGCAAGGCCAAGGTACACTATGCTGCTGAGAAGAAAGCGTTATTCTCATTGCAGGTAGATGTGTCGAAGATAGTCTGCGATACAGGCTGGAAAGTAAATTAGAATGTCTTTGAGCACATAGCTTTTTGTTTTGTATGGTTTTTAGAATTTGTTAACCAATATTAATAAAATAAAAATACAATACGATATAATAATATATAGTTAATTTATTATTCCTGCTAGCAACAGGATAGAATGTCACAAAGGCAATGGTAGGGTGGTGTTGTCCCATGCTTATTTTTATGGTGGGATTATCCGCAGAAATGAATAAAATTTTAAGCCTAGGAGTAAAGCTCGTAGGCTTATTTTGGTGAGAAATTTATTAAATAAATTAAAATAGCATGAAACCTAATTATATAGAAAGGAAAAGTATATAATTTTATTTTTTAGTTATTATATACGTTAAGATTATGTCTAATAAAAAAAATATCGGAATAATAATACATAGAACAGATGAGAGTATGTGCCAAAATTTGCTCAATAGTTTAACGGACGTAATGGTTCCTGATGGCTATGAAGTTATTGTAACAGTATTGGACAATTCATCGAGTAAAGCCGCGTCCTATAATGAAGGGATGCAACAAATCAATGGAGAAATAAAATTATATATTGATGAATCGGCAATCATAGTTAACAAGAATATCCTCAAAGATATAGTTCGTTTTTTTGAAACTAATCCTGAAGATAAAATGTTAGGTTTATTCGGCTCGGAAATGCCCATAAATGGAGATTATTCTGAAAGTCAAAATTGCTATGGCATATATGGCTATACTCAAAATGGAAAAAATATAAATTTAAATTTAGGAAAAAAAGCAATATGGAAACAAAATGTAACCTGTATAGATAGTATGTTTGTGGCTACCTCATCAGATATTGAATGGGATGATTCCGTAGGTGAAGAGTTTTTGATTGCAGCTCAATGTTGTCGCTTCAGAGAAAAGCATTATGGTATATCTGTACCAATGCAGGATATGCCCTGGTGTGCATATTACAAAAAATCTAGTTATAATGAACAGTCAAATGATTTTAAAAAGGATAGGTTGAAATTTTTTGACAAATACAAAAAAATTATTCAACCCCTTGTTAGTATCTTAATTACTACCTATAATCAACCAGTTTTTTTCAAGGAAGCTTTAGAGAGTGCATTGCATCAGGATTATCACAATATTGAGATAGTTGTTGGGGATGACAGCACAAATACAGAAACAAAAAAACTTATGCAGGAATATATAAGAAAATATCCTCAGATAAAATATTACTATCACAATGGGCCATTAGGCGGGCGTGGATTAGAGAATGCAAAATTTGTACTGAATCATTCCAATGGAGATTTTATAAATTATTTATTTCATGATGATTTATTTTATCCTACAAAAATAAGCACAATGATGAAATACATGGTTCGAGATTTAAGTGAGCAGCTAGGCATGGCTTCTTCTGCAAGAAATCTTATTGACGAAAATGGAGTGGTACAAGGACAAATAAATCCATGGCAGCCTATTGATAATGAAGTTTTGAATGGTATGGAAATGGCAGAAAAAATATTGTACTCTTCGCAAAATTACATAGGCGAATTAACGACTGTTTTATTAAGAAAAAAATTGCTTAAGCAAAATAATGGTGAATATTTGATGGGCTGTTTTAATGGGGTACGTGATAAGGCAAATGGTGATGTGGCAACATGGTTAGATGTTGCAAGACAAGGAAAGAACTGTTTGTTTTTGAAAGATGTTTTGAGTTGCTTCAGAAGACATTCAGGTCAGAATACATATAATGTAACTATTATTGTTAATTCAATAATAGACTGGTTGAATTATATCACTATATTTGGATGGCTAGATATCCATAAAAAAAATACAGAGGAATTATCATATTATTATGATAGATGGTATTTGGTACATAAAAAAAATATAAGTTATATTTGTAATTTCATAAAAAGTGAAAAAATGGAAATTCAAGATAAGGTTAGATTTTGTATCGAAGTATTAAAATTGATAGAGAGAGGAGAATATCAAAAAGTTAGAGAATTATCACAAAAATATATACGATTAAATTATGAAAATTTGAGCATTGGGGAGTAATTTGAAGCAAGGAGGCTAGAAGATGAAGATAGATTTATCAGTATTAAATATACAATATAAATTACATCAGCAAGAATATGAAGCTGCTGCACTTCGTGTATTATGTTCTGGTTGGTATGTATTGGGACCAGAAGTTGAGGCTTTTGAAAATGAGTTTGCAGCATATGTTGGATGTAAATATTGCGTAGGCGTAAATTCAGGATTAGATGCCTTGACACTTTCTATTAATGCTTTAGGTATAGGCGCTGGCGACGAGGTGCTGGTTCCTGCCAATACGTATATAGCTACAGTTTTGGCGATTACTAAAAATGGTGCAAAGCCAGTATTCGTAGAACCAGATGTATACTATGGAATTGATGCAGACAGGATAGAGGCTGCTATTACTAAAAAAACTAAAGCCATAATGCCGGTTCATCTTTATGGACAGG
Source organism: Anaerovibrio lipolyticus (assembly GCF_021531495.1). GTDB lineage: Bacteria > Bacillota > Negativicutes > Selenomonadales > Selenomonadaceae > Anaerovibrio. The sequence goes on from NZ_JADYTY010000003.1 coordinate 103,007, forward strand.
CCTGTGATATGGATAAAATTATGAATATTGCAGATAAATATAATTTAAGAGTTGTGGAAGACTGTGCACAATCTCATGGGGCAAAGTACAAAGGAACAATGACAGGTGCATTTGGTAATGCAGGTTGTTTCAGTTTTTATCCAACAAAAAATCTGGGTGCTTTTGGTGATGCAGGAGCTGTAGTGACAGATGATGAGGGATTGTATAAAAAGCTAAAAATGCTTCGCAATTATGGCAGCAAGAAAAAATACTACAATCAGATAGAAGGAGTAAACTCTCGACTTGATGAAATGCAGGCTGCGTTGCTACGTGTGAAGTTATCTCATCTAGACGAGTTAAATGCTGAACGTGTTGCTATAGCTAACCGTTATACAACAGAAATAAAAAATCCAGCTATACAACTACCTTTTGTGCGTGTGATAGAAAACAATCATGTTTATCATCAGTATGTAATTAGAACAAAAAAACGTGATGAGTTTCAAAAATACCTTGCAGATAATGGTATCAAGACTGTTATTCATTATCCTATACCACCACATTTGGCAGAATGTTATCAGCATTTAGGATATGGTAAAGGGAATTTTCCTATAGCAGAGAAATACGCAGATGAGGTTTTGAGTCTGCCTATGTTTAATGGTATGACTGAGCCGGAAATAAATTATGTCATTAAATGTTGCAATTTATTTCGAGTAGATTGAGATGTGTGTTAACATAGATGAGGTATGTATGTATAAGATATTGTATATTGGTAGGCCAATTGAATCTGTAGTACAAGTTTTAAAGGAATCTGCATCATTAGATTTGTTGGGCTATATTTTAGATAAAAATCTCCCAGAAGATAAAATTAATAATGATAAGAAAATTTTTAGGTCATATGATTTGCATGAATATAATTTTTCGGATATTGATATTGTAAAGCCAGACTTGGTATTAGTGCCAAATTATAGTAGACTGATTAAATCATCTCTTATAAATAGGTATCCATTCATTAATATACATGGAGGCATTTTGCCTAAATGGCGAGGTTTTAGCTCAAATCTGTGGGCATTGTTAAATGGTGAGAAGAAGGTGGGATATACAGTCCATCGAATTCGTTCTGGAATGGATAATGGCGAAATATACAGGATAATTGATGTAGATGTACAAGATGATGTTAAATTTATAGACCTTAGAAAAAATATTATAGATAAGCTTTGCAATCAATTGGAAAATATTTTGATAGGGATTATTGATGGAAGTTTGCAGCCGGTTGAGCAAAAAGAGAATGATATTGTTTATAATTGTAAATTAAATCCTGATGATGGTATAGTTTGGGATTGGGATAAGCCAAGTAGATATTTTATAGGTTTATGGCAGATATTTTCATATCCTCCTTATGGCACAGGTATGAAAGTTTTTATTCATGATAAGCTATATTATGTAACTAAAATTACGCAGGAACCTGAAATTGCTGTTTCTATGGGAATATCTGGTGCTGTTGTTAATATGTATGAGGATGGTTCTGTGCTTATAAAAACTCAGGATACTGCTGTGAGAATATATGAATTCATGGATATGGAAAAGAAAAGAATGTTACCTTGTAAGCTTTTGAAAATAGGCCAAAGATTACAGGGAAATGTGAAGACGAGGTAGTATAATGCAGGTAGTAAAATATGTATTTCAGCCACATGGTGATGAAAGAGGACAGTTAATAGCTTTAGAAGAATTTGTAGATATACCGTTTAAAATAAAGAGAGTTTACTATATGTATGATACTGCACAAGGAGTTGTACGGGGAAAACATGCACATAAATGTTTAAAACAAATTTTGGTATGTATACATGGAAGTTGTAAAGTGCTTTTAGATGATGGTAAAGAAAAAAAAGTTGTATTGTTGGAGCGACCATATGAAGGGGTGTATGTTGCTAATAATATGTGGCGTGAAATGTATGATTTTTCATCGGATGCTGTTTTGGTAGTCTTTGCATCAGAATTGTATGATGAAGCAGATTACATAAGAGACTATGATGAATTTTTAAATTTTATTAAAGATATAGATCAGTAGTCGATTTATAAAATAAAGAATATGGGTGAAAAAAATGGATAATGAAGTTAAGAAAACAATTACAGTTTATGTTCCTGGCAGCCAATGTAATTTGAGATGTGAATATTGTTATGTTTCACAATGTTTGGATGAGTCACATATAGAGAAGGCATCTTTTATGTATCCATTAGAACATATGATAAAAAAGTTTTGATCCTAAAAGGATTGGTATAGCTAATATTACGGTAATTGGTAGAGGGGAGACATTGCTACCGAAGGAAGTAGTGCCGTTTATAAAGGGGCTGCTGTCATATGGACATTGGGTGGAAGTTGTTACTAATTTAACATTAACAGATAGGATAAATGAGCTGCTGGATGTTAAAGATAAAAGCATATTAAAACATCTTTTGGTTAAAGGATCTTTGCATTGGAAAGAGTTGAAAAATAAAAATCTAGTAGATGTGTATTTTGAAAATATGTGCAAAGTTATTGCAAGCGGTGCATCAAGTTATCCTTTCTTGGTAATATGTAAAGCATATATGCCATATTTGGACGAAATTAGACAGGTTTGTCTCGAAAAAATACACGCATTGCCACAATGTTCTCCGTGTATTGTATATGATGGTAAAGATGATATTGGTAGAGGTGGTATTTATACTACTGAGCCAGTATGTGATGAAAAATTTGTAAAGAAGATAGATGATTTGTTTCAAAGTGATATATTTAAAGTTTGTATAAAAATGTTGGAAGTTGGCCCTAAAAAGGTGTTCTGCTATGCAGGTGTCTATGGATTTGGTGTAGATATGCGATCTGGTTATATGGTTAAATGTCATAATGTGCCAGCTAATAGAAATTTTTTTGAAAATATCAAATCGGATGTATCATTATTACCAGTTGGTTGTGATCGTGGGATATCATCCTGTGCGTTGCAATACAATTTTGTTGCACAAGGATTTATACCAGAAGTTGATGATACAAAATATTATGGTGAGATTCTAAAAAAAGAAGGTTGCATACAACCAGAGTTTTTGCATGCAGTATCAGTTAAATACCATGAAAACAAAGGTGTATTTACCAAGTAACAGGAAAGAGATTACATAATAGAAGGATATAATCATTTGCTAGAAAAAAATAGCAGATTAGAAGATAATAATAGGAAGTTGGTTTATAATTATAATAAGCTAAAAAGTGAATATGACAAGGTTGCATGCTGTAGAGGGGGGAAAGATTGTGATAAATTTAACGAAGTTTTAATGATGCTTGAAACGGGTGAAGTAAAGGAGTTATCTGAGATATTTAGTATAAAATATGCGGAGGAATTGTATAAGGCATGTAAGCGTTCAGATGACAGATATACTACCTATGATAATCTTAAAAGATTGTTATTAAATTGTTTTATAGAAGGGAATATAACTAAAGAAAAAATTTCTTGTCTAAAATCAATGCTGAATATTTACGGAGAAAAGAATGTCTAAAATATTAATAGCAATGTTTGCCGGAACATTGAATGAAAATGGCGAGAGAGTATTACCAGCTTTTTATGAGTATGTTGTATCCCAGTTAAAAAAGAAAAATGATGTATTTTTATTTATGCATGGTATGTTTGGGGATATAGATTTTGGTAAGCCTCCAGAAAATTTAATAAAAAAATTGAGGAATTCAATCCTGATCTGTGTATATTGTTTAATAATTCTTTTTATGAGATAAGAGATATAGTAGATTGTCCTATTTTGATATATTATGCCGATTGGTGCTATGTCAAGATTTAAAGCAAATTAAAATGAGAATTTTCCATCGAAAAATAAATATTTGTTCTCTAAG
>NZ_JADYTY010000040.1 GCF_021531495.1 Anaerovibrio lipolyticus
GAATGGTACAGCAAATTGGTAATTATCAATTTAGAATGTTGGCGATGACTTGTCCGGTAGCTGCTGAATATGCCTTGCTTTCGCCTAATGCTATGGAGCTGCAGCAAATTAGCTGTGAAGAGGATACATATGCCTGGAAACTGATGGCAAAGAATTGTAATATGAAGAATGTACCTAATGATTTGGCTGCTGTTCATATTATGATGGGAGGCTTAGCCATTTTGCAAAATACTTCCTATACCTTTGAGCAACGCTTGGTACTATTAGGCTTATTCCTGGACAGAGTAGAAGATTGTCAGCAGGATGTAGAAGCTGTGTCAGGTTTGATAGAATATTACAACAGTGATGTATTCCAGCAGGAAATTTCAAACCTGTGGGAGAATTGGCAATATTATCCAGTTGCTCATCACCAATTTATGAATGGCATTATTACAGTGCTAAGGCAAGAAAAAGAATTATTAATATCCAGCGAGCATTGGCAGGTAATGAATGATTATTATAACAATGTATATGAGGAAAGGCATCATTTTGTGCAAGAGCGTTTAGGAAGTGTCCTAGAACGATATTGGCAGAATGAATGGCTTTTTCATGCTTATCCATATTCCTTTAGTGGTGGTTTTTTGCATAATTATTTTTCATATTTGATAGCTTATGAACTGTGCCAATTGGTGATTCATAGCACCTATGCCTTAGACAATGCATGGGATGAAAGAAATATATTAGATGTGCTGGGAAAGTTCTCAAAATCATTTGATCATAAGCGGGATTTTTCCAAAGCCTTAGTTAAGGAAACAGAGATATTTGAACGAGAGCCATTAAAGCTGATGCAGGTGTTGTTAAGATTACAGTAGATATTTATTTTGCAAATTCTGATTTGCAGAATACATCTTATCCACTATTAATGGCGATATAGGAGTACCCTTTCAGGCACGCTCTCGCTACTTTTCTCGCCTAGCGGTACTAAAGCTCTCATGAGGCAATTCGTGGCTGACGCCCCGAAAGCTCATGAATCGCTAAGTACCGAGGCGCGAAGAGTACCTGTGCAGGGTACTCCCATACCGCTCGTTAGTGTATTCATTGAGTCTTTCCGCTTTGGTACTGTTTGTAATAACCGATTTTCTACAAAGGTAGCAGAATTATAGGGATTGACAATATCGATAAGCCTTGATGATTCGACAACAGCCGGAGGGGCATGACACTTTTGCGTCGGGAGACTCCTGCTTTTGCGTAGCAAAAGTGGCCCCGGTGGCACTCTCTATCATTACGGCCTCTGTGAATTGGCTCAGCGACAAGCGGTATTAATGCGTAAGGCTAAACCATCAGATAGGGCCATTAAGTCGGACAGAGCAAAAGTCGTTATGACCGCAGGCTGTATCTCGAGAATCTTTGACATCCCGAATTATATTTACATTCTTAGGGAGATAGGCAACTCGGCAAATCAGAATTTTGGCAAAAAATCTTGACAATTATTGTCAAAGTGGTTACAATAAAAATCAATAAAGTTAAATGCTATGAGCAAGAGAAATCCAGTGGGGGCTTGACAGAGAGCTGTGGGTTGCTGTGACACAGTAGAGGAAGCTGGGAATATACACTTGTGAGCTGCAGGCTGAAGTCATCTTGTGGATGATTGTAGGTTACGCCGGATTGTCTCCGTTATCATGGACTAGGATATGTTAGTATCTGAAAAGAGTGCTTGCGAAAGTAAGCAGGGTGGTACCACGGTTAGCAGCCGTCCCTGTATTCAGGGGCGGTTTTTTTGTATTCAAATTTAAAAATTGTATGATATAATTGGAGGAGATTTTTATGATTATCGTTATGGCACCCCATTCTACTGAGGATGAGTTGAAGAATGTAATTGATAAAATTGAAGAAAAAGGTCTGGGGGTTCACCTGTCCAAGGGAGCCAGCCGTACCATTGTAGGAGTTATTGGGGACAAGGCTGAGATTGGCAAATTGGAAATGCAGCATCTTAGCGGAGTGGAGAAAACAGTGCGGATTACAGAGAAATACAAATTGGTAAGCAGAGAATTTAAGAAAAACAATACCATTGTTAATGTAGATGGAGTGGAAATCGGCGGCAGCAAGCCTGTAGTGATGGCTGGTCCTTGTGCTGTGGAAAGCATGGAACAGCTGATGGAATCTGCTGAGGCTGTGGCTAGTGCTGGAGCTCAGTTCCTGCGGGGAGGTGCCTTCAAGCCTCGTACCTCTCCTTATGATTTCCAAGGCTTGGCAGAGGAAGGCTTGAAGATGCTGAGAACTGCTGCTGATGCCAACGGTCTGAAGGTTGTTACCGAGGTGGTAGATCAGCGCTCTATTGAAACTGTAGCCCGCTATGCTGATGTATTGCAGATTGGCGCTAGAAATATGCAGAACTTCCAGCTATTGAAGGAAGTAGGCCGGGCAGGCCGTCCAGTTATGTTGAAGCGGGGTCTTTGTGCTACCATTAAGGAATGGCTCAATGCAGCAGAGTACATTATGAGCGAGGGCTGTGATGATGTTATCTTCTGCGAGCGCGGTATCCGTACCTATGAAACCTACACCCGCAATACCTTGGATTTGAGTGCTGTGGCAGCTATCAAGGAGCTGTCCCATCTGCCAATTATTGTAGATCCAAGTCATGGTACTGGACGTCGCAGTATGGTAAGACCTATGGCTATGGCAGCTATTGCAGCCGGTGCTGATGGCTTGATTATTGAGGTTCATCCACATCCAGAGGTTGCCTTGTCTGATGGAGAACAGTCCCTGACTCCTGCTGATTTCCGCTCCGTTATGGAGGATGTAAACAAGCTGGCAGCTATGTTGAGAGGTGAGGCTGATGCCTAAGTTAAAGCTTGCTATTATTGGTGTAGGTCTTATTGGTGGTTCTCTAGGAATGTGTCTTAAGGATAGGCTAGGGGATGAAATATACATTACTGGTATGTGTCGGACTCAGGCCTCTATGGACAAGGCTGTGGAACTGGGGGCGGTGGATTTTGCCTCTAGCAATCCAGAGCAGGTGGTAAAGGAAGCAGATATTATTTTCCTGAGTACCCCTGTATTGCAAATGGTGCCTATGGTGGAGAAGCTGCTGCCCTTTATTAAGCCGGGAGCAGTGATTACAGATGCCGGCAGTACCAAGCAGTATATCTGGAATGAGCTTAAGAAAATCCTGCCAGACAATATTTATTATGTGCCAGGCCATCCGATGACTGGTCGGGAAATGAGCGGTGTGGCTGCGGCCAAAAAGGATTTGTTTCAAAACAAATGCTATGTAATTGTGGAAAAGGATGATGTGCCAGCAGAAATTCACAACAAGGTTTGTGAGCTGGTAAAGCTGACTGGGGCCAATCTTACAACCTTGGATATAGCCAAGCATGATCGTTGTGCTTCGGTTATCAGTCATATTCCTCATGTGGCTGCTGCTGCGCTGGTTACTCTATTGAATCGAAGCCACGGAGATCAGGAGGCCTGCCTAAAGCTGGCAGGAGGCGGCTTCAAGGATACTACTCGTATTGCTTCCTCTAACGCTGATATGTGGGCTGATATCTGCATGACTAATAGTGAAGCTATTATCAATCATATTCATCTTTTGCAGGGCATCTTAGGGGAAGTGGCTCAGGCTATTGCCAGTGGCGATAGACAGGCTGTCCATGATTATTTTGCTCACTCCAAGGAGCGTCGTGACAGTATTCTAGAGCAGACGAAGAATATGTATGAATTAATCTAATGCACAAGTCTTTTGTCCTAGATAAAGACATTAACATTATATGAAAATAGGAGCTAGACCGTGTCTATAGGAGATAGTGGCTGGCTCCTGATTTTTTTTGTAGTCATATAGTGGGAGAATTAATTGCGCAAATATTGAGTAATATTTTTAGCTATGATAAAATATGTGCAAGTGTTTATTTTGGCTTGTTAGGCATTAGAGGGCCATCACTTCAAGACAAAGCGAATGAATAGTATAATCTACTTGAAATAAGATAGTATGCTGACAGGGGGAGAGCAATTTGTATAGATGTGATCTAAATATTCTATTGCTCAATATGAATGAGGCTGTGGTGACGGCTATTAAAGAGGTGGAGCCTCGGGAATGGTTTAGTCATAATTTTATTTGCGAAAATAGTCTCAAAGATGGTTATGAGGATAAAATAGATATTGTTATTTTTAGGGATAATGGGACAGATTGTATAAATAGAATAAGGCAGGTTCTGGGGGAGGCCTTGTGTATTTATTGTACAGACAGGGCTTCGGAGCTAAGCTGTCAGGAATTGGAACAGCTTCATGATATTTGGCCAGAGAAGCTGGTGCCTGCTACAGCAAAATTGCTTTTTACCCGTTTGATGGATAATGAAAAGTTGAAAAAGGATGCCTGGCTGTGGAATACGGAGTTGGAGGCTGTTATAGATACCAGTCTGGACTTGATTTGGTTCAAGGGGCGTTTTGGTGAGCATTGGCGTGTAAATAATGCCTTTTGTGATACGGTGAAAAAGACAAAAGAGGATATTCGTGGCAAGCAGCATTATTATATTTGGGATTTGACACCGGAGGAATATGAGGATGGCCAGTATGTCTGCATTGAGACAGAGCAGGATGTAAAGCTGGCTGGTCACACCTGCCGTTATCGTGAGCAGGTAAAGGGTTCTAGCGGCATGAAGGAGCTGTTGACCTACAAGACACCTCTTTATTATAAGGGAAACTTTATTGGTACTGTTGGTGTAGCCAAGGATATTACCAAGGAGGAGGCCTATCGGAAAAAGCTTTTGCAGCAGGCTCAGACTGATGAGTTGACAGGCTTGGCTAACCGGCGGTATTTCTACTATAGTATGCAGAAAATGGATACGGATAGTTTGGCGGTTATTTATTTTGATTTGGACAGCTTCAAACAGCTTAATGATGAATATGGCCATCAGGCAGGAGATGCTGCTCTGGCAGGATTTGCTACCCTGCTGCAGGCAAGTTTTGCTGATGGTATTATTGCCCGTATGGGTGGTGATGAATTTGTGGTGGCTCTGCAGGGAGAATATACCAAAGAGGAAATGTGCCAAAAACTGGACGGCTTTATGGAGAAGATGCGGGCTTTCTTTGCTATGAACCATGAGTTCAAAAATCTATCTGTCAGCATTGGTGTACTGTTGGAAAAGAATAATGATGGGCAGGTAGATGTTCTATTGCACAAAAGTGATGAGGCTATGTACACGGCCAAAAAGAGTGGCAAAAATCGTTATTGCTTCTATGATGATATTTGACATTGGCTCCCTGTCGTGGGGACAAAATAAAAAATCCCATGTCCGAAAGGGGACATGGGAGCTGTAGGGGGAGAGAATCCCCCTTTTTAAATGCTTTGAAGCAGGATAGGCTGTAATATCTCCTGCTCTGGGGTTACATAGAGAGTGGTCTGGTTGGTGAAGATCACAAAGCCAGGCTTGGCACCAGAAGGTTTTTTGACAAATTTGGCTTTGGTATAGTCCACAGGCACTTTGGAGGAACCCTTGGCCTGAGAGAAGTGAACCGCCAGATAGCTGGCCAGCAAAATAGTATCCTCATCTGGCTCCTGCCCATCACAGCGGAGAATAACATGGGAGCCGGGGATATTCTGGGTATGGAACCAGATATCGTTGGGATTGGCTATTTTGAAGGTTAATCTGTCATTCTGATAATTGTTTTTACCAACTAAAATAGTGGAGCCATCTGGGGCGGTAAATTTGAAAGGCTGGGATTGCTTTTCCGCAGCATGCTTTTTAGGCTTTTCCCGGAGAATACCGCTGGCAATCAGCTCTGCCTTTATTTCATTGATTTCCGCCAGCTTGGAGGAGGATTCCAAAGAAGCCTCAATGGAGGCTAGATAGTCTATTTCCTCTAGACAGTGTTGCAGCTGCTGTTCCAACAGCACCTTGCCTCGCTTTAATTTGTCGTATTTTTTGTAATAGGCCTGGATATTTTCCACAATGGACAGTCGCTGATCCATGACAATGGTAATTTCACAGCCAGCTTCATCATAGATATTGGGAACTTTGATTTCTGCATCCTGTCTATCCTTGAACTGGTACTGATAGGTCATAAGATTGTCAGCCTTGATACGGTAGTCCTCTGCATTGTCAGCAGCGGCAATATCATCCTTCAGCTTTTGCACCTTGTTCTGGGCTCGATGCAGTTCATTTTTCACCAGCTTTTTGAATCTATCCTGATCCGGCACCTGATAGCTGCCTACCAAATCTGAGGCTTTGCTTAGCATGGCGCTGATGGTGTCAAAGGTAAGGGTATTTTCTTCTGTGAAATAGTGGAGAGGGAAGGAGGCAGAGGCCAGCAGCTTGTTGTTTTTGTCCACCACAATAGAGGCTAGACCGCAAGGCTCCTGAAAGCTTTCCTTGATTTCCGCTAGAGAATCTGCTAGAGATTGCCAATCCCCCGGATTCAGTTCTGCTACGGGAATATTGTTAGGCAATCCTGCACCGAAAGCAGTTTCCTTGGCGGTAACAGGGCCAAAGCCTAGACAGGTATCCAAAATGGCCTTGCTGAGCTTTAGTTCTGTTTTGGTCTGCAGGGCAGAGATAATATCTGGTATAGGCACCTCCAGCAGATTCAGCTTGTTCTGCTGAGGGGGCAGAATATATTTATCCCCTGGCAATATGGTGCGGATTCGGCTGGAATTGGCGCCTACCTTGCGAAGGGAGTCAATAATCATGCCGTCCTGCACCAGAATAATATTGCTGTATTTGCCCATTAGCTCTACCATAAGGGATTTGGTAATAATCTGGCCTCCGGCAGCCAAAAAGTCAATATCCACAATCAGCAGTCTATCCAGACCGTATTGACGCACACTGGCAATACGGCCGGTTTCCAGATGCTTTCTCAGCACCATGCAGAACATGGGAGGCTCAGGAGGATTCTCTGGTGCCTTGTCCACAATATGCATGGCAGGATTTTGAGGATTGATGCTGATATGCAGCATAATATTTTTGCCCGGCATCCGCAGGGCCATAATAATGGATTGCTTGTTGGGCTGATTTATTTTGTCAATGCGTCCTCCGGCAATGGCTCTATCCAGCTCAATGGAAAGAGGATGCATGGAAATACCGTCTAAGCTCATGGTAATTCCTCCTGTGTTAGTTATTTCTTACAATATAATAGAATAACATTTGCTATGGCAATGGTCAATGCGGAGAGGAAAATGAAATAAATAGGCTTGTACATTCCTTTTCAATTGTGGTAATATATAGGTTAGGATTTTTTAGCAATAGATATGGGAGGTAGATGAATGTCATTAAAGCAAGCTGAGATTCTTGGCGTTAATGTAAATTCATTGACTATGGTTCAGGCTGTTGAAAAAGTTCAGCAGTTTATAGATGAAAGAAAAAATGCCCTGGTGGCTACCGCCAATGCAGAGATGTTGATGCGGGCTACTCAGGATGAGGAATTGAAGCATATTTTGAATAATGCAGACCTGGTGGTTCCTGATGGAGCTGGTACAGTCTGGGCAGCCAACTATCTGGGGGTGGAAATGCCAGAAAGGGTGGCTGGCTATGATTTGGCCCAGGAACTGATGCGGGAGGCACCTGGCCGAGGGGATAGAATCTATTTCTTCGGTTCTGCTCCTGGGGTAGCGGAATCGGCCAGGGAAAAGGCTATGGAGCTGTATCCAGGTATCAAGATTGTAGGTACTCGCAATGGATTTTTCAGTGAGGCAGATGAGCCAGAGATTATTGCTGAAATCAAGGCTGCCAGACCGGATATCCTTTTGGCGGCTCTAGGGGTGCCAAAGCAGGAAAAATGGCTGTACAAATACCGCCAGGCGCTGCAGGTTCCTGTAGCCATTGGTGTAGGAGGCACTCTGGATGTTATGGCCGGTGTGATGCAGAGAGCACCACTCTGGATGCAGAAGGCCAAGCTGGAATGGCTTTTCCGTGGCTTGAAGCAGCCTAGCCGTGCTGGCAGATTGCTGGCCTTGCCTAAGTTTGTCATGAAGGTTATGGCTAGTAAGAAATAATTTTAATTAGTGTGTACTTCAGATATTTTTATCTGTGGAGGTGTGGAATAATGAATCGTGGCCCTGTAGTCAGGGAAGGTTATATTTATATTGCAGCTGCTCTCTTCCTGGCAGTGGTAATGTATTTTGGTTTTGGTGTGGCTGTGGCAGTTCCTTTTGTGGTGCTGGCATGCTATTTTACTTATTTTTTTAGAAATCCGGATCGTACTATTCCTACAGACGAGCATCTGGTGGTTTCTCCGGCAGATGGTACTGTGCAGGATGTGGTGGAGCTGGAGGATGATGATTTTGTCAAGGGGCCTTGCACCAAGATTATCATTTTCCTGTCTGTATTTAATGTTCATGTTAACCGCAGTCCTATTGCGGGCGAGATAAAATGCCAGAAATATGTGTGCGGCCGCTTCCGTCCTGCTTACAAGGATGAGGTAGGCTTTGAGAATGAACGGCATATGCTGGGCATTGAGAATGAAAAGGGCTTTCGGGTGACTGTTACCCAGATTGCCGGCATTTTGGCCCGCCGTATTGTTTCCTGGGTTACTCTTGATGATAATATGTCCAAGGGACAGGTTTACGGCCTGATTAAATTTGGCTCCTGTACAGAGCTGGTTGTACCACGGAATGTGGAGGTTCTGGTGAAAAAGGGAGATAAGGTTCGTGGCGGTGAGAGCGTTCTGGGGAGGATTAAATAATGTTTAGTAAATCATGGGTGCCAAATGGTCTAACCTCAATGAATCTGGTTTTTGGTATGTGCTCCATTCTCTTTACCTTTCATGGTGAGCTGGAAAAGGCGGCGATTTGTATTTTGCTGGCTCTGGTAGCAGATGGTCTGGATGGCCGCTCCGCTAGAGCTTTGCATGTTAGCAGTGAGATTGGCAAGGAAATGGATTCTCTTTGCGATTTGGTTTCCTTTGGTGCGGCACCGGCCTTTTTGGCCTATAGTCTCCAGCTGGAGAATTTTGGCGTTTTGGGCTGGGTGGCAGCTATTTTCTTTGCAGTTTGCGGTATGGGCCGTTTGGCTCGTTTTAATGTTAGCACTGATGTGGTACATGGCTATTTTATGGGCTTGGCTATTCCAGCCGGTGGCTGTTTGATTGCTACATCTACTTTGCTGTTTAAGGGCATTGGCTTTGATTTGAATCAGCTGTCCTATGCTTATCCTGTGCTTGTAATGGTGGTAGGCTATTTGATGGTCAGCACAGTTCATTATCCTAATTTCAAGGGTGATGGGGCTGAGAAGATGAATCTGGTGGCCAAGGCTGTTGCTGCTGTAGTATTTTTGGCAATATTGTACCTGGGCATGGATGCCATTGTTTCAGCCTTGCTGTTTGCAGTATTTGCTTCCTACGCTATTTTCGGCATTATCAATCATACTATCAATCTGGCAGGCAAATAAGCCTAGTCGGGAAAATTTTACAAACCAAAGGAGAAAGCTAGTTCATGAATTTTCCATTTGATATAGTAATGGTGCCACTGCAGATAATTATTTTCCTATTTACAGTGTATTTTTTCTTTATTGGATTTTTCGGCCTGTGGCGTTTCAAGGAAAAGAAAATTACCACCCCGGAGAAAACTATGGCGGTTATTGTGGCTGCCCATAATGAGCAGGCGGTTATTGGCCAGCTGGTAGAGAATCTCAAACAGTTGGAATATCCCAAGGAGCTTTATGATATTTATGTTATTGCAGATAATTGCTCCGATAATACGGCTAAGGTAGCTGGAGAGGCTGGCGCCATTGTTTGTGAGCGTACCCATCCTACCAAGAAGAGCAAGGGCTATGCTTTGGAGTGGATGTTTGAGAAGCTCTTTGCTATGGACAAGAAGTATGATGCTGTGTGTATCTTTGATGCAGATAATCTGGTGCACCCTCGTTTCCTTATGGAGATGAATCATCATCTCTGCAAGGGAGCCAAGATTATTCAGGGTTATTTGGATGCCAAGAATCCTTATGATACCTGGGTAGCGGGCACCTTTGCCATTGCTTTCTGGGTAATCGACCATATTTCTCATTTGGCTAAGACCAATCTGGGCTTGTCTGCTGTATTGGGCGGTACTGGTATGTGTATTACCACTGATGTGTTGAAGCAATATGGCTGGCGGGCTACCTGTCTGGTTGAGGATATGGAATTTACCATGAAGTCTTTGGCTCATGGTATTAAGACTACCTGGGCTCATGATGCTATTGTTTATGATGAAAAGCCTTTGACCTTTATGCAGTCCTGGAATCAGCGTAAGCGCTGGGCGCAGGGACAGTTTGATGTGGCTCATCGCTTTATTCCGGTTATGTTTAAAGAGGGTATCAAGCGTCGGGATATTCGTATTCTGGATGGCTGTATTTATTTGCTGCAGCCCCATTTCCTGATGATTTCCACCTTCTTCATTATTGCCAGCTATTGTCAGCTGTGGTTTGGCCAGTTCTATACCAGCATCTATACTTTTATGCCTTCTGAGCTGATGACGGCTATTATGATGGGACAGTATATTCTGCCTATGATTATCCTGCTGAAGATTCGTGCCAAGCTGAAGGCCTGGTTCTACTTGCTGTTGTATCCTGTGTTTATTTATTCCTGGATACCTATTGTGTTCATAGGCTTTTTCAAGCGTAATGACCATGAGTGGAGCCATACCAAGCACACCCGGGCTATTAGCTATGACCAGCTGATGAAGAACAAGAAGAAATAACAAGGTGGAGCTAATATCTCCCTTGGTGATTGCCTTGTAGTAAGAAAATGCAGGGGGTATAACAAAGGATATGTTTTTCGGAGGCCTCTCAGGAGGTCTCTTTTTGTCTGAAAGGATGTAAGAAAATGTTTGAGATACATGTAAGTGCGGAATTTGAAGCAGCTCACCGTGTAGCAGGCTATCCTGGCAAATGTGATCGTATTCACGGTCATAGCTGGACTGTGGAGGCTGTAGTTCGGGGTGAAAAGCTGGATAAGCTAGGGATGCTGGTGGATTTTAAGCTGGTAAAGGGAAAGTTGAGAGAGCTTTTGGAAACTTTGGATCATCGTATGCTGAACGAATTGCCAGCCTTTGCTGATGGCAAGAATCCTACGGCAGAGAATATTGCTCAGTATGTTTATCAGGAAATGGCCAAGGCGGAGTTTTTCCAGACCATGCCTCATATTGCTCTGCAGCAGATTCAGGTTTGGGAATCGCCAAAATCCTCTGTGATTTATTCTGAGTGAGGTGGACTATGCAGACAAATATTATTGAGATATTTTCTTCTGTGCAGGGAGAGGGCCGCTATGTAGGATGCCGTCAGCTTTTTGTGAGATTTGAGGGCTGTAATCTTCACTGCGGTTACTGCGATACGGAGAATGAGGCTGGGGCGCATCTTATGTGCAATGTAGAGATTGCTCCTGGGGCCAGACGCTTTCGGGAGATTATCAATCCTTTGGATGCCAATGAAGCTGCTGCCTATATAAATCAGTTTCTTTTGGAGCTGCCTCATCAGGCAGTTAGCCTTACTGGGGGCGAGCCTTTGCTGCAGACTAGATTTTTGCAGGAGCTGCTGCCTATGGTGCAGGGGAAAATCATGCTGGAAACCAATGGTACATTGCCAGAAAGGTTGGCAGAGGTTTTGCCACTGGTGGATATTATCAGCATGGATATTAAGCTGCCTCAGAATACCGGGGTAGATATGTGGTCTAAGCACAAGGAGTTCCTGCAGCTGGCGGTGGACAATCACAAGGATGTCTATGCCAAGCTGGTGCTGCCGGGAGATTTGGTGGAGGAGGATTTTCAGAAGGCTGTGGAAGTAATTGCTTCCGTAGATGACAATACCTTGCTGATACTCCAGCCAGTGACACCTATGAATGGTGTACCGCCTATTGAGCCTGGCAGGGTTCTGGAGCTGCAGCAAATGGCTCTGGAGCGACTAAAGGATGTGCGGGTTATTCCTCAGACTCACCGCATGATGGATCAACTGTAAGTCAGTGTCCTGTTAATTCTCTCTATACATGATGGAGATCCGGCAGGTGGGGGTTCTAATAGTAAGGAGATTGGGTGAATGAAAAACATTCTGGATAGATTTGTGGTTGGTGTATCCCAGCTGTTGCAGCGGCAGGGAGGCTTTTATCTGGCCTTCTTCATTTTCAATTGTCTGCCTATGTGCTGCTATATGGTTATGAAGAAAAATGGTGAAGCTATGTGCAGCTTTGCTGGCTTTATGCTGTTGATAAACCTGCTGTTGGTTTTTCTGCTGGATAAGCTGCCAGATAGACCGCAGAAATGGCTGAAGAATATATTGTTGGTGGTATTCTTTGTGCCCTTTGTGATTGAGGGAGTAGTGGTATATAATTATACAGCTCTCATTGGAGTGGGGGTAGTTGCTTCTCTGTTGGAAACCAATTTAAAGGAGGCAGGGGAGTTTATTACCATGTATGCAGGGCCTCAGGATATAGCAAGGGTAATTGCTCTGTTGTGTATTCTGGCTTTGCTGGCTTTGAACAAACCTTGGCGGAAGCTGCATTTTGATGCCGTAGGCAAAAAGGTGCTTACCTCCTGTCTTTTGGCGGTATCCTTAATCTATACAGTGATGCTTTTCAGTCTCCATATTGATGTGCTGTGGGATACCATGTTCCCTATGCAGCGGCTGGTGCTGTCCTCTAAGACAGCTTTTGAGAATATTCAGGCCTATCGGGAGCTGTCTTCCAAGCTGGATACGGATATTCAGCTTACCCGCAATAATGGTAAAATCAAGAATGTGGTATTTATTCTTGGTGAGTCTACCAATCGGAATCATATGCATCTTTATGGCTATTATTTGCCTAATACGCCTAATCTGGACGATATGGCCAACCGAGGGGAAATCAGCGTGTTTAGGGATGTAGTAAGTCCTCATTCCACAACTATTGCTGTGCTGAGCAAGCTGTTTACCTTCTGTCATAATGAGTCGGATAAGCCTTGGTATGAATACAATAATCTGATTGATATTATGAACAGTGCCGGCTATAAAACTCATTGGCTGTCCAATCAGGAAAGCTCTGGTATCTGGGGTAATGTGGCCCAGATTTATGCTGCTCATAGCAAGGTAAGCCATTTTACCAGAATCCGTGATTCTCGTGAGGATGATGGACTGGAGGATGGAGCTCTGTTTCCATTGGTGGATGATGCCATTGCCCAGCGGGCTGGCGACAAGAATTTTTATGTGGTTCATCTGATGGGTGGTCATGGTCTGTATTACAATCGCTTCCCATATATCTTTACCAAATTTACCAAGGATGATATTCAGCTGGATGTAAATGAGGCTCAGAAGGAAGTTATTGCTCAATATGATGATGCTCTGTACTACAATGATTATATTGTCAGTGGTATTATTGATAAGTATCGGGAGCTGCAGGAGGATAGTATCGTTATCTATGTGCCGGATCATGGCGAGGCTGTTTATGATGAAGGCGGGTTCACGGGGCATATTGAGGAAAATCCAAGCCGTCATATGATTGAGATTCCGGTTATTGTTTGGGCTTCTGATAAGTTCAAGGAGCTGCATCCGGAGAAATGGGCTGCTATTCAGCAGGCTGTAAATCGTCCTTATATGACGGATGATATGATTCATACTGTATTGGATATTGTGGATATTCAGACCTCGGATTATGATGCAACCCGTAGTATTATTAATCCAAATTTTGATGCAACTAGACCGCGGATATTTGATAATAAGGATTATGATAGGGAAATTTTGACAGGGCTGACAAATTCTTGATTTACCGATATATATCCTTGTAATATATGGCGATATGGGAGTACCCTTTCAGGCACGCTCTCGCTACTTTTCTCGCCTAGCGGTACTAAAGCTCT
>NZ_JADYTY010000041.1 GCF_021531495.1 Anaerovibrio lipolyticus
GTTTGTGCTCAGATTTTGCACCAAATACAAGATAAGCATTTTGTAAGAATTCCTGCTTCCACTTTCTAACCATATTGGGGTTTAAGTTATGTTGAGCACATATTTCATTCAATTCTTGATTACCTTGAAGAATATTCAGAACAACTTTACTTTTAAATTCTGGTGTATATTGACAGCGTGTCATTAAAAAATCCTCCTAGATTGTTATATATTTACTATAACATGCACGCTTAGATTTTCAAAATATGGTTCAGATTCTGGTATCCATTATAGTCAGTCCTCATGGCTGCCGGTATCCTAATATCGTGTATAGCATTATCTCTGATGTGCCGGCCTTGCATGGCGATAATATAGAACTGCAGTCGAGAGTAACTGTCAGGATACATATCGTCACTAAAGATGGGCGGTATGAAGAAATTTACCGATATGTGAATCGTATAATGCTAAATTTAGGCTTCATGCGCGTTCAGGCTATTGAACAGCGCGAAGATGATTTGAAAGCAAAAATTGTAGATTATAGAACGGGAGTTGATTTTGATGTCTAAACCAAATACAGGAATAACCAATTCGCCATTTATTGGCCTGCAGAATTTCCATATCGCAAAACTGATGGAGGATCCTGCAAATGGCACTGCTACTTATGAGGAAGTTATATCCATTCCTCATGTCAGAGAAATTGGCATTAAGCCACAGAGTGCTATGGCTACTCTTTATGCAGATGACCAGGCGGTAGATACAGCTAATACCACCTCTGAGTATGAGTTGACTATTGGTACAGCCACCTTGCCATTGGAGTACAAGGCATATCTTTTGGGCCATGCCATCGAGAATGGTCAGATGACTGTAACTAAAGATGATGTGGCTCCTTATTTTGCTGTGATGTTTGAATCTAACAAACGTAATGGCAAGAAGCGCTTCTGCAAATTCTATAAGGTTCAGTTTTCTGAGCCAGAGGAAACTTCCCAGACCAAGGGAGATAACATCCAGTACAATACACCGTCCTTGACCGCCAAGGCAATATACCGTACTGCTGACGGTAAGGCTTATAGCCAGGCGGATGAGGAAGCTGTAGGTTTTACCGAAGAAACTAAAACTGCCTGGTATGGGGAGGTGTAATGTATGGATAAACCGACAATCGTAATTAATGGAGTCAGGGTTGAACCAGCCAATCCGAAGATGAAGGTATGGCGAGAATTTCAGCGAAGCATTGAAAATGACCTTTATAACAAGCGTCTTGATGAGTTTCTGCAGGAGCATATTCGCCTTATCATCATCGCATTTGGTAAACCAGATGTAGTGAATGAAGATAGCATCGATGAGAATTTAGAGATTTCGGAGGTTGTACCTCTTTTCAGGAAGCTCTTTATCTGGCTTCAAGCAGTCATTTTTGAGCGAACTGTGAAGTTCCCAAACGAGGAGAGGGAGAAGGAGTAAATCTTTCTCCCTATGAGCACATTTTAAATCTCTACGAACGGCTGCAGTCAGCTTACGGCTGGACCATAAAAGAGATTGATGAGACTGAACTAGAAATCATACTTGACCAGTTAGTCGTTATGGCCAAGAAGGATATGAAGCCTGTATATATCGAGGATGTGATGGGATAATGGCAAAAAAAGGCCAGGAAATTGAAGCACTGTATATAAGCCTGGGGCTTAATATTGAGGATTTAAAGCTGGGCTTTGATACAGCGGGCAAGACTGTAAGCCAGTCCCTCAAAAAGCTCAATCAGGAAAATAAAAAAATTCAAATAAAGACGGATGTCGACCTGGCAAAGCTGCAGGCGGCAGGATCTGAGCTTGATAAAATAAAGGTCCGCTATGAGAGTATTAATAGACAGCTAGACATCCAAAAGCAAAAGGAAGCCATTCTTCAGGCTCAGCTGCAAAGCTACACGAAAAACTATGGTAAAGACCATGATTTGACAGCTAGAGCTGAAATGGCACTGCTCTCTCAGCAAAAGGTAGTAGCTGGCCTACAGAATAGACTAGGGGCTGTTGGCGTTGAGATGGATAAGCTCGCACCAAAGACTACGCAGAGTTTCGGCAGAATGTCTAGGGCAGCAAATGAGGCCAGAGGCGCTGTAGGAAAGCTGGGAGAAGGTTATGCTTTTCTAAGCAGTAAATTGGCCACTGTTCTAGCCATAGCTGCGACTGGTGCGGGCCTTTTTAATCTTACCAAGGCTGCCATGGAAGGGGGCGAGGCAACCTATCGACTTACACAAAGGCTCCATATGACTGCGGCCGAAGCAGGACAATTGAAGCGAGTATTTTCTTTGGCTGGTGGAGATATAAACGCTGTCACGCCGTTTATTGCCAAGCTCGATAAGCAGCTGATGTCTGCCGGAGAAAAGGGTAATGCCACTAGTAAAGCCCTTGATAAATTTGGTATAAGCCTGATGGATGCTCAGGGAAATCTCCTGGGAATAAATGACCAGCTTGCCAGATTATCTGAAGGTTACAAAACTGCTCAGATGGCAGGTGAGGAAGAAGCATTTACGGCAGAAGTCCTCGGCGCTAAAGGCGCAGCGCTCATTCCAATCCTGGAGCAGTATACAGACCTTCTTGAAATTTCTAAAGGAATCAAAACCACTGGATTACTTAACCCGGAAGATGCCCATAAGACATATCTTGAATGGCAGAAAATGCAGATGGAAATGGGCCAGCTAAAATCCGCTATGGGTGCTGCCCTTCTTCCTCTTGCCAAAGAGATGATGCCAAGTGTGGCAGAAGGTCTTGAGACACTTGTCGGCCTTGTAAAAGACAACAAGGAAGGCATCCTTCTCCTCACTGATGCCCTTGTTGGTATGATTAAGACTGCCAAGGAAGGTGTCGACTCTCTGACGGATGTTTTCGATGCGGTTGGCCTTAACGCAGAGAATATAAAAGAGATTAGGGAATTCATCAATGAGTCGCAGAAAATTCCTGAAGGCAGTATGCTCGATAAACTTGGTTTCAATGATACTCCTAAAAGTCTTGTGGAGCAATTTTGGGATAATAGGCGAAAAGAGCGTGAGGAGAAAAAGGCTGCTACCGCTCAGAAAAAAGAAAAGGATAAAGCTGAAGCAGATGCAAAGGAAAAAGAAGCTGCTGCCCAGCGCGCTGCCAAGGAAGCAGAGCTTCAGGCTCAGAAAACAGCTGAAGCAAACAAGGAATTAGAGGAGAGCATGTATTCTTTTTATCATACAGACCTGGAAACTTCGCTTCATAACATTGATGTTTCAATGGAGAAGTTTAAGGAGAAGGGTGCCAGTGAAGTAGAAATCGAGAGAGCAACGCAGGCTCAGAAGGCTAAAATTATAAAAGAGTTCAATGAGCAGGTAGCGCAGAGCATTGACTCCATATGGAAAACTGAGTATGAGAATCGTTTAGATAACATCGAACGAGAGAAGGAAGCATGGCGACAAAAAGGCCTAGATGAAGTAAAAGCTACTCGATGGGCGGAAGAACAGAAGCGTCAGTTGCAGCAAGATACTGCTCTCCATATGTTCAAAGAGAACTATAAGTACCTTAAGTTATACAGGAAAGAAATGGCATCTGGGTATGGTGATGAGAATGAGAAGCAGCAAAGAGCCATGTCTGCAATTGCTAATCAGATGAGAAAAGACGCAGGACTTCCTGACAATGCTTGGACTACGCCAGGAGAGATTGCGGGTTTTCAGCAGATAATGAAACAGGCCAAGAAGAATATGATTCCCATCTATGATGTGGCTCCAACTAACTTTATCTATCGAGGAACTGAAGCAACTCTGCTATATTCTCCTGAGTATGAGAAAGGCATGCGTAATATGGGCGGGGCTATCTCGGAGAACATTCAACCTGCAATACAGAACCAGGAGGTTAATTACAACCTTAATGTAAGTGTTACGGGCCTAGAGGATGTTGGCAATGAGGTAGCTCAGACAGCTGCAAAGAAAATCCTGGAGCGTATGCCAAATGCAGATAAGTATGGTATTTCTTACGGAAGGTGATAATCATGAAAATACATATCGGTGATGCAGTATCGCTCTCAAGGGCTACCAATTTTAAGCTAAAGCCAGACGACAGGCAGAGCATTATTGAAACAGATCAGGGAAATATCATCCAGGATTATGGGCATGTGGAGAGTGGGGATAAGATGAGTTTCTCGGCGGTATTTCACAAAAGTGAGTTCTTGAAGGTTTGGGGATATTTTCATAAAAGGGAGCTTGTGACGTTTATCGACCAGTCAGGAGTAACATGGCATGGTATGCGCGTCTGTGTTATTTCTTACGGCTACAATGATAGATTCCCTGAATACATAGATTGTGAACTGGAATTATGGAGAATTTAAAATGAGTACATATCTTTCTTTATATATGGATAATCCAACTCAGGGGCAGAAGGACGGCACTCTGGTATCAGAGAACATGATACAAACTTCGCCTTTATCAGTGACGCTTAACGCTACTGAAAATGAGAGTAAGTCTATTAAGGTAGCCCTTCGTTGCGAAGATGGATACAGGACAAATGGTGCTACGGTTGTTGGCTTTAAATATTGGGATGGTTCAGTTTACCAGGATGAAGGTGGCAACGTGTCCAAGTGGAAGGTGGCAAAATACACTGGTGAAACCGAACCTACAACCTGGGCAGATTCACTGGTTATCGAGGATATTATCTGCGCCGAAAACTACTGCTTCTGGGTAAAAGCATCAGCGTCAAGTGATGAAAAACCACAGACAGATAGGACAGTAGGCATACACATTGAAGGCATTGTAGAAGCGGATGAGACAGCATCTGATGATGGCGGCAGTATTACTGTGATGTAACTATGTAGGAGGCTGATGATAAATGAAAAAGGTCAATGTTGGTCTTTATAGCTTGTTGAGCAACGGAAATGCATCACTGCAGACTACAGCCAACACAGGAAAATATGCTATGTCCAATGTACAAATCAAATTTGTTAATGAAAACTTACCAAATGTTACTCTGAGAGATTCCTCTGGTGCTAGAGTGGAAAATAGATTTGATGAGATAACAGAAATCTGGTTTTCATTTGATTTTATAGTGTCGGCTGGCTCAACCCAGCCTTTCTTCATATCCTTTGGTGATAAGCTGCCGATGGTAAAGCTGACTCATAATATTAACAGCCTGACTGGTGCAGTAAGACTTAACGGAAATATTATCTACATGAGTGAAACAAGCTATGCCATAGATGATAACGGCTGGGCTAATGTAGAGGTACACTACAGGACTGGTGCAGATGGCAGGGTAGATGTATGGGTAAATCACAAGCTGGCTTTTTCCTATTCACATTCTACAAACTTTGGTACTGCTGCATTTAATTATGCCAGAATCCATCATGAAACAGGTTCTCAATGCGTGGTACTATCACATTTTATTGTATCTGATGAGGGCCGTATTGGTTTTGAGAAATTTTACAAGCTAAACATAGAACCATCTACAGAGCAGACTATAGGTGTAGGTGGTAAGGCCGAATATACTATCAGCGGATTGACTGCCGAAGAACTGAGTGGTATGGAAATAACTGGAGTGGGTGTATGCCTGCAGCCTACATCAAAAGATGCTGATATAAGTAAACTGTCACTGCGTCTTAATGGTCATAATCTCGGCACTGCTGATGTATCGGCTTCTGGCAATGACTATACGTTTAATTATGCTGCCACCAAAAGCGGAGACTTGAAATGGATTAAGGATGATATTGAGGGGAAGATTATAACAGTAACTGCAGGTGAGTGATATGTCTATGAATGTAAATGTGGGAGCATATATTACGGAAAAACTGCATAATGGAGCGGTCCTTAAAGGTGCTGAGACATATATTACTTATAAACCCCACAGCGGTGTGAGTTTAAATGATGTCAAAGGATATGCCATATTAAAGTCTGAGGTAGACAATACTATACCTGCTGGTGTTGGTATTCGTGTACCTGGAGTAGCTGTGATAGGCTATCCTCATAGTGGAGTAAATATACATTCCGTCCAAGCTTATATTCTCTGCAGGCCATATAACGGTGAAAGTTTCACTATGGTAAAAGATACTGTCCGCAGAATACCTACTCAATCAGGTGATATAAAAGCTGACCTTGTACGTAGGATTATGTGCAGTGATGAAGTGTCTGCTGATTTGGCTAGAGCAGAAAAAAGAAGTATTTCACTGTTTGCCGACACGCAGTCTGTTTACGAGCATCATATAAAATTTAAAGAGTTCAGCTTTCTGGTGGATACTGATGTAAAAAATATTCTACCACATGACATACTTACGGACAGTTCAAGAGAAATTATTGCAGGTCAGGATATTTTTGCAGACACAGCAGCCGAGATTACCTGCTATGACGTTGGCATTGGTACTGGTTTTACAGATTTAGGCAATGAGAAATGGGTTTATTACAATCCATCAGATTCGTCACTATTTGCTGAGTGTACGGACTATACTATAAGTCAGGATTCAACTCATAGCTACTCAGGCAGAGCAATAAAGGCGGCGTCTTTTAAGGTTCCTAAGTTTCCTGTAAGTGAGAAAAATCAGGCGGTGCTGAAAAGTAAAAAGCTGGAGCTTGTTGAGGTGGAAGATATATGGGTGGCATTCGATTTTTATGTCCCAAGCGGAGTCTCTGTCAGCAAAGGTCTAACCTTTTATTTTTCAGGGCACAGCAGAACCGATGAAGCTTACTCCTGGAGCGAAACAAGTAACACCTTGCATTATTGGAATAAATACTCCAGTAACAACATGATTACCTTCTGGTATGACCAGAGCCCGTACTATACGCCATCACCAGCAGGTAATACCATAACAAGAGTTGTTATTCATCAGAAAACAGGCCCTAATGCCTTGTTTGAGGTATATCTTGATGGCAAAGCGAAAATTATCTGTCAGGAAGATTATGAGGGCTACCATAATATTGTGCCTGAAAGATTTTATGTATATAACGAGCAACTGGAAAATGATTTCTATATCTCAGAGCTGTACATTACCAACGATTACAATACGGCATTGAAGCTTGGCATAAACAGTATGTATTCGTTCTCTCATTTTGACCTGGCAAGAAGCCTTTTTAGAACTGAGGAAATATTTACAGACACGTTGCGGAAGACAAAGGATAATTATCTTGAGCAGGTTATTTTGGATGTAGATACCAAACGAAAAACTCAAAATAATTTTGTGATGATTCCAGATGCAGAGCGCAGGATAAAACCAGGAGTACAGTTCGATGGGGACATCAGCATAAGGCTTGTTATTGTACCATTTGTTGATTTTGTGGCAGATGTTCAAAGGGATGTGAAACTTAAGTCTGTATCCGTTAGTGACACCATCAGGCGTATGCCATTTGATACAAATTTCTATCTGCCAAATAATAGAGATGAGGTTTCAGATCCATTCACTCATCCGCCATGTAAAGAGAAAAACGGCATGGTCAGCATGACTATTGTCTTAAACGAGCTGAGCTTGTCGGATACCTTTGAACTTGAAACCACCCAGCCAATAGATGTCCTGGATGAGATTAGCGGGCAGATTATAGACTTCAAGTATAGCTATGCCATTTCTGAAATCAACTATACAGGTTTGAGTATCTCAGCAAGTGGCATGTATGACGTTGATAGAATCCTTTATACGCCGATGACTTACAGCACATCGACTCTTTTGCGAAATGTTAGCTACCATGCTGGTAAGATTGCATCAGCATTTGGTAAAAGACTTAATTTCAGAATGCGTGATTTTAAGCATTCATCTAGCTGGGTTGGTGGTGGTCAGACGTATGACAGCATCATAAGCTCACTCTTCGGTTGGAGTTCCAGTATTCCTCACAAGCAGATAAATGTCTTTATGCGTGCCGCGGATAACTCTTTAAATGTTATTCAACGCGGATATGAAACATCTGTCATAGATATTACAGAGTGGCATTACACGAGGCCAAAATATCAGCGTGAAATCGTAAGAACAATGTGGAGTGCTAAATCCAGGTCAAGCTACAGCCATAAAGCACATTCAGTAAATGTCATGCCGGTACCATTTTCTGGAACCATTTCCTTTGGCGATGCTACATGCTCATACTCAAATGGATATTTAATCAGTGAGATCTCAAACGGCAATATAACATCTTATTCCTATGAAGGAACTCAGGATACGGGTGTATATCTTTCCAGTAAGACAACGAAGCATGCAGATGGCAGTATAACAGAGGTTAATTATAATTATGGCTTTGGCTCTGGACCCAAGATTCTCGGTTCCGAGGTCGAAATAACCACTGATGTACATGGAAGTCAGACTGTACGAAAAACCATTCATGCTCCTCTTGGCAGCGGTTTCTATGGTACATCGGTATATGTTGATGATGAATATCAAGGCAGCAGCATTTCAACAGGTTCTCCTGCGGCAGTGGCTTCTCAGTATCTCTTGAATCAGGAGAGTATTACCATGGGCGGAGCTAATTATGGTGATGTTAAGAATAATAACAGTTCTTATAATTTTATCGATGATGCAGGCTTCCCTGTTGAAGATGACGGTTATCTAAAGGAACTGACGAATGAGCTTAAATGGCTTAATCGAAGGATAAAGGAAACTGTAAGTATGGATGTGTATCTAGCGGATCATGTCGTAGATTTTACGGAACGTGTGAGATTTAGAGGCAGTGAATACTATCTGCAGTCGAACACTATAAGTCAGACAACTAGAGAGTTAAAGCAGAGCATAACGCTTGTGAGGTGGTATTAGTGGATAATATAGGGAAACTTTCTGAAGCGGTTAAGCTGATTTACAAAAAGGCAGAAGAAGCACAGAATCCTTCTGATGTGGGAGCAAAACTCGGTATCATGAATAGCGCTACAAGTGTTACCATCAGTGGCCAGAGCTATTACGCAATATCTGTATGCAGCTCTCATCTCATGGGTGGTGTACGCGTGTGGTGCCAGCTGGCGGATAATTACAGAGCTGTAGTAATAGGATTGGCGTGATAATATGTATCAGACAGAAATAATAAATACGGATGGGAGAACCGCTATGGACAGCCGAGGCTCTACGCTCTTTATTGCAGGTAATGCTCCGGTAGTTCCCGGCAAGATGGTCTGGACTGATGGCAAAATTATTTACGGAAGTATTCCAACTGGCGGTGAGGCCTATATTCCTGTTAGTGATGAAAGTGGGTATCTATGGCTGGCTGATGGGGGCAATATTTGTAAAATTGATGCCCTGGCAGAAGAACAGGTTAATCCAGTGACAGAGAGCAGGGCCAGATACATTGTCGGGAGTGATGGTGGTGCACTTTTTATGTATTATGACAAGGCATGGCATTATGGCGAAAATACCTATCCACATGCTGATAGCGATTTAGAGATAATGGATGCCTGTGTCATACATAATAAGGACAATATTGCCATCCTGGATATTACAGCTGATTACTACTTGGAGGCGGGAAACTATGGTGAACATGTTGAAACCTATACTACTTGGGCTGGTAATAACTGGGACGGTATAGAGGGAGGCATCAGTATGAAAAATGCCAAAACAACGTATACAATCATTGGTGATTCATACTCATATATGGCTCATATACCAGCCTGGTTGGGAGTGAAAGAGCATGATGAAGAAATAAAACTTGATGTGTATCCTGTTATAGCGACAGTAACATTTAATGCAGCAAAGGACCAGGAAAGTCATTATGGCTGTATCAATCTTTATAAGAATGGAAAAAAATCGTGTCCTTCTCATTAGCTAAAATTGCTGGGGAATGTAAGGCGAAGGCCGTAAAGGTGTTGGGAGAAAAGATATCGGCAAAGGTATATTATCATAGGACGACCAATGTGAATATTTCAGCTATGGCCTGTCATCCTGATGGAACATGGCAGGCTACTGTTTCAGCTGCATCTTGCTGGCGTATGTATGCTCATACCGTAGAAGAAATAGATGGCAGGATTCCATTTGAGGGCAGTCTGTCAATGGGCTTTCTATTAAAAGGCACTCTAGGTGGGTATTCAATGGATAAAATCAGCGAGGATGCGGCAGTATGGGTGTCCCCAGATGTAGGCAGGATTGCTACTGATTATGTAGTGGTAGGGCAGGCTGATTCAAATACAACATATGATTCAAAACTAGAAGTTGAGACGTATGCAGATGAGTTTGAGATCGTAAAATACCAGACAGACCATCTTACTAGTCTGCATTACTATTGGAATAGTGTCTTATCCATACATGGTAAGGTAACCTATAAGCTCTGGTTTCATAATTCAGATAGATACACATTCAATTTTGTTCCAAAGACCTATCTAGAACTAATCTCGTATAGAGAGGATTCGATTGTATGGATGCTGGATAAATACAGCGTCAACATTAATCTTGATAGCAACAGGATATTCATAAAAAACACAACAGTGCACTTTGACAAAATTAAATTTATCGTTGACTGTGTCGAGGTCGAGGGGGGATGGCTTGTCATGGATCATGTCGATATTTACTATTTTTCGAGAAGCGGGAGTATGCAGAGACTTTGCAGGGCCTGGTCTTTTCGTACTTTTAGGATAAGAAATATTAAGAAGCTGCGCAGTTTAAAAAAGCTGTGCATGAGAGGAGGGAATTAAGATGTTTTTATGGACAGCAACAGAACTAAAAACGGGAGGTGTATTTGGGTTGGTGTGGGGAATAATGGACTGGCTTCTTGGAGGTATTGATGCTCCGGTGTTATCCTTGGCTGTACTCATGGTGGTGGATTTCGTCACTGGAGTGGCGGTAGCCTATCGGGGCAGAATGCTCAGCTCCAGGATTGGTAGCCATGGAGTGATGAAGAAGGTCGGGATACTTTTATGTATCGTTGTGGCGGTCATGCTTGATAATGTTATGGGGACGATGTTTTTTAGGGGCATGGTCATTACAGGTTTTGCAATCATTGAGGCTATGAGCCTCGTAGAAAATGTCGATAAACTTGGGTATGGTGATATCATCCCAGATTTTTTGAGAGTTCATTTGGCTAGGATTGCCAGTGAAAAGCACATAAAGGAGGACAAGTAATTATGAAGGTATTTATTAATCCTGGTCACGCACCAGGGGGGAATCCAGATCCTGGTGCCTGCAATGTATATACAGGTCTTAGGGAGTGTGATGTAGCAGCAGAGGTAGGAAGACTTACAGCCCATTACCTTAACGCTGTGGGCATTGAAACAGAAATCCTGCAGAGTGATAGTCTTTATGAGGTCTGCCGGAAAGCCAATGCTTCTGAAGCAGACCTTTTTATTTCCATTCATTGCAACAGCGCAGCAAATTCCGCTGCCAATGGCACGGAAACATGGTACTGCCATGGCTCTAAGAACGGAGCTAATCTTGCCAAGTACATCAATGGGCAGATATTGTGGACTTTTGATACAGCAGATAGGGGCATTAAAGAAGCCCGTCCTGGTGTCAATGGACTCTATGTCTTGACGAATACAAATATGCCGGCTGTATTGGTAGAGCTGGCATTCATTTCCAATGAGGACGATGAGAAGCTGCTACGGAATAATCAGGATGACTTTGCCAGAGCCATTGCCCGCGGAGTGACTGATTATCTTTGAGGAGGGAGCCATGAATGTTAAAAAGATATTGGTGGCTGTTATTGCTTGTCTTGTTATCGGTGCCGCAGCTGTCCTTTGCTTCAGAGGCTGCGGAGCCGATGTATGCGGTGACGGAGAGCGAACTGACGAGGTTAGAACAGAACTTGATGGAGCTATCCGAAATCAGCAGCAAGCAATCAGTGACCTTAGAGATGCAGAAGGAACAGGTGATGGAATCGGACAGGCAGTTACAGCAGGCCGAGGAGAAGTACAGTCTGCTATCCAATCAAATGAAGAGCTTGGAACAGGAAATGTTAGAACAGCAGAACTCATTGGAGAATGCCAGGATATACTTCGAAGAATTCGCCAAAGAGGAACAATTGAAGAGAGATAAGCTGAAGCGTGAAAAGACAGCAGCCTGGATTATTGCCGGTGTGCTGTGTGCGCTGGTGACTAAATAGTAATAAGCCTGCTTGGAAGAAAAAATCTTCTGAGCAGGCTTATTTTGATTTATGGGGACATATTAAGTCTGTGGGGAAAAATAATATATTTTTAGAATTTAAAGATCAACAATGTTTTTTGGGGCTGATAATAGGGGTGTGTCAAGAACTTTGTGTAAAAAAGTTTAGTAGATTACATCATAGTGCTTCATGAGTTTCGCCATACGT
>NZ_JADYTY010000042.1 GCF_021531495.1 Anaerovibrio lipolyticus
AATGTTGCATAATTTATTGGATTAAGACACGCTTAGATATTTTTTTAGTGGTCTTGACAAGGGGCCCATTATAGTAATACTATCGCGATACCTTATATAGACTTTATACTGGGTTTCAGATACACTCTGCTCGGCAGAAAAATATTCCCTGCCAGTAACTGGCACAATATCTGCCCAGCAGGTGAAATCTTCATTCCAATCATCTAAAGCATTACCGTATTCATCCTGGGTATCCGCCCTAGATAAAATAGTCACTCTGTATCTCATTTTTCCTGGCTTCATCAAAACTTATCCTTTCTCACACCAGACAAAAGTGCTCTTAGAGTCAGTGCCAATTCCTTATAATCAGCCTGTTCTCGATGCTCATACATATAAGTCACTGTATAAAAAATTGCTACCTTGATGGTATCCTCACCTTCGCCAGTATCCTCCAGCTTATCCACCCTGAGTATGTCCTTACAAAACTGCTGGGCGGATGTTATAAGCTGGGCGACGAGGACATCGTCCTCATCGCTATCCAAACGAAGATAATTTTTCATTTCTTCAATTGTTACCAGCATATAATCACCTCGTAGTTTTATCAGGCGCCGCCCTTAACTTTCAAAATCTGTACAGCCTCTGGCAGAATCAGACGACCATCCACGCGCTCCTTCATCAGATAACCGACCATGCCATTACCAGAAAAGAGCTCACGCAGCTGCTGCATAGAACGAGAACCGCGGTCACCGATGTTGTAGTAGCTGTAATCACCAAATGCCAGGATTGGCTTACCAGCGCCACCCGCAGGAGCATACTGAGAGGTATGCAGGGCATAGCCAAAGAGACGGTCAGGCTCACCTGCAATAACTGCTGGCTGCCAGATATATGCGCCATTGTTATCCTTCAGCTTACGAAGTGCAGAGATGGTCTGGTCGTTGATGATAAAGGATGCATTTCGGCGGTATGGGCGCTTCAAAGTGTAGATGAGGTTAATCACATCATCGGCGGAGATATTGGCGGTATTAGTTGTGCAGGTTGCCTGACCACCCAAAGTCTCATGGAACAGGCCCGTTGGCTTGCCCTTGCCATCACCGTTGAGGAAGGCATCCTCCTCTGCATTTGCCATAGCCTTACCGAACTGCTCGATGACATAAGACTCCAGGTTGAAGGCGTTGTCGTAGAGCAGTTCCTCGGTAATCTTGATAGCGATGTGGAGCTTGTAGGCATCCATCATGATCTGGTCGAAGGTTGCATCGCCGAAGCTGATAGCCGCACCTTCCTCAATCCAGGAGGCTGCCGGCTTAGTAGCGGCGATGTTAATCTTATGCTCACCAGAAGTGGTTATGGTGGTGGCCAGGGAGCGCATGATATTCTCCTCAGTCAATACATCCACAAGGCGCTTATCGTACTCTACTGGTACGAGATAACCACCTGCCGCGTCGTTACCTTCCTGCAGCACATTGCTGACATTCTTGAAGTTAGTGCGAAGGGCAGTCATCATGGCCTGCTTGTACTCATCACTAGCGCGACCGGTTTTGATAGACGCACCTGGCGTATTTACGATTGGCTGATTGGTTGGCTGGGCCATGCTGTTATCCATGGCGGCCTGCTTCTCAAAACGCTCGATAGACTTGCCAAGCTCTACAAGGTCATTTTCCATCTTGTCGTAGGCTGCAGCGTCCTCTGCGCTCATCATGCCATTGGCATCGGTGTGGGAATCCAGAAAAGCCTTGGTATCCTCACACAGCTTTACTCTCTTGTTGCGAAGTTCTGTAATCTTATCCATAAATAAATTCCTCCTATATCAGTGCATAATTAAAGACAGCCTCTTCTGAAGCTGCCCTGCGTCAACGTTATTTACTTTTGGTGGTGTTAGCTTACTCATTAAAGAGTTAGTCACCGCCTGGCGGCTGAAAAGCATAGCCTGTACACCATCATTCTTCTCGTTATCCTTATTTTCAGAAAACATGATGCTGTCGGCAAAGCCAAGCTCTACCGCTTTCTTGGCGTTCATCCAGGTCTCGGCATCCATCAGCTTGGATATCTTGTTCCTAGACATATTGGTTTTCAGATTGTAAGCATTGATGATGCTTTCCTTGACCTCAGCCAGCATGTCGATGGCTTTTTGCATCTCGGCAGAATCGCCAATGGCTACAGTCATCGGATTGTGAATCATCAGCATGGCCACAGGGCTCATCTCAACTGTTGTGCCTGCCATCGCGATTACGGAGGCCGCAGACGCTGCCAGACCATCAATCTTTACATTGACGTTGCCCTTGTAATCCATCAGCATGTTGTAAATCTGGGCGGCAGCAAAGCAGTCACCACCTGAGCTGTTTATCCACACAGTAATATCACCAGAGCCAGCGTTAAGCTCATCGCGAAAAAGCCCCGGAGTGACCTCATCACCGAACCAGGTCTCATCGCTAATCTGACCATTAAGAAGTAAAATACGTTCTTCATGATTTTCCTCGGTTTCATTTTTACCCAATTCCAAAATTTCCTATTCATTGGATTCTCCCTCCTCTACATTACCGTTATTGCCGAAAAGACCTGCGTCCTTGAGCTTCGTCATGTTGCCGTTAATGAGATACAGATTGCCACCTTCCTCATCTGGGATAGGATTTAAATTCTCCATTTCGCGGATGTCGTTAGCAGAGAACCAGCCATTCTGCCGTCCTACGGCATAGCCATTCATACGGCTCTGGTAATCTCCTCTGAGCAAACCGTCCACATTGAATTTTATGAAATACTCTCCCTTTTCCATATCTGTCAGAAGGGACTTTTGTAAGGCCTGCTCCCAGCGGATAACCCACGGATTTAGCGTGTATTTCACAAACTCAAGTGACTGCTGCTCAATATTTGAAAAGCTCGACTTCTCCAAGTCTCCCACCATATGTGGCGGTACTCGGAAAATTCGAGCTATTTCGTCAATCTGAAATTTGCGTGTTTCCAAAAACTGTGCCTGCTCTGGCGGTATAGTCATCTGATGAAAAGTCATACCTTCCTCCAGGACAGCCACGTTATGACTGTTCTTTTGACCGAACTGTGCGTGCCAGCTTTGACGAAGGCGCTCTGGATCTTTTACCACGCCTGGATGCTCAAGAATACCGCCAGGCGTAGCACCATTGGCAAAGAACTTGGCACCATACTCCTCGGTGGCAAGTGAGATGCCCACTGCATTTTTTGCCATAGCAATCGGACTGTAGCCAACCAAACCATCAAAGCCAAGACCAGGAATATGCAGCACATCCTGTTTCTTCAGCCTTACCTGCCCAGCCTGTTTGATATTCGGATTTTCATCTGAGGATTTGGTATAGGTGTAGAATATTTCACCCGTCACACTGTCCCTGTCCACTTCCATCTTATCTGGCAATAGCGGATACATGCCCAGCACTCTACCTGCATGGTCTCTGAGTATCTGCGCATAGGCATTACCCCATAGAAGCAGATGACTCATCAATGTTTCCCGGAACACAAAACTAGTCATATCTGGATTCGGCTCATCATGCAGCAAACGATAAAGACTGTGGTTAACAACCATTTTCTTGCCATTGCCGTTGTACTTGTACAAATGAAGTGGCAACCCAGCTATGGAATCAGCCAGGATACGCACACATGCATAAACTGCAGTTGACTGCATAGCCGTTCTCTCATTGACCGGCTTACCCGCCGAAGTCTGGCCAAACAAAAAGGATAAGCCTCCAAGATAATTCTTCGGCTTATCCCTAGATTTAAAAATTTTTGAAAATATGCTCATAGGTACCTCCTAAATTTGGGTAAAAGAAAAGCACCCTGCATATGATGCTGGATGCCAATATAGAGAAGCAAACATAGTTTGTTCCATGTTCTTTATCCCCACTACCAATTAACAATAAAAAGTAGAAATACTTACTTATAAGAAATTACTTTTGTCTGTTTTACTGTATATAAGGCCTGTAATAACATTTTTGTTTTATCAAATCTATATACTGTTATATACGAACCTCTTGTCTCAAGCGCATTAGTCCACCACGGAAAAGCAATATCTCCTTCCGCTGTATAATACGGAGATTTCCTTCCGTTATTAGGGGTAAATATTTCGCCATCTACATTTTGATACTCTATTTCTTGTACTTTTCCATGTTTTATAGCAAACGTGCTACTCGAAAAACTGCTGCTACCACATGCTCGCTGCTTGAAGAATAAAAAATCTGGCCAGTCCTGTTTTCCCTTAATAATATAAAAACCATTCAGTGTTGGACTTGTAATATTTAATATCATAGTCGATCTATGATATGGTCGATTTTTTTCTAATGCTACATCTTGTCTAACTATTTCATCTGGTTTATTTTGTGGTGCTATATAAATATGATAATGCCCCTGCCAATTTTCTTCAAACTGAGATTCTGCCCAAAAATATTTATTCCCTATATATTCTTCATCGTCACTGATTATGTAAACATTATATACAATTCCTTCTACTGACTTTAATGCAAAATGCATACGCGCAGCATTCAAGGCTTGTAATTTTGTCATCTTGTCAACAGGTGTAGCAAATACAACACTACAAACTGTTAACAAGCATATTAATATCGAAAATATTTTTTTCATAATCATACTCCTAAAAAATACTTTTCTTTTAATATGAGTGATATATATTATCAATTTCTATCAGCTTATTAATGGCACCATTCCAACCCCTTATCTCAGATTCTTCAGCAACATCTTCCAACTCTGATTCATGTCGTTGTTTTATATACTGCATAGAACTACGCATCTCATCTATTTGACTCTTAAGCTCTTCTTTTTCTTGTTCTAATTCATATATTTCATTATTTTTCAGACTTAATTCTATTTCTAACTCCTTTTTATCTAATTGTAATTGCCTAATATCTAAATATAATACAATACATACTGCAACTAGTGCCAATAAACAAAAACCAAACACAACACGTTGATTTTTACATATCATACAATTTTTCTATCCTTTCTGATAATAATTTCAATATGTCACACCTATTGTGTCCACTAATTTATACTAACATGAACTTTAAATATCAGATCCGCTTATAATAACATAATACATCTCTCTCTCAACATCAAAGTTATTTTCAATTATAGTTCTACGTTTTATGCTATCACACCAATACGAAGCTCTATTATGATTGGCTGATAATTGGGCAAGTATTCCGCTATACTCATTTTGATTAATTCCAATATGATCAATAATCAATCTCTCACACAGTACAAGCCCGCCAGATGTCCGCTCCATGTTATGTCCTGGTGATACACTACACCCTATAATTACACTACTTACAATATTAGCTCTATTCGCCATTAACATCAAAGCTATATTTTCATTATCACAACTAATAGCTGCAGGATAAGCTATATATGGGTTTTGCTCAGAAGTTATAGTTTTTCCAAGTGGATAAATTATTATTCGTTCCCTATTACCAATCGCATTCGCCAATTCTGAGAAAAATGTATGCACATCTTTCTCGGTCACTTGAAATATCTGAGCACTACATATATTCATAGATAACACAATAATAGACACAGTCAATAATAATACTTTTTTTCAAATTCTCAACTCCATTTAATTAGTTTCTTCATAATAATGTTTTCATATAATTTTCAGATAATATGTCACCATAATAACACATTTGCTCCCCCCGTACAAGACCTTCAGTATTCTACAACAACAAAATCCCCCGACTATCATAAACCGAGTCCGCACTCCCTGCCCCGCGGTGTATTGCACTATCAAAAGCCATTATGGTAACGAACCATATGATGCTGGATGCTCATTTAAAAATTAATTCCAATATAGACTCAGTGTTACACTATTATCTAATTGTGAATACCATATATATTCATTATGACCGATATCATTAGCATAATTTCCAATATCCTTATTCAAACCATATGCCTGTCTGAATGCAGTTGGGCTATTTTTAGCGGACAATCCACTTCTGTCAAAGGCTCTATCACCATAGGAATATATAGTAATCTGAGTTACCATTCCGTCCCTTATATCGATTTCCAGGCCAAGTTCAGAATATCCGAGCTGTTTTCTGCCATGACTATCCTGAGTAAAATTCGGTACACCATATAGGGCGTATAGCTGATTCTCACTCATTCCCAAATAAATACCACCGACAGATTCATAATATTGTGGCAAAGCACTTCTTCTGTATGATTGACCATTAGTAGACATGTACTGATGTAATTCAGTTTTATCATATCCAGCATTCGTGAAACTGAGCCGCATTGTAGAGGAATCTTGCATATGAATAGTACAAGCAAAATTAGAGCCACCACCTGCCAGCCCGCTTATATCCACAATCTTTTTACCATTGATAGTGCTGCCAGAAATATTATATGCCACATTCCCATCAAGTGTATACCATGTACCACTAATCCTATTTAGTGTTTTCATAACATATTTCAGTTCTTCAGCGTAACCCAACGAAGCAATCAGTTGAATACAACATACCAACACTAGTACCCTTTTCAAATAACGACTACAGTTCATATGAAAATCTCCTCTTACTTATTTCTATCAATAATCTTTGTATCGTACTTAACAAATACACTCTATGGTAAAATAACATTTGGACTGTCTGCTACAACGAAAAACATCTTACCATCAGTTGTAACATAGCTCAATGACAATTCACCGAATAACGACCCATCAGCCAATAATGTAGTATAATCCCCCTGCCATTCATGTCTAATTTCAGTAACTCTAGAAATAATAACAACAAAGTTTTTCTTTTGGTTGGCAGGTATTATCAAATTAGGCACTACGTCACCCATTCCTATATTCTTGAATGCGGTTTCCTTAGTAGCGATTATTCCAGTAAAATTGACATAATTATTCGTAGAATATTCATAATAAAAATCAACTTCTACTATATCTTATTCTACAAATAACTCTGTTATCCTGCTTTTATAGCAATAAAATTCCTCGACTATCATAAACTGAATCAACACTTCCTGCTCCACAGCGAATTGCGCGGTCCAGGGCCATTATTGTGGCTATGGCTCCGTCGATCTTCTCTGTGGATTTTTCTTTGTCTGCTTTTATATTGCCAGCTGGATCAGTGCGGACGTAGATGTTATCCATCATCCAACGGAGGACTGGATGAGCACCGTGAGCTATTTTCTGCTCTAATGTCAGCTTCATCAGTTCTTTCGTCGGTGGTGACATATCTTTAAAGCCCTGACCAAATGGAACTACAGTAAATCCCATGCCCTCCAGTTTTTGCACCATCTGCACAGCACCCCAGCGGTCAAAGGCGATTTCTCTGATGTTGTATTTTGTGCCAAGTTCCTCGATGAACTTCTCTATGTAGCCGTAGTGAACTACATTTCCTTCAGTCGTCTGCAAGAATCCCTGATGCTCCCATAGGTCATAAGGCACATGGTCACGCTTCACTCGAAGGTCTATGGTATCCTCTGGAATCCAGAAGTACGGCAGCACCACATATTTATCGTCCTCGTCCTCTGGTGGAAACACCAGCACAAAGGCCGTAATATCTGTGGTACTGGACAGATCAAGACCACCGTAGCAAACTCGTCCCTTCAGGCTATCCTCATCAACAGGAAA
Source organism: Anaerovibrio lipolyticus (assembly GCF_021531495.1). Lineage (GTDB taxonomy): Bacteria > Bacillota > Negativicutes > Selenomonadales > Selenomonadaceae > Anaerovibrio. The sequence goes on from NZ_JADYTY010000042.1 coordinate 7,577, forward strand.
GCCACATGCGTCCCATTTGTCCATAGGCATCCAACGGACGGCCTGTTTTACCCATTGGTTTAGTCGGAGCTGCCTGAAAGAATTTTCTTCTGCCGGATTCTGCTTGGCTGACTCACAGGCAGCCTGCATTTTTTCCATGGTAATAGTATCACCTAGAGAGGGATTTGCCTCTTTCCACACAGCAGGGCTTGTCCAATCAGCAGATTCAGGTGCACCATAAATAACAGGATAAAATGTAGGATCCACCTTGCGGCCCTCAATAATATCCAATGCCTTCTGATGAAGCTCATAGCAGATGGAATTTGTGTCATTACCTGCTGTGGTTATAAGGAAGTACAATGGCTGCTCTCTGGCATCACCAGAGCCTTTGGTCAGTACATCATATAGTTTTCGGTTTGGCTGAGCATGGACTTCATCAAGAACCAGCCCTGAAACATTCAATCCATGCTTGCTCGTCACCTCTGCTGAAAGTACCTGATAGAACCCATTATTGAAACCCGACACAATCCTTTTAGTGGCTGTCAGAATTTTTGACCGTTTTGCCAGGGCAGCTGTCATATTAACCATTTGATGTGCTACATCGAATACTATGGCTGCCTGCCGACGATCTGCAGCGGCACCATAAACCTCTGGCGATGCCTCACCATCGGCAAAAAGCATATAAAGGGCAATTGCTGCAGCCAGCTCACTTTTTCCATTCTTCTTTGGAATTTCAATATAGGCTGTGGTAAACTGCCTGTTTCCATTGGCTTTCAGTGTACCAAAAATATCCCTTACAATCTGTTCCTGCCATGGCAGTAGTTTAAATGGCTTTCCTGCCCACCTGCCCTTTGTATGGCACAGGCACTCAATGAAGCCCACAGCAAAATCAGCCTGAGCCTTGTCATAATAAGATGTTCTCAGTTTGAATTTTGTAGGCTTATATTCTGCCATTCCTGTATCCTCCCAATAAAAATCCGCCCCTTGTTGGAGCGGATACTTTAGTATTATAAAACTTTCAAGACTAACACACAGTGGATACTGTGCCCTGGAATTCATTACTTTGATATAAAGAATACTTGATACCAAGGCACTAGATTTCAGTACGACCAAAAGGCCCTCCGAAGAGAGCCTTTCCTGAAACTTTTACTCGCTGTACTTAAGGGCTTCATAGAGGATTTTCGTATCCAGCCCGAATCTTTCGTAGCCTTCCAAAATCCCATCAAAGTACTGCCTGGTCGGAAGCCCCAGCTTCGAATTCTCAGGTGGCATGATGTAGGCCATGCCGGTTCCCTTTGCCCGTCTGCCTGGACGGTCTCCGATGTAGTTGAATTCGATATCTTCCTTTACATAAAAGGATGGCCAGCCTTCGCAGCGGTCAAGATTCTTTTCGTCTGCCGGGCTGATGGCCCACACCACCACGGGAACCTTACACCCCGCTTCCTTTTCGATGGTGGCATAATTGCCGCTTTGCGAACCCTTGAACATTAGTCGCCATCCCTTAATGATTCCCTTGCCAATCGGCTCAGCATCAGGGCAACGGTGGTACATCTGCTGAAGGCTCATGTTGCTTCCATAGGCTAAATAAATTTTTCTTTTCATATCTGAAGACTCCCTTCCTAAAACAAATCAATATGCTCCTACCACCTAAAGGCCCCTTTCGGGGCTGGTGGCTTGATTCGCTTTAGGAAAGGTGCCTCCATGCTGAGTTTCCTTCGAGGTGCTTAAGGAGGTGGAACCTGCAGGTTTTGAATTCATCTCCGTTAAGGCCAAGGCGGGGAAGCCAGCACCTGAAGGTGTATTTTTCGTTATCGCTGCTGCTTGGCTTTGAACTTGCCTTTTTGGTGTTTACCGCCTTTGCGGTAACCGCCATACAGAACTGTATGTAGGCCTTTAACTCGCCAGCGTGGAGGGTGCTGTTGAAAAGCCTGAACTCGACCGTTCCTTTTGTGAAGTAGGCATGGAGGTTAAGTCCGTGGTAGCGGCTGCTGTTGTAATGGTGGTCTCTGCCGTGTGGCGCTTCTGCGTACCAGAGGTCTGCAAGCTTTGCCCTTGTCTTTGGGCGGTGGGCTTCAATCATCTCAATCAGCTTCTGATTGGTCTTTTGGCAGTATCTTGCCCTGTTTTCCTTGACCTGTATTGCTTTGTAAAGGATGTCCTCCTTGCTTCTGATGTTCTTGAGAAGGTTGCAAAGGGTGGCGGGGGTGAAATTCTCTGCTCCGATGTGGATGTGGATTCCTGTGCTACTGTTCACAACCGCTCCGGCTTTTCTCAGCCTTCTGAGGATTTCCTGCAGGTCCTCAATGTCCTCGTATCGAAGAATCGGTGTAACCACCTCGGTCTTGTAAAGGTCGCTTGCGTAACTGCCGTCCTTCTTCTCGGCTCTGATGCTTGAGTCGCTCATGGCCTTCCAAGTTATTCCCTGTCTGTCCGTTGCGTGGTAGGCATCGTAACCGCCGCCGTAATGGCTTACCTCTGTTCCAAAGTAGGCTGCAATTGTCTTTGCCGCCCTGTTTCTTGTAATTCCTGTCATCTCAATCTCTACTCCGAAGGTCTGTGCTCTCAAATCAATCATGTTTTGTCATCCTTTCTGTTTTGCCTTGCTTTGCTTTTGTTGTGTGTATATTACCGTACATCTGTACTGATAGCAAGTTATTTACAGAAAGTATTTCAATGTATTTTAGGATACATTTTCCCTTGAAATACTGTGGTTCAGGGCATTTCCATCCCTTCTCCCCAGCCTATCTTCCATGGCTTATTTTCCATAAAGGATGAAGTTCACATACTCAGCTTTGTTGGCTGGAAGATACTCCACCAGCTCGTCAAAATCAAGTTCTTTGGCAATTTCCCTCACCCGGATAATATCAAACATGTTCGTGGCTCCGGTCTGGCGGACTGCCAAAATCTGATTCTTGATTTCTTCAGTCATGCTCACCCCTCCTTCACAACATGGCAGCTGTCTTCACCATAGACTATAATGGATACCAGAATCTGGACCATATTTTGAAAATTTAAGCGTGCATGTTATAGTAAATATATAACAATCTAGGAGGATTTTTTATGACACGCTGTCAATATACACCAGAATTTAAAAGTAAAGTTGTTATGAATATTCTTCAAGGTAATCAGGAACTGAATGAAATATGTGCTCAACATAACTTAAACCCCAACATGGTTAGAAAGTGGAAGCAGGAATTCTTACAAAATGCTTATCTTGTATTTGGTGCAAAATCTGAGCACAAACAATCTCAGAGAAAGGAGAGTGACCTGAAGAAAAAGAATGATCAAATGCTGAAGACTATTGGGCAGCTTACAATGGAACGTAATTTTCTTCAGGATTGCTTTCGCAAAATTGGAGAAGATATCCCTTCAATACCAGGATTTGATTACAAAGGAATCTGATATTTCCATACGCCGTCAATGTGAGCTCTTATCTATTAATCGTTCTAGTATTTATTATGTACCAGTTGAAGCAGATAGAGAACGGTTGCTACTACAAGAAAAACTTATGGAAAGAATAGATTATTGGCATACAACCATGCCATACCTAGGGTCAAGAAAGATTACTAAATTACTGATACATGAAGGCTTTAAGGTTTGTCGCAAAACTGTAAGAAGACTGCTTGAACGAATGAGTATAACAGCTATTTATCCAAAGAAAAATCTTTCCAAACGCAATTTCAAGGAGGCGATAGTTCCGTATTTACTACGAAATTATAAGGTTACAGCATCTAATCAGGTTTGGTCTATAGATATAACTTATATAAAAATGCATCATGGCCATATGTATCTAACGGCTATTATAGACTGGTATAGCCGTAAAATAGTGGGTTGGAATTTGTCAGACACACTTGGAACGGCATATGTATTGGAAGCCGTAAAAGATGCTGTAGCCACATATGGTACCCCAGAAATACTTAACTCCGATCAGGGGTGTCAATTTACTAGTAAAGAATACAAGGAGATGATAAGAAATTACGGTATAAAACAGAGTATGGATGGAAGATCCCGTTGGGCAGATAATATAATAATTGAAAGGTGGTTTCGCAGCCTAAAGACAGAAAAAATATATCCAAATGAATTTGCCAGCCCACGAGAATTACGCAAAGGATTAATAGATTACATTAACGAATATAACAAAGTAAGACCACATGAAGCATTGGCATATAGGACGCCTGATTCTTACTATTATGGCCAGAATGTTGCATAATTTATTGGATTAAGACACGCTTAGATATTTTTTTAGTGGTCTTGACAAGGGGCCCATTATA
>NZ_JADYTY010000043.1 GCF_021531495.1 Anaerovibrio lipolyticus
CCTCCATAGACACATTATATCACCAATATACATATTTGTCTATAAAATCAGTTACTTAATATCTCCTCCTTTATTTATCCTATCTAATGCCTAATCCACAAACTGATTTGCAAAAACCTGCACTATTAATTTATTATAACCCCTAGATTATTCAAAGAAAATGATTTTTTCATTTTCTTTCTATGGGGTTTCGACAGACATTATTTCTTATCAGTTCATAGGCCATCTGATAATCCATTCCCTTTTCCTGCTGCAGCTGGCGAATACTATCATACTCTGGATAGCAGCGCACTATATCTCCATAGCTGCATTCCTTGGCTTTCACGGCTATGCCATCTACCACACCAGATAGCTGGCGGCGCTGCATAATACAGCGCTTCATTTTCTCATAGCGAATACCAATACTGGTAGTATGCTGGAAAATAATTCGTGCCATTGCCTCCTGCTGCTGTGGCTGACAAAGAACGGTCAGCATATAGGCTGGGCGGTTCTTCTTCATATAGATGGAGGTAAAAAATACATCTAAGGCTCCAGCAGACAAAAGCAGTTCCTGTACCAAGCCCAGAGTTTCCCCATTGCTATCATCTATATTTGTTTCAATTTTGAGAATCTCATCCTCTGAAAGCTCTGTCTCCGCTTCTAACAACAAAAGCCGCAAAAAGGTTGGCACCTCATATTCCCTCTTACCGGCTCCCATGCCTACCCCAGCCACTCTATAGCTGGCAGGCAGCTTGTCCATAGTCCTAAGAGCTGCTGCTGCCGCTGCTCCCGTAGGAGTTACCAGTTCCCCCTCTACATGGCTTAGACGAAGCTTCAAACCATTATCAGCCACAATATGGGTAACTGCCGGTACAGGTACCGCCATGATACCATGCTGACAGCGAATAGTGCCATGACCATCCACCAAAGTATCAACCACCACATCATCTATGGCCAGGCTTTCCATACATACGGCAATGCTGACGATATCCACAATGGAATCCACTGCCCCTACCTCATGGAAATGAACCTGCTCCACATCTGTTCCGTGGGCCTTGGCCTCAGCCTGAGCCAATACCTGAAAAATTTTCAAGGCCAGCTTCTGAGCTTCCTCACTCATGGCACTATGGTGAATAATATGACGAATCTCCCCCATACCCCTATGCTCATGATGATGGTGGTGGTGACTGTGTTCATGCTCGTGATGATGTGCATGGTCATGGTGGTGCTCATGGTCATGGTCATGGTCATGGTCATGATGGTGCTCATGTTCATGATGCTCGTGACCATGTAGATAGGCCATATCGTGGTCATGATTTTCATGAACCTCATCTAGTTCCACCAAGAAATCACACATATCAAGACCGGATTTTTTTACCCTTGATACCTTAGTTTGAAAGCCCTTTACCTCCAAGCTATGCAAAACCTTTGTCAATTTCTCATAATCTGCCCCCATATCCAAAAGAGCAGCTACCAGCATATCACCACTTATACCAAAGGGCCCATCAATATATAAAACTCTTTTCATACATACCTCTTTACCTAAAATACATTATTCCTTAGCCACAGCCAGCTTATTAATCTGGGCTGCCAAATATCCCGCTCCATAGCCATTGTCTATATTAACCGTAGCAATACCATTGGCACAGGAATTAAGCATACTTAGCAGGGCAGATACTCCCCCCAGATTAGCTCCATAGCCAATAGATGTTGGCACCGCAATAACCGGCTTATCCACCAAGCCTGCCACCACACTGCCCAAAGCCCCTTCCATGCCTGCCACAGCAATGACACAGTTGGCCTTTTGAATGAGGGGCAGCTGGGACAGCAGACGATGTAGACCGCTAACCCCTACATCATAGACACGTTCCACATGACAGCCAAAATATTCCGCTACCTGGGCAGCTTCCTCTGCCACAGGTATATCTGCCGTACCAGCAGTACAAACAGCAATACAGCCCTGAGGCTTGCGCTTTTCCTTACCACAGGTAATAATTCTCGCCTTAGCATCATATTCTGCCTCTGGCAGAATTTCCGCAATCAAGGTATATTGCTCCGGAGTAGCTCTAGTTACCAAAAGCTCCCCCTCCAGCTGAAAAAGTCTTTGACATATGCTAACCAGATGTTCATCTGCCTTGCCTTGAGCAAAAACCACCTCGGGGAAGCCAGAACGAAATCTTCGTTGAGTATCCAGCTTGGCATAACCCATTTCCTCAAAGGGCTTGCGGCGAATATGTCCCTCTGCCTCCTGCAGGCTTATTTCACCCTTCTGTAATTTTTCCAGTATTTCATGTAAACTGACCATATCAGCGTTCCTTTAAATCCAAATAAATATCCTCAAACTCCTGTAAAAGCAGATTTTTCACCTTTTCTCTCTCCTGTAACAGCTTTTCCATTTGCTGAGGTTTCAACTGCAGCTTGGCCGCCTTATCCAACACTCGAATACGGAAATCACTATACCCCATTTCCCGCAAAGCAGCCTCAGCTCTCTCCACCTTTCTCAAGGTGGAAAGCTCCAATGGATAGCCTGTAGGAATCCTGGTTGCCAAACAGGCATAAGAAGGCTTATCCCAAGTAAACAGACCAGCCTCCTGGGAATGTCTGCGAATCTCCATTTTGGTCAATCCTGCCTGCAGCAGAGGTGACAGTACCTGCATTTCCTGCAAAGCCTTGAAGCCTGGCCTATCTGCCAAATCATCAGAAGCATTGGTGCCATCAATTAAAACCTTGTAGCCATCTCTGGCTGCCTGCTCCTTTATCAAGCCAAATACCCTCTGCTTGCAATAATAGCAACGAAGTTGGTCGTTTTGCACAACCCTTTCATCAGTCAGGGGATTAGCCTCCACAATAGCAAGATTGTCAATATGCAAAAGCTCTGCCATCTTTAGCACATCCTGCCTTTCAAACTCTGGTTGAAAAGGCCCCTTAACGAAATAAGGCTTTATATCTGCCCCATATTTAATTCCCGCATACAAAAGATAGGAGGAATCCACCCCTCCCGAAAAACCCAAAGCCACCTTGGGATGCTGAGCAAAAAATTCCTGCAAATCCATATTGTTCACCTAGATGTAATAACACCATGCTCTTACACAAGAGACCAAGATTAATTTTATACTATATCACGACGCAAAATGCCATAAGGCTCCACTGGCTTATCCATGCGGATTTTCACGATTTGCTGGGGATGTGGTGCCACCTGAATAGCCTCTCCCTCATCATTATACATTTCCTGCAAAATCTGACGATAGCCAGCCAGATGAGGCTGAAAAATCTCTATTTCCTGCCCCACCTTCATATTATTCCGCTGTTCCACCGTAGCAAAGCCTGTTTTTTCGTCATAATCCAGCACCAGTCCCACAAAATCCGAGGTCTGAGTATAGCTGGAAGTGCCATATATCTGATCCTTTTCTGTAGGACGGCCATAATAGAAGCCAGTGGTATAAGCCCGATGGGAAACCTTGTCCAGCTCCTCCACCCATTCCTTTTTCACCTCAAACTGTTCTGGAGCAGCAAAATAGCTATCAATGGCCTCTCTATAAGCCTTGACCACACTGGCGGCATAGTGAACGCTTTTCATACGGCCCTCAATTTTTAGACTATCCACCCCGCTGGCAATGACATCTGGCAAATAAGGCAGGAGGCACATATCCTTGGAATTAAAAATATAGGTACCTCGTTCATCCTCCAGCACTGGGAAATACTGCCCTGGACGTTTTTCCTCTACCAGAGCATAGTTCCAACGGCAAGGCTGGGCACAGCTGCCCCTATTGGCATCCCGACCCGTAAGATAATTGCTCATAAGACAACGGCCGGAATAGGAAATGCACATGGCGCCATGTACAAACATTTCCAGCTCCACAGAGCATTTTTCCCTAATCTCCTTTATTTCTTCTAAGGACATTTCCCGAGCCAGGACCACTCGTCTGGCCCCCAGCTCCGCCCAGGCATTCACCGCCGCCCAGTTGGTATTGTTGGCCTGAGTGCTAATATGCAGCTCCACATCAGGGGCATATTCCTTAGCCAGGGTAAATACCCCAAAATCCGCCACCAAAATAGCATCTACCTTGATTTCATTCAAAAAAGTCAAATAAACCGGCAATTTGGCAATATCACTATTATGAGGAAAAATATTTACCGTGACATAGATTTTTTTGCCTAGCTTATGGGCAAAATCCACTGCTTCCTGCAATTCCTCATTGGTAAAGTTTCCTCCAAAGGCTCTCAGGCCAAAGGCCTTGCCCCCTAGATAAACCGCATCTGCACCATAAAGCAAAGCCATTTTCAGCTTTTCCATATTGCCTGCCGGAGCCAAAAGCTCAGGTTTTTTCATTTTTTATCCTCCATATTATTTTCAACATTACCCTTACCAGCTAGTCGCTGGCTAACAGCCAAGCCATCACCATTCTCATAGATTTCTGTCTGGAATTCACCACTATCAGTAACCATAGCAATATATTCCCGCAACCGCTTTACAATAGTGCGAAACCGTCTAGGTGCTGGCACATCTCCACGGACATAGCCACGAAACAGAACATTGTCTGCCACCACCAAAGCATCCTCTGCCAACAGAGGATATATTTTGCGAAAATAATCTGGATACTGTCCCTTGGCGGCATCTATAAACACCATATCAAAGAAGCCTGTCAGCTTCTGAATATTTTCCCCGGCATCTCCCGTAATAATCCTAATCTGCTGACCATATGGCGACCTGTCCACAAAGGCTCTGGCCTCAGCAGCCCGCTCCTCACTAAGCTCCAGACTGACAATCTCCACCTCTGGTGCTGCATTGGCAGCAATATAAAGAGTGGAATAGCCTATAGCCGTACCTATTTCCAGCACCCGCCTTGGCTTTCTGGCCGCCACGGCCTTCTCCAGCACAGCCAAGCCGTTAATATTGATAATTGGCACATGATTGGCCTCTCCATAGGCCTTCATTTCAGCCAGCAGCTCTGCCAGCCCATCATTTACATTGCGCATATACTTTCCCCTTTAGCGAACCTTATCCACCAAATCCAAATGCTCATCATAAGTATAGCCATAATGATTGTGTCCCTGAGTATCCGCCACAAAATAAAGATAATCCGTATTGGCAGGATTCAACACCGCTTCTATAGAGGCCATACCTGGACTGGCTATAGGTCCTGGTGGCAGTCCATAATGCTGATAGGTATTGTAGGGTGAATCTATTTTGGTATCAGCAATGGACAGATTCTCCTTTGGCCCAGCCAAAAGATACTGAATGGTGGTATCTGTCTGCAATGGCATATTAATATCTAACCGCTTGAAAAAAACCTGGGCAATAATCGGCCTGTCCTCTGGGAAGCGAGCCTCCTTCTCCACTAAGGAAGCCAAGGTTACCAGCTCATAAACAGATAAATTACGCTGAGATGCCTGCTGCCGCAGCTCTGGTGTCAGCTTATGGTCAAATTCCTCAGCCATACGGCTCATAATATCCTGACAGCTGGCATCTGTAGCAAATTCGTAGGTATCTGGAAACAAAAATCCTTCGATGGCATAATCAGCCTCTGGTGATTTTACTATATAATCATAAGGCGCAAAATCCCTGGCTGCTGCCAAAAACTCCTTTTCCTCCACCAGGCCATGCTTTGCCAAAAGCTTGGCAATCTGGCGCACATCATAGCCCTCTGGAATAGTAACCCACTGGGAGGTAGCACGACCGTTTATCAGCACTCCCAAGGCATCTCCCACCGTCATGTTTTTCTGCAAGGAAAAGGTTCCTGCCTGAAATTTGTCCCCAGCACCATTTAATTTTACCGCCAGCTTAAATTTCCAAGTAGAATCTATAACACCTTTTGCGGCTAGCAAATCTCCTATCTCACCGGAAGCCATACCAGGGGTAATCCGTACTACTACCTTATCATTGCCTTGTATTTCATCGATAGTAGAGATTCTATAATCCATGCTTAAGACAGCAAAAGCTACACAGACTGCTGCCAAAACTGCCACTGCCATGGCCAACATCGCATTTTTTTTGGTTCTTTGCTTGTCCTCCTCAGTTGCATCCTTGCCATAGGAAAAATGCTTTTCCACTATTTCATTCAGCCAATTCTTTAGCTTATTCTTCTTGTCATCCAGAAACATACGACACCTCTTGTCCGCTGTATATTAGCTGTTCTGCTTACTATTTTATTCTCGTAAATGCCTTTCTGCCTCTTGGGCAAAAGGGCAGAATTTGGCAACCAAACCATGAAACCTTGGCGTGTGATTACGCTCCAGTAAATGCACCAGCTCATGTATCAGCACATATTCCAGACACATAGGATGCTTGTGAGCCAGATTCAGACTTAGATTGATTCTACCTGTCCTGGTATTGCAGGAACCCCAGCGGCTGTACATCCTGCGAAAATGGATACTAGAGGCCTGAACTCCTGTAATTTCCTGACAGCGAGGCAGGATTTTCTGCACCTCTGCCACCAAATCCAGATTGTACTTAGGCTGTTTTTGCTGTCCAGCCAGATATTGTTGGCGAGCCTGCAGCATCTTCGGCCATACCCCCTCCAGCGCCCATTGCCACTGACTATTAGGCACGCCATAGGGACAGCTGACTACAATCTCTCCTTCCGGACGACTGATACGTACCCTGATATTTTTCATATGGGGCCGTCTTACCAGCTTGATTTTCTCCCCACGATAAACAATTTGCTTTTCCTGAATATGAGCCATAATTTCCTCAATCTGCCAGCAGCTTATTTATCAGCCAGTTCCTCAATAGCCTGAGCTGCCCCCATAATGCCAATTACAGCGTGCTCAAAGGTAAGACCACCCTGCAGATATACATTATATGGAGCCCGTAATGGGCCATCAGCACTAAGCTCAATAGAAGCACCCTGTACAAAGGTACCTGCTGCCATAATAATCTTGTCTGCATAGCCCGGCATATCCCAAGGCTCTGGAGCGGCAAAGGAATCTACTGGAGAATACTTCTGAATACCTCGACAGAAGGCAATCAGCTTCTCCGGAGTATCTAGCTGAATAGCCTGAATAATATCTCCTCTAACATCGGTTGGCAATGGCAGAGTCTTATATCCCAGCAGGGCAAAAAGGGCTGCGGCAAAAACTGCTCCCTTAATGGCCTGAGCTACCACATGAGGTGCCAGGAAGAAGCCCTGGAAAATCATGCGGTTGTTAGCCAAGGATGCTCCCAGCTCATCACCCATACCTGGCGCAGTAAGACGATAGGAGCACAGCTCCACCAAATCACTTTTACCAGCAATATAGCCACCGGTAAGAGCCACACCGCCCCCTGGATTCTTTATCAGGGAACCAGCCATAATATCTGCTCCTGCCTGTACAGGCTCCTGGGTGTCTACAAACTCACCATAGCAGTTATCCACAAAGCAGATACAATCAGGCTTAACCTTTTTAACCTCCTGACAAATGGCCCCTATTTCCTCAATAGTCAAAGGGTTGCGCATGGAGTAGCCACGGGAGCGCTGAATCAATACCATCTTGGTATCAGGAGTGATTTTGCCAGCAATACCTGCCATATCCACCTTGCCATCAATCATTTCCAGCTCATCATAAAGTACGCAAAATTCCTTTAAGGAGCCAGGGCTTTCATTGGCGTAACCAATAACAGTCTGCATGGTATCATAAGGGGCACCAGTAATGGAAACCAGCTTGTCCCCTGGTCTAAGAATACCAAAGAGCACTGTGGCCAAAGCATGAGTACCAGAAACAAAATTGGTACGAACCAAGGCTCTTTCAGCTCCGAATACCTTAGCAAACAGCTCCTCAATTTTGCTGCGGCCAATATCATCATAAGCATAACCAGAGGTAGTATTAAAATGAGCCTCAGATACCTGACACTCCCGCATGGCATCCAATACTTTCAGGGTATTAGCCTCGGCTATACTATCAATATGAGCAAACATAGGCCCAGCCTGAGCCATAGCCTGTTTTTTTAGCTGCAGCAAATTTTCAGAAAATGACATTTTTTATAATCTCCTTTATTTATGAGCTTAGATAGCTCCTTATTTATCCTTTATTTCGTATTTGAGATAAGGTTCTGCATCAGATACAGACATGGTAAGCTCCATAATCGTTCCCTTATCGTTGTAATCAATGGCCTCTACTTTGGCCACATCATGAAGCCGAGTTACCAGATGGCCCTTGTCATAGGGAATACAAAGCTTCAAGGCAATATTGCTCTGAGCAAAAAAGCTTTTGATTTTTTCCCGCAGTATTTCCAGCCCGGCTGGATTTTTAGCAGAAATTACCACACCTTCTCTGCCCTGCAGCATTCTTTTTTCCACATGATTATCTGGAAATTGCAATACAGGCAGCTTATCTGCTTTGTTAAAGACAAATATAGCAGGCTTGTTCTCAGCACCAATTTCCTTCAGCACCTCTACCACAGCCTGAATCTGCAATTCATAATTCACATCAGAAGCATCTACCACATGAATCAGCAAATCCGCCTCGGCAGTTTCCTCCAAGGTAGCCTGAAAGGCACTAACCAAGGTGTGAGGCAATTTTTGAATAAAGCCTACCGTATCTGTCAGCAGAATTTCCTGCTTGTCATCCAGCTGAATCAATCTGGTGGTCGGGTCCAAGGTAGCAAAAAGCAAGTCCTCTGCCATAACCTCATTACTGCCAGCCAAAGCATTAAGAATAGTGGATTTGCCTGCATTGGTATAGCCTACCAGAGCCGCCACTGGCACCCGGCTGTTTTTCCGCTGGATTCTATGTAGCTGTCGTTGCGCCTTTAGCTTGTCAATTTTTTCCGTCAGGTCATGAATGCGGCCGCGAATCCGCCGTCTATCCATTTCCAGCTTGGTTTCACCGGGGCCCCTGGTGCCAATACCGCCTCCTAGACGGGATAGAACCAGGCCCTGTCCCCCTAATCTAGGCAGATTATACTTTAGCTGTGCCAGCTCTACCTGCAGCTTGCCTGCACTGGATCTAGCCCGCTGGGCAAAAATATCCAGAATCAGGGCAGTTCTATCCACCACTCTCAATCCAGTAACCGACTCCAGATTCCGCTGCTGTGAGGGAGTGATTTCATCATCCAAAATCAGCAAATCTGCCTTCAGCTCCTGAGCCATCAAAGTAACCTCTGCCACCTTGCCCTTGCCTAAAAAGAGAGCCGTATCAGGCCGTTCCTTTTTCTGCACTGTCCGGCCCACCACTACTGCCCCGGCAGTTTTGGCCAAGCCCTCCAGCTCAGTCAGTGAATCCTCTGCCAACCAATTGCTTTTACCTGTATCCACCCCTGCCAATATGGCCTTTTCCGGAGGCGCCTCTGTGGTATAGGTATTACTCCTTGTCTCCATAGTATCACCATCCTTTCCCTCTAACCTTTAGGACAATACCTTATTTGTTAACGATACTCTGAATATTCTTCAAGGTAATGGACATAAACCCATCCTCATCCTTGTAGAACTCCACAAATTCCGTATTCTCAAAAAACTCCGTAGGAATCACCAGCTCAATGCCGGTATCTGTACTTAGCTTGTGCTTGCGCATCTTTTTCAGGGTTGCTTCCTTGTCTACCACCACAGGCTCCCGAAAGCCAGCATTTTCCATTTCCTGTCGATAATCAGCCTGCATAGCCGGATTATCCTGAAATACTGCTTCACCTACCTGCTGTGGGTCCAACTGACCATCATCAGATAAATTCTCGGCAATATAGTTTTTCACGGCAGCTGCTGTTTCCACCTGATCCTGACAGTAAGCTTCTGCCACCTTTTTGGCCACCTTGTTAATTTCCTTAATGGTTTCCTTTGGAGACGGTGTCTGATTGCACTCCAAAAGCAGCTCCGGCAAAACAAAAACGCTATTGCCATCCAAAGAGTATTTCTTGGCTTTAATCAGTGCCTCCCCAGATGCCAAATTAATGTAGGCAAATTCATCCATGCGCTGGCTATTGCCCGGTAAAAGTCCACTGCTGTTCATAACCTCTGTGGCCACCGCCCCATCCTCGGTCACATTAACCTGATGAACATAGCCCTGATGATTCACACATTTCAATAAGGCCATATGGGGCACATCATCTACTCTCAGCTGACAAACAAACAAATCTGTATTCTGAATATCCTGACAAGGAGCCAAAGCCTTGTACAAAATTTCTGCCACCTGACAAGAAAATTCCACAAAACTGGACTTCTGTGCCATATATTCCTGCAACAGGCCATTAAATTCACTGTTTTCATAAAATTTTCCACTTTTGGCATCCTGGCTATGAATGGTCTTTTCCATATGCTTAATGAGAAATTCCCGAATGCCATCCTCCAAAGCCAGCTCCTGGGCGGAAAGCACCGGCTCTCCCCCAACGAAATCCAATATATGCAATACAGCCTTTTCTAAAATAACCACGCCAAACCTCCTGGCTTATCTGCCTATTCTCTAGTCCTAAAAACATCTTATTTGCGTTTAGGTACTACCACACCTTTGGTATAGGGAGTAAATATTACCAAAATAGTTGCAATAACTACTGGTACCACACTTAAAAACATAGCTGTTTCCAAGCCAATATAATCGCCTAAAGCCGCGGTAACTGCTGCACCAATACTGCCAAGACCAAAGCACAATCCCATCATCATGCCGGAGGCCACGCCAATATATTGAGGCATCAGCCTGCCTGTCCACACAATAGAGCTAGGCTGAGGAGCCTGTACAAAGAAACCTCCCATAAACAACAACAAACTGCTTATAAAGCCTGCATCTGGATAAAGGAAAAACAATATCGTTGGCAGGGCTGTCAAGGCCAAGGATACCACCATCAACCGCTTGTGACCGAATTTGTCTCCCAGCTCTCCACCAATCAAGCCGCCAGCAGCTGTTCCCATAAGAAATACTGTCAACATGGAACCAGATACCACATTGGAGGCGCCATGGGACAACATCAGCATGGGTAAAAAGGTGGATACAGACACATGGGTACAGCAACGGAGCCCCATAGCTATATTCAGCAGTGCCACAGAGGGATTGGCAAAAATCTTGATAATGCTGATGGATTCACTGGAACTTACCTTTTTGGCATTGGCCGATGGCAATTTGTAAAGACCAGAAAAATAAAATAATATGCCCAATACAACTGCTGGTATGGCTAACAAGGGCAAAATATCCAATCCATATCTGTCCAACAGAAACATTACTGTGGCAGGAGCTACTGCTGCGCCAAAATTACCGCCTACTACGTACAGAGACATAACTCTGCCCATATTGCTGACATTGCCTACCTTTCCCAATAGGGCACTGCCTACGGGATGAACAAAGGACACCGTTATCCCCATTATGATACACAACAGGAACAAGGCAGCTTTATTAGGTGCCAGACCAGCCAGGCAGATAGCAATACCACTTAAAGGTATAGCCGCCAACAGCCAAGGGCTGCTATCATGTTTATCGGTAACATATCCTACAAAGGGCTGTATAGAGCTGGCTACAAAAGCCAATACCATAACCAGAATACCGCACATGGTTAAGGACATATCCAGCTTCACCATAATAAAGGGCAGTAAAACTGGCAAAAAATTGTTATAGTAATCTACTGTATAATGACCGGCACAAAGATAAAATATATTTGTTTTGGTTCCCCATCTTAGCATAGGTTCACGCTCCTGATTTATTTTGTCGAAAGTATATTATAACATAATTATGTGTTTTTTTCTATAATCAGGTTCTGGATTTCCCTATAGGCGGATTGTATAATTAAGTTGAACACTTAAAAATCCATAGCGAACCCTTGTGGTAAAATGTAGTTGCACAAA
>NZ_JADYTY010000044.1 GCF_021531495.1 Anaerovibrio lipolyticus
TTAGAATAAATCATCAGATAGGGCCATTAAGTCGGACAGAGCAAAAGTCGTTATGACCGCAGGCTGTATTTCGGAAAAGTTTAGTTTCATATTTATGATATTAGGGAGATAGGCAACTCTACAAATCAGAATTTGCAAAATCTGAAGGATGTGATGCATTGAAATAGGTTTGCAAATAATCTTTTCCTTAGATATAATCATTACAATCACAAATAGCTTTAGCAACTATTGCGTAATAAATAATTATGGAAGTGAAATAAATGCCAATATACAATGCACCGATTTTGGCGGTGGATCCTGTGGAAACTAGAAGATATGCAGGCCTGCAAAAGGCAGAGGACTTTAAGCAGGAGCTGATAGACAATGCTTGTCAGGAGGCCCAGCTTTTGATTCAGCCTAAGGGAATCTGGCAGATTTACGATTACGATGCAGAAAGTCAGACGGTCTACAATCAAGATCATACAGTGGAAGTAAAGCTGCAGGGCAAAAGCATAGGGAAACATTTGCAAAAAGCCTGTCAGGTGGTAATTATGTCTGCCACTATTGGAGAGGATATTGAAGACCAGGTAACCCGTTCCTTTGAGGAGGGAAAATACAGCTTTTCCATGCTTTTGGATGCTGCCGCTACCACAGCTATTGAGGAGGTAGCTGATGGGATGGAAAAGAATATATTTAATGTAGTTAAAAGGCAGGGGCTGGCCATGACATGGAGATTCAGTCCGGGATATGGGGATTGGCCTATTGAACAGCAGCCAGAGGTGCTGTCCCTGGCTCATGGGAAGGAAATCGGGGTGTCCTTGACGGAAGCCTTGATGTTGACACCTCGTAAATCCATTACGGCCATTATCGGTTTATATTATCCAGATAAGGAATGTGAAAAGCCAAATGGCAAGCACGATTGTAGTCAGTGCAGTAAACTGGATTGCCCAGCTCGCCGCAGTTAATATATTACTTGCGAAATTCTAGCAAAAATAGTACACTAACCACACGACTAATTTATTACATTGAAGTATTTTGCCTTAGGCAGAATTTGTTTTGAACTAGAATAGAGGTAATTATATGATACATATTTTTGATGGTGCTATGGGAACCATGTTCCAGCAGCTGGGACTTTTACAGCCAGGTGCCTGTCCAGAAATGCTTTGTGTGGATCATCCTGAGCAGGTTACCAAGGTGCATCAGCGTTATGTAGATGCAGGATCTACCATTATTGAAAGCTTTACCTTTGGTGCTTCTGCTTTGAAGCTGGAGCATTATGGCCTTAGCGATCGAGTGGTGGAAATCAATCAGGCTGCGGTAAAGGCGGCCAAGGCTGTTAAGGTGCCTGAGGGAGGCTGTGTAAAAATCGCTGGTGGCATGGGGCCTTCCGGTAGATTTATTAAGCCTTTGGGAGATTTGGATTTTGAGGAAGCCTATGATAATTACTATCAGCAGGCTCAGGCTTTGGAATCAGCAGGTGCAGATTATATACTGATAGAAACCTTTATTGATATTCAGGAAATGCGGGCAGCTCTTTTGGCGGCTAAGGATGCTACTAAGCTGCCAGTGATTTGTCAGCTGTCCTATAGCGAGGATGGCCGTACCGTTACAGGTACTGATCCTCAGACTGCCGCTATAACCTTGGATGCTATGGGGGCAGATATTATTGGTATCAACTGTTCTCTTGGCCCTGAACAGCTGGTGCCTATTGTAAAAATTATTTCCCAGAACACTGCCAAGCCTATTAGTGTACAGCCCAATGCCGGTATGCCTCAGTTGGTGGAAGGCAAAACCATCTTCCCTATGGGGCCAGAGGATTTTGGCACCTGGGCACCAAAGTTGGTACAGGCTGGTGCTACCTATATTGGTGGTTGTTGCGGTACTACCCCAGAGCATATTGCAGCTATTAAATCTGCTTTGGAGGGAGTGGAGGAGCCAAAATTTGTGCCTCTGCGTCGTAGGTTAATGTTGACCAGTCGCAGTAAAACCGTGATGGTGGATAAGGAACTGCCTACTGTTTTGATAGGTGAGCGCATTAATCCTACAGGCAGAAAAAAGCTGGCAGCCGAAATCAAGGATGGTTCATTTGTGTCTGTAAAGAGAGAAGCATTGGACCAGGTTAAAGCTGGTGCAGGGCTTTTGGATGTAAATATGGGTGTAGGCGGTATTGATCAGGCAGCTGCCATGAAGCGGGCGATTACGGAAATTGCTCAGCTGACAGATGCTCCTTTGGCCATTGATACCAGCGATCCTGTAGCCCTGGAGGCAGGCTTGCGGGCTTATCCTGGCCGTGCCTTGATAAATTCTGTCAGCGCTGAGGTGGAAAGGCTGGAAAAATTTATTCCTTTGGCTCGTAAATATGGTGCGGCCATTTTGTGCCTGCCTTTGACAGACGAGGGCATTCCCAAAACTGCGGAAGAGCGGTTGAAGGTTATGGATATCATTATTAGCACTGCTAAAAAGGCTGGCTTACAGGATGGCGATTTTCTGCTGGATGGTTTGGTTATGACCATTGCTGCCGATGCAGATGCCTGCAACCATACGCTGGAAACTCTGCGGCTTTACCGCCAGCGTTATGGCTATCCTGCTACTATGGGCCTGAGTAATATTTCCTTTGGTATGCCAAATCGTCCTCTGATTAACAGTACTTTCTTTACCATGTGTTTGGCCGCAGGTTTGGATGCGCCGATTATGAATCCTTATGATGAGTCCATGCAGAATGCATTGATGGCTTCTATGGCTTTGCTGGGCAAGGATGCTAATGGCCGGGATTTCAGCCGTAATGACAAAAATTTGGCAGTGCCTAAAAAGGCTGCGGTGGCCAAGCATGTGGAGTTAAGTCCTTTGGAGGCTCTCAAGGCTGCGGTTATTGAAGGTGAAGCTGATGAAATTCGTTCCCTGGTGGAGAATGCTCTTAACACAGGTATTGAGCCTAATGAGCTGACGGAAAAGGCTTTGACGGTGGCAATGAATGAGGTAGGTGTAGATTTTGGCGCCGGACGGGTTTTCCTGCCTCAGGTTTTGCTGTCTGCCGAGGCTATGCGCAGTGCCTTCGTGGTATTGAAGGAAAAATTCCCTGCCTCTGCTGGTGATAATACCAAGGGCACGGTGGTGCTGGCCACTGTTAAGGGCGATGTGCACGATTTGGGCAAGAATATTGTAGGGGCCTTGCTGGAAAATAGTGGTTTCAATCTAATCGATTTAGGCAAGGATGTTCCAGCAGAGGATATTGTGGCAGCTGCCAAGGAAAATAAGGCTGCCATTGTAGGCCTGTGTGCTTTGATGACCACTACCATGACGGAGATTGACGAGGTTATTCGCCAGTTGAAGAAGGAAAATATTCCGGCCAAGGTTATGGTAGGGGGGGCAGCCCTTACTCAGGAATATGCTCAGGAGGCTGGAGCAGACTTTTATGCTTCTGATGGTGTTAAAGCTCTGAATATTGCCAATAAAATTGTGGGAGAGAACTAAATCTTGTCAGTTTTTTTTCAGATTAATGGAGGAAAATAGGTGGTAGTGGGTTTTGCAAAGTATGACAAAATGTGGTAAAATACTTTGGAAAATTTTTAGAGCTATTAGGTGCATTTTGAGTTTGGAGGAGTTTACTTGAGTAATCAAGAAAACAAAGAAGAGAAAAAAATAGCAAAGGAATATACCATCCGCATCAGCTCCAATGATGGACAGGATGCTCGCAGCATTCACTTGCCAGCCAAATGGGTGAAATGTGGTATTGCATCTGTTGTTGCAGGAGCCTTGCTGCTGGTAGGAGCCTTTGGGTACTCTACCTATACAAGCTATTCCTTGCGGGATGAGGCTGCTCAGATAGAGCGTCTCCAGCAGGTAAATAGCATTCAGCAGGAACAGCTGCTGCAGCTGTCCAAGAAAGCAGACAATCTTCAAAGTCAGCTTAGTGAGCTGGGACAGGTGGAGATGGAGTTGAGGCAGATTACTGGCATGGAAGCTGGAGCCAATGATACACCACAAGGCAATGGCGGTGATGGCACTCATAATGGTCAGGGTGGCCCTGTTAACCAGAGTCTCAATATTGAGAATGTGAGTACAGTTTTGAGTGATTTGGAGCAGAGAATAGCTATTCGCAAGGCCAGCATTCAGCAGCTCAAGGAAGCCATGAAGGAGCAGCAGACCTTGCTAGGCAATGAGCAAGGGGAAGCTGTTACTATACCATCTATTTGGCCTACTACTGGTGATGTTAGTTCTCCTTATGGCTTGCGCTGGGGTGGTTCTGATTTTCATCCTGGTATTGATATTGCCGACGATGCAGGTACTCCGATTGTGGCTACGGCTGATGGTGTAGTAACTGACGCAGGCTGGAACTCTGGTGGTTATGGCAATATGGTGGATATAGATCATGGCAATGGCTATTTGACCAGATATGCCCATGCCCAGGCTGTGGTAGTATCTCCAGGGCAGTATGTCCGCAGAGGCCAGGTTATTGCCTATATGGGCAGTACTGGATACAGCACTGGCCCTCATGTACACTATGAGGTGCGGATTAACGGCAGAGCTGTAAATCCAGCAGGGTATTTGTAAATAATGTTTATATGGTACCTGTGGGAAAATAGTACATAATGTAAGGTCGTTGTATAACCGTTAGGATATACAACGACCTTTTTCTATGACTTATTTGTTATTATATATTTCTGTAAAAGAATAAAGTATTACGGTATACAAGAATACAATGAAAAACATAAACAAGCTATGATAAGAGGCCTTGGTCTTTGAGGCTTGTTATGGCGGGATTGAGAGGATATTTTTCATTTATCGCTGAGTTGTATAATTATAAAATATGCATGATTTTTGTATATTTATGCATTAAGAAAATAATAAAACCAATAAAATCAAGGGTTTTATGGGCTTTACTGTGGTGAAGTATTGAATATTTATATTGACAGTTACCCATAATATACCTATAATAATACTTACCGCAGACAAATATACTAAAAGTTAGGTATAAATGTCCGCCGGTGAATGATAAACTATATCGGTTACTGAATGGCTTCTATTACATAAACATATAGAAGCTATCCAATAGCTTATATCAGCTTATTGTCTATATGTGTGTATTGGAGGAGTGTTAATATGTGTAGAATTGGTTCTATCAAGAGCAAGGTGCCTGTGCATCCATCTAAGGCCCTGCATCTGATGCTGCCTCAGCAGGAGGGACATGATAACTCCGGCTTTGCAATGGTTATGCAGGATTTGTATGGAATTTTTTCCACCTACAAGGATAAGCCTTTACTTTCTATGGCCTGCACCCAGAAGGGCAATCAGATGGTAGAGGAATACATGGACAGCCATAACTTTGTGCAGTTGGCTGAGTGGATTCCTGTACCTAATAAGGAGCCTGGTTTGGATATTCAGGCTATGCCATATTATGTATTCCGTAACTATGATTTCCCTGAGCATTACAACGAGCTGTCCCAGAAGGAAAAGGAGGATGTACTGCTGAATACCCGTCTGGCTCTCCGCAAGCTGTTGGAGGATGCTGGCGAGGGGTATGTATATTCTTTCTGGCCTGATGTGCTGACTCTGAAGGAAATTGGCGATCCAAGAGATATTGCTACTTATTTCCATCTTTGGGAGGACAATGGCTGTCTGTCTGCCAAGAATATTGTGGTACAGTGTCGTCAGAACACTAATTATGATATTGTTCGCTATGCAGCGCATCCATTCTTCCTGCAGGGTTATACTCTTTGTGCTAATGGCGAGAATACTTTCTACACCAAGAATAAGGAGTTCCAGAAGTCTCTCCATCGTGGCTATATTGGTTTCGAGTCTGACTCCCAGTGCTTCCTTTACACTCTGCATTATGTGCTTCACGAGCTAAAGTGGCCTATTAACTATTACAAGCATGTTATTACTCCACTGCCTTTCGAGGAGATTGAGAAGCGTGAGGATAAGGATGTTCTCACGGCTATTCGTCAGTCCCTGGCTCATCTGGAAATCAATGGCCCAAATACTATTATTGCCACCTTGCCTGACCATCGCATGATTACCTGCTGTGACTCCAAGAAGCTGCGTCCAGTGGTTATTGGTCAGGATGAAAACACTGTGGCTATTGCCTCAGAGGTTTGCGGCTTAAATGAAATTATGCCAGATAGAGATATGACTAAGGATATTTATCCAAATGAGCGTGAAGTAATCGTAATCGACAATGAGCTGGAGGTACAGAGATGGAAGCAGTAAAGACACAGGATATTTCTGTAAATGACCTTGCCTGGAAAATTGAATATCATGCAGATAGATGTACTATGTGCGGCAGCTGTGTAGCTAGCTGTTCCTTCAAGGCCATCAAAGTAGAAACTCAGGCTCAGTCCATTGTGGTTTCCACAGATAGTCAGCCAAAGCCAGAGCATAGACATGTGGCCCGTCCAATTATTAAGCAGGTAGCCAGCCTCACTGACTTCTGCCGTGGCTGCGGTATGTGCGAAAAGGTTTGTCCTAATAATGCTATTCATCCAGTGCGGAACCCAGATAGCAGAAAAACTCTTCTTTCTAAGGATGCAGGTCCTATTAAGCGTGGCGGCCGTACCAATCTGAATGCTCAGAGAACCCTGGATAGCATTATTGTTGGTCGTATTTCTCAGATGACAGACCCATCTCTGGATGCTGCTCGTCATACTTTTGATATTCGTTCTCCATTTGGCCGTGTTCTGTCTGCCAAGGAGCTGCCTTTCCAGATGAAGGATGGCAAAATGGTTATGGCCACCAAGACACCGCCAGTAAATTGGATTTATCCTTTGATTTTCTCCGATATGTCCATTGGTGCGCTGTCTACTCGTGCTTGGGAAGCAGTTGCTTTGGCCTGTGCTTACCTGAACGAGAAATGCGGTCTGCCAGTGCGTATGAGCTCTGGTGAGGGCGGTATGCCTGTAAAGCTGATGGAGTCTGATTATCTGAAGTATTTCATTCTCCAGATTGCATCTGGTCACTTTGGTTGGAACCGTATTGTTAAGGCTATTCCTCATATGGTAACTGATCCAGCTGGTGTTTTGATTAAAATCGGTCAGGGTGCTAAGCCAGGTGATGGCGGTCTTTTGCCAGCAGCTAAGGTTGCTGAGCATGTACAGGCTATTCGTGGTGTACCTAAGGCAACTCTTTCCTCACCACCAAATCATCAGGGCCTGTATTCTATCGAAGAATCTGTACAGAAAATGCATTTGTCCCTTAATGCAGCCTTTGGCTTCCGTGTACCGGTAGCTATCAAGTGTGCGGCATCTGCTACCTCTGTATCTGTATATAATAACCTTTTGCGTGATCCATACAAGATTTGCGGTGGTTTCTTTATTGATGGTATTCAGGGCGGTACTGGTGCAGCCAATGAGGTTTCCTTGGATCATACTGGTCATCCTGTTGTATCCAAGATTCGCGATTGCTATCTGGCTGCTGTAAAGCAGGGCTTGCAGGGACAGATTCCTCTCTATGGCGGCGGTGGTATCGGTATGACTGGTAATGCTGCAGCAGATGCCTTCAAGATGATGTGTCTGGGTGCTAATGGCGTATTTGTAGGTAAGGTATTGATTCAGCTTTTGGGCTGTGTTGGTAATGAGCAGGGCCGTTGCAACTCCTGTAATACTGGTAAGTGTCCAATGGGTATCTGTACTCAGGATCCTCGTCTGGTTAAGAGACTGGATATTGATAAAGGTGCTCAGAAGATTGTGGACTATGTATTGGCCTTTGATGCTGAGCTGAAGAAGCTGATGGCTCCTATTGGTAACAGCTCTATACCTGTTGGCCGTAGTGATGCCTTGGTATCTACTGATAAGGCTATTGCTGATAAGCTGGGCATCCAGTATGTGTGCTAATAAGGGAGGAGTACGGAAATGTTTGAGATAGAAACTATTAAGGGACATGATCGTATGTCCACCCAGGATTTGCTGTTGGCTATTGAGGAAGCTGTCCGCAACGGTGAAACTGAGTTTAAGATTCATGCTTCTGGTCAGCATGATATTGGCGGTCCATTGTGGAATGCTGAGGGCAAAAAGCTGTTTTTCCATGTAAGCAATGCTGGTCAGCGTGTAGGCTCCATGTGCCTGCCTAATACCGAGATTGTGGTGGAGGAATCTACCTCTGCTGATGTGGGTTGGCTGAATGCTGGCGGTATTATTACCGTGCATGGTGATGCTGGTGATACTGCAGGTCATTGCTCTGCTGGCGGTAAGATTTACATTGGTGGCCGGGCTGGTACTCGTAGTGGTTCTTTGATGAAACACGATCCTCTTTATGAGGAGCCAGAGCTGTGGATTTTGAAGAATACCGGCTCTTTCTCCTTTGAGTTTATGGGTGGCGGTCGTGCTGTTGTCTGCGGTTATGATTGTGATGAATTTACCTCTGTTTTGGGCGAGCGTGCCTGTGTAGGCATGGTTGGCGGCGTTGTTTATGTCCGCGGCCCTATTAGCTCTTATCCTGCAGATATTTGCTATCTGGATTTGGAGCAGGAGGATATTGATTTCCTGGCTGGGGGCATGGATGAGTTCCTGGCAAAAATTCAGAAGCCAGAGCTGAAGGCAGAGCTGTCTGATTGGTCTCAGTGGAAGAAGCTGCGTCCTCTTACCTTTGAAGAAAAGCAGGCTCAGCCAAAGAAGAGAGAATCTCTGAAGGAGTTCCGTACTCAGGAATGGGTAAAGGGCGGTATCTTCAGTGATGTTGCTATGGATGATTTTGCTGTTCATAATACTATTTCCCACGGCTTGTACCGTCTCCGTGTACCAAGCTGGGATAATGCAAAATTTAATGCTCCTTGCGAATTTAGCTGTCCTACTGGTATTCCAACCCAGCGTCGCATGAATCTGCTGCGTCAGGGCAAGGTGCAGGAAGCTATTGAGCTGGAGCTGGAATATACACCATTCCCAGGCTCTGTCTGTGGCAGTGTCTGCCCAAATCCTTGTATGGATGGCTGTACCCGTGGGGGTATTGATGAGCCAATTCAGATTGGCAATCTGGGCTGGTTGTCTGCTTACCAGCAGGTAGCTCCTCCAGAGAAGGAAACTGGTAAGAAAATCGGCATTATTGGTGGCGGTATGGCAGGCTTGTCTGCTGCTTGGCAGCTGCGTCGCAAGGGCCATGCTGTTACTGTATATGATGATGCTGAGCACATCGGTGGCAAGCTGGAGCAGGTTATTCCTAGGGGACGTCTGATGCATGATGTGCTGGTTAGCGAATTGAAGCGTATTGAGGGCATCGGCGTGAAGTTTGTGGCTTCCTGCCGTGTGGATAAGGCGAAATTTGCTCAGATTCAGCAGGAAAATGATGCTGTAGTTGTAGCTACTGGTGGCCATGAATCCCGTTATTTCAACTGGGAGGGCAAGGAGCTTTTGACTATGGGACTGGATTTCCTGAAGAAGGTAAATGCAGGTCTTAATCCAAAGGTCGGCAAACGAGTTGTGGTTATCGGCTGTGGTAATTCCGGTATGGATACCTGTCGTGCTGCCTATGATATGGGTGCTGAGTCTGTAGTGGCTGTGGATGTGCAGAAGCCAGCAGCCTTTGCTGATGAAATTGCTTATGTTGAGGGCCGTGGCGGCAAGCTGGTATGGCCGTTCTTTACCGAAAAGATTACCAAGGAAGGGGTATATGCCAACGATGGCAGATTTATTCCTGCTGATGAGGTAATTGTTTCCATTGGTGAAGCTCCTGTCTTGGATTATCTGCCAGAGGATGATTCCATCAAGAAGTTCCGGGGCAGCTGGCTCATTGCCAATGAGGATAAATCCATTCTGCCAGGAGTATTTGCTGCTGGTGATGTGATTAAGCCAGGTCGTTTGACTGATGCTATTGGCGATGGTATTAAGGCAGCTCATTATGTAGATGAATATGTAATGGGACAGGCTATGACACCATTCCCAGAGAAGCACAAGATTCCAGCAGAGCGTTTGTCCAAGGCATATTTTACCAAGTGCCATCATTGCAATTTGGGCGAGCCTGCTCAGGATTTTGCTCGTTGCATTAGCTGTGGTACTTGTCGTGACTGCAAAATGTGTTTGGAGTCCTGCCCAGAGAAGGCTATTACTCGTGTACAGCATGAGGATGGTTCCTGGAGCTATGAGTCCAATCCTGATAGATGTATCGGTTGCGGTATCTGTGCTGGTGTGTGCCCATGTGGCGTGTGGAGCATTAGTGATAATCCTGAGCCAATCAAGATGTATCGCACCTATAATAAAAACTAAGTTTTCTACAAATATTTGTCCAATACACAGAAATCCCCCCTTCGAAATTCGGAGGGGGGGATTTCATTTTTGTCTGTTTCACGTGAAACATTAAATGCAGATTTATAAATTCTGATTTGTAGCGCTAAAGACTTATTTGCATAACGGCATACATATACTCTTTACTGAGGCATGACATATACCCTTACAGGCACGCTCGCGCTATATTGATGTGCCTCACGCTGCTAAACTCATTTAATCGCATGAAA
>NZ_JADYTY010000045.1 GCF_021531495.1 Anaerovibrio lipolyticus
CCTGTAAGGGTATATGCCATGCCTCAGTAAAGAGTATATGTATGCCGTTATGCAAATAAGTCTTTGGCTCTACAAATCAGAAATTATAGATATAGGTATTGTTAATTTTAGGAATGTAAGTTAGCATTTTAGTGTAAAAAATTCTCGGTTGGCTGCTTAGCGAATGAGGGAGTTATTTTGGCAGGAGAACTGAAAATAGCAAATAACTCTGTTCTATGGCTAGCGTGATTGGTTAAGATAGTGTATAATATTAAGGTGTTTTATTGAAGATGGTGTATTATGCCCTTTGATATTAACAAGATTCGTGATTTGGATGGTGAGAAAAGTGAAAGTTACCAAAAAAGATATGGAAAATGTAGCAGTATTGTCTCGTTTGTCAATACCTGCTGACAAGGAAGAGCTTTATACCCAACAGCTTAGCGATGTGCTGGAGTATGTAGATAATCTCAGCGCTGTTCCTACTGATGATATTCAGCCAATGGCTCATGTATTGCCTGTAAGCAATGTATTCCGTGAGGATGTAGTCAAGGAATCCCTTAGCCGGGAGCTGGCTTTGTCCAATGCTCCTTTGAAGGACGATGGCTATTTCCGTGTGCCAAAGGTTTTGGAAGATTAATTAGGAGGGACAACTGTGAAATTGTTTGAACAACCTGCCCATGTCCTCCATGACATGCTGGTAAATAAAGAAATTACCTCTCTGGAGCTGACTCAGGCTGTATTGGCTAGAATTGACGAGGTAGAGGGTGATGTGCAGGCATATCTGACTATTACCCGTGAGGAGGCTTTGGCTCAGGCTAAGGCTGTAGATGAGAAAATCGCCAAGGGTGAGGAGATTGCTTTCTTGGAGGGTATTCCAGGGGCTATCAAGGATAATATCTGCACCAAGGGCATTAAGACTACCTGTGCATCTAAGATTCTTCAGAAATTCGTGCCACCATATGATGCTACTGTTATGCAGAAGCTGGAGGCTCAGAATCCTGTAGTTTTGGGTAAGACCAATTTGGATGAATTTGCTATGGGGGGTTCCACTGAGAACTCTGCTTACCATCCAACCTGCAATCCTTGGAATACTGATTGCGTGCCTGGTGGTTCCTCTGGCGGCAGCGCAGCAGCTGTAGCAGCCGGTACTGCTGTATGGGCTTTGGGCTCTGATACTGGCGGATCTATTCGTCAGCCAGCTTCTTTCTGCGGTGTGGTAGGCATGAAGCCAACCTATGGCCGTGTTTCCCGCTATGGTCTGGTGGCCTATGCTTCCTCCTTGGATCAGATTGGGCCTATTACCAAGGACGTAACTGACTGCGCTCATATTCTTAATATTATTGCTGGCCGTGATGAAATGGATTCCACCAGCTTGGATGTTCAGGTGCCTGATTTTACCAAGGCTTTGGTTCAGGATGTTAAGGGCCTGAAAATCGGTTTGCCAAAGGAATACTTTGTCAAAGGTATGGATCCAGAGGTAGAAGCAGCGGTAAAGAATGGTGTTAAGGAACTGGAAAAGCTGGGGGCAGAGGTAGTGGAGATTTCCCTGCCAAATACCGATTATGCTATTTCTACCTATTATTTAATTGCACCAGCTGAGGCTGCTACTAATCTGGCTCGTTATGATGGCGTAAGCTATGGTGAGCGGGCTGAGGATGCGTCTGATTTGGTGGAGATGATGACCAAGACTCGTACCCAGTATCTGGGCGAGGAGGTAAAGCGACGCATTATGATTGGTAACTATGCCCTTAGTGCTGGTTATTATGATGCTTATTATCTGAAGGCATTGAAGGTACGCCGTCTGGTGAAGGAAGATTATGATAAGGCTTTCAAGGATGTGGATGTTATTATCTGTCCTGCTGCTCCTTCTGTTGCCTATAAGATTGGGGAAAAGATTGCTAACCCATTGGAAATGTATTTGCAGGATGCCTGCACTGTACCTCTTAACCTGGCCGGCTTGCCTGGTATCAGCGTTCCTTGTGGTTACAACAAGGATAAGATGCCTATTGGTATGCAGATTATCGGCAAGGCATTGGATGAGGAAACTATCCTGAGAGTTGCCTATACATATGAGCAGAGCCAGTCCTACCATGAGGACAGAGCTCAGTTGGGAGGTAAATAAGTATGAGCTACGAAGCAGTCATTGGACTTGAAATACACAGCGAGCTAAAAACAAAAACTAAGATATTCTGTGGTTGCGCCACCTCCTTTGGTGCAGAGCACAATACCCATGTATGCCCTGTATGTTTGGGCCTGCCTGGTGTATTGCCAGTTTTGAATAAAAGAGTATTGGAATTTGCTATCAAGGCTGGTTTGGCCCTGAATTGCAAAATCAATAATTTTTCCAAATTTGACCGTAAAAACTACTATTATCCAGATTTGCCAAAGAATTGGCAGACTTCCCAGTATGATTTGCCAATCTGCGAGCATGGTTATGTAGATATTGAAACCTCTAAGGGCAAGAAGCGGATTCGCATTACCCGCATTCATATGGAGGAGGATGCAGGCAAGCTGGTTCACTCCGGTAACACCATTAAGGATTCTGAAACCTCTAATGTGGATTACAATCGTACTGGTGTACCTTTGATTGAGATTGTTTCTGAGCCTGATATGTCCACTCCAGAGGAAGCTCGTCTTTATATGGAGAAGGTAAAGTCTATTCTCCAGTATATTGATGTTTCCAACTGCAAAATGGAGGAAGGCAATCTCCGTGCAGATTTGAATGTTTCTCTCCGTCCAAAAGGCTCTGATGTATTGGGCACTCGTACAGAGATGAAGAATATTAACTCCTTTAAGGCTGTTGAGGAAGCTTTGGAGTATGAGATTGAGCGTCAGGAAGAAGTTCTGGAGGATGGGGGCCATATTATTCAGGAAACCCGTACCTGGGATCCTGATCGTGGTGTAACTCTTTCCATGCGCAGCAAGGAAAATGCCCATGACTATCGCTATATGCCGGAGCCTGACTTGGTGCCTATTATTACTTCAGATGAGGAAATTGAGAAGTTCCGGGAGAGTCTGCCAGAGCTGCCTGATGCTCGTCAGGCCCGCTTGGAATCTGAATATGGTCTTTCCAGCTATGACGCAGGTATTATTACCAGCTCTCGTCAGATGGCAGAGTATTTTGATGCTGTAGTAGCTGCTGGGGCTGATGCCAAGCTGGCTGCTAACTGGATTATGGGTGATCTGTCCAAGAATCTCAATGCTGAGGGGATTGGTATTGAGGAATCTCCTGTAGAGGCTCAGCGTTTGGGCGAAATGATAGGTCTGATTTCCAAGGGGACTATTTCCTCCAAGATTGCCAAGAAGGTATTTGAAGAAATGTGGAAGTGCCCTGACAGTCCTGAAAAGATTGTTAAGGATAAGGGCTTGGTACAGATTACTGATACCAAGGCTATTGAGGCTATTGTGGACAAGGTTATTGCCGATAATCCAAAGGCTGTTGAGGAGTACAAGGGCGGTAAGAAGAAGGCTATTGGCTCCCTGGTTGGTCAGGTTATGAAGCAGTCCAAGGGTAAGGCTAACCCTCAGATGGTCAACCAGCTTTTGGCTCAGAAACTGGATTAAGTATATAGTATTTACAATCCACAATTAATATAGTAAACTAGAGGTTACGTAAAAAGTTTGCTAATAATTACCTGTTTACACCTGTGCCTAGGCATGGGTGTTAATAGGCGGTTGGAGTCCGCCAGGGGACAGGTAGAAAATAATGTATGAGAAGGAGAGTTGCTATGTCTGAAGAGGAGAGTGTGTTAGACAAACGCCAGGAATGGGATTTTATTGTTGCAGGCTGGCCTAGTGAAGTTCGCAAGGCAGATTTGCTACTCACCGAAATGGAAAAAGAGCTGGATGATATGCTGGAGGTGGCAATTCAGCAGACTGTTAGTCGTTGCAAGCGCTATAGTCAGGAGCATGACTATCCATTTACTACCTTTCCGCTGAATAAAAGCTTGATTTTTTTCAATCGTGCTGTAGAGGAATTGGCTGTGCAGGATGTACCGGCTGGGGAAAAAGGCGATTTCCGCACTGCCCTTACAGAAAGATTCCTGAAATATTTGGATGATATGTTTAACACCATGCGGTCAGATGACCAGCGCCTCAGATTGAAGCAGGTTACTGAGCCTGATAGATTTCCTGGAGATATTATAGGCATGGCGTTGATTCATCAGTCAGTACGATATTTGTCTAAATATTTGGCAGCTCAGAAGGAAATGAAGCGGTTGGACTATCTGGTAGCCAATCGTGGTACTATTATTGAGTTGCTGAACAAGCATGTAACCTTGCTGAATCTGGGCAAGGAAATTTGTTAGCAAGGTATTTTCTCAGATTGCCGGAACAGGGCGAATTGGAGAAAAAATAGAATCTGAGTAAGAGGTGTGTGTATGTCTGGTTTGCGTTTTTTGACAGCAGGTGAGTCTCACGGGCAGTGTCTTACTGCCATTGTAGAGGGGATTCCTGCAGGTTTGTCTGTAGATATTGAGGCTATTAATGGTGATTTGGCTCGGCGGCAGCAGGGCTATGGCCGAGGTGGCCGCATGAAGATTGAAACTGACAAGGCTGAGGTTACCAGTGGAATTCGTTTTGGCGAAACTATGGGAGATCCCATCACTTTGCGGATTGTCAACAAGGACTGGCAGAACTGGACAGATCGGATGAGTGTTTTTGGCTCTGAATATGGAGACAAGGTAACGGCTGTCCGTCCAGGTCATGCAGATCTTACTGGCGTTTTGAAATACAATCGGGATGATGCCAGAGATATTCTGGAGCGGGCTAGTGCCAGAGAAACTGCTGCCAGAGTAGCAGTAGGTGGTTTGTGTAAGGAATTCCTGGCGGCCTGTGGTATTCAGGTAGTCAGCCATGTGGTAAAAATCGGCGGTGTAGCTGTAGATGAAGCTCGCATTAATAGAGAGGAAATCGGCAGTGGCAGCTCTGAACTGAATTGCTATGATGCTGTAGCTGAGGAAGCTATGAAGCAGAGGATTCAGGAGGCTATGGCTCAGGGAGATACCCTTGGAGGTGTTTTTGAGGTTATTGTCCGTGGCGCACCTTTGGGATTAGGCAGTCATATTCAGTGGGATCAGCGTTTGGATGGCAAGCTGGCTGCTGCCATGATGGCAATTCAGGCTATCAAGGGCGTGGAAATCGGTGCTGGCTTCCAATGTGGAGAGCTGCCAGGCAGTGAGATTCATGACGAAATGTTCCTGTCTCAGGAAGGACATGTTTATCGCAAAACCAATCGCGCAGGCGGTTTGGAGGGCGGCATGACCAACGGAGAGGAAATTGTGGTAAGAGCCTGCATGAAGCCTATTCCGACTTTGATGAAGCCTCTCCATTCTGTAGATATTGCTCAGGACAAGGAAGTGTTGGCCTGCAAGGAGCGCAGCGATGTCTGTGCTGTTTCTGCAGCCTCTGTGGTGGGAGAAGCCATGACGGCTATTGTTATGGCTCAGGCTGTGCTGGACAAATTTGGCGGCGATGCCATGTGTGATTTGTTGGCCAATATGGAAAGCTACAGAGCCAGAGTTCAGGGGTAATAGCATGAAAAATGTGGTTTTGATTGGTTTCATGGGTACAGGCAAATCCAGTTGTGGCCGAGCTATTGCTCAACAACTGGGGTATCGTCTGGTGGACTTGGACAAGGAAATTGAAACAAAATACAAAATGCCTATTCCTACCATGTTTAAGGTACATGGTGAGGACTGGTTCCGTCAGAAGGAAAAGGAAATGGTAGCTTATTGGGCTCACCAGAAGAATGTGGTAATTTCTACTGGCGGCGGCACTGTGAAAAATCCTGAAAATACTGCCTGCCTGAGAAAAAATGGGAAAATTATCTGTCTTCAGGCAGATATAGACACTCTAGTAGAGAGAACCTCCAGACAGGGAAGACGTCCCGTGTTGGATGCTAGGGCGGCTCAGCTAGGTGGCAATCGGAGAGCGGCTATTGCCTCTCTTTTGGAGGAGCGGCAGGAAATGTACAAAAACGCCGATTTGTATGTGGATACCGGCCGTTTAA
The DNA here is from genome assembly GCF_021531495.1 of Anaerovibrio lipolyticus. Taxonomy (GTDB): domain Bacteria; phylum Bacillota; class Negativicutes; order Selenomonadales; family Selenomonadaceae; genus Anaerovibrio. The sequence goes on from NZ_JADYTY010000045.1 coordinate 5,990, forward strand.
GCCCTTTGCAGGTTGCAACCAGAGTCAGCGAATTTATCCGTAAATCCTAAAATAATAGGAATATTTTCCACGACTGTCTTGCTAGGGGGCAGATGTACTTCAGATGAATTCAAGACAATTGCTCTTGACAGCAATTCCCATAATGATATTATGGCCAATATAGCCTTTAAGTTCTAATACTAAGGAGAATATGGTGCGGGGATTTGATTTTCTCCGCACTCTTTTTTTGAAAGGAATCGAGTATATGAATAGTGAAGCAAGTAAATTTGAACATATCTCAAAGAAAATAATGTAGATAGCTTTAAATTCGAGGAACTGCATGATGAACACGATAGTGTGATTTTCCGTACATCTGTAATTCTGTATGGCCAGTCTATTCCTCTGGGTGTAATTATTGATGACACAATTTATGCCATGATAAGAGTTAATATTGCCGTGCATGCTATTACGGATGATAATTATTATGAAATCTTTAATCTGATTATGAGATTGAATAATAAAAGCAAATTATTCAAATACTATCTAACGCCAGATTTGTCAGTGATTTTGGATGTATGTATTCCCTATGAAAAGGACAATATATCCTGTCCGCTTCTATATAGTCTGGTAGCCGTAACCGTCAAGGAAATCGAGAAGAATTATGGTGAATTCATAAAGCTGCTATTTCCCCAAAATAAGTAAGAGAAGTAACTCATACGGCAGTTAAAGTATCCATATCTTCTCATTAGAAAGTTGAGAGATTATTCAAGGTCAAATCGACATCGCGATGTAGATTTGACCTTGCTTTTTTTTATTACGATATAATAGAGTTAAATTGATATTGTATTGTAGTTTATATTGGAGATGAAGAAGATGTAAAAAATGGGTATCAATCCTAGAATTGCGAATTTATGCCATTTTAGTTATGTCAGTATGAGTGGGAATAAAATATTTTCCACCACTGTCTTGCTAGGGGGGGCAGATGTACTATAATAGTGGTACACGAAGCTATTTTGTGAATAACTTATGGAAAGGAAGATAAGAGAGTGAAGAAAAACGACAGACAAAGATTTCTTGTCAGTTCGGTACTGCTAGGACTTTCGGCTGGACTGTCGGTTTTGCCTATGCCTAATGTGGCACATGCTCAAACGCTCAATGAGTATAAAGCAGATTTAGCTCAAAGATATCCTGCCTATCAGGCTGTATTGGCTAAAGAAGCTGCGGAATCCTCTAGAGCGGCTGGAGAAATTGTTGAAGCTAAGTCAGATGAATTAAAGACAATTGTTCTTGACAGCAATTCCCAGTATCAAGAGTTGCGTGCTTCTGGAGAAGGTACTGTAGTGCTTTCCGTAAAGGATAAGAGCGTTATTCAGCCTATGACTCTGAGACCAACCTATGGCTATGGTGAAACCGATCCCATTGGTCCTCATTATGAAGGTGGTTATATAGGCATTGCTTATGGTAATGTTGATTATGATCATCCTGAGAATATCAAGGACAATGCCGATAAATCTGCCGATATGACCAATGTTCAGTTCAAGGCTGAATCTGGTGATATCGTATTTATCAACGGAACCACCAAGGTGAAGGCGGAGAATCTCTATGGCGGTCAATGGTATCTGCCTGATGGATATGCTGAGGATGGAAAAATCAAAATTGGAGAGACGGAAGAACAACATTCTAATCCCAATGATGCTGGTGTTTACATTCCTGCCCATGCTATTCTCAAGCTGGAGGGTAATACCAAGTTTAATACCGAAGATTGGCAAGATTCGAAGGGACAAACCATATCTGGTAATAATTATATTATCCTGACGGAAAAGGGAACTTTGGAAGCAAATTCTGCTCAGATTTTCCAAAAAGGTATGGGATTGGATGGAACTAACACCAATCCAAATGGGGTACGTCAGGATGCCAATGACGCCATCAATTTCAAGGCTGGTAAATTGCTGCTGGATGATGAATCCTACAATGATGCATATTTGACTCAGGCCAACAAGCTGATTAAGGAAGCTGATAATGGCTCCACTGAGGTTGTAGTTAAGGATACTGCTACCAAGGCTGCACCAGTAATAAAGCTGGATGATGTACAGCATGATAATTATGCTGTTGGTGTTACAACTGATAAGTCTAAAATTACCTTGGGAAATGGTGGCGACTCTGCTGTAAATAAGCTTAATGCTACATATCTTAATATGGCTAGCACTGCAGATGGCAGTGCCAATAGCATTACAGTTAAGGATAGTAGAAATCTGTATCTGGGCAGTAATGCCAATAACAGGGAACTGATTACAGTAGATAATGAGAAGCCTGCCAAGAGTGTAGATGTACAGGTACAGGGCGGCAGTAAGCTGACCTTGGGCAGATTTGATGTACAGAACCGTCTGACAGGTGATGTAACCCTGACTGCAGATTCTGAAATATCTGTTGAAGCTGGTCAGCTTACCGTAGGAAAAATTGATGCTCAAACTGGCACTAAGATAAATGTTGGCAGTGGCTCAGCTCTCACTACCGAAGGTGGTATTAAGCTGACAGGGGCAACCATGCAGGTAAACGGTACTGTTCACAATACCAATATTACTGGTGATAATGGTTCAACCATTCTGATTGGTAATAATGCTTCGGCTGGTAAGATGCTTATTGGCGGATCTAATACAGCTGCCTTGACAGGCACCAAGGTTTTCCTGGATCCTGTTTGGAAGGATGGCGCTACGATTAGTGATGCCTCTCAGTTTGCTTTGGAGTCCTCCAACAATGTTGACTATCTTTTGACTGTAGGACGCAATTCCTTGGCCAGCCTTGGTACGGCAGACAGTTCAAAGGCTATTGCCGCCTTTGGCGGTACAGGCTTGAAGTGGGGCCAGAATGATATCTCGGCTGCCATGTATCTGGCTAAACCGGTAACAGTAGATGCTGCTGGTGGTATCAAGGTAGACGGCACAGCAACGGATATTGCCACCAATTCTGCTGTGGCTAATATAGCAGAATTTGCAGATAATTCCCTGCTGATGGTGGATGCTTCTACCCTTTCTGGTACTGCAGCTTTGACTGGAGCTGGAGTTGGAGCTGGAGCTAAATTGAAGGTTGCTGATAGTGCCAAGCTGTATCTGGATAATGTTTCCACTGGTGGTACTTATACCATAGCTACTAAATTTGATACAACATTAGCTAATGGCTGGTACAAGGAAGATGCAAATATCATCACAGGAAAATTGTTTAGTGCTACCCATAATACTGATAGCACCATAACTGCCTCCCGCAAGAAATTGCAGGAAGCTCTGCCAGGAGCCGTCCTACCTAATATTGTAGATAAGATGACCTTTAGCGCAGCAGAAAAGGCCAAGAGTCCTGCCTCTGAGTTCATTGCTCAGGCAACCAATGGTCTGTATTCTGACAGTATGTCTACAGCATTGATTAATGTAGCTGCTCAGCCAGCAGAAACAGTTGGTGCAACAGCGGCTGCTGTAGAGCACAGCTTGGATTTTGCTCAGCAGGCACAGGGGCATCTGTCCTTCTTTAATGGTGCTGATGTCAAGTCCGATCAGGCATGGATTAAATACGGTCACAGAAATGGTTCTGTAGATAGTTTGGATATTGGCGGTATGTCTACCGGTTATGATAGCAGCTTCAATGGTGTTACCGTAGGCTACGATCTGCCAGCTGTTGATTCCTTCCATCATGGCTTTGCCTTTAGTTATGGCAAAGGCTCAAATGATGGTGCCTGGGAAAATGATGACTTCAATACCAAGGGCGTAAGCTGGTATGGAAGTCTGAATACAGGTGATAACAATATGCTTTTTGATGTGGGTTATTATCACACAGAGCATGATGTTAATGGCATCTTCCATGCTAAACCAAAGACAGACGTCTTTACTATGGGTATTACCAATGAATTTAGACTGCCACAGGGCAATGATGGGTATGGTGCTATTGTACCTCATATTGGCCTGCGTTATAGCCATGTTGGTACGCCTAGATATTCAGGTTATTGGAAGGGTTCTGAGGCTTTCAGATACCATCCAGAAGGCAAGGACCTCTTTAGCTTGCCATTTGGTGTAGGGTATATTTATGAAAGCAAGAGTCCTGAACAGACAACCAGTTTCTATGCAGATCTTGCCTATGTACCTGTTTTCGGTGGGCGTTCTGCCGATATGAGAGTACAGGCATGCGGCATAGATGCAGAGGATGTATTTGCTTATGATGCCTCCTATGGTTCTGCCTTTGTGGGCAGCCTGGGTGTAAAGCAGGAAAGTGATTCCTGGGAATGGGGCTTGAGCTATCGTTATAGTGCTAATAGCAATCAGCATAGTAATGATATTATGGCCAATATAGCCTTTAAGTTCTAATACTAAGGAGAATATGGTGCGGGGATTTGATTTTCT
>NZ_JADYTY010000046.1 GCF_021531495.1 Anaerovibrio lipolyticus
TTGAGAAATTTATCTTTTGAAATATACAGTTTTCAAGGAGCCGTGAGGATTTTCTGTGTGGGAAGTTTGAGTAACATTTTCTTTAGAGACTGTCATGATATTGACCTTAGCGATACAATGGTATGCTGAGAAAGATATTTCAGTTAAACAAAATCTAGGTAACAATATCTATATATGGTAAATATTACAAAAATATGCTACAATAAACGCAGTGTATGTTTTTTTAGGAAAGGTAAGGAAAAGAGGGTGTTGTTATGAAATACTGTATTTCTATCTTTTCAGGAGTAATGTTATTGCTGGCAATCATGTGCAATACTCTCATGTATAGCACAGCTCAGGCAGCAGAGCAGCAGTGGTATTGGATTTCCTCGGATAACAATTACAGTAAGTTCTATGATCCAGCTCAGGTGCGAGTGCAGGAGGCCTTTGGGGGTATTGCTACCCGCATAACGGCTGTAACCAAAACAGGCTACAGTTACGGTGGTGCTAAGGAAACCCTGGATAACTATGGTATAAAGGATATTCGCCCCAATGATTTGGCCTATAGCCTGGCCCACATTCAGATTGTGCCACAGACGAGAATGCTGGCTTATGTGGATGAAACCTTTTATGACAAAAACGGCAAGCAGTTGTGGACCAAGCAGTATCAGCCCCTGAAGTATAAAGAAATGAATTCTCAGGAATTTGATGAGGATTTTTATGCTTTCATTGTGGATGCAGTTTTTGGTCAGGGAGAGGTAGAGAGACGCAGTGCTTCGGATAGGTGGCTGCTGCTGTGGCAGGAGGCTTTGGCTGACGGAGGTTCTGTAGTTTGTATGGCAGATACTACCACTATGCGGGTGAACGGAGAGAATATTATTTTTTGGGAGTGGCAGGAGTACAAAAATGCCACTGGAGGTGTTACTCAGATAAGGTTTATGAAAAAAGCTGTCAACCTTTCTCAATACACTGGCAAAATAATTCGCTATCAGCATTGGAACGGCCGTGAGGGCTGGAAGGACTACACTGAAGCTGAAACAGATGGTGCCTATCATGCCATTGAAAGGGGAAGCACAGAGGAAAAGGAGCTGTTACAGCTTTCCAGCTACGACAGAACCCATAGCAAATGGGTACATCGCTATAGCTTGTCTGACCATGAAGCAATTTAACGTCTATGGCTAGCAAAACATATTAGATAAAATAGCTGCTTTTGCCAAAATGAGAAAGCAGTAAGTACAAAAAGATATAGGGAGCTAATTATATATGCCAATAAAGATACCAAATGATTTACCTGCTGCGGCAATACTGGAAAAGGAAAATATTTTTATCATGGATGCGGATCGAGCCTATGGGCAGAATATCCGTCCCTTGAAGCTGTTAATTCTGAATTTGATGCCAGTGAAGCAGGTAACAGAAACCCAGCTCTTGCGGCTTTTGGGCAATACACCGCTGCAGGTCGAGGTGGATTTTATTTATACAGAATCCTATACCCCAACTCATACATCCCAGGATTATCTAACAGAGTTTTATGGCACCTTTGCTGAGGTACGTCATAAGAACTATGATGGTTTTATTATTACCGGTGCCCCAGTGGAGCAGATGCCCTTTGAGGATGTAGCCTATTGGGATGAGGTAGCGGAGATTATGGAGTGGAGTAAGACTCATGTATATTCCACCTTCCATATTTGCTGGGGAGCCCAGGCAGGTCTTTATTATCATTATGGTATTCCAAAATATGATGTAGCTCCCAAAATTTTTGGTGTATATAAGCATCATCTTTGTGTAGAGAATGAGCCTCTTTTCCGAGGCTTTGATGATGAATTTTATGTGCCTCACTCTCGTCATACAGAAATTCGCAAGGAGGATATTGAAAAGGTAGACCAGTTGACCATATTGGCTGAGTCTGATGATGAAGCAGGGGTATATGCTATTGCCAATCTGGAGGAGAGGCAATTTTTCATTACAGGACATGCAGAATACGATCCTCTTTCCTTGAAAGGGGAATACGATCGGGATATGGCTGCCGGTATGCCCAATGTAGATGTACCCAAAAATTATTATCCTGATGATGATCCAACAAAGATGCCAGTGGTAAGATGGCGTTCTGTAGCCAATTTGCTTTTTGCCAATTGGTTGAATTACTATGTATATCAGGAGACTCCATACGAATTAGACAGCCTGAGTCGTTATCAGGATAATATTTGAGAAACAAGGTGAATTTCTATGAATTATAAGGGGTTGGCAGTAGTAGGGGCTGCTATACTATGTTTTTCTTTCTCTCATGCTTCGGTGGAGGCGGCACCAGAGGTACCGGAGAATATTTTTCGCTGGGTACAATCCTCAGCTAGAACCAATTATTATTTTAACAGACAGCAGATTTGTTTTGGTGTCCATGAGGATGGCACTATAGATACTGATACATTGATTGTACCGGTGTTGAAAACCTTTGATGATGTTATGATTAATGATGTAGTGTCCAAGCGTCGTTGGAACGGCAAAAATCTCCAGGGGTTTGACGATTTCGTAGGTGTATCAGAATATTTAACAATTAATCTGCCAGAAAAAAAGGTATCTGTAAATGAGGTTAATTATTTGGATTCCACTTGGACTACTCTGGCTGTAGAGAGTTCAGAGGCAGAGATAAGTCTGGAGGATCTTTCAGAAAAAAGTTTGGATGCTAGATTTTATGACCGGATTATAGACTTTGCCTTGCGGAATCAGCTAGTGCTGGCGGATCGAACCCAAGGGGATTTGGAGACTTCTGTCAGGGAAAAACTGGCCGCAGCTCAGGAAGCATATAGGGCTGACAACAGGCCGGATAGACCTTCGGATAATGAATAGAAAGGCTGAAATATGTCATCAGAATTTACATTTGTCGTAGAAAAAACCTGTCCAGTTTGTGGCAAAAGCGTGAAGGTAGTTAAGGTAAAATCTCGTTTGGCAGCAATCGGGGTAGATAATGACTATTGCTGTCATTATCGGGATTTTAATCCCTATTTGTATCATATCTGGGTATGCGATGGCTGTGGCTTTGCGGCAGACGAAAAGGTTTTTCTCACAGCTCTGTCTCCTGTTAGGCGGGAGCTGATTGGTAACGCTCTTATGGAGCATCACGTTCATTTTGAATTTAATGAGGAACGCAGCGTGCCAGATGGTATAGCCTCCTTGAAGCTGGCTATCTTTTGTGCCGAAGTCTTGAAGGCTCCTTTGGCTCGTCAAGCTGGCTTGGCTATGCGTCTGGCTTGGATTTACCGCATAGATGGTCAGAAGGAAAAGGAAAGAGAGGCTTCAGAGCAGGCTTTGAATCTCTATATACGCTCCTTGGAAACGGAGCATTACCCTATTGATAATCTGACTGATACCATGGTCATGTATTTGATAGGGGCCCTTTATGCAGAATTGGGAGAACGAAAAAAAGCTGTGCTCTATCTCAGCAATATTGTGGGAGATAAAAAGAATCCAATTACAGATGCCAAGCTGGCCAAGGATGCCAGAAGGCTTTGGCAGGCAGTACGAGAGCAGAATCAGGAGGAGTCAGCTCAGGAAAATGCCTCTCAGGAGCAAAATCATCATACTGTGGTACAAAAGGCAGCGGCTAAGCCTAAGAAAAAATCTGGTTTAAGTCGTTGGTTTTAGTGAAAATAAGGAAAGGTGACCTTTATGGATATGCCGGCTATTGTGTCAGAGTATTTTCCTGGCATAAATATGCAGCAGATAAATGAAGCTGTGGAAAAATATCAGCCTGCCTGGCAGATAATTAGTCATACCTGGGGACATGAAACCTTGCAGGAAATCATGCAGGGACAGGTATCTGTGCCAGATGAGGTGATTAATCAGGCCATTGCCGAAAATCTAGGCCAGGATGGGCCAGTGCAGTCTGTGAAATTGAAATCCAAGGCCAATGGACGGCTGGAGATATTGGCTAAAACTAAAAAGGCAGGACGGATAGAGTTTTCTGGTACTATTGATGATTTTGTCCATAATAGCCAGGAATCCCATGTAACCTATAAGGTAAAGGAACGTGCTCTCAAGGATCATGGATTGGCTTCCTGGTTCTTTTCCCGTATGTCTCTTTCCATGGCCCAGAAGCTTTTCGGCAAGGTAGACTTGGGGGAAAGCCTGCCTACAAATATTCATGGCAATACCATTACTGTGGATTATAAAAGTGCTTTGGATCAGTCAGAGCTGGCCAAGGCAACTATTAAGGAGCACCGGGTATTGGATATGGTGGAAATCAAAAGTGCCGTACCTCATGATGGGTATATAACCTTTACCACCAGCTTGAATATACCAGAGGATATTCAGCGGGATGTGCTGGATATGATACTTAGACGGGGCTTAGTAGATTAAGAAAAAGCAAGGAGGTGGCTATTGGTGCAGGCAAAATTTATTAGAAGTTTGTTGGCTGTGTCATTGTGTTTTTCTCTGTTGTTAACTTTGCTGGCAGGTACAGCAATGGCTAAGAAAAAGGAGCAGTCTCAGGAAAAGGGAAAAATTGTCTTTATTCCTCACGATAATCGGCCTATATCTGATGTGGAAACAGCGGATACCATTCGTCAGCTAGGCTATGAGGTGATTGTGCCTCCTGATGAGCTCTTGGGCAGCAACAGTAATCTGGGAGATTCTGATAAGTTATGGCAATGGCTGGAGGATAATACCACATTGCCACATAAGCCGGATAAAAAACCTCCTTATAAGCCAATGCCGGGTATCAAGGCGGTAGTTATGTCTGGGGATGCCATGATTTATGGCAGTCTGGTAGGCTCTCGCAAACATCATATTCCTCAGAAGGACTTGATGTCCAGAGTAGATAGGTTCAAGGCATTTAAGCAGGAGCATCCTAAGGTGCCCATATATGTGTTTTCCTCCATTATGAGAACACCTCGTACAGGGGAGGCCTCAGGTAGTGAGGAGCCTAGCTATTATTTCAGCTATGGTACGGATATTTTTCGTTATACATCCCTGCTGGATAAGCAGGAAATAGAGCCTTTAACCAAGCGGGAGCAAAAGGAACTGGATTTTCTGACAGAGCTGATTCCCCAGGATGCTATTAGTGATTGGATGAGCCGTCGCAAAAAGAATTTGGCGGTAAATAAGGCCATGATTGATTTGGCTAGAGAAGGGAGCTTTTCTTATTTCTGTTTGGGACGGGATGATAATGCTCCTTATTCCCAGACTCATAGGGAAAGCCGCTGGCTGAATGAATATGCTGAGGGGTTAGGCAAAACCAGATTTAATAATATGGCAGGTATTGATGAATTTGGTATGCTGCTGCTGACTAGAGCTGTTAATGATTTGGAAAAGAAAATGCCTTTTGTCTATGTCCGCTACAATATGGGACAGGGACCTACGGTAGTGCCTTCCTATTCTGATGAAGCTATTGACAAAACCATTCGCTCCCATGTGATTATGGCTGGGGGTATGTATGTAACCAGCCCGGCTAGAGCTGATTTGGTGCTGTTGGTGAATACCAATCCTAATGGCACTACCTATGAGGCTAATGATATAGACAATACCGAAAAGGCAGATTTCTCTGATAGGTATTTTGTCAATATGGTATCGGAGGAGTTGTCCAGTGGCAGGGCTGTGGCTATTGCGGATATTGCTTATGCCAACGGTGCGGATAATGCTCTGATGGGGCTGCTTAGGGATAAGAATTTCTTGTTTAGAATACAGGCTTATTCTGGTTGGAATACCCCAACTAATAGTACAGGCTTTGTGTTGGGACAGGGTATGCTGGCTTCTCGCATGAATGAAAAGAGTCGACAGGGGCTTTTGCTGACCAGATATTTGGATGACTGGGGCTATCAGGCCAATGTACGGCAGAATTTGGCTAATGCCTTGGGAAATTTCCCAGGTAAGGGTAACGGTGGGGCTTTGAATGAAAAGCGCCCTGCCGTGGAAAGATCTGCTACCTTGCGCTTGCAGACTTTTGCACAGTATAATATTCCAGCTCTTTGGGACTTCAAGCATATCAAGGTAACGATGCCTTGGAATAGGTTGTTTGAGTGCTATCCAAGAATATAATTAAAAACATCCTTGTTGGTATTTTGCCAGCAAGGATATTTTTTTCTAAATTCTGATTTGTCGAGCCAAATGCTAATCTTAGCAATGGCATACATATACGATTTCTGCAGGCATGGCATATACCCTTACAGGCACGCTCTCGCTATATTGATGTGCCTCACGCTGCTAAACTCATTTAATCACATGAAAAGCTTCACGATGTTCATCTTTTCATGGCTTAAATTCGTTAAGAAGCGAGGCACATCGATATACCTGTTAAGGGTATATGTCATGCCTTCTACTTTGTGTATTCATCGCAACTTCCTGCTTTGGCACTATTCGTAATTTTGACGTATTTACTGAAATGGAACAGCAGATGATAGTACCCTAAGAAAACCCTTGCTAAGCCTCGGTGCTTAATGAGTTCAAGCCGTAAGGCGCAGAAGGAATTTAGCATCCGCTAGGCTTAGCTAGGAGCGGGCAATATGCCAGCGACATATTGCCCGGAATAAAGAGACCGCTGTGTCACTTTATTCCGCGACGAGCGATATTTAGTTCAGACTATCTCGGCTGTGGATATTTAGATAGAATCGAAAAATCACGATGATTCGACAACAGCCGGAGGGGCATGACACTTTTGCGTCGGGAGACTCCTGCTTTTGCGCAGCAAAAGTGGCCCGGTGGCACTCTCTATCATTATGGCCTCTGTGAATTGGCTCAGCGACAAGCGGTATTAATGCGTCAGAATAAATCCCAAGGTAGGGCCATTAAGTCGGACAGAGCAAAAGTCGTTATGACCGCAGGCTGTATATCGAAAATCTTTGACATCCCGAATTATATTTACAACTCTAGGGAGAGAGGTAACTCGATAAATCAGAATTTATATGGCATAAAATAATAACAATTATTTTACGATTAATTAAATTTATGCATAAACTATTGGATTTTAAGCATTGTTTATGGTAGAATACCTTGTAGAGAATAGAGATTATAAACAGCTACCTTTTAGAGAGGGGCTAAGTGAAAAATAGGAGGAATTTATGTTAAGCAATCAGCAGTGGAATGGATTTGCCGGAAACCTCTGGCGTGAAGAGATTAATGTACGTGATTTTATACAGAATAACTATAAGCCTTTTGATGGTGATGAGAGCTTCCTGGCAGATCCTACTGATGCAACTAATAAGCTGTGGGCTAAGCTTCAGGAGCTGCAGAAGGAGGAGCGTCAGAACAATGGCGTTCTGGATATGGATACTGATGTAGTAGCTAGCCTTACCTCCCATGCTCCAGGTTATATTGACGAGAGCCTGAAGGATTTGGAGAAGGTTGTTGGTCTTCAGACTGATAAGCCTCTGAAGAGAGCTTTCATGCCTTATGGCGGTATCAAGATGGCTGAGCAGTCCTGCACTAACTATGGCTATGAGCCAAGTGCAAGACTCCATGAGATTTTTACCAAGTATCACAAGACTCACAATCAGGCTGTATTTGATGCTTATACCCCAGAGATGCGTCTGGCTCGTCGCAGTCATATTATTACTGGCTTGCCTGATACCTACGGCCGTGGCCGTATTGTAGGTGACTATCGTCGTGTCGCCCTCTATGGTATTGACCAGCTGATTGCCTTCAAGAAGGAAGATTTGGCCAATGTTGGCGGCGACGGCATTATGACTGATGATGTTGTACGTCTTCGTGAGGAGCTGGCAGAGCAGATTCGTGCTCTCAACGGTTTGAAGGAAATGGCAGCTTCCTATGGCTTTGATATTTCCGCTCCTGCAAAGGATGCTCGCGAGGCTGTACAGTGGCTGTACTTCGGCTATCTGGGCGCTATCAAGACTCAGAACGGTGCTGCCATGAGTGTTGGCCGTGTATCCACTTTCTTGGATATCTATATTGAGCGTGATATTGCCAATGGCATTTTGACTGAGGCAGAGGCTCAGGAGCTGATTGACCATATGGTTATGAAGTTCCGCATGGTACGCTTTGCTCGTATCACCTCTTACAATGAGTTGTTCTCCGGCGATCCTGTATGGGCTACCTTGGAGGTAGGTGGTACTGGTATTGATGGCCGTCACATGGTAACCAAAAACGATTACCGTTTCCTCCATACCTTGGAGAATATGGGCCCATCCCCAGAGCCAAATCTGACTGTTCTGTATTCCTCCTCCCTGCCTGAGAATTTCAAGCGCTATGCAGCTAAGATTTCTATCAGCACCAGTTCCATCCAGTATGAGAACGATGATACTATGAAGCCAGAGTGGGGGGATGATTACTCCATCTGCTGCTGCGTATCTGCAACTCAGACTGGTAAGGAGATGCAGTTCTTTGGTGCTCGTGCCAACTTGGCCAAGTGCTTGCTCTATGCTATTAACGGTGGCGTTGATGAGAAGAGCGGCGACCAGATTGGACCTGAGTATCGCGGTGTAGCTGGCGATGTTCTGGAGTATCAGGATGTTGTTACCAAATTTGACCGCATGATGGATTGGCTGGCAGGTCTTTATGTAAATACTCTGAACCTGATTCAGTATATGCATGACAAGTACTACTATGAGGCTGAGGAAATGGCCCTCATCGATACCGATGTACGCCGTACCTTTGCTACTGGTATTGCAGGCTTCTCCCATGTAGTAGATTCTCTGTCTGCTATTAAATATGCTAAGGTAACTGCTATCCGCAATGAGGCTGGCATTGTTATCGATTACAAGACTGAGGGTGACTTCCCACGCTACGGTAACGATGATGAGCGTGCTGATGAGATTGCCAAGTGGTTGTTGAAGTCCTTCTTGGAGAAGATTAAGTCCCGTCACACCTACAGAAATTCTGAGCCTACCACCTCCATTCTTACCATTACCTCCAATGTGGTATATGGCAAGTTTACTGGTGCAATGCCAGATGGCCGTGAGGCAGGTGTTCCTCTGTCCCCTGGTGCAAATCCAAGCTACGGTGCAGAAAAGAGTGGTCTGCTGGCTTCCCTGAACTCTGTTGCTAAGCTGCCATATGAGTGGGCTTTGGATGGTATTTCCAATACTCAGAGCATGACTCCAGAGGCATTGGGCCACAATGATGAGGAGCGTACTACTCAGCTGGTACACGTAATGGACGGTTACTTCGATCAGGGTGCACATCATCTGAATGTAAATGTATTTGGCCGTGAGAAGCTGCTGGATGCTATGGAGCATCCTGAGAAGGAGGAGTATGCAAACTTCACCATCCGCGTTTCTGGTTATGCTGTAAAGTTCATTAACCTGACTCGTGAGCAGCAGCTGGATGTAATTTCCAGAACATTCCATGAGCACATGTAATAATGCTGCCCAGAATCTGCCTGTCTACGGGCAGGTGGATTCTGTGGAAAGCTTTGGTTCTGTAGATGGGCCAGGGTTAAGATATATTATTTTTCTAAAAGGCTGTCCTCTTCGCTGTCTCTATTGTCACAATCCAGAAACCTGGGGTGGCAAGGAGGGGGAGAAGCGTTCTTCTGAGGAAATGTTGCAATCTGCTTTGCGGTATCGCCCTTATTGGAAGGGTGGCGGTGGCATTACCGTTTCTGGCGGTGAACCACTTTTGCAGATGGATTTTGTTACGGATTTGTTTCGGCGGGCTAAGGCTCAGGGAGTATCTACCTGTATAGATACCTCTGGGGCTGTGTTTAGCCGTGAGCCGGCAAAGTTACAGGCGATGAATGAGCTGTTGGCGGTAACGGATTTGGTGCTTTTGGATATCAAGCATATTGATAGTGCCAAGCACAAAGAGCTTACTGGCATGGGCAATGAGCACATTTTGGATTTTGCTAAATATTTGGCCGAAATCAAAAAGCCTGTGTGGATTCGTCATGTCTTGGTGCCAGGTATTAATGATGATGAGGAAAGTCTGGGCAAAACTGGTGAGTTTGTAGCTTCCTTGGGAAATGTTCAGAGATTGGAGATATTGCCTTATCATCGTATGGCGATGCATAAATATGAGGATTTGGGGATTGCCTATCAGATTCCTGATATTCCAGAGCCATCTAAAGAGGCAGTAGCTAAAGCGCAGCAAATTCTAAATACAGAAGCCTATCAAGGTTATAAAAATAGCTAAACAAAATCGCTATAATGTGTGTAGTGCACATTATAGCGATTTTTCTATTCTAAATTCTGATTTGTAGAGCCAAAGACTTATTTGCATAACGGCATACATATACTCTTTACTGAGGCATGGCATATAC
>NZ_JADYTY010000047.1 GCF_021531495.1 Anaerovibrio lipolyticus
ATAAAGTGACACAGCGGTCTCTTTATTCCGGGCAATATGTCGCTGGCATATTGCCCGCTCCTAGCTAAGCCTAACGGTTGCTAAATTTCTTCTGCGCCTTACAGCTTGAACTCATTAAGCACCGAGGCTTAGCAAGGGTTTTCTTAGGGTACTATCATCTGCTGTTCCATTCCAGTAAATACGTCAAAATTACAAATAGCGCCAAAGCAGGAAGGTGCAATGAATACACAAAATAGAAGGCATGATAGATATAAACAAACACCCATCATGCCATAAAATTAAAGAAAATGTGCCAACACAACCACCAGCACACCTGGAACTCCAAAGAAGCCTGCTATCAGTGCCTTGAAAAAGGTAATCTCTATCCCCAGGCCAAAAAGATTCACAACCCACAGCATCAATGCACCCACGATGCTATTGGTAATCAGCTTCCATACTATTCTAAATGGCAGGGACAATACCCGCAGCAAGATAAACAGCACGATTATCCCTACAATAAAAGATCCAATTATTTCCATAATAAGCCTCCCTGAGCTACAGCTCAATACGGTTCTCCATAGCCCTGGACAAGGTCACCTCATCGGCATACTCCAGGTCACCGCCCACAGGCAAGCCATGAGCAATTCTCGTTACCCGTACTCCCAATGGTTTCAGCAGCTTGGCTATATACATAGCCGTAGCCTCTCCCTCCACATTAGGATTAGTTGCCATTATAACTTCCTTCACCCTACCGTCCTGCATTCTGGCCAGCAGTTCCTTAATACGGAGATTATCCGGGCCAACCCCCTCCAAAGGAGACAGCGCTCCATGAAGCACATGATATACACCCTTGAAATCTCTCATTCTTTCCACAGCATCCACATCCTGTGGCTGTTCCACCACACAAATCTGACTGTGGTCCCGCCCAGCTGCCTGACAAATACGGCAAGGATCTTCATCGCTAAGATTAAAGCAAATATGGCAATAGCCAATCTTTTCCTTGGCATTAACAATAGCTGCTGCCAACTCCCTGGCTTTGGCCGGCTCCATATCCAGCACATGATAAGCCAGTCGTACCGCAGTCTTATTGCCAATCCCCGGCAATGCCTTAAAATGCTCTATTAGCTTCGCCAACGGTTCTATGCGTTTCATTAGAACATTCCAGGAGGCAGGCCCATACTGCTGGTAAGCTTGCTCATCTCTCCAGCCATCTTTTCATCCACCTTCTTGGTAGCCTCATTAAAGGCAGCAGCCAGCAAATCCTGCAGCATTTCTACATCCTCTGGATCTACAGCTGCTGGATCTATCACAATGCCCTTAACCTGCTTCTCGCCATCCATAGTAATCTTTACTACGCCACCGCCAGCAGTAGCATCCACAGTCTGCTTCTTCAGCTGCTCCTGCATATCCTGCATCTGCTTCTGCATCTTCTGCACCTTTTTCATCATGCCATTCATATTCATGCCGCCCATTCCGCCGAACATAACATCTCTCCTCTCAATATAGAAAAACAACATTTCTCATAGAAAATATTCTAAAAATATGCTATCAAATATATACAACTTAGTCAAATGATTTACAGGCTAATCCTCCTCTGGGGCTTCTGTAAAGCCACCACCAAAAACCTCTGCTGCATGGCGCAGTTGATACTGCTCCCCTGCAGGCAAATTATCAATATTCACAATGCCTTCATTCTCATCCTCTGGAGGAGGAATATCTGGCAAATCCGGTTCTGGCTCCGGAGCCTTCTGCACCATTTCAGCCAGCTTGAAATGCACCTTGACTGCCCCTCCCAGAATATCTCCCAGGGCAGCTTCAATTTTTTTCTTGTAAATGCGCTCCATGAGACCTTTTACCATCTCATTCTGACAGCCAATCACTACCTGACCGTTGCCTACAGAAAGCACAGCACTTTTCTCCATACAGGAAAGTGCCCCGCCACCATGTCCCCGCAAGAATTGCAAAAGCTTTTTATGCAGATTGCCTGCATCCACAGACTGAATTTCCACTATCCCGCCAGGAGAGCTTTGCTCAACACCTTGCCCATCCTCAGCCTTGCCAGCAGTCCCATCACTGCCCTTAGCGGTCAAGGATGGCAGCTGCCCACTTTGTACCATATTCATTAGCTTAGCCAGCTTGGCTTCCAGCTGAGAAATACGGACCGACTCTTCTCCACTGCTTCCTGCCTTGGCCGGCTTTTCAGCAACACCAGCCTCTAACACAGCCTCAGACTGACACAACTCCAGCAGAGCCGCCTCCACAGTGATTCTAGGCTGAGGAGACCATTTCAGCTCCGCAATAGCTCCGTGAATCCTGCGGATATCCTGCATTAATTTAGCCTGGGAAAAGGCTGCTGCCTGTCTGGTCAAAGCCTCCGGATTGTTTCCTCCATAGTCCATTTCCTGCACATTGCCCACAGATTTCAAAATCAGCATACTGCGGAAATACAAGGCCAATTCGCTAAGCATCTGAGACAATTCCTTGCCTCCCTGCAACAGCTCCCCAACCTTAGCCAGCACTCCGGCCCCATCTCTTTTGGCAATTTCCTCTACCAAGGCCTCTATCCATTGCCGGCCAATTAACCCCAGAAAATTTCCAGCCTGATCTACAGTCAGCTTTCCCTGCACCAAGGCAGCACATTGATCCAGCAGTCCCAAGGCATCTCGCATACCACCATCCGCTTTCATGGCAATAAGGTGCAGAGCCTCTGGCTCATAGTCCAGCTCCATGCTATCTGCCACCAGCTGCAGCCTGCCTTGAATATCCCCTGCCGTAATCCGCTTGAAATCATATCTCTGGCAACGGGACTGTATGGTAGCAGGCACTTTGTGAGCTTCCGTAGTGGCCAAAATAAATACCACATGAGCCGGTGGCTCCTCCAAGGTTTTCAGCAAGGCGTTAAAAGCCTCCATCGTCAGCATATGTACCTCATCTATGATATAAACCTTGTAACGCCCCTCTGCTGGCGCAAATTTTACGGTTTCCCGCAAATCCCGAATCTCATCAATACCGCGGTTAGAGGCAGCATCAATCTCAAATACGTCCATAGATGTGCCTGCATTAATCTTTTGACAAGCCTCACATTGATTACAAGGATTCGGTGTAGGTCCCTTTTCGCAATTCAGGGCCTTGGCCAGAATCTTGGCCGTACTGGTTTTACCAGTACCTCTAGGGCCAGCAAACAGATAGGCATGACCAATACGTCCGGTCTTAATAGCATTGGACAGAGTTCTGCTGACATGTTCCTGCCCCACCAGCTCACTAAAGCCTCCCGGCCGCCATTTTCTATATAAAGCCATATATGCCATATCCGTTGCCCCCCATAAAATATATAATAAAATTATATCACATCTAGCCAACCTTGGCACCTTGTTCCCTATGACTGTTTTTACAAGTATCCAGAGGCAGGATTTTTAGGCACAAAAAAAGACGCCCCTCAGGCGTCAAATCATTGTACATTGGACCACAGCATCCAGGCACCCTTGCGGCACAGACAGCGATTCACTTATCGCTGCTTCCTTCCGGACCTGACGAGGTTCATGAGACTGCCTTGCGCAAGACCAGAATGCTGCAGTCCAATATACAACGAAAACCAGCCAGCATTCATATAAACCTATGAAAACTGCCTGTTTTTAGATAAAAAAATGGCGGAGAGTGAGAGATTCGAACTCTCGGTACAGTATCACCGTACACACGCTTTCCAGGCGTGCTCCTTCAACCACTCGGACAACTCTCCACTTTGCTTGAACAACAAGAAATCTATTCAATTTTGTTGCTCACCAGCAACGATATAAATAATAGCACTATTATGATTTTCTGTCAAGAAAATTTTATATTTTTTTATAACAGGAGACAACAACTATTCCAGCTGCCATCTCCCATCATTTTTTACCAGCCAAAAAGATTCTTCTCATTCAGCATAAATCCTTCTCTAGACAGATACAGCATAAAAGCACCAAACTCTGTTTCTACCCGAAGGGCAAACACATCCTCTCCAGCAGGAACACCGTTTTCCAAGGTTTTTGGCATATCCAAATCCATATCATGACTATGTCCGGACATATTTACAATGTACAAACCATTGATAACATTGGCCAACTCCTCAATGCTATCAATAGCCATTTCGTTAACCTCAGTTTCTTCCTCACCGCTAAATCTGCCAGCCATAGCCAACAGCACATTGCCTGTCATACGACAGCCTACTGTCAATCTCAAAGCTCCACCCATACTCTGATATGTCAAATAGGTAGCATCCACCAGATCCAAATCTTCATTGGGAATAATCAAGGCCTCTGTATGCATAAACTTGCGCATGGCCCTCAGAAACAGCTTTACATATTCACTAATATAGGCATGCTCGTGAGCATCCCATCCCTGAGCCTCCAACATCTCCTTGATAACATCATCTACTGGATGGCTATCCTCATCCTTGCTATCTTCAAACAGTTTAGCCAAGGTATGAATATCTACAATCCCTTCTTCCAGCAGAACCTGTCCTAGACATGCACTGCGATCCGGTACTGCTTTTTTCAATTCATCCAACTGCAAGGCATTGAGATAACTTTCTTCCAAAGCAGCTACAACAAACTCTTTCACTCCCAGCAGTTTTTTAGCTTGCTGGGACGTAATCAGCCCCTTTTCCAGAGCCAATACAGCAAGGTCCGGGACAACATGAAGGGATTTCGCCAATACTCTGCCTGCATTGTCAGAAGACAAAACGCCTCTGTTCAGCAGATACTGGGAAAATTGCCTATTTGCCATGATTCTTCTCTACCTTTCTGCGAATCTGCTCTACAGCCTGCTTAATCTGCTCGCTGGTATAAGGCTTTTGAATAAAGTCCAAAGCTCCCAACTCCAAGGTCTGCTTAAGCTTCTGAGAGGTTCCTGCTGAGGACAGCATAATAACAGGAATTTCAGGATTTATCTCCTTGATAACCTGCAGGGTTTCAACTCCCCCTACCTCTGGCATTACTATATCCAAAATTATCCCATCTGGCTGCTCAGTCAAATCCCGCATAATAGCTTCCTTGCCATTCTCAGCCTCCAGCACATCACAATCTAGTTTTTCCAATTCCTCCCGCAGCTTTTTCCGCAGCAATTTGGAATCGTCCGTAATCAAAATTTTTAATTTACCAGCCAAATTTCACACCTCCACACTAGTGCAGGGTCATGCACATGCCTATATTCCCTAATAGCACAGCGATTACCTGTATAGAGAAATTATAGCACACTTTAGCTAGCAAAGTCACCTATTGTTATTATTATTTCCCAATGAATTTTGTTTGTATTTTTAGCCCTGCTATGCTAAACTTTACTCAACTCCTGTCCCCTAGGGAATACCTATAGATATACGATATTTTTCCTTTGGTACAGGCAAAAGGAGTATTTAACATATGATAAAAAAATTCAAAATAACCTACCCCTGCTTTACCGGGCCAGAGAAAAGACGGCTTTATGTCTATTTACCTCGTGGCTACAACATTTACAAAGCAAAACATTATCCCGTTCTCTATATGTTTGACGGCCAGAATGTTTTTTTTGATGATAACGCCACTTACGGTAAAAGCTGGGGACTAGGAAAGTATTTAAATCGAACAAAAACCCCTTTGATTGTGGCAGCTTATGAATGCAACTGTCATGCTGACAATGGCAGACTTTCTGAGTACAGTCCCTTCTATTACAATCCCCAAGGGGAATGGGGCGGCCCCTACGAACCGCGAGCTCAGGAAACAATGGAATGGTTCATTAATGTATTAAAACCCTTTATTGATACCAGATTCAGAACTCTGCCAGATAGGCAGCATACCTTTATCAGTGGCAGCTCTATGGGAGGCTTAATGACGCTCTATGCCCTTTTAATGCATAATGATGTTTTCTCACGAGGAGCCGCCCTATCTCCTACTTTGGATATTGATATTGACCAGCTGTGTCAAATGATTCAGGAAGCAGAGCTTACTCCTGATACAGTGCTTTATATGGACTATGGCCGTCGGGAATTTGACTATGAACATTGGTCGAGAAATAATTTTGTCCGAGCCGCCCAGCTTCTAGGCTCCAAGGATATTCTCCTCAGTACCAGATTGGTGCCTGAAGGAGAGCACAACGAAGCCAGCTGGGAAAAACAGCTGCCCTTTGCTATTCCCACGTTAATGTACAATATATGAGGTGTATACTATGAAAAACTTTATCTTTCTTTCCCCTAATTTTCCCGAAAACTATTGGAAATTCTGCCGTGAGCTGAAGAATAACGGCCTGCGGGTGCTAGGCATTGGGGATTGCCCCTACGATAATCTTCATCAGGAACTAAAGGATAGTCTGGATGAATACTACAAGGTTTCCTCTCTGGAAAATTATGACGAGGTAGCTGGGGCTGTAGCCTTTTTCCAAAACAAATACGGCAAAATTGACTGGCTGGAATCCAACAATGAGTATTGGCTGGAGCGGGATGCTCATCTCCGCAGTGATTTTCAGATTGCTACCGGCTTCCACAATGAGGATATTCCTCGCATCAAATACAAATCCAAAATGAAAGAATATTATGCCCAGGCTGGCATCAGAGCAGCCAGATGGCATCTGGTTCAGGAATGGAATGATGCCAAGGCTTTTGTAGATTTGGTACATTACCCTGTAGTAGTCAAGCCAGATAATGGTGTAGGTGCTACCAATACCTTCAAAATCCGTAATGATCAGGAGCTGGGTTTCTTCTTTGAACAGCGGTACAAGAATCACGATACCACCCAGTACATTATGGAGGAATTTGTCCGGGCAGAGGTAAACAGCTATGATGCCATTATTGATTCCCAGGGCAATCCTATTTTTGAAACTGGCAATGTAACCCCTATGAGCATTATGGATATTGTTAATGACCAGGACAACAGTGTTTTTTATATTCTCAAGGATTTGCCAGAGGATACCCGTCAGGCTGGCCGGGCTGCCGTAAAGGCCTTTAATGTAAAAAGTCGTTTCGTTCACTTCGAGTTCTTCCGTCTTACAGATGATATGGACGGTCTGGGCCAAAAAGGTGATATTATTGGTCTGGAGGTAAATATGCGGCCATGTGGCGGTTTTACCCCTGATATGATTAATTTTGCCCACAGCACTGATGTGTACAAAATCTGGGCTGATATGATTGCCTATGACAGTACCCTAAAGCCTACCGGCCCACATTACTACTGCATCTTCTCCGGCCGCCGCAATGGCAAGAATTTCAAGCTGTCCCATGAGGAGCTGCTAGCCAAATACGGCTATGCCATCAAGATGCATTGCCCTATTCCAGATGCCTTGGCAGAGGCTATGGCCAACTATATGTATCTGGCTATTTTCTCCACCAAGGAGGAGCTGGACAATTTCTTTGCCGACTCCGTAGCCAACTGGTAAACCAATAGATACACTAATACTCATACACAAAAAGGAGCCTTCCCTATCAGCGAATAATATTTCACATAGGGCATAGCTCCTCTTTATTTTGCCAATTTTATCTGTCTAAGACTCAATAAATATGATAGGTTTTCCAGGGGATTCTATCCAACGGAATCTCCCGCAGAAACTCTACCACATCCTTACGACCATAGTAATGAGGCTTTCCCTCCTTATCCTGACTCATAAGAATAATAGGCATGTTGGGAAAATAGGGCCTGATAGCCTGCCTAAATCTAGTGGCCCGCACCGTATATTGCGTCACCTCTGGCTTGACCACCACAATGGCAAAGGTCACCCCTTGCTCAATAATCACCGCACCATGTACAACCATCGCCTCACCTGCCACTCAAAATATGGACAAATATATCCATATCGAGATATTGAAAGTTTTCGCAAACTTTTCTTACTGCTTCATTCTGTATGCTTTTGCGATTACAAGTAATACGCTACTCACAAGTTCTTGTACAGTCCACAGTCGTAAATTCCCGACTAAGCCATCGGTACATACCTACATTTGCTTGTTTAAGCAATTTTGTAAGTTTTTGAATCTCTCAAATTAAGACTTGCATTAAAATCTCTGTCAGCATGATACCCACATTCACAAATATATTTTCTATCAGAAAGTTTTAAATCCTTCTTGATACGCCCACATTTATGACTTGACACTCCCCATGCCTAAAGGCAGGGGATTCTTGGTTCCATGAGCACTGCATATAGGCCGTGGCATATATGTCTTACACGCTCTCCCCAAGCGTAGATTTCCGTGTGTCCCACGGTATTTTATTCTTTAGCTTATGCTGATTTCTGCATTTCTAAGGCTTTGCTCAGAATATTCCTAGCGGCGTTTACATCCCTGTCATGCTGAGTGTTGCACTGTGGACAAGTCCATTTACGAATACCAAGATTCTTTGTAGCCTTATTCTGATAGCCACAGCAGGAACAGGTCTGGCTTGACGGATAGAAAGTATCCACCTTCACCACATCACAGCCATAGAACTTGGCCTTGTATTCCAGCATACGGAAAAACTCAGCCCAGCTTACATCAGATATGACCTTGGCTAATTTGTGATTTCTCAACATATTCTTAATCTTTAAATTTTCTACCGCAATCAGCTGATTTTCCCTTACAAGCTTAGTTGATTCCTTATGCAGGAAATCCCTGCGGATATTGGCTATCCTTTCTTGTAATCTGGCCACCTTAATTCTAGCCTTGTTGCGGTTATTACTGCCCTTGACCTTTCTTGACAGGCTTCTCTGCAGACGTTTTAGTTTTTTCTCCATTCCTTTCAAAATACGTGGATTGGCTACGGTATTTCCTTGGTCATTGGAATAGAATTCCTTTATTCCAACATCAATGCCAATCTGCCGACCATTGTTTCGCCTCAGTAGCAACTCAATATCCATCTCTACGCACAATGAAACAAAGTATTTTCCCGCTGGGGTACGGCTGACAGTGGCATTTAGGATGCGTCCCTCAAATTCTCTTGATAGCTTGGTTTTCACTACGCCGATTCTGGGGAGCTTGATATTACCGTCAATGATACGGATACCCCCTGACTGGTTTCTGGTACGATAGGACTGATTGTGGCTGTGCTTAGACTTGAATTTTGGATAGCCAGACTGCTTTTTAAAGAAATTCTGAAATGCCCTGTCCAAATTTCTCAGGGCTTCCTGCAAAGCCATACTGTCAACAGATTTCAGCCACACGAAATCTGGATTACATTTCAGCTCTGTCAGCAAACGGCTGGACTTTACATAGGTCACAGACTCATGCTTTTCCTGCCAGTTATCTCGTCTTATAGCAAGAAAATGATTATACACAAAGCGTGCACATCCTAATGTCTGATTTATGATTTTTTGTTGCTGGGCATTTGGATAGATTCTAAACTTGAACCCCTTTGCATACTCCATTTTCTCACCTCTTTTAGAAATTATGTTTGTAAGTATATTTTATCATATTTACAGAAAACATACAATCGAACAGTGAGAAAAATCATTAGCATTTTTATTTTGTCTACCGTCAATTACTTACGCAAATTAAGTGGTCACACATTATATACCCATGTCTAAGGGCAGTGGTATATAATGCATTTTTGATAACACCATTTTTTTATTATCTATTATCTGATACCGAAGCGAAAGACTTAGCAGAGGCTATCAGATTATCAAGAACACAGGTCAAATTAAACCTAGTTAATTCCTCAGATTTAGGGTGTGTCAAGAACTTTGTGTAAAAAAATTTAGTAGATTACATCATAGTGCTTCATGAGTTTCGCCATACG
>NZ_JADYTY010000048.1 GCF_021531495.1 Anaerovibrio lipolyticus
GCTGTATTTCGAGAATCCACTGACATAACGACTTTCAGTTACAATATTTGAGTAGATAGGCAATTCGGCAAATTAGAATTTATCAACGGATATCTGCCAGCATTATTACTTCAATTTTGTTTGCCATTCCTGTTCTTTGAAACCAACAAGGACATTGTAATCATCTACAAAAATCGGACGTTTGACCAGCATACCGTCTGTGGCTAGGAGCGCATATTGTTCCTCCTCAGTCATGGTTGGCAGTTTATCTTTGAGTTTCAGTTCTTTATATTTTAGTCCACTGGTGTTAAAGAATCGCTTGAGGGGAAGACCGCTCTTTTCATGCCACAAGCGGAGTTCTTGTGCTGTAGGGTTGTCCTCTTTGATGTTTCTCACTTTAACGGTGATATCATTATCTGCCAGCCACTTTTCCGCCTTTTTGCAAGTAGAGCAACGGGGATAGCATAGGAAAATTGCTTGCTTCATTTTTGTACCTTCTTTCTATATCGCCAATCTACGATAACCATATTTTCAATCATAAAAAATATAACCCTTTTATAACTGAAAAACAACCACAAAAATATTTTACAATTGTTTTTTGTAAAATATACGCAAATGCCATAGGAGCTTCTATATTTAGTACATTTTACATTACAAAATGAAAAGCTGGGCGATATTGAAAAACACGAAAACATTGGTTAGAATAAGTATAGCAGAATACTAGCTAAAATGGAGGTGCAGGTATATGTGGAAACACCAGATGCAAAAGATTGTTTTCACAGTCTTGTTTGCTGGCTTCCATCTTATCAGATAGTGGATGTTAGGGGATATTCAGATAAGGAAGTAGAAAAATATGTAGAATTTATCCAAAAAGCAGCTCATTTAATTATGGAATTTGCGCAGGAAGGCGGTTTTGAACATGCCTCAGCTGTTTAAAATAGGTAACTATTGGGTGTATTTTTGGTCAAATGAGGGGATTCCCGTAGAACTGGTTCATGTTCATGTTTCTTCTAATAGCCCTGTACAGAATGCCACCAAAATATGGATTACTAGAGCGGGTAAATGTTTGGTGGACATCAGGCTGTTTGGCGCAGTGTACCCGGAGATAAGTTGGTGGAAATTATCTATCAGGATGTCAAGGGGCAGAAAATAGCCAGAGTGCGTAAAGCTAAGGCTATAGATGATATTAGCGGCGATTATAAACAATATGCCAATATTGAAAAATTAGCTGTATGTAAAGATATCGTAATTGTAGAGGGGGACAATCGCAGCTTTTGCACAGCTATCTGGCACAAAAACGGCTATAGCTATTCTATAACTTTGCAGGATGGGGTATCTCGCCAAGCTATAGGAGCGTTGGTAGCAGATATTTTGTAAATTTTTTAACATCTCTGTTCAGTTTGTTACTGCCCGGGGATGTTTCATTATTTTGTAAAGGATGTTGTTATGCATACTGATATTTTGTTGGTGGCTTTGAATGCCAAGTTTTCCCATACCAATCTGGCTTTGCGTTATTTGCGGGAAAGTTGCTGTCAGGCGGGGCTGGGAAAGCCGAAGCTTTTGGAGCTGACTATCAATAATTATATTCCTGAAATGCTGGGACAGATTTTTGAATATCATCCTAAAGTTTTGGGATTTAGCTGTTATATCTGGAATATTCAGCTGATAAAGCAGCTGCTTCCTTTACTGCGGAAGGTTTTGCCGGAGACTGTTATTATCTGTGGCGGGCCGGAGGTTTCCTATGGCACGGAAGCTTTTCTGCGGGAAGTTCCTGCTGTAGATTTTGTTATTCGGGGTGAGGGAGAGCAGGCCGTTCCTACTTTGCTCCAAAGGCTGTTTTCCCAACAAATAGCTGATAGCCAAGAAAAGTCCAAAGTCGCAAGACATGAAATTGTCTATAATATGAAAGCACTGGATGCCCAATCAAAGGATTTGGCGGGAGTTGCCTATCTGGATGAAGCAGGTCATTATAAGGATGGTGGTGTGGTGGATGTGCCTCAGCTGGACGAAGTATCTTTGCCATTTGCCTATGAACCAGAGGAAATGGCAGAGCTTCAGGAGCGGATTCTATACTACGAAACCAGTCGAGGCTGTCCTTTCCGTTGTGCCTATTGCCTGTCCTGTGCCACGGCAGGGGTGAGGTATCGCAGTTGGCAGTTGGTTCAGCAGGAACTGCAGTTTTTTGTGAACCACAATGTACGCCAAGTAAAATTTGTAGATAGAACCTTCAATGCTAAGAAACAGCATTTTATGCCTATTTTGCAATTTATTCAGGCCCTGCCAGATAGCTGTCGCACGAATTTCCATTTTGAGGTGGCGGTGGACTATCTTGATGATGAAGTTATTTCTTTGTTGCAAAGCTTGCCCAAGCACAGGGTACAGTTGGAAATTGGCATTCAAAGCACTAATCCAGAGGTTCTAAGGCGGATTCAGCGGGTAAATCACTGGGATAGGATTGCTCACCACATCAAGGCTCTACTGGCTAAGGGGAATATGCATATTCATACGGATTTGATCATCGGCCTGCCTGGGGAAGATATGGCTTCCTTTAAAAGATCTTTTAATCAGGTGTATACCCTCAATACAGATATGCTGCAGTTAGGCTTTTTGAAATTCCTGAAGGGAGCCACCATGATGGAGATGGTGGAGCAATATCACTATCAGTATATGGATATTGGCCCCTATGAGGTTTTGTCCAATGACTGCCTTACCTATGAGGAAATCCATTGGCTTCATATCTTTGAAGCTGTTTTTGAGTTGTATCACAATGCAGGCCGTTGTCGTCATAGCTGTAATTATTTGATTGCCACTCAGGAGCAGGGAGATGCTTTTGGCTTTTACAGCAAATTAACGAACTTTTGGCAGGCCAAGGGATATCATCATCAAACTCATAGTGCCAAGCATCTTTATGGCCTTTTGCAGGAATTTGTTGGAGAAGCCTATGGCGCACAGCTGGCTGATAGTGAGCTTTGGGATAATCTCCTACGTTTTGATGCCTTGGTGGCAGATAATGGCAAAATTCGTCCAGAGCAGCTGAATTGGAATTTGGAAAAATATCAAAATTTAACTGCAGGTTTTTGGCGTAATCAAGGGGATATTACAGCTGAAAAGCTATTGCCAGGTTTCCAGTTTACTACCTGGCGGGAGATTCGCCGGAATTATCAGATTGAATATTTTACCTACCCGGTGCAAAATTTGGCCTACGGTCATGCAGAAAAACAGGACACATGGTTGCTTTTTGATTATACAAAGAGAGATGTTTGTTATCAAAAACTAGACAATTTCAATTAAAATCCATAAAATAAAGAAAAAATTCCGTGAATCTGCAATATATTCCGTGAATAGACATAAATGCATCTTGAAAATGTAGTATAATCAATGTAGATGGAGGCAGATGCTATGGATATTTTTTCCTTTGCTTTTCCTTGGTGGAAAAGGCTAAGGTCAATCAGGAGCTGCACAATGATTTGAAGGTTTTGGATAATATTCGTAAAACTCAAAGGGAATATTATCATAAGCTGGTGGAAAACTGTGAAAGTACTCAGCGGCTGCAGCATGATATCAGCCATCATGGTTTGACTATGAAGTCTTATGTTTGACGCCTTGCGGGTTGTGGTGCGCAGTAGAGAGCAAAAGCAAATGCGGGCTTTGTATTTGGATTGGACCTTTAAGAATCTGTAAGCATATGTGAAAAATAAAAAGCTCCGGGAGGCAGTGCAGCCATAATGGCGGCAGAAGCTTCTCGGAGCTTTGCTTTTATGGGATTGTTATTTTACTGGGTGAGACTTTTCAATGAAATCAGTCAGGCCATTCAGCCAATCCTGAGTGTCTACATCAAAGATGGCACCCATATCACTGGCAGCAGCCAGCTGAGGGCGGATTGGAAGCTGGGCGGTTGCCTCAATGCCATGCTTGGCAGCCAGCTCATTAATATGGCTGTCACCAAAGATATAATGCTTTTTGTGGCAGTCAGGGCACTCAAAATAAGCCATATTTTCCACCAGGCCCATGACAGGGGTTTTGGTCAGGCCAGCCATTTTAACAGCCTTTTCTACAATCATAGCTACCAGTTCCTGAGGAGAGGTAACAACGATAATGCCATCTACAGGCAGGGACTGAAATACAGTCAAAGGCACATCGCCAGTTCCTGGAGGCATATCCACAAACATATAATCCACATCACCCCAGCATACATCAGTCCAGAACTGGGTAACAGTGTTGGCAATAATAGGGCCACGCCATACAACTGGATCTGTTTCGTTAGGCAGCAGCAGATTAACGGACATTACCTTGGTGCCATTCTTGGCAGTTGCAGGAGTCAGACCATTTGGGGTGCCTGTTGGCTTTTGACCACCTAGACCAAACATTCTTGGAATAGATGGGCCAGTAATATCTGCATCCAGAATGGCTACATTATAGCCCTTTTTCTGCATGGCAGAAGCCAGCAGGGAGGTAACCATAGATTTGCCAACGCCGCCTTTGCCGCTGACTACGCCAATAACCTTTTTGACATGAGAATCAGGATTGGACTGAGCCAACAGGCTCTGAGGCTCACTGCGGTCGCCGCACTCCTGTCCACAGGACGAACAATCATGGGAACATTCTTCACTCATTTTCAAAATCCTCCAATACACAATTTGCCTTACTGAATATCAGACGCTGATGTCATGTAAAATTTGTCAGCCTATTATTTAGTAAGTCTATATGTCTATTATACCATCTTTTTATCATAAATGGGATTTTTATCAAGTGGCCTTTAAGTGATTGAAACCCTGCCTAATATTATATATAAAATCTCCCCATGGTCTTGACCTAAAGTTAAGTTTAAGTAGTAGTATATATTCTATAAAAAATCTATTTTGTCAAAAAACAAGTATGGAGATGATGAGATGGCATGGGAAAATGTATTTTATGTTAGAAAGCAAGTGGAGCTTAGGAATGGAATTATCTGCGAAGGAGGACCTTATGCAAAAAAGAATTAATAATTTGTGGTTAATATTAGGTTTGTTTGTTCTGCTTATATTAACGGCAGGATGTGGAGATATATTATCAGCTCAGAAAAATAACCAGGAGGAGCTGTCAGGAGTCAAATTTGTTCGGCAGATTGTAACACAGGATAATACCTCCAGCAGGGCTATTATGTGGCAATCTGATGAGCCTATTGCTGATGGAGCAGTGGAGTATAGACAGGTTGGTGAGAATAAGGTAAATAGAGTCGGAGCCAAGGGTGAACTCTATACTGATGATGGGCAGAATCTTATGTTGTACACAGCCAGATTGGAAAATTTACCGGCAGGAGACAAGTTGGAATATCGCCTTATTGGCAATGGCCAGGTAGGAAAGTGGCACAATCTGTCTACAGATGATGGTGGAACTTTTACAGCCTTGATTTTTCCAGATTCTCAGTCTAGCGATTATAGTGGATGGCAGGAATTGGCTCAAAATGCAGCTAAGAGAAATCCAGAGGCCAAATTCTTTGTGAATATGGGGGATTTGGTGGATAATGGTGAGGATCACAGCCAGTGGGAGGCTTGGTTTAACTCTTTGGCAGGGATTATAGATAGAATACCTGTGGCACCTATCATGGGTAATCATGAAGCCTACGATAGAGATTGGCAGGTGCGGGAGCCAGTGGCTTATTTGAATGAATTTGCTGTGCCGGATAATGGCAGCAGCAAATATGGCAGATATTATTATTCCTATGACTATGGATCGGTGCATTTTATTGTGTTGAATACTCAACTGCAGGAGCTAAAGGAAATGAGTCCAGATTTGCGGGAAGAACAGCTTCGTTGGTTTCGGCAGGATGTGGCCAATAGCCAAAAGCCTTGGAAGGTGGTGCTGATGCATCGTGATGCTTTGCAGTACAGAATTAACGGCAGACCAGAGCGTCAGGAAGGCTTTGATGAGGAGGGCTTGGTGTGGATGACTGTATTTGAGGAAATGGGGGTAGATGCGGTTCTTTCAGCTCATCTTCATACTTACAGGAATCGGGGGCATATTCGTAATTTTCAACATGATGCCTCAGGGCCTTTATATATTCTCACTGGTGTAGCAGGCAATGTGCGCTATCCAAATCTTTGGCTTAATCATGCCTTGGACGAGTATGTAGCGCCTCAGCCGGAAACGGCTAACTACATGACTATGCAGGCTGCAGAAAATCAGTTGGATTTCTATTGTTATTTGCCTGATGGGACAGAGTTGGATCACGAGGTACTGAAAAAATAATTTTGTAATGGCTTGGCTATAGCTTGCGGATAAGACAAAAATACTATATAATCATCATATTTAAAGACTTAAAGGGATTTTTGGAAAGGAAAATTTTGGGACGATGGCTAAGGGATTGCCTAGGTCAGGTATGGTGTTTTTATGGAATTTGATTTTAAAAATAATTTTTCCAGGTATTTGGAAGCTTTGGATGCAGATGTTTTTATGAAGGATGCAGAGGGACGGTATATTTTTACCAATAGACCTAATCCGGAATGGGCCAAGCCTGGAGTTAGTATTATTGGCAAATTTGATAGTGATGTTCAGCTGGACAAAAATATGGCCAGACAATGCCGCAGTGAGGATTTGGATGTTTTGGCCACTGGCAAGAAAATAAAAACTCAGTGCAGTTCAGTTATAGATGGGCACAAGGTATATTATGAGATTGTCAAAACTCCGGTATACGACGATAATGGTAATATTGTGGGTATCACCTGTATTGCCAGCGATGTAACAGAAAAGGTTAATTTGGAGCAAAAGCTGTTGCATTACTATCGGAGAGATGCGCTGACAGGCCTTTATAATAGAAATTATTTGAATAAGTGGCAGGATAGTAATACCATAGAATACCCTTTGGCTGTGTTGGTATTGGATTGTAATCATCTCAAGCATATAAATGATAATTATGGACATAAGGCGGGAGATGAGCTGCTGGGCATGGTGGCTGCGGCTATAGAAGCCAATCTTGGTAAGGGTGATTTTGCCTTTCGGGTTGGTGGTGATGAATTTGCTATTATTTGCAACAAAACAGATGAGGCTAGGGCCAAGAAACTGGTGCAAAAGCTACATTTTGAGCTGTCAGGATTATATCTTCATGGCGTGATGTTATCTGCCTCTATTGGTTATGCCTGCGTTAAGGATAATAGCAAGGAAATACCTCAGATGTACAAAGAGGCAGATCATATGATGTATGAGCACAAAAGGAAATATCATGAAATTTGCGCTAAGCAAAAGGCCGTAGAGGCTGAGTCAAGGTAAGTTTCTTCTTAAGCCTTTGGCTAAAGATCTAGGATAAGCTGGGGTATAAATGCCTATTTGGCTATTGCTTAGAATGAGATAATTTGATATACTATATCTGTTGCGGTTGTAGCTCAGCTGGATAGAGCATCTGCCTCCTAAGCAGGGGGTCGCGCGTTCGAATCGCGCCAATCGCACCAGATGAAAATAACCTCAGAACTTTGTATAGCAAAAGTTCTGAGGTTTTTTGATGTGGAAAAAGTGTCATGCCCCTCCGGCTGTTGTCGAATCATCAAGGCTTATCGATACTGTCAATCCCAATAATTCTGCTATTTTCGTAAAAATAGGTCATTTCAAACAGTGCCAAGGCGGAAAATTGCGATGAATACACTAATGAGCGGTATGGGAGTACCATGCACAGGTACTCTTCGCGCCTCGGTACTTAGCGATTCATGAGCTTTCGGGGCGTCAGCCACGAATTGCCTCATGAGAGCTTTAGTACCGCTAGGCGAGAAAAGTAGCGAGAGCGTGCCTGAAAGGGTACTCCCATATCGCCATATATAGAATTGATGTATATCGACAAATCAGAACTTGACTAAGATGTTTATGTGAGCTAAAATAAGAGTATAAAAAAGAGCGAACCACAATGATGGTC
Organism: Anaerovibrio lipolyticus; assembly: GCF_021531495.1. Classification (GTDB taxonomy): domain Bacteria; phylum Bacillota; class Negativicutes; order Selenomonadales; family Selenomonadaceae; genus Anaerovibrio. Next base: position 7,859 of record NZ_JADYTY010000048.1, read on the forward strand.
GCCGTTGCATGTTTTTAGAGTCAAATTTAATCGACCTTCAAACAGTGCTCGCAACACTGATGGTCACAACATCTTACGAGGAAGCTGTCCCGGCAAGGACAGCTTTTTTCGTGTATATAAGATGCCGGTCGATGTGTGACAATTACACTAATTTAGTAAAATCAGCGACAGTTCGCCTGTAATTGTCAGTCGCAGTAATATTGCCATTACCATGATTACTACAAGAGCAACCAATGGTATAAGGGCGTATATTGCTACAGCTAATGCCGTATCACAGGCGCTTCCCTTTTCTGGGAACACTATTATCGAAACCTCTACAGATAACATTTTTCATGCTATCATCTCCCTGTAAACAAAACTGCTAGTCAGAACATTTACTTATTTGCAGGGCGACCATCATTTGTATCATTGATAACAGTATTTTCATACTGCGTTCGCTCTAAGGGCATAATCCCTCAATACATAAATTATAATAAATGTTTTACTTGCAGTCAAAACTATATTTTATAAAAATTAGTCAATCCTATAAATCAGAATTTATCTAAGCCTATCGCGATTCATTAATAAGCATTGAATGAACTCTTTGGTGGCTAGTGGCGGTGTGCTGTATGGCAGCTATGAGGGAGAGCGAACAATATTACGGGGCAAGGCGGCACTCTTTGCAGGGGAAAATTTTCAATGTTGCCTGCTATGTCACCTATGGTAGGATGGCTTGTGGTACACTATCCATATCATAGGATGGCAAGGTAGAAAAGGAGAATTTGTTTTGGGAGATATATGTCTTGTACGGGGGGCAAATGTGTTATTTTAATAGACAGAACTTTACAACTTTTTTAAAAAATAAAAATTGCGTAACCCAATCCTGATGTATAATGAGTTGACCAAAACCACAAAATCAGGAGGTTTACGCGATGGGCTCATTATACAACGAAAATCATATTTTGGGTAGACTTTTTAGAAAATTTATGGATTTATTTCCACAAGCAACCAAGCCAACAAAGAAATTGCTTGCTTTGTTCTTAATAGGATAACTATGCACAGAACATTTCACATCTGTTCGTAATTTGCATAAAACTTTTTTGTCGAGCGTATGTGATAAAAA
>NZ_JADYTY010000049.1 GCF_021531495.1 Anaerovibrio lipolyticus
CATACAAAGGAACTAAATGATACTCTGTACGCCTATGGAGAGCACTTCCAGACTGTCTTATCTGAATATATTCCAGCTAAATAAGAATACGGCGGTGGCTGTAGAGAAAGCTGGCAGAATTGTTGCCTATAAGGCAGGTTAGTTTTGGTAATTCTTGTTGGTGGTAACAATAGTCCGGAATGTGGCAAAGAAGCATATGGATTTTGTGACGAAAATCTTACAGGGATATGCAATCATTGTGGTGCAGAGATAAAGATTTGCTTTCGTTGTCCTAGTAGCTGTGTATTACCTACCCCAAAATAATACTTCTATCAGCGATTTGGTTCAGCTGTTGGTGGTGGGAGGTGAAGATGATGGTTTTGCCAGCTGTTTTTAGGCTTGTGAGAAAATCTATCAGCCAGTTTTGGGACTGGCGGTCAAGATCGTTCATAGGTTCATCCAGAATCCAGATAGTGGGATTCATGGTTAGGATGGCGCCTATGGCGGTCTTTTTTTGTTCCCCGCCACTTAGGGTGTAGGGAGTGCGTTCTCTGAGATGCTCTATGCCTAGAAGCTCCAAGGTATCCTGCACCCTGTGTTGGATTTTTTCTTTGGTTAGTCCCATTTGCAGGGGGCCAAAGGCCAGCTCTTCCTCTACTGTACTGCAAAACAGCTGGGACTCTGGCTTTTGCCAGAGATATCCGATTTTTTGATGAAAGGATTTGGACCAGCTTTGCTGCTGCAACAGCTTCCTGCTTACCTCTGTGCCCTGAAAGATGTACTGTCCCTGCAGGGGCAGTAACAGGCCGTTAAGGAGTTTTAGCAGGGTGGTTTTGCCACAGCCGTTATCTCCCATCAGGTGCACTGTTTCGCCACCATGAATTGCACAGCTGAAATTCTGCAATATGGGGCTGGCTCCCTCGTAGCCAAGGGTAATATTTTTTAATGTAATTAAAGGCAGCATAGTCAAAAACCTCAACTAAATTTTGTTTTGTATTTTTCCTTTGGGAGCTAATACTCTAAGTATATATATAATACTATAAGCAGAATGCATATGATGGCAGGGCATATATCTGCCAGCCCAAAGGGCTGTTGATGCCGATGGGGATATTGGCCGGAGAAGCCTCGGCAGATCATGGCCTGATACATTTCCAGGGACATCTGCTGGGATTTGAGATAGACAGTACCTAGAATATTCAGGGTACTGCTGGTTTTGTGAGGATTTCGGCCGATGGAGCGGAGGCTCAGAGCGGTAAGGGAATCCTGAGCAATGCCTCCCAACAAATAAATATATTTAAGGGTGGTGTCCAGAATAAAAATAAACATATGGGGCAGGTGCAGCCAGCTAAGGGTACAGCTTATTTGCTGAAAGCTGTAGCTGTGGATAAATATTCCCGTAGCTACTAAGGAAATAAAGCTTTTGTAGGGTAATAGCATCAGCAAAGGGTTGGGGGTGAGATAGAGGGCTGGCAGTATCAGCACCATAGTAAAAATTCCCATCAGCAGAGCTGGTCTGAGAATCTGCCAAATGGTTTTGCCTTGATAGAGGCAAAGGAGGCACAGCAAAATACAGCAGATACTGTGGAGTAAAATGCTGTGATGGCTTAGGGCACAAATGAGCAGTATCACCAGCCAGGAAGCCATAGCCCCCATAGGGGATGGCTTCAGCCTGCTGTGAGGCTTTGGCTGGAGACTGGGCTGATAGCGCCTTAGTACGCTGGTTATTTTCAGCAGGGATTTGGCTAAAAAATATTCTCTATCTGTGGCAGGAAGGTAATTTTCCTCTTTGACAATCCATTCTGGTAATTTCATTTTTGTTTATTTGGCAACGGCAGCGGACATTAGCTTGAAGGCTAGGATGACCATAGCTGTACCCATAATGGCAGACAGTACATAGCCAAAAATATCTGGCAGTCCGCTAATGGCGTAATCTGGGAAGAATACTTCCAGATTGAAACCCTCTAAGAGTCCCTGAGGGGTATAGCCTAGGGCAGTGCCGGTTTCGGTTAGCTCCGCTATTTCCTCTGGTGCCCATTCTCCCCAGGCAGTGCCTTCAGCCAGCAGGCCCAAAGGACACAGGACAATCATGGCAATCAGGATGGCATAAAGGGCGGAAATAGGGCTTTGGTCAGAGTTGGTGCCAATCTGCTGGCCTGCCTTGGCCTTGGACATATAGAGTACCAGTCCTCCGGTGAAAATGGCTTCTGCCAAGCCGAAAATTGTTAGATGGCCTGCCATCATGGCTGGAATGGAAATGGACAAAGGATATGGGCAGTAAAGAGCCTGTCCCAATTCATTGGTAAAGAGGAGAGGCTGCAGGCCAAATTCTACAGCGGCCACAAGGGCGGCTGCGTTAATCCCGACATAGCCTCCTACAGCGGCAGCTAGGGAATCCGGCAGGTGCTTGCGCAATATCTGGTAGAGGCTGTAGCCTGCCATTGGCAGGACAAAGGCCATGTTGAAGCAGTTGGCCCCTAGAGCTAGAATACCTCCGTCCCCAAAGAAAAGGGCCTGTACCAAGAGAGTTGTGCTTATGGCTAGACAGGCTCCCCAAGGCCCCAGCATAATTGCGGCTAGAGTACCTCCTACGGCATGACCGGTGGTGCCTCCTGGCAGAGGAATGTTAAACATCATGGCTACAAAGGAAAAGGCTGCAGCAATGCCCAAAAGAGGCAGTTTTTCTGCAGGCATTTTTTTCTTTACCTTTTGAATGGATATATACCAAATAGGCGCCATAGCCACAGCCAGCACGCCACAGGTGCTGGGACTAAGATAATTTTCTGGAATATGCATGGTGGATTCTCCTTTTATTTATAAAATCTTATAAGAAACATTATACTAAATTTGCCTAAGCTTTGTCATTATGTAATCGCAACAGGGCTAGAATTAAAGTGGCCAGATTGCAAGAAAGGATAGTCAATATCCGCAAGGATTTCCTGCATAAGGAATCAACTAAGCTTGTAAGGGAAAATCAGCTGATTGCAGTAGAAAATCGTAAATGGACTAGTGCTCAAGGAACCAAGAATATCCTGCCTTTAGGCATGGGGAGTGTCAAGGGGAATTGAAAGAAAAAGAACGGAAATAATATAGGCAGGAATAAAGGCAGGATGCTGTAGGGAGGTGTCCTGCCTTTTCTGTGGATAAAATTTTGTTAAGGCAGGATTAAAAACTTTGTGCAACATAGGTAATCTATGCTATAATAACATGGTTAAAATGTATTTTTAGAAAATCCTTATATTTGGGGGTAGAGTGTTTTGAAGAAAATGTCAGGTAATGAATTGAGAGAGGCTTATCTTCAGTTCTTTGCTGAAAAGAAGGGCCATCTTAGATTGCCAAGTGCTTCTCTGATTCCAGAGAACGATCCTACTTTGTTAATGATTGGTGCTGGCATGGCGCCATTTAAGGCATATTTTACAGGCAAGGTAAAGCCGCCTCGTGGTCGTATTACTACCAGCCAGCGTTGTGTGCGTACCGGTGATATTGAGAATGTAGGCCGTACTGCCCGCCATCAGACTTATTTTGAGATGCTGGGCAATTTCTCCTTTGGTGATTATTTCAAGAAGGAAGCTATTCCTTGGTCCTGGGAGTTCCTGACTGAGGTGCTGGAACTGCCAAAGGATAAGCTGTGGGCTTCTATATATCCAAAGGATACTGAGGCAGAGGCTCTCTGGAAGGCACAGCCTGGCTTCAATCCAGATCATCTGGTAAAGCTGGAGGATAACTTCTGGGAAATCGGCCCTGGTCCATGTGGTCCTGATACTGAGATTTTCATTGATCTGGGTGAGGAAAGAGGCTGCGGCAGCCCTACCTGCGGTGTAGGCTGTGACTGCGACCGTTATCTGGAAATCTGGAACAATGTATTTACCCAGTTTGATAGAACTGAGGATGGCAAGTACAACGATCTGGAGCACAAGAATATTGATACTGGTATGGGACTGGAGCGTATTGCTTCTGTGATTCAGGGAGTACGTAACAACTTTGAGACTGATTTGCTGTTCCCTATTATTGAGTATGCTTCCAAGGTTTCTGGTGTGGTTTATGGTGCCAGCGAGGAGACTGATGTTTCCTTGAAGGTTATTGCGGACCATGCCCGTTCCATGACTATTATGATTATGGATGGCATTCTTCCTTCCAATGAGGGCAGAGGCTATGTACTGCGCCGTATTCTCCGTCGTGCTATTCGTCATGGCCGTATGCTGGGCATCAAGGACAAGTTCCTGGAGGGTGCTGTAGATGCTGTTTATGAAATCTACAAGGATGCCAGTGATTTTGGTGCTTTGGGCCAGAAGAAGGATTATATCAAGAAGGTTATTGCTCTGGAGGAGGATCGTTTCTCTGCAACTCTGGAGCAGGGTATTGAGCTGTTGGATGGCTATATTGCCGATACCAAGGCTGCTGGCAGCAAGGTTCTGTCTGGCGAGCTGAGCTTCAAGCTTTATGATACCTTTGGCTTCCCTTGGGAGCTGACTGAGGAAATCCTCCATGAGCAGGATATGGAGCTGGATAAGGAAGGCTTTGACAAGGAAATGCAGGCTCAGCGGGATCGTGCCCGTGCTGCCCGTGCTGAGAATGAGCGTTATGCTATTCCTGATTTGCAGGGTATTGACACTGCTGCCTTGAAGCATGATCCAGAGGCCAAGTCTGCCAAGGTTGTAGCTATCTGGAAGGATGGACAGCTGGTGGATGAGCTGAGTGACGGCGATGAGGCTGGCATTATTCTGGACAATACTCCATTCTATGCAGAGGGTGGCGGACAGGTTGGCGACAAGGGTGTATTCGTCAGCGAGTTCGGCCGTTTGCAGGCTGTTAATGCCAAGAAGCTGCCTGATGGCACTATTTATCATGAGTGCTATGTTGAGGAAGGTCAGCTGAAAAAGGGCGAGCAGATTGAGATTCAGCTAGATGAGGCTAACAAGCTGGCTTCTGCCCGCAATCATACTGCAACTCATCTCCTGCAGGCTGCCTTGAAGAAAGTTGTAGGTGATCAGGTAAATCAGGCTGGTTCTGCTGTTAATGCAGATCGTCTTCGCTTTGACTTTACCAACTTTGAGCCTGTATCTGCTCAGCAGCTGGCTGATGTAGAGGAGCTGGTAAATCAGGAGATACTCAAGGGCACTGATGTAGTTATTGAGCATATGTCTAAGGATGAGGCTACCGATAAGGGTGCTATGGCTCTCTTTGGTGAGAAATATGGCGATGTAGTTCGGGTTGTCAGCGTACCAGGCTTTTCTATGGAGCTGTGCGGTGGTTCCCACGTAAAGAATGTGGGCCAGATTGGTCTGTTCAAGATTGTCAGCGAGACTGGCGTTGCTGCTGGTGTACGCCGTATTGAGGCTATTACCGGCAAGGCTGCTTTGGACTATGCCTTTGGCAAAATGGCGGTAGTTAAGGAAGCTGCTGACAAGCTGAAGTGCCGTGAGGATGAGCTTCTCCATCACGTAGATGGTGTGTTGGCTCAGAACAAGGAAATGCAGCAGCAGTTGAATGCAATTCATGCAGAGCAGGCTAAGGCGGATGCCGCTGCTCTCTCTGACAGCGTTAAGACTGCCGGTGCATTCCAGGTAATTGCTGCTCAGGTTAATGCTCAGAGCATGGACGATCTCCGCGATATGGCAGATATGTCCTGCGACAAGCTGGATACCGGCGTGGTAGTTCTGGCTGCTGTAAATGATGGCAAGGTAAATCTGGTTGTAAAGGCATCCAAGGCTGCTGTAGCTGCTGGTGCCCATGCAGGCAAGGTTATTAAGGAAGCTGCCCAGCTGGTAGGCGGTGGCGGTGGCGGCCGTCCAGATATGGCTCAGGCTGGCGGTAAGAAGCCAGAGGGGGTACAGGCTGCACTGGATAAGGCGGTTGAGGTACTGACTGCTCAGTCCAAATAATACTAAATAATATGACAAACATTCCCTGATAGTGTACAATAAATACATTAGCAGGGAATGTTTTTTTGTGCAGATAAAGGAAATGATGATTATGGAAGATAAAATGAAAATAGATACAGAGGGGATATTGGATAGGGCGGCGGCCCGCAGATTGTTTGTGGCGGTGGTTATTACTTCCTTTATTGGGCCTTTTGCTGGCTCTGGTATCAATGTAGCTATACCGGCTTTGGGCCAGGAATTTGGGGCTTCTGCCAGGGAACTAAGCTGGGTTGTCTTTGGCTTTTTACTTGGTTCGGCTATGTTTATTCTGCCTACAGGGAAGCTGGCAGATATTTATGGCAGACGGCGGGTATATACCATAGGTTTGTGGCTTTTTGCCAGTACCTTTCTGCTGGGCGCCTGTGCCACCTCGGTGGCTATGCTGAATGTGCTGAGGTTTATCCAAGGCTGTGTTATGTCCCTCATATTTGGGCCTGGTATGGCGCTACTGGTTTCTTCCCATGAAGCTAGTCAGCGGGGCAGGGTAATAGGCTATTCCGCTGCTTCCACCTATAGCGGTTTGTCTATGGGGCCGGTTATCTGCGGTTTCCTTTGTGAATACCTTAGCTGGCGCAGTATTTTTCTAATTACCGGCTTGGTGGTGCTGATAAGCATTTATTTGTTAAAGGATATTAAGCAGGAATGGTATGGGGATAAGGGTGCCTCCATAGATAAAAAAGGCAGTATCTGCTATCTGGTGGCAGCCCCTTTGTGGCTATGTGGCTTGTCTAAGATCACAGAGGGCAGTACGGGCTTGCTGTTGTTGGGAGCTGGTGCCTTGGGGCTATTGTTGTTTTGGTGGATTGAGTCCAAAGCAGAGCATCCTTGTCTGGATGTAAGGCTGTTTCATGGCAATCCGGTTTTTACCTTTAGTAATCTGGCGGCTATGCTTCACTATAGTTCCACCTTTGCCTTGAGCTTTTTGATGTCCCTGTATTTGCAGGTAATTGTAGGCTATACGGCTTCTATGGCTGGCATGATTATTCTGCTGCAGCCCGTGGTTATGGCGGCTCTGTCCCCCAAGGCTGGGGCCTTGTCAGATAGAATTCAGCCGGGGCTGGTGGCCTCTGTTGGTATGACTCTGACCGCTGCCGGCCTTTGGGGAATGTCCTTTTTGACAGGGGATACCCCTATTTGGATTGTGGGCCTGCTTCTGATGTGGATAGGCCTGGGCTTTGCCTTGTTCTCATCTCCTAATAATAATGCTATTATGGGAGCTGTTGAGAAAAAACACTATGGCACTGCTTCCTCTCTGCTGGCCACCATGCGGTTAATGGGACAGTCTACCTCTATGGCGGTAGTTACCATGATTATAGCTCTGTGTCAGGTACATTCCCTAACCGGGGAGGATAATGTACAGCTTTTGGGAGCTATACAGATAGCCTTTAGAATATTTGGCTGTATCAGCATTGCAGCCATATTTATGTCTTTGGTGCGAAATAAGGCAAAATAAAATACATGGTTTGAAAATAGATTTAATGTCAAGATGTTAATGTCAGAAAGGAGCGGTTTTATGAAAAAAGTGTCTACCCTGTTGTTGGCGTTTATGCTGTTGGTTACGGCTGTATTTGCTACAGTGTGTCACGCCAATGAGGAGTCAGCAGAGTGTGCTGCTGTGGAGAATGGACCTACAGATGAAATGCTGGCTCAGCGGGCCAAAGAGCTGGGCTTGGAGTATGTGCCGGGATTGCAGGGAGAGGATAGGTATTATTCCCGCTATGGGGAGCCTATCTATCCACCTAATGATGGTGCGTTGGGCACACCGGAGCCGGTAGTGCTAAAGGCAGGTACTATTCTTACCAGATATGGCCGTGTTAAGGGCAGTTACTTCGGCAACGAGGAGGATACATTTGCTCAGCGGTCCTTGCCTAGAACCACGGATGTGAGCCAGTATCACAAATATCGTCTTAAAAAGGATATGCCGGCAGAAAAGGCAATTATTGCTCCTTGGTTTGGTCAGCCAGGAGGGGGTGTTCAGTACAAAATCTCTAATGAGGTTTTTGCTGAGTTTGATGAATATTTGCAGGTGATATGATGACAGTTCAGGAGCTAAGGAAAATATTAAGCAAGCACCATGTGGATACCTCTTTTTATAGTCTGATGGAGCACAGGCCAATGGTAGGGGAGGTATATACTGCTCTGGATAAGGCTGATGGAGGCTATCGGGTTCGAACCATAGAGCGGATGCAAACTATTGAGGAAAAGCATTTTGAAGATGAGGCTGTAGCTTGCAGATATGTATTGAAAGAGCTGGCCTATGATTATCCAGAGTTAAAGGCTTATTTAAATTGAGAATATGATTAAACAGGGACTGCAAGGCTAAGGAATTAGCAGGCGGTCTCTTTTTTCACAAATTTGTTGCAAAAATCCCCCTCCTGTCGGAAGGGGATAACAAGATTTTTATCAGATTGAAATATTTCCTGTAAGAGGTGTACCTACACGGTAGGCGGTTAATCCTGCCCCTGAAAGGGGGCTTGCCTATGACTTTGTATGATTTTTTGACACTGGTTTTTCTAGTGACTATTTGCATCGTTGCATTAAAGGCATAAGAATAGACCGCCACAGCTACCAACTTTGAGCGGTCTTTCCTATAAACCAATCTACACTTGGGGCAACCATCTATCGGTGCTCCTCTTATTTTTATTATACCTTTCAGGGATGTTAATTGCAAGTCCTGAAGAAAAAAAGAAAGATACCCGAATTGCAATAATAAGTTGAACACCCGGCGAACCTTTATGCAGTAAGTACTGCAAGCATTTCTTCCTC